>NZ_DATEQZ010000052.1:0-146381 GCF_035272065.1 Binatus sp. (SeqCode)
CGGGATGCGTGCGCGTGAGCGGCCCCGGACTGGTGCCGCCGTGGGACGATCTCGTGATCGGAGTCGCGCAAACGATCGAAGGCGTCGCATCGGTCGAGGTCGGCGCCGAAGAAGACCCGGTAACCTTGGCCACCAGATAGCCGCTGGCCGCGGGTGCCCCTGCATTTGCGGCCCGCGCACTCGAACGCACTTACCCCGCTGCGGCCTGCCATGCTATCTTCGCGCAATCCGTTTTAGCCGATGCGCTCGCTCATCATCTTCTTCGCCACTGGAATCTATTCGGGTTACTCCCCGATTGCGCCGGGAACCGCGGGCTCGGTGGTCGGACTGGCGGCGGTATGGCTGGGGTTCGGCCCGCTCTGGAGGCATTCGCCCGCGCTGTGTTTAATCGTCTTCGCGATCGCGTTTGCGATCTCGTGCTGGATTTCCGATCGCGCCGAGAAAATATTCGATCAGCACGACGATTCACGCATCGTGATCGATGAAGTGCTCGGCATGGCCGCCACGATGTTCGGCAATCCGCTCACGGCCGGCTCGCTGATGCTGGGATTCATTCTGTTTCGAGCGGCCGACGTGATTAAACCGTGGCCGGCGAACCTGATCGATCGCCGCATGCGCAACGGCGCAGGCGTCATGCTGGATGATTTGGCCGCGGCGATTTATGCGAATATTGCGCTGCAGCTGATCGTGCGCGTGCTCTGAACGCACGCGGCCGCGAGGAGCTCCCGATGATTCAAAGCGCTGTGATTCTTTCAACCGGCGACGAAATCACCAGCGGCAAGGTCGTCGATACCAACGCCAACTACCTTTGCGACAAGCTCTCGGAAATTGGAATCGATCTGGTCGCGGTGATTACGGTCGGCGACGTTCCCGACCGTCTGGAATGGGCATGGCGCACCGCCATCGGGATGGGCGACGTCGTCATCTCGACCGGCGGCATCGGACCGACCGCCGACGACCTGACCACCGAAACCGTCGCGCGCGTCGCGGGCGCGAAATTGTTGCGCGACGAGGCCGCCGTCGAACACATGCGGCGCTTGTTTGCGGCGATTGGCCGCCCGATGCCCGACAACAACCTCAAGCAGGCGCTCTTTCCCGGCGGTGCGACGGTCATCCAGAATCCGCTCGGCACGGCGCCCGGCTTCAGGATGCCGGTGACGCTCGGCGGCCATACCGCGCATCTGATCGTCCTGCCCGGCGTGCCCCGTGAAATGAAACCGATGATGGAAAATACGGTGATACCGTGGATCTCCGCCAATCGCGGCACCGACAAAGTTTACGCGGTTCGCGTCTTCCAGACCTTCGGGATGAGCGAGTCGGCGCTCGACGAAGCGGTGGCGGGATTGATCAAACCGGATGAGGCCAAGGTCTCGTTCCGCGCGAGCTTTCCGCAGATTTCGCTGAAGATCAGAGTCGAGGGACAACCGGGCGAAGTCGATCGCAGGGTCGAAGAGCTGTCGCGGCGGGTGCGCGAGAAAATCTCGCAGTTCGTTTACGCCGAAGGCGACACCACGATGGAGGAAGTCGTCGGCCGCCTGTTCATCGAAAAGAAATTTACCCTGGCGGTCGCCGAATCATGCACCGGCGGGCTGATCGGGCATCGCATCACCAACGTTCCCGGCTGCTCGCAATACTTTAGAGGCGACCTCGTCACCTATTCCAACGGCGTGAAGTCCGGCGTGCTCGGCGTTTCGGAGGAGACGCTGAAAACGCACGGCGCCGTGAGCGAGGAATGCGTACGCGAGATGGCGGCCGGCGTTCGCAAACGCACGGGCGCGAGCGTGTCGGTCGCGACCTCGGGCATCGCAGGCCCCGACGGCGGCACACCGGACAAGCCGGTCGGCACGGTCTGCATCGCGCTGTCCGCCGACGATCAGAGCTTCACGCGCCGATACCAGTTCCGCGGCACTCGCGACTGGGTGAAACTGATCACCTCGCAGGTCGCGCTCGACTGGTTGCGGCGCTACGCGCTGGGTCTGCCGATCGCGGACTCGACGCTGTTCCGCCGCTAACCCGCCCCGTCTCGATGGCGCGCTAGCGTCTCCATTTCAGCTCGCGTGCTTGACGTCGCCGTTGGCGGCCGCGTCGGCTGCGGCCGTGAAAATATCCATCGGCGCCAGCGGCGGCCGGCGCTTGCGCTTCAAATCCGCAAGCTCGATCTCGGCCTTGGTCTCGGCGTTGCGCTGACGGATCGCCTCGAGCTTGTCGCCGAGTTCGGAGCCGGCGATTTCGTGATTGACGCCCGCCTGCGCGAGCATCCGCTGAATCGACTCGCGCACTTCTTCGAGCGCGCGGACGTCGTCGTCGTAGGAAATCTCCTCGAGCGCACGCTGGATTCGCACTCGCGCCTGCGCGTTCTTCAGCCGCGCGATCATTCGCACCTTTTCGACCTTGAGCTTCTCGATCTCGCCCTTGAACGCGATCAAGTTCTTCTTCGCGTCCTCGGCTTCCGAAGTCAGTTCGCCGAGCTCTTCGCGCAGCCGCGTGCAATCGCCATCGAGGACGTGCTTGCGCTGAATCAGAATCAGCGCGCATTGATCCTCGTTCATATCGGCGGCCTGCCCCGCTTCTTCATCGACTTCCTTCATCTCGGCGAGCTTTTCACGCAGCTCGCGCTCGAGCTTGTTGCGCATGTAGATGACGCCGGCCGCCGCGGTCTTGAGCTGGTGATAGCGCCGCACCCGATCCGAGATGGCAGACTCGTACACCGCCTCGGGGTCGCGCGCCTCGCGCGCTTTAATCCAGCGGCTGAACTTGCCTCCGATCAATTTGAATAATCTTGATAACACTTCCGTTCTCCTTTCGGCCCCGAGCGCGATTCGCTCGCGTAGCCGCGTGTCGCTAAAGTTTCAGATCCAGCGTCTGACGCGATTCTTGTAATCGGCGTAATCGTTGCCGAAGAGCCGCTCCAGCGTTTCCTCCTCGCGGGGAATTACCATCCGATCGATCACCGCAAAGAACACCGCCGGCGCCAGCAGCATCGCGATCGAACTGAAGAAAATCGCCAGGCCGAACAACGCGGTCGCGAGGCCCAGGTACATGGGGTTGCGCGTCCGGGTGTAGGGCGCCTGCACGACGAACGTGGTCGGCTCGCCCCACGGTTTCCTGGTCGTCTCGCGGGCCTGAAAAATCGCGGCCGCGAAACACGACAGCCCCGCGCCGAACGCAACGACCAGCAGGCCGATCACCTGATACCATCCCACCGTTCGCTCTTCGGGCAGGATGAAGTGCAGCGCCAGCGTGGCCAGCAGCAGCGCGGCCGCCAGCAGGGGAGGATGTATCTTCGTCGTCGAGAGGCCAGTGCTCGTGGACTGAGGTTCGGTGGAGTTCATCGCCTATCGTCTCCGTGTCTGCGCGAAATCAATTCCCGTCACCCTTGGGCGCGAGCCCAATATCCGCGAGTGCGATCCCGAGTTCGCGCATTTTTTGTTGAAAGCTTTGCCGGTACATCCCGGTTCGTTCCGCGGCGCGCGAGATATTGCCGCCGGTCGCGCGCAGCGCGCGGACGAAAAACTCGCGTTCCCAATCGCCGACGAATTTTTCTTTCGCCTCGCGAAACGTCAGCGCCGAGCCGCTGCCCTCGCCGGCCGCAGCCGTGTGATTCGACGCGCCTTGCGCGGGCGAACTCGGGTGGTCGCCATCCGGTTCCGAGCCGGCGAAAAGATCTTCCGCGGTGATCTCGGCGCCCGGCGACAGGATCACCGCCTGCTCGATCGCCGCCTTGAGCGAACGCGCGTTGCCTTTCCACGGCGCCTCGACACACGCGCGCATCGCCTCTGGCGTGAGCTGTTTTTCCGGCGCGGAAAACCGATTGCACGCCTCCGCGATGAAGTGCTGCACCATCAGCGGAACGTCTTCGCGCCGCTCGCGAACCGGGGGCACGCGAATCTCGACCACCTTCAGGCGGTAGTAGAGATCCTCGCGAAACTTGCCCTGTTCGATCATCGCTTCGAGGTCCTGATTGGTCGCGGCGATTATCCGCACGTCCACGCTCAGCGGCTGATTGCCGCCGATACGCTCGAACACCTGCTCCTGCAGCACGCGCAGCAATTTGGCCTGCGTCTCGAGCGCCATGTCGCCGATCTCGTCGAGGAACAGCGTGCCGCCGTTGGCGGCTTCGAATTTGCCTTCGCGGCGCGCGACGGCGCCGGTAAACGCGCCCTTCTCGTGGCCGAACAGCTCGCTCTCGACCAGCTCGCGCGAGAACGCCGCACAATTGACCGCGATGAACGGCTTGCGCGCGCGTGGACTTCGAAAATGGATCGCGCGCGCGACCAGCTCTTTGCCGGTGCCCGATTCGCCGCGGATCAAAACCGTGACGTCGGTCGGCGCGACCTTGTCGATCGTCTCGAACACGCGCATCATCGCGCGCGACCGCCCGACCATGTTCTCGAAGACTCCGGTCTCCAGGCGCACCTGCTCGAGCAGCTGGCTGTGCTCGCGCTTGAGCAGTTGCGTCTCCATCACCTTGCGCACTTTCAGTCGCAACTCGTCGTTGTCGAAGGGCTTGGGCAGGTAGTCCTCGGCGCCGGCCTTCATCGCTTCGACTGCGATTCGCTGCGTGCCGAACGCGGTGATCATCAGCACGGCGCACGCGGGATCGAGCTCGCGCACGTGCTTGAGCAATTCGAGTCCGCTCATTCCCTTCATGCTGAGATCGGTGATGATCACGTGGAACAGGCCGGCCTTGACCTTCTCGAGCGCTTCTTCGCCCGACTCGGCGGTTTCGACTTCGTAGCCCTCCTTGGTGAAGAGCCCCTTGAGCGCGATGACGATTCCGCGCTCGTCGTCAACTACCAGCAATCGGCCTTTCAATTGCGTAGCCTCGAGGTCTGACCGGATGGCGCGTCGGCCGCCAGCGGGATGATCGGCGAAGTAGTCGCACCGCCACCATTGTTTTGCGCGTTGTTTTGCGGACCGGGTTCCTCGGCCCCTTCGACCAGGACGTCCGGCAATTCGGCCGACGATTGGACTACGTCAGCGTTGTCGCGCACCGCGTCGCTGAGCGGAATCGCGAGCACGAACTCGGTGCCCTGGCCCACCTTGCTTTGGACTTCGATTGTTCCGCGATGCGCGTCGATCACTTTTTTCGCGACGCCCAGGCCAAGCCCGGTGCCGTTGGTCTTCGACGTGTAGAAGGGATTGAAAATCTTCGCGATCTTGTCGTCGGCGATTCCGCAGCCGTTGTCGCGAATTCTGACCGCCGCCATGCCGGCGCCGTTGTTCTGTATCGCGAACTCGAGCCGGCGCTCGCCGGTCGTCGATTCCATCGCGTCGATCGCGTTGTCGATGATGTTCGAGAACACCTGGCGCAGCTTGTCGGCGTCGGCGCGCACGGTCGGACCGCTCAAGTATGCGCGCGAGACCATCACCGAGTTCGCCTCCAGCTTGCTGCGCATCTGCGTCAGCGCGCCATCGACCACCCACGCGAGGTTCACGTTCTCGAACTCGTAGTCTTCCTCCTTCGCGTATTTCAGCAGATGCGACACGCTGCGCTCAACGCGTGCAAGCTCGTCGAGCGCAACCTTGGCGTACTCGACGTTCTCGTGCGAGGTGGGATCCTCGCCCATCTGCTGGACCAGGCTTTTCGCGGCCGCAATCGGATTGCGGATTTCATGGGCGAAGGTCGCCGTCAGCTCGTCGAGCGACGCCTGCTTCTCGGTCCGCAGCTGCTCCTTCTCCTGCAGAACTTCGCGCTGAACTTCGCGTGCGATCGTGGGCTGGAAAACCCGCTGGTGAACCCATCGCCAACCGTACACCGCCGCGAAATGGCTTGCGATGCCAAATCCCCATCCGATCGCAGGCCAGATGAACCAAGGATATCCGCCGAACCCGCCCGTCATCAGATTGATGATGAACAGGAAGCCGATGATGATGCCGTACCACATCAGATGGATGAAGAATCCCGCCTCGGCCTGGGCGCGTTTGCGCGCGCGCTCGTAGGTCTGGCGCTCGGCGTCGTTCTTGAACTGCGGGGGAGGCGGCAAATCCTGCGCGGGATCCGCGCTGACGCCACTGTATTTCTGCGTCTGCTTGTCGAAGCGCTGCTTGAGCTTGCGCTCGAAGCGCTCGGCCTTGGCCTCGAACTTGCGCGCCATCTTGGAATCGAAGTCGCGCTTTATCTTGGCGTGAAGATCGTTGGCAAAGCGCTCAGCGGATGCCGTCGTGGAAGCCTTCGCATCCGCCGTCCACTTCGACCAGTCGCGCGACCACTTCGAGCAGTTGCCGTACTGCGACCAGTCATGCTTCGACCAGTCGTACTTGGACCCGTCGCCGTATTTCATCCAGCGCAGGCGCTTCCGCTTTCGATGTTGCACGACCGCGTAAATGATTAGTGCTATTAAAAAGATGCCGAACATCCTGCCTCACCTGGGGCCGGAAATGCCGGTCCATGTAATTGACCTATCGATTCGCCAGAGCTAAAACAATCGCCGTTCATTTCGGGGTCCTAACCTCTATTTGCAAAGCGGATGCCGACGCCCAACTGGGGAAAAAGTCCAGCGTTCGCGTAGATTTCAGGGATAATGCGCGCGCACGCGACGGTCGAGTGCAGTCGCGGCATTGCAGCCCCCGCACTGCATCGAGTTTGAGCCAGGCGCTTCCTTGACTTCGACCGCGATCGGCATATTTTCATGAATCGATGACGCAGTACTGGCCATTTTCGGGGCTGATGCGACAGAACGCACTGCGCGAGCGGCTGATAGTCTCGCTCGACCTGCGCGACCGGGGTGACGCGCTCAGGCTGGTGGACCACCTGGCACGAGTGGTCGGGATGTTCAAAGTCGGGCGCGCGCTGTTCGTCGGCGGCGGCCCCGATTTCATTCGCGAGATTCGCCGGCGCGGCGCCGAAGTTTTTCTCGATCTCAAATTTCACGATAGCCCGCAAAAGGTGCTGCGCGCCGCCGTCGAGGCGACGCGGCTCGGCGTCAAGATGTTCGACCTCCACCCGTACGGTTCGAACTGCGGCTCGACCGAGATGATGACGCGGACGCGCGCCGAGGTCGCGCGCATTTGCAGGAGCGAGGGGCTTCGGCGGCCGAGTATCCTGGCGATCGCGACGCTCGCCGAGATGAAGTCGGCTAACTCCAGCCCGCGCGCTCCCGGCTCGCCCGACCGCGTCACCGAGATCGCGCGCTTCGCGGCCGACGCCTCGCTCGACGGTGTCGTGACCTGGCCGCATGAAGTTCCGCGCGTGCGCAACACCTGCGGACGCCGATTCATTATCGTGACGTCGGGTGTGCGGCTGCGCGAAAGCGCCAGCCCGGCCTCGGACGCGATCACCGCCGCCGATGCGATCCGCGCGGGTGCTGACTACGTCGTCGTCGGCAGTCCCATCTGGCGCGCGGCCGAGCCTCTTCGCGCGGTGCGCGAGATCACCGACGACATCGAGCGCGGACTGCGCAACAATCCACGGCGCACGTTTGAAATTCTCAACCCCCGTCCCGTGTAGTCCGTCTTCGACCTCCGCGCGCATCTGTCTTTCTCATTCGAACCAAACTACGATCGCGCGCAATGCCTGCATCCGGAGCCTGTGCTTGCTCGAAATCCTGATCAACCTGTTCGCGCTTTCAATCGGCGCCGGATTCATCGGCGCGATCTCGGGCCTCGGCGGCGGGGTCTTCATCGTACCCGCGCTGATCATATTCGCGCACATGCCGATGAAGGTCGCGGTCGGCGCAAGCTTGATCTCCGTCGTCGCAACCAGTGCCGGAGCCAGCGTCGCATTCGTGCGCGACGGATGGACCAACCTGAAAGTCGCGATGGTGCTCGAGTGCGCGACCGTCACCGGCGCCGTGATCGGCGCCTATCTCGCCGGCGTCGTGCCGACGGTCGTGCTCGAATTGCTCTTCGCGGCGATGATGCTCCAGTCGGCATATTTCACGGTCACCAAACGCGGCGACGACATCCTGACCAGGGGCGATCCGCTCGCCGAGCGGCTCGAACTTTCTGGCGACGTGCCCGATCTAAGCGGCACCCCGGTCCACTATGAAGTCGTGAAAGTCCCGCAGGGCGGCGCACTCATGGTCGTCGCGGGATTGATGTCGGGTCTGCTCGGGATCGGGTCAGGCGCACTCAAAGTGATGGCGATGGACTACATCATGCACCTGCCGCTGAAGGTTTCGAGCGCAACCAGTAACTTCATGATTGGTGTCACTGCCGGCGCCGGCGCACTGGTGTTCCTCGCGCGCGGCGACGTCGCGACCACCATCGCGGCCCCGGTGGCGATCGGCGTCACGGCGGGAGCGCTCACCGGCAGCCGCGTCCTGCCCCATATCAGGGTCGAGTATCTCAGGACCGTTTTCGTGATAATTCTTCTGCTAATCGCGGCCGAGATGGGATGGCGCGCATTGTCAGGAATCTAACCGATGCCGAAACAGGAAGAAGATCGAATACTCAGGGAGTGGACGCCGATTCTGCTGCGGTCGATTCTGATCGCCGCGATGATTTTGCTCGTCGCCGGACTCGTTATGACTTACACTTTTGCGCCTGACTATTTCGTCCAGCGCTACCACGAGGCGCGGCAGGGTCACCTGATCGGCAGGGAAAGGTTTGCCACGTTGCCAGACAGAATTCGGGCCGGCAATCCACACGCGGTTCTGACGATCGGGCTGTTCGTGCTGACGCTCGTCCCGCTCGCGCGCGTCGCGTTCTGCTTCATCCTATTCATCAGGGAACGCGACTACACTTATGTCGCCCTTACGGCCTACGTGCTCGCGGGGCTGATCGTTGGCGTGCTTGTCGGGAGTGTCGGTTAGTGCTCGATTGGTATTCGAACGGAGGATCGCGCAATGGAAATCAAAGGAAAAGTCGGCGTCATCACCGGCGGCTCATCGGGCATCGGGCGTGCGACGTCGGAGCGGCTGGCGAAAGAAGGCGCCGCGATCGTCGTCGCTGACCTCGACGAAGCCGGCGGCGCCGAAACCGTCAAGCGCATCGAGAGCGCGGGCGGCCGCGCGGTTTTTGTGAAGACGGACGTTGCAAAGCTCGACGACGCGCGCCGGATGCTAGACACCGCGGTCTCGAAATTCGGCCGTCTCGACATCCTGCACAACAACGCCGGTATCGGCGTCGGCGCGCCCGGCTTTCCGGACGCACCGCCCGAGCGATGGCATCTGGTGATCGAGATCGATCTGCAGGCGGTAATCCTCGGCACCGGCCTCGCGGCTCCGTTGATGCAAAAGAACGGCGGCGGCGTCATCATCAACACCGCCTCGATGGCCGGCCTGTATCCGCATCGCCAGGATGCGGTTTACGGCGCGGCCAAGGGCGGAGTCGTTAACTTCACGCATTCGCTGGCGTTCTGGGAAGCGGACCGGAAGATCCGCGTCAACTGCATTTGCCCGGGAGTCGTCGATACTCCGTTGGTGCGCAGGGGACTCGAGCAGGCGGCGAAATTCGGCATCAAGAGCTGGATGCCGTCGAAGATAATCCAGCCCGAAGAAATCGCCGACGCGGTAGTGAGCCTGGTGAGCGACGATTCGCTCTTCGGCTGCGCCCTGGAAATCCGCCCAACCGGCCGCCAGATAGTGGATCCCCGCCCAGTCCCCGGCTCGCGGAGATAGATCGGCTCGGCGAAAAGCGCGGAAATTCGGACTCCTTTCGCCGCCGCGCCAGTTCGATTAGTCATCACACGCGATGGATTCTCGCGCCGCCGCCCTCGAGCCCGTACGCGCGATCACTTCCGCCGAGGCCGCGCACACGTTGCTCGCGAGCTTCCTCGGCTGGGCGCTCGACGCTTTCGACTTCTTCATTCTCATCTTCGTGATGCCGGCCGTCGCGCGCGAGTTCCATCGCCCCATCTCGCACATCGCGTTCACGATTACCGCGACGCTCGCGCTTCGTCCCGTCGGCGCACTCATCTTTGGCTGGGTTGCCGACCGCTACGGCCGCCGCATCCCGTTGATGGTCGATGTGATCTTCTATTCCATCGTCGAAGTGCTGAGCGGCCTCGCGCCGAGTTACGGATGGTTCCTATTTACGCGCGCGCTATACGGAATCGGAATGGGCGGCGAATGGGGCGTGGGCGCGTCGCTCGCGATGGAAGCGGTCGCGCCGCGATGGCGCGGATTTTTCTCCGGCCTGCTCCAGGAGGGTTACGCCGTCGGCTACCTGCTCGCGGCGGCCGCGTTCTTCTTCGTCTTCCCGCATTACGGATGGCGCGCGATGTTCTTCCTGGGCGGCGCGCCCGCGCTGCTGACAATCTACATCCGGACCAAGGTTCCGGAGTCAGAGGCATGGCAACGTGCGCGTCCCGACCGAGCGCACATCAGCGCCGCGATTCGCGCCAACTGGAAATTGTTCCTCTACCTATGCGTGCTGATGACGGCGATGAACTTCGTTTCGCACGGCACCCAGGACATGTACCCGACCTTTCTCGAAAAGACGCGCGGCTTCGACACCCGCACCGTCGCGAGGATCGCGCTCATATATAATGTAGGCGCGCTCCTCGGCGGTCTGACCTTCGGCTACCTTTCAGATCGATGGGGGCGCCGCCGCACGATGGCGACCGCGGTGATTTGCGCCGGTCTCGTCATCCCGCTGTGGATTTATCCCTCGACGCTAGCAGTGCTGACCCTCGGCGCATTCCTTATGCAGTTCATGGTGCAGGGCGCATGGGGCGTCATCCCGGCACATCTGACCGAGCTCTCGCCGCCGGAAGTTCGGGGCCTGTTCTCGGGCCTCGCATATCAAACCGGAGTCCTGCTGGCTTCGGGAGCCGCCGTCAGCCAGGCCCTGCTCGCGGAACGATTCGGTTACGCGGCGACGCTCGCGAGCGTCGCCGCAATCGTCATGCTCTCCGCCGCCGTCGTCATCCTACTAGGTCGCGAGCGCATGGGCCGCGACCTCCACTCCTCTGATGCGTGATTCGCCGAATGAACGCCGCGCAATCTGAAATCACTACCACCCCCGCCTTGAGGCGATTCATCGCGGAGATCGCGAAGCTCCGTGTCGTCGCGCCCCTGGCGCGAAGGCTGCGCTCGCGCTTCAGCGACACCAAATTCGTCACGTTCCCGGTGGGCGAGCTTGGACGATTCGGCAACCAGCTCTTCCAGGTCGCCGCGAGCATCGGCATCGCGCGCCGCAACGGCTGTTCCTTCGTCTTCCCAACGTGGCAGTACTCGCGACATTTCGAATTCCCTGTTCCGCAGGCTCATTCGATTCGGCACATGCAGCGCCGCATGCCGCGCAGTTTCGGGTACGAAGAAATCGTAATCGATCGCGCCACCGAACTCTGGGGCTTCTTCCAGTCGGAGCGATACTTTGCGCACTGCGAAGACGAGGTGCGCCACTACTTCACGCCCCATCACGCACTCTCTCAACTTCTTGAACGAGGTTTCGCCGACTTGCTAGCCAGAGAGACCTGCTCGGTTCACGTGCGTAGAACCGACTACCTCGGCGATCCATCCCACCCCGAGCTGGCGGCCGGTGATTACTATGAGAGCGCGATGTCGCACCTCGATTCCAACACCACCTTCGTAATTTTCTCCGATGACATCGCCTGGTGCATGGAGCGGTTCCGCGACCGCTCGACCTTCTTTGTCGAAGCGCTAAGCGAGGTCGAAGATATTTTTCTGATGTCCCGATGCCGCGGTCACATCATCGCGAATTCCACATTCTCATGGTGGGGCGCATGGCTCGACCCCAACCCAGACAAAAAAGTGATCGCGCCGTTGCAATGGTTTGCTGGAAGGCACGCCAACCCGGCCATCCCGTACCGTCCCGGCAGTTTCGATGGATACTACGACCCGAGCGATCTAGTCCCGCCCGCCTGGATCAGAATTTGATCGAATGCCGGTTCTGCTATCCGGCTAGCCGAGCGCTCTCGAAGAGGCCCGGCATGTGCCGGCGCACTTGTAGCTCCATTTCCTGATCGGAAATCGAGGTGGTGCGGCCGTCGTCATACTGCGCATCGACCCACTTCGCGATCTCGAGCACCTCCGGCGAGCGCTTTTCCACCTGCGCGCCGCGCGCGAGAGCGAAGTACGAATTGATCCACCACGCGATTCCGGCGACGCCCGAAGTTTTATCAACCGCGACGCGCGGCGGCCTACCAAGAATCTTCGCCGTGTCGAAGACGTTGTAGATTTCCTCGTCCTTCAGCAGACCGTCGGCATGAATCCCTGCGCGCGTCACGTTGAAGTCGCGCCCGACGAATGGATAGTTGGCGGGAATCTTGTACCCCGCCTCGCGCTCGAAGTACTCCGCGATTTCCGTGATAACCGACAGGTCCATCCCGTTCGTATTGCCCTTGAGCGACACGTAGTCCATGACGAGGCCCTCCAGCGGAGGGTTTCCGGTGCGCTCGCCGTAGCCGAGGATCGTGCCGTTCGCATACATGCATCCGTAGAGCCACGCCGAGGTCGCGTTGGCGAGCACCTTGTGAAAGTCATTGTGCCCGTGCCATTCGAGCTGCTCCGGCTTCACGCCGCATTCCCGGCGCAGTCCCAGAATTAGCTTCGGCACGCTGCGTGGCAGCGCGATTCCCGCGTAGGGCACGCCGAATCCGAGCGTGTCGCAGACGCGAATCTTGACGGGAAGGCCGGCCGCTTCGCCAAGTTCCATCAGCTTCGACACGAACGGCACGACGAAGCCGTAGAAGTCGGCGCGCGTCGCGTCCTCGAGATGGCAGCGGATTCTGAGCCCCGCATCGAGCGCCGCGTTCACGATTTCCAGGTAGTCGTCCATCGCCACGCGCCGCGTTTTCTTGAGCTTGTTGAAAATATGGTAGTCGGACGCCGACGTCAGAATCCCGGTCTCGCGCAGCCCCATCTCCTTGACGATCTTGAAGTCCGCTTTGACCGCGCGAATCCATCCGGTGACTTCGGGAAACTCGTAACCGCGCGCCAGGCATCGATTCACCGCTTCGCGATCGACCTTCGAGTACAGGAAAAACTCGGTCTGCCGGATTACGCCGTTGGGACCGCCGAGCTGATGCAGCATGTCGAACATCGCGACGATTTGGCCGGCGGTGTAAGGCGGACGCGCCTGCTGCCCATCGCGGAAGGTGGTGTCCGTGATGAAAAAATCGGGTGCCGGGTCGGGTTGCTCGAACTCGCCGTCGAATATGATTCGCGGCACCGCGTCGTAGGGAAATTGCTCGCGGATAAGATTCGGCTCGGCCACGTCAGTGAGTTCGTGTTTCATGTGGAAGTCCTCGGCTTCGATCTAAACCGCACCAATCAACATATGTCAAGTGATATACAGGAGCATTTATGCTGCATCGAAACCTAACCCCTAACCCCTTCCCGCACGGGAAGGGGGACCGGATTGTTGGGACCGTTCTTAGTACTGGGTGCAGGGGTCACCCCTACCGAAGGAAGCGGGAAATCCAACGCGGGTTTCACATTCGATAAAGTGATTTACCCTTCCCCTCCCGCGGGACTTTCGATCTCGGCGCGATTGCGCTAAACGAACGGTACGGAGGTAATGCCATGAAATTCGGCCTCTTCTATGAAATCTCGGTACCGCGACCATGGGGGCGCGAAACCGAAAAAAACGTCTACGACAACTGCCTCGAACAGGTCGCGCTGGCCGATTCTCTCGGCTTCGATTCCGTGTGGGCCGTCGAGCATCACTTCCTCGAAGAATATTCGCATTGCCCCGCGCCTGAACTTTTTCTGACCGCGTGCGCGATGAAGACCAGGAAAATGCGCGTCGGCCACGGCATCATCGTGTGCGTGCCCGAGTTCAATCATCCGATCAAAATCGCCGAACGCACCGCCGTCCTCGACATTCTTTCCGGCGGCCGTCTCGACGTTGGCACTGGCCGCTCCGCAACCTGGACCGAACTGGCCGGCTTTCGCGCCAGCCCCGACGAGACCAAGAAAACCTGGGACGAGTTCGTCCATTGCCTGCCGAAAATGTGGACGCAAGAGCGCTTCTCCTATCAGGGTCGGTCGTGGTCGATGCCCCAGCGCACGATCGTGCCGAAGC
This sequence comes from Binatus sp. (SeqCode), assembly GCF_035272065.1. Taxonomy (GTDB): domain Bacteria; phylum Desulfobacterota; class Binatia; order Binatales; family Binataceae; genus Binatus. The sequence goes on from NZ_DATEQZ010000052.1 coordinate 13,936, forward strand.
CGTACCAGAAGCCGCATCCGCCGTTGTGGGTCGCCGTCACCAGTCCCGGCACCGAGATCGACGCGGCCGAACGCGGCATGGGCAGTCTCGGTCTGACCTTCGGCGGATTCGCCGAGCAGGACGAGAAGGTCAAGCGCTATCGCAAGATCATCCGCAACTGCACTCCGGTCGGCGAGGTCGTCAACGAATCCGTCTCGACCGTGAACTTTTTGTATTGTCATGAGGACGACGCCGAGGGCGTCAAGGTCGGCCGCCGCCTCACCGGCACCTTCAACTATCTCGCCGCGCAGTTGCTCGCCGCGCGCGAGGCGTATCCGAGCAAATCGTATCCGTCGCTCGGCCTGCTGCCGTCGCTGCGTCAGGATGCGGCCGGGCCGGGCGATGCGTCTGGCGCGCCCGAAGGTATTGCGATCGGAAATCCTGCACGCATTACGCGCGAGTTGAAGAAATGGGAAGCGGTCGGCGTCGATCGCGTCAACTTCCTGCTCAACGCGCTCGAGACCGTGCCTCAGCAGAAAGTGCTCGACAGCATCCGCCTGTTCGCCAAGGAAGTGATGCCTCATTTTCAGGGCGCGAGCGATTCCGCTTCCGCCGCCGCAGGAGGTCGTTGATGCCGCCGCGTTTTGGAAAGCTCGATCTTGCTGCATGGGCCAAGTCGGTGCCCACGATCAACGGCTACAAGACTGAGCCGTGGATTTTGAAGGGCGCAAAGATTCTCACCATCAACATGGAAATCGACGACGACCCCGCAGACAACCTGATCCCGGCCACGATGCATCCGTCGATTCCGGAGTACGCAATCTTCTGCGTGACAACGTATCCCGACAGCCCCGTCGGCCCGTTCTCGATTGCCGAGGTCCGCGTCTCCGGCCGCACCGGTGTTCGTCCACGCGGCTTCGTGCTGCGCAGTTACTGCGACAATGACGACGCGCGCCGCGAGCTGGCCGCGCGATGGGGCTATCCGACGGTTGCGGGCGACGTGAAGCTCGACATCCGCCACGACCGCGTCGTTGCCCGCGCCAGCGCGGGCGGCAAGCCGGTGCTCGAATGCGAGCTGCTCGATCGCGACATGATTTCCGGCGGCGACATCCAGTACATCGCGAGCATGCACCTCGCCCGCAACAAGGACGACGGCAAGCTGGTGCTCGTGCAGGTCGATCCGGAGTTCACGTTCTCGAAGGCGGAGCGCGGCAAGCCGCGGATCGTGCTGCTCGACAACGACGCATTCGGCGCCGGCGCGAACCTACGCCTCGACAACCCGATCTCGGCGACCTTCACGACCGCAGACGTAACGCTCCCGAGGATTCGTTACATCTGCAACCCCGAGTTGCCCGCGATGCAAGGTACAACCAAAGTCGCCGCGTAAATTCTTTCTCCTGCGATTGTCCCCCTTCCCGCGCGCGAAGGGGTTAGGGTTAGGTTGTCGCGACTCCGCACTCGCATTCATCAACCTCATGCCCGATCCCTGGCACTTCGAAAAAATCAAACTCAAAAGCGGGCTCACTCTCCGCGTCGCGCGGGCGGGCTCGGGACCGCCGATCATCATGCTGCACGGCTTCCCCGAATGCTGGTACTCATGGCGCCATCAAGTGCGCGCGCTGTCTGACCGCTTCGATTGCGTCGCACCCGAGATGCGCGGGTACGGCGAATCCGACGCACCTGTCGGCGTCGGCAACTACACGCTCGACAAGCTGGTCGGCGACGTCGCCGACCTGATCGAGGCGCTCGGCCACAAGCGCGCGACCGTAGTCGGCCACGATTGGGGCGGCGCCGTGGCGTGGGCGACCGCCATGATGCGTCCCGACGTCGTCGAGCGGCTCATCGTCATGAACTGTCCTCATCTCGAGCGGATGAGCCGCGCGCTGCGCCACAATCCGCGACAGATGCTGCGCAGTTGGTACATGCTGTTCTTCCAGATCCCGCGTATCCCGGAGTGGGCGTTTCGACGGCGCAACTACGAGGCGCTCGTCAACGCGCTGCGCAACGGCACGATTCACAAGAACGTCTTCACCGACGATGACCTCGACTACTTCCGCGCGGCGTTCCGCAATCCATATTCGCTGACAGCCTCGATTAACTACTATCGCGCGAACTTCCGCACCGGCTTCATGGCGCGGCCCGGCAGCAACTCGTGGATCGATCGCAAAATCTCGGCGCCGACGCTTCTGATCTGGGGCGAGCAGGATTTCGCCCTCGGCAAGGAACTGACTTACGGCATGGACGGCCTCTTCACCGGTCCATTCGAGATAAAGTACATTCCGGACTCCGGCCATTGGGTGCAGCAGGAAAAGCCCGACCTGGTGAATCAATACCTCCGCGACTTCCTCGATCGTCATCCGCCCGCATAGTCGCGCCGCGCATTCCCGGCTCAGACTTTACTCCGCGTTGCCTCGCGCTTATCTTTATTTCAGGAACTAAACGCCTCGAACGCCGCCTTTCTCACTGATCCCGGTCAATCCCCGCAGGGTCGTCTGTATAGGAGCTTCCTGGCAAAAAGTAAGGAGGGCTTTTATGCCCACTAAGTTGTATGTAGGCAACCTCGCCTACGCCGTTACGCAAGAAGATCTCGCAGAGCTCTTTGCGCAGGCAGGGAAAGTCGAGAGCGCGGTGGTGGTCTCCGACAAATTCTCGGGGCAGTCGCGCGGCTTTGGTTTCGTCGAGATGGCGGATGCGGCCGAGGCGGCCAACGCAATCCAGACGCTCAATGACACCGACTTGAAGGGACGGCGAATCAAGATTGACGAGGCTCGCGCCAGCACCGGCGGCCCGCGCGGCGGTGGCGGCGGCGGAGATCGCCGGCGTGGCGGCGGCGGTGGTGGCGGCAGAGAGGGCGGTGGCGGCGGCGGAAATCGCAACCGCTGGTAGCAATCTCGCGTCAAGAATCGCGTTTGACTAATGCCAGTTGATTGGCGGCGTGGTAGGAGCGGATAGCTCCTGCCGCGCCGTTCCGTTTTCACTCACGCATCGAAACGGCCGCGAGCCCCTTCCACTCGGGCGCTCTTCTGCTATCGTTATGCGCCGAAACGGAACCCGGCCGACCCGCAAACCCTTTGGATGAATCCTAGAGAATGAGAAAAGCCACACTCTCGATTGCGGCGGCCGCCGTCGTGCTCGCGTCCGTCCTCGCCATCGCACCGACCGCGGTGCGCGCCGACGACTCTGGCACCGTCCCTACAGGAACCCTGCGCAACGTCGCCGGCATCGTGACCCATAGCAGCGGGCGCGTCGTGCAAGTCGGCACTGCATTTTTCGTCGCCGTACCAAGCTCAGTGTTCCCCGGCCGCTCTTTCGTTTACCTGGTGACCGCGCATCACAATCTGCTCGGCGACGACGGCAATCCGCGCGCCGGACTGCTGCTCACCCTCGAGGACTCCAAGACCGGCGCGATGCGCGAGGAGCCGCTGCCGCCTGAAAATAAATGGGTGCTCGATCCGAATGAAGAAAAGGCCGACATCGCCGCGATTCCGCTGACCCCGCAGGGCGCGAGCATCGCGCCAATAGCGCTCGCCTCGCTGCTCGGCAATGACGATCCGCTGACCCGTCCCGAAACCGGCGCGCAGGTGTACTACCTGACCGCAGCAACTGTGGGTGTCAATCAGCATCGCTTCGAGGCGCTGGCCCGTTTCGGGCACGTCTCGGTTCCGGCGCCCGCCGACACCGAAGTCATCGGCGCGGGCTTGCAGACGCTCAGCTATCTCGACGGCGGCAGCGCGCCGGGATTTTCCAGCGGCGCGCCGGTCTTCGTCAGCGCGGGGCTTCGCTTCGCGCTATGGGGAATTCTCGAGGCCAACACTTCCCTCAACACCGATCCGGTTTTTTCCGGGCTGGCGGGCGTTCTCCCGGCCAAGTACGTTGCCGAGACGGTAAAGGCGATGGGCGCGGTGCAGGACAAAACGCTGCAAGGCGCCAAAATCCCCGAGTAACAGGGCTGGCGCAGGATTCGGATTGATTCATGCGGCCCGAGTCCAGCTATAATGTTGCTCCACTTGATTTCACATCGATGCGCGTATATCGAAAGTAGTTCCGACTCGGTGCAAGACCGAATCCACTAAAACACTCCCCGGTAGCTCAGTCGGTAGAGCGGACGGCTGTTAACCGTCATGTCGCTGGTTCGAATCCGGCCCGGGGAGCCATTCCTTATTCCCTTGCGAAAGCTGCGTTTCCTCGCGTCGCGCAAGATGACGAAACGGTAAGGTTATGCAACCAGCCGATCGCGTGATTCGTATTCCATGGTGAATACATCGTGGAGATTTGAAGATGAATTCAAAGCATACGGCTCACGAGAGCGCCGGAAAAACTCTGCGAACCACGATCATCACTCTTGTCGGCGCATTGGCGCTAACGACTATGACCGGTTGCTTTGCAAGTCCTCGCGCGAACGACACGCTTGCCGGCGCTGCACTCGGTGCCGGCGGCGGAGCCCTGATAGGCGGCTCCGAAGGTTCGCCGGGCGCTGGCGCGCTTATCGGCGGTCTTGGCGGCGGCGCAGTCGGCTATATAGTCGGCACCGAGATGGAGCATCGCGGATATTACGGACCCTATGAGGGCCCATACTACGGCGGATTCTGATCGGCACCGATTGCCAGCATTGCGGATGCAGCCGGCATGACTATCCGCGGCTTTTTTCGGCAAATGCGTCCGCGTCGTATCGACCCGATGAAATAATCTGCTAGGTTATCTCGGGAACCATGATCGACAACACGATCAAACGACTCTTGGCCATCACGGTACTGGCAGCAGCCACCGGGCTGTTCGGTTGTGCCTCATCCGACCCCAATCAAACGGCCACCGCAGCGACCACATGCCAGGGACAGGACCAAACGGATTGCGAAGCCCGCGACAACGCCCGCCAGATTCGCGACGAGGCCGATTACCAGACCGAGCCTGCGCTGGGATACCTGAATTCGCCACCGGGGCTATTGCCGATACCGCTGACCTCACGGAATACTTCCGCGAATTAGCGTCGCATTCCTGCCCATCCTCCGTTTTTGCGGTTGTGGCGACATCGCACGGATTATTTCCGGTTGAATCGAGGCAGCTTACCTTGTCGACTATAGTCTGCAGCGCGCCTGGCGGTGACGTTTCAGTTTTACTACGCTGAATCAATAAAAATCTCGGGAAACTTCAGTAGTTTTAGGCCATATTGACAGCCTCGGGAGTGAGGGCAAGAATGCTACATTAAGCCGTGTTTGCCCCTATTCAGAAACACGGTCTTTAATGAGCGTGCAAAAGCGCAACGCACAAAACAAGGCGCGCGTTTTGATCCTCGATGATGAGTTTCACGTTGCACGCAGTGCCGCAATGGTCCTTTCACAGGCGGGTTACGAATGCGAAACGTGTCCCACGGTCGAGGCCGCGTTGAAGGTTCTCGAACATAAGGGTGCAGACGTAATCGTCGCAGACATGAGGATGCCGGGGATGGATGGGATGGATTTACTGAAGAAGGTGCAGAGCAAAGATCCAGACATGGCGGTCGTGCTGAGTGTGCCGCTGCCAGCCGCCGAGTCGGCGAAGGAAGCACTGCGTGGCGGCGCGTTCGACTGCGTGACGAAGCCGTTCGACAACGATGAGCTGAACGCCGTTGTCACCCGCGCGGTCGAGATGAGTGCGCTGCAACGAGAGAATCGGAAGCTGCGCGAGCAGCTCGACGTCGCGAGCATCGCCGCCGCGTTCATCGCCGAAGCGCCACAGAGCCGCCAGCTCGTCGCGATGATTCGACGGGTCGCTCCGTCGCGCACGACCACGCTGGTCGAAGGCGAGACCGGCACCGGCAAGGAGCTGGTCGCGCGGATGCTTCACTACTGGAGCAATCGCGCAGACGGGCCGTTCCTCGCCATCAACTGCAAGGCGCTGGCCGATGGGGTGGTCGAGAGCGAGCTGTTCGGCCATGAGAAAGGATCGTTCACCGGGGCCATCCGCGACCGCGCGGGATGCTTCGAGCGAGCGTCAGGGGGCACGCTGTTTCTCGATGAGATTGGAGAGGCGGGGCCCGACTTCCAGGCCAAGCTGCTGCGCGTGCTGGAGGACGGCGAGGTGCTGCGCGTCGGCGGGTCGAAGCCGCGCAAGGTGGATGTCCGGATAATCGCGGCGACCAACCGCAAGCTGCGGAGCGAAGTCGCGGCCGGCCGCTTCCGCGCCGACTTGTATTTTCGGCTCAGCGTGATTCCGCTCAGGATCGCGCCGCTGCGCGAGCGCCGCGAAGACATCCTGCCGTTGGCGCATCATTTTCTCGCCTTTCATTCCACCGAAGCCGGTCGGCCGCTGATGCTCTCGCCGGAGGCTGCGGAAGCGCTGCTCGGTTACTCGTGGCCGGGCAACGTGCGCGAGCTTGAAAACGTTATCGAGCGCGCGGTCGTGATGAGCGGGCAGGAGACGCTGATGCCCGATGCGTTTGCGTTCGACGACGAAGCCGGCGATGAAGACCTCGTCCAGGTTGCCGCCGCGCGTACGGCCGGTGCTGATTCGGCATCGGGTTCAAACCACGCGCAGCCCGCGGAGAGCCAGGACGAAGGCACGCTGCAAGCGGCGCTCGATCGCGCGGCGACGGTGCGAATCAAGGCGGCGCTCGCCGCAGCGAGCGGAAACAGGGTGGATGCCGCGGCGGCGCTCGGAGTCGATCGGACGACTCTATACAGGTTGATGAAGCGTCTCAGTCTTTAGCATCAGACCGATTCGGGACTTTTATCGAGCGGTCGCGGATTAATCCGCGACCGCTTTCTTTTTGTCGCGCGCAAGGCGGGAGCACGAAAAAAAAGGCCCCGGACCGACGCGCCGGCGCGTCAGGTCCGAGGCCCCCTGGGAGAGGCTATTTCCTGAATTGCCCTCGCGGCGAGCGCTGAAATGAAATCAGCCGCCGGTGCCGGAGAGCGTATGCAGGACCGAGATCATTGCCGGTCCGATGATTACCGCGATCATCGAGGGCAGCACGAAGATGACCAGCGGGAACAGAATCTTAATCGACGCCTTCTGCGCCTCTTCCTCCGCATGCAGCCGGCGATGCATGCGCAAAGCGTCGGAACTGGCGCGCAACGCCGGTCCGATCTGCGCGCCGAGCTGCTCACTCTGAATCAAGGTCGCGGCCAGCGGCTTGATATCTTCAACCGCAGTCCGGTCGGCCAGCCCGCGCAACGCCTGCCCGAGGCTCGCGCCCGCGGAAATATCGGTCGCGACCAGGTTCAACTCGGTGCCGATTTCCTGCCCGTGGCGTTCGCATTCCGTGCCGACGATTCGAATCGCTTCGAACAGTCCCATACCCGCTTCGACGCATACCACCCAGCAGATCGAGCACATCCGAGAGCTGCTTTGCGATATTGCTCTGGCGCAGCCGTGCGCGCCGTCCCAAGTAGTAACTGGGGACGAAAATTCCGATTCCGATCCCACCGATACCGAGCAGCAACGGCGTAGCCGACGACGGCTGGAAAATTGCGCCGATGAGCAGGCCCAATAGTCCGCCACCGATTGCCAGCAGCACGCGGGCGACTTGATAAGTCTGCGGCGCACTGGACTTCAGAAATCCCGCCTGTGCCAGGGTCTGCTGGAGCTTCTCGCCTGTGGGAGTATCCAGGTTCGGCGGCGGGACGCGCTTGGCGGCCCATCTGAAAAGCATGCGGAGCACGCTGTCGTCCTGGTTGTCGCCCTCGAGCGCTCCCTGCGAGGCACGCATCTTGACCGCCAAGTCCGCGAATCGATCCTCGACCGCCCGGCTCTGCGGCGACATGGCTAGATACAAGGCCACGCACGCTGCACCAGCCAGCAAAAAGACCCCTACGCCAACCATGAATGGGCTCATATTAGTAGTTCACTCGTAGTAGTCGCCTTATTGTGATGAGGGCGAGAATATCGGAGCCGATCGCAAATTTCAAAATCTTCTGCCCGGTCGGATCGTGGAACAATTGATCGCTGTAGCCCGGTTGAATCAAGCTGAAAATGCAAAGCACCACGACCGGCAGGATACCAACGACGAGGCCGCCAAAGCGCGATTGCGCGGTCAGCGCCCGGATTTGCATCCGCAAGCGCTGCCGGATTCGCACAATTTCGGAGAGCCGCCCGACAATCTGTGCCAGGCTCGAGCCGACTTCTGTTTGTACGCGCACCGCGACGACCAGCAGCCGGAGGTCGTCCTCCGGAACTCGCTTGAGCATGTCTTCAAGCGCCCGCGGCAGCGGTAGACCGATCCGGTTTTGCTCGAGCACAGTGCGGAATTCACTGCCCAGCGGATCGGCGAACTCGCTCACGAGGACTTGCAGCGCACGCTGCAGTGAATGTCCCGCCTCGAGCGATGACTTGATCAGGTCGAGTGCAAACGGCAACTGGGCGCCAAAGGCCTTCAAACGTCGCGTTTTGCTCAATTGAATGTAGAGCAGCGGCAGGGCGCCAATCGCCAGGCCGCTACCCAACCCGACCCACATGTCGTGGAATATAAGGTTGCCCAGGAACAATCCCGCGCCGAACATCAGCACGATGATCAGCAGCATGTCGCCGACCCTCATGTACATACCCGCCTGCCACATCGCCTCTTCGAGTTTGCGCAGCAGGTTCAGTCTGTACAGCCCGGCAAAGAGCGCTCCTTCTTCGGGCCGACGCTTGCGCATGACGTCGATCTCGATCTCGTCGGGGGGACGCGTCAGGCACCGGGCCACCTCGCGCTGCTGCTCGACTTCAGTGCCGCGGCTGCTGGTGAAGATCAGCACGCCCACGAAGACGAGCGCGAATATGCCGCTTGCCATCAAAAAGTCCATAGGTATTTATCCGATCGTGTTGCGGAAAATTTTGCCGTCGAGTTTGTATCCTGCGGCCTCAAGCCGTTGCGAGTAGGTTGACCGAATCCCGGTGGCCACAAACACGCCGAGCACTTCGCCGCCCGGTCCGATTCCGGTGCGCTTGAATTCGAACAAGTCCTGCATCATCACCATCTCGCCCTCCATTCCGCTGATCTCGGAGATGCGCATTACTTTGCGCGAGCCGTCGGAAAGGCGCGATACGTGAACAATGATATTGAGCGCCGACGCGATTTGCTGGCGCATCGCGCGTTGCGGAATCTGCACGCCCGACAGCAGCATCATCATCTCGAGGCGTCCCAAGCTGTCGCGGGGAGTGTTCGCGTGGATGGTGGCGATTGAGCCGTCGTGACCGGTCGACATCGCCTGCAACATGTCGAACACTTCGCCCCCGCGGACCTCGCCGACGATTATGCGGTCGGGCCGCATACGCAACGTGTTCCTTACTAGGTCGCGCTGGCTGACTTCACCCTTGCCTTCGACGTTGGCCGGCCGCGTCTCGAGCCTGACCACGTGCGGCTGCTGAAGCATCAATTCGGCCGAGTCTTCGATCGTCACGATTCGCTCGTCGGCTGGGACGAACAACGACATGCAGTTGAGCATGGTCGTTTTGCCTGAGCCGGTGCCGCCGCAGATCAAAATGTTGAGGCGCGCGCGCACGATGGTGCGCAGGAACTCGACGATCTCGGGCACTATCGTTTTCTTCTCGACCAGATCGTCGATGTTGTAGCGCTTGCGGCCGAATCGGCGAATCGAGAGTGAGGGGCCGTCGAGCGCCAGCGGTGGAATGATCGCGTTGATACGCGAACCGTCGGGCAACCGCGCATCAACCATGGGCGACGCTTCGTCAACCCGGCGCCCAACCTGCGACACGATTCGATCGATTATCAACATCAAGTGCTGATCGTCCTGGAACTTTACCTCGGTGGCGTGCAGCTTGCCGCGCTTTTCGACGTAAACCTGGTTGTGGCCGTTGACCAGGATATCGGTGATTTCATCGTCCCACAAAAGCGGCTCCAGCGGCCCCAGTCCCAGCAACTCGTTCTTGATCTCTTCGATCAGGTTGGTCTTGTCGGTATCGGTGAGCAGCCGTCCCTCGTCGTCGAGAATGGCGGAGATCGCCTCGGTGACTTTCTGCGCCGCCAGCACCGGCTCGAGGCTTTCAAGCCGCGTAACGTCCAGCATCTCGAACAGACGGTTGTGAACTGCGAGTTTGAGCTGCTGAAATCCCTCGGCCTGCGAGTCTTTGACCGTACGCTTCGCATTGCCGTTGCTCATCAGCGAGCGCTGAAACGGAACCGGCGTTGGGCTGTTCTGTTGCGAAATTCTCTCAACCAACTTCATGGCCGTACCTCAACTGCGAGCGCCGATAACATTCAACAGGCGCGAGACTAAAGAATTTTGGGCTTCGCCCTCGGCGGCTTCGTCGCCCACCTCAAGCCTTCGCGCGAGATCCTCGATGCTCTTGGCCAGCGGCGAGTTCGGCGCCACCTGCCACAGGTCCTGTGCGCTCAGCTGCACGCGATCGAGAACTTTTTCATCGCGCGGAATCCGCGTGTGAATCGCCTTGGCCAGCGTATGGCTCAGCTGGTCTTCGGTTATCGGATGACCCGGCACGAACCGGCTCAGAATGAAGTTGGGCTCGACCCCGGTCAGCCCCAGCCGTCCCACCAGGTCGACGAAGCGCCACGCGCATCGCGCCGCGCCGATCGACTGGTCGAGCACATAAAACAGATGATTCGAGCGCTCCCAGGCTGCGACCGTGTTCGAGTCGATGTGCGTGCCACAATCCACGATCACGAAGTCGAACAGCTGGCGCATCAGTTCGAGCGTCGCGCCGACCGTCGCGTCGCTGACTAGCTCGCTGTCCTCGATCCGCTTGGGCGCCGCGAGCAAGTAGATTCCCGATGCATGCTTGCTGAGCGCCGATTCTAGTTGAATCGAATCGAGCTTTCGCGTGCCCTCGGTCAGCGTCATGATCGTGCGCTCGGGCTCGAGATTCAGAAAGACGGACAGTCCACCCGTCTGCAGGTCGAGATCCACCACCGCAACGCGTTTGTCGAACGCGTAGCGCAGCGCCAGCGCGAGGTTCGCCGCCAAGCTCGTCACCCCGGTGCCGCCTATCAGGCTCACCAGCGAAACGATCGTGCCGCCGCCGACGTGAATTTCTTCGCGCCGCCGGCTCTCGCTTATCTTGAGCAGTGCGCGGGTGGCGTCGCCGGGATCCAATGGCAGGAATAGAAGCTCATCGGCGCCGGCCCGAAGCACCCGCTTCATCAGATCCGGGGAACGATCATGCAGCAGCGCAAAAAGAGCCGGGCGAGGCTCTTGCCCCGCCCGCGTGTTGAGATAACTCAGCGAGAGTTCGTCGTTGCCGTTGAACACCACCATCGCGACGTCGAATGAGGCGTCGGCGGTGGCGTCCGGATCCGGTTCCAGTTCCTCGATGTTCAGCACGGGGTCGCCCAAGGCGGCCAGAGCGTCTCGGACTTCTGTCCGATGCTCGTCGCCTGAGCCAACCAATTGGACTCTCAGTCCACCACGCCGTCCATCATTTTTTTTACCGAGCGATGACACTTCACACTCTCCCTGATTCAGCTATGCGGTGTCATATCATGCACTAATTACTCGGCTATGTCTCGTCCTCCGTCGAACTAAAATCTCGGCCGCGTTGCGTCAGGCTGCGCCAGACGACGGGTCTCGATCTGCTGCGTCGTCAGATCGGGCACCGAAGTCGGGTTGTAGACCGAGGCGCCATCGGGCAGCGGCTGCACGATTTGCGGCGTTACGCTCATCACGAGATCCGTTTCAGTGTTCGAATAATTGGTGTTGCGGAACAATCCGCCCAGGTACGGTACATCACCGAGGTACGGGACCTTTTCAATCTGCGTCTTCTTTTCATGCAGGATCAAGCCCGCGATGATCAGCGTCTGATTGTCCTTCATCTGCACCAGCGTTTCCGCGCGCCGAGTCACGAATGCCGGTACGCTGAAGCCGAACAACTGCACGCCATGGGCGTAGTCGGGTTCAGATACCTCCGGCTTCACCAGCAACTCGATATCGTTGCGGCCGACTACGGTCGGAACGAACTCAACTGAAGTGCCGAACTGCTTAAAGACGACTGAGGTATTCAGTGCCTGGGCGATGACGATCGGAATTTCGCCACCCGAGAGGAACTTTGCTTCTTCGCCGGAATTGGCCAGCAGATGCGGCTGCGCGAGAATCTTCGCGAGCTGGTGATTCTCGAGGTACTGAAAGAATCCTTGCAACTGGTAATCACTGTTTCCCAGCGCCAAACCGTAGGTCAGCCCCTGCGACAGAACCAGTCCTGTTAGAGTTCCCGGGGGCGCCAGCGATTGACTAACTGAGCTGACCACTCCTGAAGGGGACGTGGTGCTCACCGCCGGGGAAAACGGCGTCGCTACTGCACCCGGCAAACCGACCAGCGACACGCCCGCATGGCTGAGCGCGAACGACAAGTTGGTGCCCTGGTTTTCGATTGCGGAGCGGTCCAATTCCGCCACCATCGTGTTGAGCAACACCTGCTGTTTGCCGTTTGGATCGATCCGCACCGGACGCTCTTCGTATTGGCCTCCCTGGTCCCAAATCGCAAGTGTGGTGAAACCCGGTTTGTGGCCAATCAGATTGACCTGGAATGGGTTGATCACCTGGATATCCGCGACGGTCGTATCTGCAATCGACACGCGGCGTAGCTTGGTCGCAAAATCGATAATTCTCGACGAACCCGTCTGCAACTGCACTCCGTCTTCGGGTAGGTAATGCCGGCCGCCGGTAACCGCGCCCGAGTGCAATTCGCCGCCGTTCAGACTGACAGACGGATCGACCCGATACCGCTCGCCAGAAATTGCCCCCGAAGCCATCTGACTGGAAGGTGCCGGAGCGTAGGAAGCAGCCGGAACCGAAGGGGCGAAATCAAAGGCTGAGTGACTGATAGGAGCGGGAGCGGTCACAACGGCGGGCGCAGCCGGCTCAGATGCAGGCGCAGGTGCGCTTGGCGCCGCAGCCGCAACTGTCTCCGTTGTGGTCGTGAAGGTTCCGGGTGTCGAGGAAGATGATGATGCAGATGTCGAGGACGAAGCGACCGGACCGGTGCCCGCATCCATCTTCGCTACGACCGGAGCCGCGGTGCCCGTCGATGCGCCGGTGCCTGTGATTGGTCCCGGACTAGTCCCCGGATGATTAATGTCATTGATATTGGCGACTGACTTGACCGTAATGTCGTATTTGACGTTGCTGCCATCTGCCAGTTTAACCGAAACGGTCCATTCTCCCGCTTCCGCGCCCATCAGGACGACTTTGCCCGGTGCATTGTTCACCACCAGCGCGTGGGGATTTGTGATCACGTTCACGGCCGGCGTTTCACCGGGGGCGACGTTGTTGATTACGTAACTCTCGCCGGCATTCAGGCCGAGAGACATTACCGTGCCATCGTCGGCAAACAGTAGGCCGGGCCGAAGCATGAGCACGCTGATAGCTGCGACTAGCCATGGAAGCAGTCCACATCCTCGTTTAGCTTTCATCTTCTTCACCTCGTCCTCTTCCGGCTTGATTACGGTATGTCGATTGTCTTTGGCGTCGGCACGTGATCCGCCGTCGCGCTGAGAGGGATGGCGGGTGCGACGTCGCCCTTCAACAGCGGTGACGCGAGGTCGTGATGGTCGGGTTCAGGAGCGCTCGCCACTGTCGTTGACGATTCAGTAGCAGTGCTCGCGTCGGCGTCCTCGCTATCTTCATCGGCCTGCGCTGCGGTCTTGCGGCTTTGGACCGTCGGCTTGGCGGTATCCTCGAAATTCGAAGCCGCCTCATTCACGAACGAGACTGATTCCGACGACTTGCCGTTTCGAAGAATCTCGATCTCGACCGGCTTGGGCCGGTGCGGCGCAGCGGCGATATGACGAGGCGCCGGCTGAACAGCCATCACCGGAACGTCAGGCGCCAGGCTGTAAGCCCGCAGCATCTGCGTAACGTCGCTGCCGCTGGTCAGAACGATCTTGTTGTCATTGTAATTGCGCATCGCCAGGCGCAGCGTTCCCGAGTGACTCGCCAAGGCCAGGCGCTCAGACTCCTGCGGCGTCACCAACAGCGTGACGACCTTCACTATTTGCGGCTCGTCTTTCTTCTGCTCGACTTCCTGAGCCACTGCGAGCACTTCGACGTTCTGCAGAATTACTTTAGAGAACGCCTTTCCCGCGGCGCCTTCGCCGCCCTCGGTCGCGACCAGCACATCCACGCGCGTGTGCGGCAGCACGAAGCCGGCGACATCGCTGACCTCGTCCACCGGCACCGACACCGCTCGCATCCCGAACGGAATCAACAGAGGCATCACACCCGCGGTCTTGTCGCCGGTAAACAGCTTGGCTTGCACTATAGGCTCGTTGGCGACCAACGAGTTCTTGACGTAGCTGCCGATGACCTGTTTGGGATCGGTGTAGGATCCATCGGGTAGACTGTCCGCGGACCATCGCGCGGTCTTTACTTCGCCCAGCTCGATCTTGGTGCCGAGCGGAAGATCGTACGCCGCTACCACCACCTCCACGTTATGTGCCATCGCGTTCTGTACTTCGGCTTCTCTACGCTTCAGGGCGGAGTACACCATCACCGAAGCCAGCATGGCCGCCAACCCCGCCAGTAAGACGAATACCATTGGTCGTCTCATATCTCCCCTCCCCACCGGCCGCCTTAGGGCAAACCGGCTATCTTCAAATAATAGTTGCGCATATTAGTAGTTTGTCACTCGTAAAAGGAGATTCACTACTAGTCGGCTCGGCGATATAACCAAATCGCCGAATCCGAACCAAATATAGTCGAATGGTTGAAACAGGTAGTCAGTAGATTGCTGAAGCGGCGAAGAAGTGAATCTATCGTCATGACAGGTTCCCCAACAAACCGCGGGCTCCTGCCTAAAGAAGCGCGGACACTGTGCCGACCAACTCCGAGACGATAGTACCCGCATTGTGAACCAGAGCAACACTGATCGCGGCGATCGTTGCGAGTATAAGCGCGTACTCGGCCATGGTCTGACCGCGCGAAATTACAAGTGACCGAGAGACTCGATTCTGCCGGTTCATTGACTTCCCCTCCCAAGGTGGTCGTATTTCTGGAGTGACCTCTCATAGCGGGGGCTGGCTTAACAGCCCCCGCTATGAGGAGTGGCCCCTGACGACCGTCAGGCCATTGAACGGCTACGGTTTCCGTCAACCGTAGTCAGCAACGACGTGATCGTCGTACCCATTGTCTGGTAACCGACGAAAACGACCACCGCTACTGCCGCCATGATCAGTGCATACTCGGCCATCGTCTGTCCGCGATTAAACTCGCGGGCCCGGATTACTAACTTCGCGATCGCGTTCATGCCTTCCTCGACTTTTCTGGGCGATTGCCTTTTTGAACGTGGGGTGGCGGATGGGTTAGTCCGCCACCCCGAGATTTCGCCCTTCTCGCTTTAGAGATTCCCGTCCACTGTAGTCAGCAACGATGTGATGGTCGTACCCAAAGTCTTGTAACCGACGAACACCACTACCGCTACTGCCGCCATGATCAGCGCGTATTCTGCCATCGTCTGGCCGCGCTGATACTCGCGCACTTTCACAAACATCCTCGTGATCTTATCCATTGTCCCGTATCCTCCTTCAGTCTGTTTTTCTGGCCGAAATTGGCCATTGTCCCCGTTAGTTAATCCGATTCCTTCAAAGCTACGGTCATTTTCCGCTGGCGGCAATTTTTTGCTTCGCCACAGCGAGACTTATTGAGAGCATCTCTCATGCCATCTTGATCTATTCAGCAATCTCTTCAACTTTTTCGTATTACGAGCGACTATGACAGCCGCAGGGTTGCAACTGACGGTTGCGAACCCGCAACAGAATATGGCTCAGTGGCCTTTTAATTGGAATTCAAAGAGAGTCAAAGAGGTTTTAGCTTAATATAGATTAGTTAGGCGACACGACCTCAATGGATGGTAGTACACTCGAATCCGACCACCAAATGGAGTGTGCGTGGAGGTTAGACGGGCTTTATTCGAGATCCTACGACGCTCTAAGTGACGGGCTCGAAAGTAATCTGATCGCCTACCTGCGTCGAACTCTCGTCCGCCGCGCCCGCGGGAAGTTCCAGAGCGCGTCGCGCTCCGAATACCATAGAAGAAACGCGCCACGGTTTTAGCCGCCGATTGATCTTGATGACTTTGTCGCCCCGCCCGAGAAAAACGATGTCGATCGCGAAGCGCATGAAGAACATGTGCATCCACATGAATGGCGTGAACCGCCCGTTCTCGAACAGCATCCCCGTTCCCGGCTCGAGGCCGTCACGACCCAGCAGACCGCGCCCCTGGCCGGCAAGACCGCCGGCGTCCTCTAGCCGCGTGCATAACACGGTACCGCGGGATTGATTAACGGCTCGGCTCGGTGGCGCCTCGGGCGCTTGGGACTGTCTCATTACCTCATCATGTAATAAAATCGCGAAAGTTTCATGGGATACATTCCGATATTTTTCGACGTGACCGGCCGCGAATGCGTGGTGGTCGGTGGCGGCGAGGTCGCCGCGCGCAAAGTCGAGTCGCTGCTCGAGGCTGGCGCTCACGTAATTGTCGTGAGCCCGCGCCTGTCGCCGCCGATGCGGGAGATAGTTGCCGATGGACGCGTAACTCACCTCGCTCGCGGCTATCAGCGCGGCGACATCGCCGGATGCCTGCTGGTGTACGCCGCTACTGACAATCCGAAATCGCATCGCGAGCTGGCTGCCGAGGCACGTGCGCTCGGAATCCCGATCAACGTCGTCGACATGCCCGAGTTGTGCGCGTTCATCGCGCCCGCGGTTGTGAAGCGCGGCGCGCTCCAGATTGCTATCTCGACGGGTGGTGCATCGCCCGCGTTTGCAGCGCGGCTGCGGCGCGAGCTGGAGGATCAGTTCGGGACGGAGTACACACTCACGCTCGAAGTGCTGCGCGCCGCGCGGCGGCGGTTGCATGCCGATGAAATCGATCCCGCCGAGCGCATGCGCCGGCTGACAGATCTCGCCAACTCCGCGCTGCCCGACGCGATTGCGGTTGGCGACGCGGCCGCGATCGAGCGCATACTCGCAACTCATCTTGGCGATGGTGTAAGTCTGGCTACGCTCGGCCTCGCGCCTGCGGAATTCTCTCACTGAAAAAGCCGATGAACACGTTATGGCTACTGCCAGCGCTTGCGTGTTACGCGCTCTCGGCTGCGTTGTTTGTGTTCGATCGTTTGTCCGGCCGTGCACGCGCGACCGGCTACGCTGTTGCGATACTCGGCGCGGGCGCGATTTTTCATGCGCTTGATTTGACGGCGCGCGGACTGCAGGCCGGCAATATCCCGGTCGCCAATTTTGCGCAGGCGCTGTCGTTTCTGGCGTGGCTGACAGCGCTCGCGGGACTGCTGATGATCGTGCGGCTGCGGCTGGCGGTGATCGGCGCGTTCGTGGCGCCTGCGGTGACACTGGCTCTGGGAGCGGCTTCGCTCTCGACCAGCAGCGGGCGGCTGGTTTTACCGGCGACATTGCGCAGCGTATGGCTGCCGATTCACGTGACGCTCGCAATTCTTGGCTACACGATGTTCGTGCTCGCGGCGAGCGTGAGTATCGTTTATCTCGCCTACGAGTCGCGGCTCAAATCCAAGCGCGCACTCGGGCCCGCCAACGAGGGCGCGCCGAGTCTCGAAAAGCTCGACCGGATCAACTATCACCTGCTGGGATGGGGTTTCATGATGCTCAGCCTGGCGATCGTGAGCGGCGCGATTTGGGCCGACGCGACGTGGGGACATTTCTGGTCGTGGGAGCCCAAGGAGTCCTGGTCGCTGGTGATTTGGATACTCTACGCGGGCCTGCTCGAATCGCGCCTGACAGTGGGATGGCGCGGGCGGCGCGCGGCGGCGCTCACGATCGTGCTGGCGAGCGTGTTGGTTGGTTCGTTCGTGGGCGTTAATCTGATTTTTCCGGGCAAGCACGGCGGCAGTTTCGGCTGAGATGGATCAGACTTTATTTATCGTTGGGATAAATCATCGCAGCGCCGCCGTCGCGTTGCGTGAGCGGCTCGCGTTTGCCGACGACGAGATCGTTCCAGCGCTGGACCGGCTGCGGGAGTCATGCCATGCGGTTGCCGAGGCGGCTCTTATTTCGACCTGCAATCGCGTCGAGGTGGTGGGCGTCGCCGCCGATGCGGAGCGCGCGACCGACGAGACGCTCAAGTTTCTCGCCGCTGATCGAAAAGTCGAGCGCGCCGCGTTCGCCGACGCGATTTACAGTTTCGCCGGGCGCGACGCCGCGCGTCATCTGTTCCGCGTCGGCGCGAGTCTCGACTCGATGGTGGTGGGCGAGCCGCAGATACTGGGTCAACTCAAGCTCGCATACGCGCAAGCGTCCGAGGCGCGCAGCGTCGGTTTGATTTTACATCGAGCGTTTCACAAGGCGTTCACAGTAGCCAAGCGCGTGCGCAAGGGCACCCTTATCGGCCACGGGTCGGTCTCGGTCAGCACCGCGGCGGTCGCGCTCGCGGGCCAGATTTTCGACACGCTAAAAGACAAGACCGTGATGCTGATGGGGGCGGGCAAGATGGCCGAGCTGACCGCGCGCCAACTGAGCACGCTCGGAATCGAGTCGCTGCTCATTACGTCGCGCACTTTCGATCGCGCGGTCGCACTTGCGCGCGAACTTGGCGGCACCGCCGTGCCTTACGACAACTACAAGCCATACCTCAAGATGGTTGACGTGCTGATCGGTTCGGTCGCCTCGACCAAGCCTGTTCTGGGACCCGACGAATTCGAGTCGGTGGTGCGCGAGCGCCGCTACCGGCCGATGTTTCTGATCGACATGGGCGTGCCGCGCAATTTCGACGAGCGGCTGAACGCGCTGCAAAACGTGTACTTGTACGATATCGACGATCTCGGCGCGCTCGTTCAAAGATCGCTCGGCGAGCGCGAGCGCGAAGCGGAAAAGGCGGAGCAGATCGTCGAGTTGGAACTCGAGTCGTTCCTCAAGTGGCTGGCGGGTCTCGACCTGACGCCGACGATCAAGGACATTCGCTACAGCGTCGAGCGGCTGCGCGACGACGAGATGGGGCGGGCGCGCGGATGGCTGGCGCAACTCGAGCCGGCGGAGCGCGAGCGTGTCGAATTGCTCACACGCGGGCTGACCAACAAGTTGCTTCATCGTATTTTGTCGGGTCTCAAGCAACGCGACGACAAAACTCTCGATGCGGCGTTTACCGCCGAGGTCGCGCGGCGGCTGCTGGGCGCCGAGTTCGACGCGCAGGACGACGACCCTGATGACGCGGACAACGAAAACGATGACGGCGACTCAGGAATCGAGTGACCGCGCGCCGCGCTGACCCCCTTGTCCGCGATTGTCTCCCTTCCCACATGGGAAGGGGTTAGGTCGCCCCGATGGCGCTGAAGATCAGAATCGGTTCGCGGTCGAGCAAGCTCGCGCTGGCGCAGGCGGCGATCGTTCGGGACCGTCTCGCCGCACAAATTCCCGCTGAGATTGAAATCGTCGAGATACGCACCAGCGGCGACAAGATGACGTCTGCGTCGCTCGCGGACGTTGGTGGGAAGGGGCTCTTTATAAAGGAGCTCGAGCAAGCGCTCGCCGATCGCATGATCGACGCCGCAGTCCATTCGATGAAAGATCTTCCCGCCCTGCTGCCCGAGCGGTTTCGTGTGGCGGCGGTGCCCGCGCGAGAGAACACCGCGGATATCCTGGTGACGCGCGACGGCTCAACGCTGTCTACCCTGCCGGCGGGCGCGCGGCTCGGTACGTCGTCGTCGCGCCGCCGCTTCCAAGCGCTCAGGATGAATCGCGGACTTGAGATACTGCCGCTGCGCGGCAATGTCGATACGCGCCTCGCGCGCGTTGCCGACGGCAGCTTCGACGCGATCATAGTCGCGATGGCCGGGCTGAGGCGGCTGGGGCGAGTGAAGGATGTAAGGTTCGTCGAGCTTGACGCGCGCGATTTCATTCCGGCGGGAGGCCAGGGCGCGCTCGCGATAGAAACTCTGGCCAATCGCGGCGCGAACGAACTTGATCACGCGCTTTCCGCGATCAATGACGCGCGCGCATTTTATGAAACCGCGGCCGAGCGGGCGTTCCTAGCTGCGATGAACGCATCATGCACGACACCGGTGGGAGTGCAGGCGAGAATCGACGGCGATACGCTCGCGCTCGCGGCGATGCTGTTCAGTCCCGACGGCGCGCGGGATCTGTCGGAGTCGATGCGCGAGCCGATCGCATCCGACTTTGCGCCGACCGCCGCCGAAGATTCGGGCAAGCGGCTCGCCGAAAAAATGCTCGCGCGCGGCGCCGCCGCTCTGCTTGGAAAATGAATGACCGCGCGCGCCCCGAAACAGAAACGCGGTCGAGTTTTCCTGGTGGGCGCGGGTCCCGGTGCGTCCGACTTGATCACGATTCGCGGCGCAGATGTTCTGAGCCGCGCCGACGTTGTTATCTACGACAATCTGGTCAGCCCCGAACTGATCCGGCTGGCGCCGCCGAAAGCCGAGCTGATTTACGCAGGCAAAAGGGGCGGCTCGCAAAAAACGATCGAGCAGTCCGAACTCAACGCGATGTTGATCGCGCACGCACGGAAGGGGCGCGTCGTCGTGCGGCTCAAGGGCGGCGATCCATTTATCTTCGGACGCGGCGGCGAGGAAGCCGAAGCGTTGGCGCGCGCACGGGTCGAGTTCGAGGTCGTGCCGGGAGTCACGTCCGCGATTGCGGGGCCGGCGTTTGCGGGAATTCCGCTGACGCATCGCGAGCACGGCTCGTTCGTCGCGTTCGTCACCGGCCATGAAGATGAAAGCAAGGGGGCGAGCTCGACGGTGCCGTGGGACGAGCTGGTCGCGGCGGCGCGTCGCGCCGGTACAATCGTCATCCTGATGGCGACAGCGCGGATGCGCGCGACGCTCGAGCGAATCCGCGCGGCCGGACTTCCCGCGAAAACTCCGGCGGTGGCGGTCCAATGGGCGACGACTGCGGTACAGAGGACAGTGAGTGCGACGCTGGCGACGCTCGCGGAAGAATCGGCGCGCGAAGGAATCGGCGCTCCGGCCGTAATCGTGGTCGGAGAACTCGCGGGCCTGCGCGAAAATTTGAAATGGGTCGAGCGCACGCCGCTGTTCGGGCGCACAATTGTCGTAACGCGAGCGCGCACGGCGGCGTCTGAGTTCGCGACGGCGCTTAGAAGACTGGGCGCCGAGGTGGTGGAATTTCCGACGATCGAAACCGCGCCGCCGCGAAGTTACGCGGCGCTGGATCGCGCGATTGCCCGTGTCAACACCTTCGACTGGATAATTTTCACGAGTGCGATGGGAGTCGAAAGCTTTATCGAACGGCTGAAATCACATGGCCACGATATTCGCGAGCTCGGGCATGCATCGCTCGCCGCGATCGGACCGGCCACCGCGTCGCGGCTGGCCGACCATGCGCTAAAAGTCACGGCGGTTCCCGACGAGTATCGTGCGGAGCAGATCATTCCCGCGATTGGAATCAAGCGGATTAGCGGCAAGCGCTTCCTGATTCCGCGGGCCGAAGTTGCGCGCGAGGCGCTGCCGCAAATTTTGCGCGACAAGGGCGCCAAGGAAGTCGTCGTCGCGCCCGCCTATCGAACCGTCAAGCCGAAAGGCGTGCAGATCGAGCGGATGCGCGAGCTGCTCGCCTCGGGGGCGATCGATCTCGTGACGTTTACCAGTTCGAGCACCGTCACAAATTTCTGCGAACTGATCGACGTGCCTGCGAAGGGACTCAAGGCCGCGGCAATTGGGCCGATCACGGCGGCGACCGCGCAACAGAACGGATTCGAGGTGGTGGTCAGGCCGCGGAGGTACACGATTGAGGCTCTGACAGAGGCGATTCACGAGTTCTATGCGGCGGAAGAGCAAAATTGATTGAATGTGAAACCCGCGGTGGGTTTCACGCTTCCTTCGGCAGGGGTAACCCCTGCACCTTAGCATTAAGAAGTGATGTGGGCTTCTCTCAACTGCGGAGTTTGCGGGCTGCGTCCTTGGCGAAGTAGGTCAGGATCAAGTCAGCGCCGGCGCGCTTGATCGACGTGAGGACTTCCAGCGTGGCGCGTTCTTCGTCGATCCATCCGTTGATGCCTGCTGCGCGGATCATCGAGTACTCGCCCGAGACGTTGTAGGCCGCGACTGGCGCGTTGAATTCCTGTTTCACTCGGTATATTAGATCGAGATAAGCCAGCGCCGGCTTGACCATCACGATGTCCGCGCCCTCTTCCAAGTCCAGCGCAACTTCGCGCATCGCTTCGTCGCCGTTGGGTGGGTCCATCTGGTAGGAGCGACGGTCGCCGAATTTTGGCGCCGACTCCGCAGCTTCCCGGAACGGGCCATAGAATGCGGACGCGAACTTGGCCGAATACGACATGATCGCGACATGGTTGAAGCCGTTGGCGTCGAGCGCAGTGCGGATCGCGCCTACGCGCCCGTCCATCATGTCCGACGGCGCGACGATATCGGCGCCCGCACGCGCATGCGAGAGCGCCGAGCGGGTCAGCAGTTCGAGCGTCGCGTCGTTATCGACATCGTTGCCCGCGAGCGCGCCGCAATGGCCGTGGTCGGTGTACTCGCACATGCAGACGTCGGTGATCACCGCCATCCCGGGCACCCGCTCCTTGATTTCGCGGATCGCGCGCTGCACTTCGCCGTTGTCGTTCCATGCCTCGCTGCCCAGCGCGTCCTTGCGTTCGGGAATCCCAAACAGGATGACGGCGGGGACGCCAGCGGCCCACGTCTCGCGCGCTTCCACGACGATATTGTCGACCGACATTTGCGCGACACCGGGCATCGACGCGACCGCCTTCCTCACGCCGCGACCAGGGCATACGAACATCGGCAAAATGAGGTCGTCGGGCGATAGCCTCGTCTCGCGGAGCATGCGGCGGATTGTTTCGGTGCGTCTGAGGCGCCGCGGGCGATTGATTGGAAATGCCATCGTTGTGCTCGGGACCGATTATATAATGATAAGCGTCGGCGAGATAACCCGTCGCCGGGCAGCTTCGCCGGCGCTACTGCCGCCGATACGGCTCACCCAACGCGCTCGGCGCCGCCGCCTGTCCGCCGAAGGCTGCGAGCACCACGAGAGTGAGCGCATATGGCAGCGCGAGAAACAGCTGGTACGGCACGACGGTGCCGAGCGCCTGCAATCCGAACTGCAACGCCATCGCGGCGCCGAACAGTAATGATGCGGCGGCGAGACCCCAGGAATTCCAGCGCCCTACTATAACCACCGACAGCGCCACGAAGCCGCGGCCGGCTGAGATGTTCTCGACGAAAGTGTTGGCGTAGGCGAGCGTCAGGAAAGCGCCGGCCAGGCCGGTCAGCGCGCCCGAGACGAGCAGCGCCTGCCATCGGGTCGCGATTACGCCGAGGCCGAGTGCGTCCGCTGCTTCGGGACGCTCGCCGCATGCGCGCAGCCGGAGTCCGTAGCGCGTGCGCGCGATCACGTACCAGAGCGCAGGCACGAGCAAGAACGTGAAGTACACCAGCGCGTTGTGATCGAAGAGCACCGGACCCAGCAGCGGGATTCGCGCCAGCGCGCCGAGCGGGATCTTCGCGATCGGCGCCACCATGAACGCGCTGCCGGTCACTCCGAACAGCTTGCGATAGAAAACTCCGGTAAATCCGAGCGCCAGGATACTGACTGCGGTGCCGGTGACGACCTGATTGACGGCGAGATTCACGACGAGGACCGCGAAGATCGCATTGATCGCAACGCCCGCCGCGATTGCGCCCGCCAGCCCGAGCGCGGTGCTGCCGCTGAAGTACGCGATCGTGAGCGCCCCAAACGCGCCCGCCAGCATCGCGCCCTCGATACCGATATTGACGACGCCGCTCTCTTCGACCAGCAGCTCGCCCAAGGCCGCGAGCAGGATGGGCGTCGCCATCGTGATGACCGAGACGAGAAACGCTTCAAGCATCGGGCATCTCCGCAACCGGGGGCACTGCGGCGGCGTCATCACCGGACGCGCCGAAAATATTCTCGCGCAGTCCACCCCACGCCGGCGTGTCGAAGGCGAGGATGATCAAAATCACGAGGCCCTGGATCACCTGCACCAGCTCCGGCGAGATCCCCTGCGTCCGCTGCATCGCCTGCGAACCGTTGTCGAGCGCGCCGAACAAGAGAGCGGCCGGGATGATGCCTAGCGGATTCAGGCGCGCCACCAATGCGACCGCGATCGCCTCGAAGCCCCATCCGGGCGAGAGCTTCTCGTACAATCGATGCGAAATTGCGGAGACCTGCACCGCACCGCCAAGCCCCGCCAGCGCGCCTGACAACGCCATCGCCCAAACGGTGAGCGCGGGGATTCGGATGCCGAAAAATGTCGCGGCGCGCCGGTTACGGCCCATCGCGCGCAGCTCGAATCCAGTGCTGGTGTTGAACAACAGCATGTAGCACGCGGCGGCGAGCACGACTGCGAGCAGCATGCCGAGGTTGAGGCGGCTCGGCGCAAAGTAGAATTCGAGCTGCGCCGCCGGTGCGATCGGCGAGCTGGTCGGATACGCGCGCGACGGTTCCATCAACGGGCCGTGCACCACCCAGCTCAGCGCCTGCACGGCGACGAAGTTAAGCATGATCGTGCTGATCACTTCATTGACGTCGCGTCGCGCGCGCAGCCATCCCGCGATGCCGCCCCATACCGCGCCTCCAAGCGCGCCCGCGGCGAGAATGGTCGCGATTGCGATCGAATGCGGAAAATCGCCGAGATGCGTCCCGACCGCGCCGGCCGCTATCGCGCCAATCGTAAGCTGTCCGTCGGCGCCGATATTCCACAGCGCGCCCGAGAAGGCGAGCGAGACTGCGAGCCCCGTGAAGATCAGCGGCGTGGATTTCACGATCGTATCCACGCATGCGTACCAACTGCCGAACGCACCTTCGCCCAGCGCCGCGAACACCCCGAGCGGAGACGCACCGAGCGCGGCCAGGACGATCGAGATCAACGCGGCGGCGAGCGCCAGCGCCGCAAACGGCTTCGCAATCGAAGACAGCATCAGTCGCGCGCTCCGGCCATCAGCAGGCCCAGCCGCTGGGGATCGCGATCGCCGGGATTAGTCTCGCGAATTTTTCCACCGCTGATAATCAGCAGACGCCCGCATATCGCGAGCAACTCGTCGAG
This sequence comes from Binatus sp. (SeqCode), assembly GCF_035272065.1. GTDB lineage: Bacteria > Desulfobacterota > Binatia > Binatales > Binataceae > Binatus. The sequence continues at coordinate 38,872 of NZ_DATEQZ010000052.1, forward strand.
GTCGCTCGAAATCAGCAGTACCGCGCCGCCGCCCGCCGCGAAGTCGAGAATCCTGCGATGGACTTCCGCAGTCGCAACGAGGTCCAGGCCGCGGCAGATATTGTGCGCTACGATTACCCGCGGCTGCGACGAGATCGCCCGCGCCACTTCGAGGCGCTGGCGGTTACCGCCCGAAAGCGCGCTGGCAAGCGTGTCGGGACCGGGCGCGCGAATCCGAAAGCGCTCGATAAGTTCGCGGCAGAGACCGATCGCGCGCGAAGCGTTCAGCCATCCGTGCAACGTCACCTGCTCGCGGAGCGGACGGGCGAGGATCAGGTTTTCCCACAGCCGCATGTCGAGGATCAGCCCGTCGAGGTCGCGATTCTGCGGTATCACCGACATCGCACCGCGTGATGTTACTTTCCCATCGCTCGGCTTGCGTACACCGGCGAGCAACTCGACCAGTTCTGTCTGCCCGTTGCCGTCGACGCCGGCAATTCCCGCGATCTCGCCGGCGCTGACGCGAAATGAAAGCCCGTCAAGAATTCGTCGCCCGGTATGATCGGCGAGCGCCAGATTTTCGATTTGCAGTACGGGCGCGCCCGTATGTGACCGCGCCGCGGCGGCGTCGGGTTGAATCACGATTTCGCCAATCATCAGGCCGGCCAATTTTTCCTCGCTAGTCTCGGCCGGAGTCGTCCGAGCGACCACGCGGCCGCGCCGCAGCACCGTGACTCGATCAGCTACCGCGATCGCTTCGGCCAGCTTGTGCGTGATCAGCACGACGATTCGCCCCTCGCCGCGCAGGTTGCGCAGCAAGTCGAGGAACGCCGCCAGTTCCGAGGGCGCGAGAACGCTGGTCGGCTCGTCGAGAATCAGCACGCGCGGGTTGAAGCTCAGCGCGCGCAGCACTTCGAGCCGAACGCGCTCGGCTACAGAACGATTCTCGATGGTGATACCGCCAGGCGGCAGCTCGAATCCAAGCTTTGCGGCGAGCGCGCGCGCTCGGGTCGCGACCGCCGCGAGGTCCAACAATTCGGCACCTGGATCGAATCCGCCGAGCGCGAGATTTTCCTCCCACGTCATCCGCTCGAACAGCATCGGGCTCTGATGTACCGCTGCAATTCCGGCCTCGAGCGCCGCGCGCGGTGAGCCTGCCTGCAGGGGCCGCTCGTCGAGCACGGCTTGGCCGTTGTCGGGCGCGAGCGAACCCGACAGCACCTTCATCAAGGTGGTTTTGCCGGCGCCGTTCTCTCCGACCAGCGCGTGAATTTCGCCGGGAAGGGCCTCGAAGTCGACGCCGTCGAGCGCGAGCGTGCGGCCGAAGCGCTTGGTTATGGCGTTGGCGCGGAGCAACTAGGCGGCGCTTGCGCCGTAGTGGGCGCGCACGTATTCGAGCGCGGCTTCGCGGGTTTCGAGCGCGCCGTCGAGTTGATGGTCCTCGACGTCCTTCAAAATTTCCTTGAAGCGCGGCCCCGGCGTGAATCCCAACTGCTTCAGGTCTTCGCCGCCGATCAAACGCGGCGGACGAATCTCGGCCGGCGTCATCGTTGTCATCGCGCGGCGGCAAAAATGCCAGTAGCCGAGGTACGAGCTCGACGCCATCGCGTCCATGAACGCAACGTCCATCAATTCGCCGAATCCTTCTTCCGCGAGCATCCGCTTGAGCGTCGACGGGCGCATCCGCGGCGCCATACAGAGCTTCAGATGATTCTTCACCAGGTACGCGACCCGCTCCTGCACGGCGCGCGAGCGTTTCAGCCGCGTCAGCATATTCGCCGCCATCACGGCGCCATCGTCCGTGTGCCCATAGAACGTAACCTTGTCGCCGGCGACTGCGCGGCATTTCGGCTTGGCGATATCGTGCAGCAGGATCCCGAAGGCGACGGTCTCGCTGCACCCGGCGGGCAGCATCGCGACGCCGATCCGCGTGTGCGTGTACACGTCGCCTTCGGGATGGAAATTTTCGGGCTGCGCGCATCCTTGCATGCGAACGACCTCAGGCAGCAGCAATTGCATCAGGCCGCTGTCCATCATCAGATCCATCGCGCGCGCGGCGGCGCCCTCGGTCATCATCCGCACGATTTCTTCGCCGATTCGTTCGGCCGCGATATCGACAATCGTCGGCGCGGCGCGCTTCATCGCGGCCCAGGTCGCGGGATCGATCGTAAAGTTGAGCCGCGCGGCGAAGCGGGCAGCGCGCAGGATCCGCAGATGATCCTCTTCGAAGCGGTCGTAGGGATTTCCAATCGCGCGGATGATTCCGGCGCGCAGGTCGCGCATCCCGCCGACCAGATCGATCAGCCGGTCGGCGATCGGATCGTAAAACATCCCGCCGATGGTGAAGTCGCGGCGGATCGCGTCTTCCTCGATCGCGCCGAAGCGCACCGACGAAGGCCGGCGTCCGTCGGTGTATTCCGCGTCGGCGCGGAACGTCGCGACTTCGATCGGTTTCTCGTGATCCAATACGACGCCGATCACGCCGAACTTGGCGCCGACCGCCACGGTGCGGTCGAACATTTTCTGCACGACTTCGGGCCGCGCATCGGTGGCAATGTCGTAGTCCTTGGGTTCGACGCCGAGAATTCGATCGCGCACACATCCGCCGGCGAAAACGGCGCGAAAGCCGGAATCGACCAGACGGTGAACGATATGCAGCGCCTCTTTCTCTCTCTCTCTCATGCGCGATGCGACTCTCCAACCGCGCATTTTATAGCGGCGCGATTAGGGCGTGCTATATGGGCTGACGCGAATCGTACGTGAAACCGGACCGATCGAATCCGCTCACGCTGCTTCTTTGCGGGTGCCTGAGTATTCTTTTCTGTAGACGCGCAGCAGTGCCGCGAACACCGACATGATCGCGGGGCCGAGGAACAAGCCGAGCGGGCCGTAGGCTTCGAGGCCGCCGAGGATTCCGAGAAACAGCGCGATCGTCGGCAGGCCGGTACCGTGCTTCATCGCAAGCGGCTTGATGAAATTGTCGATGATGGCGAGCGCGACCGCGCACCAGATGAGCAGGCCGATCGCCGCCGACCAGCTCGCCGCGAAGCCGAGGTAGATCATCGCGGGAATCCATACGAGGGCGGTGCCGCCGATCGGCATCAGTCCCGCGGCCGCCGACGCGATCGCGAGGAACAGCCAGTACGGCACGCCGAAGATCAGCATGCCGATGCCGATCGACACGCCCTGCAGCACCGCGGTAAGCATCAGCCCGCGCATCACCGACGAGAGCGTCGTGCGCAGCGTGTCGAAAATCGCCTTCTTGTCGTCTTCGTGCAGCGGGGTCAGGTCCTGCAGGCCGCGGTAGTAGTAGTCGCCGTCGCGCAGCAGGTAGAAGAACGCGAGCAGCGCGATACCGAAATCGATGATGAAGCCGAAGACGTTTTTCGCGGCCTGGGTCGCATTCTTGGCGACGTAATTGCTCGTTATCTGCGCCGCTTGCAGAGTCAGCTTGGGCAACTCCTCGTCGAGCTTGTAACCGCGCGCCTCCATTTTTTTCGCGACCCATGCGCCGGGCTCGGTGTTGACCGCCCAGTCGTGCAGCTTCGTCACGCCCCCCGTATTCACCATCACTGTGGCCTGCGTGTAGAGCGCCTGCGCCTCGACTACGAGCCGGCCCGAGGCCCAGATGGCAGGCAGGATGACGAGGATTCCGACGAAGACGCTGATGATCGCCGTCGAGAGCGAGCGCCGCTTGACGTATTTCTCGACTTCGATCAGCGCCGGATGCGCAATGAACGCGAGCAGGATTCCCCACGCCAGCGGCGTCAGGAACGGCAGCATCAGTTCGTACAACTCATAGGCCATCACGGCCAGGAAGCCGAAGAAGAAGAGCTGCACTATGCGCTCGCGATCCATTTTCTGAGGCGTAACGTCTCTCCTTGCGCCCTGCGATACTTGGCGCGAAATCCTAGCAGATGCCCACGCTGCGGTCGCCTGCCGCGCGGCGGTGAATCGTGAGGCGCGACGCTTCGGTTGCCCGCCAGCGCATAATCCGTTACCGTTGGCGTTTGCTTGATGTGTCTAATCAATACCCCTCGCCCGTGAAGGCACGTAGCTCAGTGGGAGAGCGCTTCCTTGACACGGAAGAGGTCGGCGGTTCAATCCCGCCCGTGCCTACCAGGTCCGTGCCCACAGCCGCGTGCGCGTTTCGCCTCGCCAGTTTCCCGCAATGATTAGAAATTCGGCTTGATGAGTTCCGAAGTAACCGTAACCGTTGGCGGCGAGTCCCGCGTCGTGCCGGTTGGCACTATCGTTCGCGACGTGCTGAACGGCATTCCAAGCCGCGACCTGGTGGCTGCGCGCGTCGAGGGCAAGGTCGTCGATCTGACGCGCAAGCTCGAGCACGACGCCGCTGTCGAGCCGGTGCTGGCCGACTCGCCCGAGGGTCTCGAGGTAATCCGTCATTCCACCGCTCATCTGATGGCGATGGCAGTGCAATCGCTTTACCCCGGCACGCAAGTGACGATCGGGCCGGTTATCGAAGACGGATTTTTCTACGACTTCGCGCCCGCGACGCCGTTCACGGTCGAGGACCTGCCGAAGATCGAAGCGAAGATGCGCGAGCTGGCGAAGGCCGACCACAAAATCCAGCGGACCGAAATCGCGCGCGAGGACGCCATCCGCAAATTCTCGGCGATGGGCGAAAAGTACAAGGTCGAGATAATCCAGGGCATCCCTGACGATCACGTTTCCATCTACAGCGAGGGCGACTGGATGGATCTTTGCCGCGGGCCGCACGTGCCCTCGACGCGCTATCTGAAGGCATTCAAGCTCACTAGCGTCGCGGGCGCGTACTGGCGCGGCGACGAGCACAACGCGATGCTGTCGCGAATCTACGGCACCGCGTTCGCCACCAAGGAAGCGCTCGACGAGCATCTGAAGCTGGTGGAGCTCGCCCGCCAGCGCGACCATCGCAAGCTCGGGCGCGAGATGGGGCTCTACATCTTCGATCCGATCTCGCCGGGATCGCCGTTCTACCTGCCCAAGGGTGTCATCATCTTTAATGCGCTCGTCGACTACATGCGGCGGCTGTACCGGCGCTACGGCTACGACGAAGTCGTCACGCCGCTGATTTTCAAGAACGAGCTGTTCAATACGTCGGGGCATTGGGAAAATTTCCGCGAGAATATGTTTCTCTCGCCGGATCCCGACAGCGATACGCATGCGATCGACACCGGCCCCGACGGATGGCATCACGGCTACGGGCTAAAGCCCATGAACTGCCCCGGCCATAACTTCGTGTACCGCGCCGAGAAGCGCTCGTACCGGGATCTGCCGCTGCGTTTCGCGGAGTTCAGCCGCCTGCATCGCGCGGAACGCTCGGGCACACTGCACGGATTGATGCGGGTGCGCGAGATGTCGCAAGACGACGCGCACATCTTCTGCCGCGAAGATCAAATCGAAGACGAAATCGCGCTGAATCTTCAGATGGTTCGCGACGTGTACGGTGCGCTGGGTTTCGAACGCGTCGAGTTCAAGCTCGCGACGATGCCAGATCAACATCTCGGTACCGAAGAGCAATGGCAGATGAGCGAGGCCAAGCTCGGCAACGCGATGAAGCGCAACGAGATCGTGTTCGAGATCAATCCCAAGGAAGGCGCCTTCTACGGCCCCAAGATCGAGATTTACGTGTCCGACGCGCTCAAGCGTAAGTGGCAGGTCGCGACGATTCAGCTCGATTACAACGCACCCGAGCGCTTCGACCTGACCTACACGAACAACGCCGGCGCCGAGGAACGTCCCGTGATAATTCATCGCGCGATCCTCGGCTCGCTCGAGCGCTTCATCGGCGTGCTGATCGAGCATACCGGCGGCGTGCTGCCATTGTGGCTCGCGCCGGAGCAGGTGCGCGTGCTGTCTCTCAGCGAAAAGGTCGAGGATTACGCCAAGGAAGTCGCCGAGCTGCTCAAGCGCGAGGGATTTCGCGCTCATGCCGACATGCGCAACGAGAAGCTCGGTTTCAAAGTTCGTGAAGCTGAACTTGCGAAAGTGCCGTATATGGTAGTTGTCGGCGAACGCGAGGCGGCCGATCGCTCGGTCTCGCTGCGGCTGCTGCGCGGAGAAAAGAGCAACGCGATGCCGCTTGCGGCGCTCATCGAAAAATTAAAACAGGAGCCGGTGCCGGCTTAGAAAATCAGTCCGGCCATCAAGCCGGAGGAGGTGCTTTATCCGAAGAGATTTCAGAACCCCACCCTCAAGAGAGCCCGCGATTCGCGTCAATAACCTGATTCGCGCGCAAGAAGTTCGTGTGATCGACGCCGACGGCACCCAGGTCGGAATCCTGCCGCTGCGCGAGGCGATCAAAGTCGCGGAGGCGCGTGGCCTGGACCTGGTCGAGGTCTCGTCGACGGCGACGCCGCCCGTATGCCGCGTCACCGACTTCGACAAATATCGCTACGCGCAGAAGAAAAAGTCGCACGACTCCAAGAAGCACACCATCAGTATGATCAAGGAAGTGAAGATGGGTTCGGCGACCGGGCAGCACGACGTGGACTTCAAAACTGCTCACATCAGGCGCTTTGTTGGAGAAGGTCATCGTGTTAAGCTCACCGTTTCGTTCCGGGGCCGCGCGATTACTCATCCGGAACTTGGACGGGCATTGATCGAGAGAATCATTGCGCAGCTGACGGATATTGCGCAGGCGGAAGGCACGCCCCGGATGGAAGGACGCAACATGTCCGTGCTGCTGACGCCGCGATAGCCGAAAAGAAAAAATTTCAGGGAAGCAAAGCGACTAATCGTCATGCCGAAAATCAGGACCAGCCGAACCGCCGCCAAGCGGTTCACCGTGAGCAAGAGCGGCAAGGTCAAGTTCAAGCACGCGTACGCCCGCCACATGTTCTCGGCCAAGAATCCGAAACAGAAGGCGCGCCTGCGCAGGACCGGTATTCTGGGAAAGGCCGACGCCGAAAAAATTAAAATAATGATGCCGTACGCCTGAACGCGGCCAGCTAAAAAATCAACTCACCCGATATCTATCAAGGAAGGACTGCACTCCGATGCCTCGCGCCAAAGGCGGACCCAAGACGCGCCGCCGTCATAAGCGTCAACTCAAGCTCGCCTCCGGTTTTGTCGGTGGGCGCAAACTTTACCGGCAGGCCCGCTCGACGCTCGAGAAGGGTCTCACCTATGCCTACCGCGATCGCAAGGCCAAGAAGCGGGACTATCGCACGCTGTGGATTGCGCGCATCAACGCGCTCGCGCGCGAAAGCGGAATCTCATACAGCGCGCTGATGAACGGGCTGAAGAAGGCGGGCGTCGAGGTCGACCGCAAGATGCTGGCGAAGCTCGCGCAGGAGCGGGACGCATTGTTTACCGAGCTGGTGCGCACCGCTATCAGCGCGCTCGGTTCAAAAGCAGCATAGAGCCCCGCCGTTAGAAAGCGCCGCGCACCAGGAGACCATGTGGGTGATCGCCCACGTGGTTTTTTGTTTTTGGCGCGCGTGCAACATTGCACGAGACTGAGCAGGATGTTCGGGGAATAGCACGATGAGAGAACAACTCGAGGAAATCAGGCGCCGCGCGATGGCGGAACTCGGCGACGACGCCGGCGAAGCGCAAATCGACGCGGTGCGCGTGCGCGTGCTAGGGCGCTCCGGCGAGCTGACTGAAATCATGCGCGGGATGCGCGAGGTGCCCAACGCCGAGCGCCCCGCCATCGGCCAGCTCATCAACCAGATCAAGCGCGAAGTCGAAGAGCGCACCGAGACTCTCAGCGAGAAGCTCAAGGTCGCTGCGTTGACGAAGTCGCTCAATGAAAAACGCCTCGACGTGACGCTGCCCGGGATGCGCATCGCGCGCGGCCACATCCATCCAATCACCGACATTCTCGAAAAGATGCTCCAGATCTTCGAATCGATGGGCTTCGAAGTCGCGATGACCCAGGATATCGAGGACGACTTCCACAATTTCGCCGCGCTCAACTTCACGCCGCATCATCCCGCGCGCGACATGCAGGACACCTTCTACATCGACGGCGGGATGCTGCTGCGGACGCATACGTCGAACGGCCAGATCCGCGTGATGGAAAAGCGTCGGCCGCCGCTCGCGGTCGTTTGTCCCGGGCGATGCTATCGGCGCGACGACCTGTCGGTGCGCGCCTCGCCGATGTTCACGCAGATCGAGGGCTTCATGGTCGATAAGCGCGGGCGTATCACGATGGCGCATCTCAAGGGCGTGCTGACCGAATTCGCGCGCGCGTTTTTCGGCACGACCGCGGTGCGCTTTCGCTCGAGCTATTTTCCGTTCACCGAGCCGAGCGCCGAGCTCGACATGCATTGCCTGCTATGCGACGGCGCGGGCTGCCCGGTCTGCAAGTATTCCGGATGGACCGAAGTGCTCGGCTGCGGAATGATCCACCCGAACGTGATGCGCGCAGTCGAGTACAACCCTGACGAGTACCAGGGCTTCGCCTTCGGCATGGGCGTCGAGCGCACCGGGCTGCTGAAGCTCGGGGTTGACGACATGCGGCTGTTCTTCGAGAACGACCTTCGCTTCCTGGGCCAGTTCCCGGCGCTGAGCGGAGGTGTGCGATGAAGCTGCCGCTCAGTTGGATGCGCGACTTCATGAGCGTCGATGCGCCCGTCGAGGAAATTTCGCGTCGTCTTAGTTACGCGGGGCTGGTCGTCGAGAATGTCGAGCAGCTCAAGCCGGGATTCGCTGGCGTGTTCGCCGCGCGAGTAGTCAATGTCGAGAAGCATCCCAACGCGGACCGGCTGAATCTTTGCGACGTTGACGCGGGCGCGAAAGGCCAATTCAAAGTCGTGTGCGGCGCGCCCAACGTGAAGGTCGGCATGATCGCGCCGCTCGCCCTGGTTGGCGCGCAGCTCGGCAAAGAACCGCCGCTTGAGGCGGCAGTCATTCGCGGTGAGCGTTCTGAGGGCATGCTCTGCTCGGAGCGCGAGCTCGGCCTTTCGCAGGATCACGCGGGAATTCTTGCGCTCGGCGCCGACGCGCCACTAGGTGGCGACGTGGCCGCGTATTTGCACCTCGACGAAACGGTGCTCGATGTCGAAATCACGCCGAATCGCGGCGATTGCCTGTCGATTCTCGGCCTCGCGCGCGAGGTCGCCGCGTTGTTCGCCGGCAGACTGCGCGCGCCCCGGCTGCGCGCGGCGCATTCGGCCGGCTCGCCCGACGGCGCGCAGTTTTCGATTTCGGTTTCAATCGACGCGCCCGATCTTTGCCCGCGTTACGCCGCGCTCGCGATGACCGGAATCAAGGTCGGTCCTTCGCCGGCGTGGCTGAAGCGGCGGCTCGAGCTGTGCGGGATGCGCGCGCTGAACAACGTCGTCGATGCGACCAACTACGTGATGCTCGAGCTGGGGCAGCCGTTGCACGCGTTCGACTTCGGCAAGATCGCGGAGGGCAAGATAGTCGTTCGTCGCGCCGGCGAGACGCGAGAGTTTGTAACGCTCGACAACGTTACACGCGCGCTCGACGCGAACGATCTGCTGATCGCTGACAGCGACAAGCCGCTCGCAATCGCGGGCGTTATGGGCGGTCTCAACTCCGAGGTCAGCGATCCGACGGAAACTATTTTGCTCGAGAGCGCATACTTCGAGCCGATGACCGTCGCGCGCACGGCCCGGCGTCTCGGTCTGCGCAGCGAGGCGAGTTACCGCTTCGAGCGAGGCATCGATCGAGCGGGACAAGTCGGCGCTCTGATTCGCGCCGCCGAACTGATCCGCAAAATCGCGCGCGGACGCGAGGCATCGCCAATAGCCGACTTCGAGCCGCGCAAAGCCGAGCCGCGCGAGATTGCACTCGATCTCGGCGCGATGGAATCGCTGCTCGGCGCCTCGATACCGCCGATTGTCGCGCGGAGCCGTCTCAAATCGCTCGGCGCGCAGGTGAGCACGCGCGCCAAGGGCGTGCTCGCGGTAGTGCCTCCCTCGTTCCGCAGCGATCTCGTCGAGCAGGCCGACCTGATCGAGGAAGTCGTGAGGCTCGGCGGCCTCGAAGACATTCCTGCCCTGCTCCCTGCGCGCGTAAGTGCGCTGGCTCCCGTAAATCGTGAGCGCGAGTTCATCAAGGGCACGCGCGAGGTGATGCTGGGATGCGGCCTGACTGAGGCCGCGACCATTGCGTTCATCGCGCCCGCCGACAACGCGCGCTTCTCCGGGATCCAAGCCGCGATACGTCCCGTCAAAGTGACCAATCCGCTGTCCGCCGAACTGAGCGAGCTGCGCGTCAGCCTGATGCCGGGACTTGTGACCTCGCTAAGGTTCAATTTGAACCGCGAGGCGCGCGCCTTTCACGCGTTTGAAATCGGCAACACGTTTCGCATGGACGGCAACATCGCGACCGAACACCTTCACATCGCGGCCGTCAGCTACGGACACTACGCGCTCTCCGCGATCGGCGAGCAGAGCGTCACGGCGGGATTTTTTTCGATCAAGGGAATTCTCGAGACCTACTTCGACGCGATCGGAATCTCACCGCACGTGGCGTTCAAGGCTATCGCGCCCGCCGATGCGCCATTCCTGCATCCCGGGCGCAGCGCTATCGTTACGCTCGACGGTGCGCCGCTCGGTCTCGTCGGCGAGTTGCATCCGGCGGAAGCGATGCGTCTTGATCTGAACGATCCCTGCGCGGTCTATGAACTTGACTTGAGTAGTCTCATTGCCTATGGTTTCTCGCCGCGCAAAACTTTCCAGCCGCCGCCAAAATTTCCCGCTATCAGGCGTGATTTGGCCTTGGTGCTGGATCGGAATTTCCCGGCGGATATGGTAGTCAAGACCATCCGGGAATGCGGCGCGTCGCTGCTCGAGAGCGTCGAGGTGTTCGACGTGTACGAGGGGACCGCAGTGGCCGCCGGTAAGAAGAGTGTGGCGTTGGCTTGTCGTTACCGTGCAAAGGATCGCACGCTGACCGATGAGGAGGTTAACCGCATTCACGCCGTGCTGGTCGAGCAGGCACGGATGCGTTTAGGGGCCGAGTTGCGGCAGTGAAGCGTGCCTAACGCGAGCGGGTGGGGATCGTTACGCCGCAGGGCATGACCAAAGCAGATCTTGTAGATCTAATCTACGAGCGGATAGGCTCCTCAAAGAAGGAAGCCTGTGAAGTGGTCGAAGCGGTGTTCGCGATCATCAGGGATGCGTTGCGCCATGGTCAGAAAGTGAAAATTTCCGGCTTCGGCACCTTTCTCGTCAATCAAAAACATGCGCGCCGCGGGCGCAACCCGCAGACCGGCGAGCCCATCACCATCGATTCGCGCCGCGTGCTGTCCTTCAAGCCGAGCCAGGTGTTGAAGGAGCGGGTCAACAACGGCGCCAAGCCGGGGGTATGACGCCGATGCCGCGCTCGCGCCAGCCATCAGTTCGGCGGCGAATCCCTGCCCCGCAAAAGCCCGCAACGATTTCAGCGATTCCAGAGCGCGGTCTGAAGATCGGCGAAGCAGCGCGCGCGCTCGGCGTCGAGACCTATGTGCTGCGCTTCTGGGAAACCCAGTTCCCGTTCCTGAAACCGAAGCACACCCGCACCAAGCATCGCTTCTACCAGGAAAAGGATCTCGAAGTGCTGCGCCACATCAAGCGCCTGCTGCACGACGAAGGCTTCACGATCGTCGGCGCCAACAAGCACATCAAGGAATTCGGCATCGACGCCCTGATGAGCGGCAAGCCCTTGCCGAAGAGTGCGCCCGCTTCATCGGAGCGCGCATCGTCGCAGCCGCCCGCAATCGACGGCCAAGCCCGCCGCGTACTGAATGAGGTGCGCCGCGACCTCGAATCGATCCACAAAATTTTAGAAGACTAGTTCATTTCCTATCAGGCAATACTTGTACTTGTCATCCTGAGCGTAGCGAGCAACGCGAGCGCAGCGAAGGATCTCGGACAGCTTCGCGCCAGCGAAGCCGGCACCGGTTCTGAAATCGCGAAGCGGTCTTCGTTGATGTCGTTGCGCAAAGCTCAGGATTCTGATCGGATGCAGCAGCACAAAACCGGAACCGGCGTCGCTTAACGCCCCGCTGTCCGAGATCCTTCCTCACGCTCGCGTTGCTCGCTTCCTGACACAAAAGAGCAGCCGGACGTTCAGTGGGATCTATTCGGCGATACGTTCTTGCGACGCCACCCGCACGCGCGCTGGTTCGCGCGCCGCTGCTGTGGCTTCCGCGGTCGACGGCTGGCGTATCAGGACGCCTAGCGGCGCGAGATTCAGTTCGGTGGCGCATTCCTCGGTCGCGCGATGCGCGAGGCGTCCTGCCTCGACCATCTCCGCAGCTATGCACACCCCGCCCGCTATCGTGAGTGCTGCCAGGCCGAGCGCGATTTCAGGTAGTCCGGCGATAGCCACCCCTGCTGCGCTCAGCGCACCCGCCGCCAGAGCCAGCGTCGAGATTCGCGTGAACTTTATTCGCGCCAGTACGTGATTGGTGACCTTGCCCGCTTCGTGCTCTTCGTCGGCGGTCTTGAGCTCGATTCGCGTCCACGGATTCGGCCGCACTTCCAGGTCGTAGTCGTTCCAGCCCGCATCGACGATTGCGCCGTGCCCGCTGCGCGCGAACAGCTTCAGCATCTTGTCCATCAGGCGGTCGCGCGCGATGCTCTCGTTGTTCCAGTAGTCCAGCCGCACCGTGCGGCGGAGCCAGTTGATCGTCGGGCGCTGGCGTACGCCGTCCGCGCCCCCGAGTCCCGTCAGGGCTTTCGCTCGCGTCTTGTAGCGCGTCATCGTTCGCACCATCGGCCCCGTGTAAGCGAGATACGCGATCAGCAGTCGCGCCGTAAAACCTTCGTGAGATTTATCGAGCGGCGCATACCAAGCATAGTAGAGCGCCCAAATCGGCCCCAGCGCCAGCATCGCGGCCGCCGGAATCAGAGACACGCCCAGCACGATCGACGCGACCATCGCGACTGCCGAGAGCACGGTCCACTCGAGCGTCTGCGGCAGAACTTTGGCCAGCGTCAGGCCGGGATCGAACAGCGACTGCGCACCCGCAGTCGCATTCCACAGCACGCGTTTGCGGTTGCCACCGGGAATAGTGCGCGCAAGACCGGGAATCGTGCCGCGCCATGCGATTTGGCCCATTACGTTGAAGCGCTCGGGATATTTCGGAAACAGCATCGCCTCGGCACGGCCGTAACCGCGCTGCTGTCCGTAGTAAGCCTTGACCGTGTTGCGCCGGAAGTGCCAGACGAATGCAGCCGGCGAGAACCCCAGCTTGTAGCCCTCCGCTAGCATCCGCCAGCAAATATCAACGTCGTCGCCCGCGGTCCTGAACTGCGGATCGAAGCCGCCAATCTTTGCGAGCGCCGCTTTCGAGAAGACCATGTTGCAGCCCGCGAGATGCTCCGCGCGATCCTCGGCTACCAGCACGTGGCACGGCGCCCCCGCCGACGCCGCGCAGCTCGCTTCGATCCATCCGTCTTCGTGCGGCGCGTAATTCGGCCCGCCGCATCCGTCGAAGTTGTTTTCGACCATCGAGCGGACCATCAGCGTCAGCCAGTGCGGATCGACGACGCAGTCCGAATCGGTATACGCGATGAACTCGCCGCGCGCCGCATGCATCCCGACGTTGCGCGCGACGCTCAACCCCTTGTTGGGCTGGCGGATGAGCCGGAACTCCGGAAAGTCCATCGAGATATCGGCGGTCTTGTCGCGCGAGCCGTCGTCGACGATGACGACCTCGAAATTCGGGTAGTCCAGGCGCCGCAGCGACTCCAGACAGGGCCGCATCGTGCGCTCCGCGTTGTACGCGCAAATCACTACCGACACCATCGGCAGCTTCGCGGGCCGCGGCGGGCAGGTGCCGTTGAGCGTCACGAACGGCATCACATCCGGCGCGCGCATCATGCGCACGCCAAGCCAGTCGTGAGAAGCCGGAGCGGGAACCGGCGGAGCAACCACGCCAGCCGCACCCGTGCCAAACGCCACTGCTACCGCTTCGTCCTGCCCCGGCGATGCATCCTTGAATTCGATCAGCACGGGACGCGCTTCCGCGACGTTGTGCAGGGCGACGACGAAATCGCGAATCTCGACCGGCGCGAGCGCCGGGATTTCCGCGTAGAGAAAATCTTCTTCCAAAATCGAAAGTGCGCGGGTCTCCGGCCGCACCTTTATTCCGACCATCGCCACGGGCGCGCGCCCCTTGATCGTCTTCACGACGCTGCGCACTCGCCGCCGCGCGTTCTCGAGTCCGCCCGCGCGCAGCGCGTCCTGGGCAATCTCGCAATCGAGGATGTAACCGATCAGGGCCGGATGCCGGCTGAAAATATTTGCAGTGTGCGCGATTCGCGAGACGACGGATTTGAATCCGCGGCGGCTCGTCAGTTCGTCCGCCGTGATTCTCAATTCGATCATCGCGACCAGTCCCGACTGCGCAGCGATGTCGAGGCATGGCTGCGACTGCGCCTCCGTCAGCACCAGACCGGTCGTGTGCGACGTCCTGAGGTCGTCGAGCCGTTTTCGTAGTTTGAGCTTCTGTCCGAAGTCGAGCGATCCGCCCACCTCAGTGAGCCGCATCGCCTTGAAAAAGAACTTCTGTCCTGCGCGGGAAAGGAACTTACCGTGTGATGTTACGCTATGCGTACGGCCGGAATTGGTAAGCATGGATGTGGGCGTCCTCTCGATAAGGACCCAGTTGCCAAAGCCGTGCCACCGGAAAAACACAGCTATTATCGAGCTTATTCGGCCAACAATGCGCCCGAGACAAACCAATTGGGATGACCATGTACGATTTGCGCCTCCGGCCACCGAGCACCGCAATTCGCACGGTGTAAAATCAAGCAGGATGCCGCCTCAATGCACACGCTAGATTGGTTATTTTGCGAATGTTATAGCTCAGACGAGATATCAACACTGAAATCTTCCCACCGGGTTGTACCGTAATGAAACTACCGTTCTCCTGTGGATGCGACAGACCTTCAAAGTCGAAAATGCATCGTGAAACAAACGACGCGCCGATTGAGGCGACCCCTGAAGAGCTGCAGGCGATAAGAAGCCAGCTCGCCGAGATCGAACAATCGCTCTCGCGACTTTGGGGCGAGACTATCTGGAGCCGCACCCCCGAGTGCCTCCAGATTCGCGCCGAGGCGGCCGATCTGATCGACCGGCACTTCGACGGGATCGTCGATCAGTGGGGCGAATCGATCGCCTACATCATTCACGGTCATTCCAAGTACGACGAGAATGGCCGCAAAGACAACATGGTCAATGCTCTCATCCGCTTCGTTGACCATCTGCGCGATCCCGACAACGTTTGCACCTACGTTTACCTGCGCCGGCATTGCCAGGAGGGGATGCTCGCGCGGGCCAAGCCGTCCCAGTTCAACGTTATCCACATCGCTCTCAAACAAATAATTCTCAATCACGTTAAATCCACGATGACCGGTCCCTCGATGGAGCGGGTGCGCGATTTGATGGTCGCGGCAATCGACGAACGGCGCCTGATGGTCTCGCAGTTCTACATCGAATCGCGCGAACGACTGCTGCGCGAATCCGAAGAGAAGTATCGCAACACCATCGACCACGCGCCGGATCCGATGTACGAGATCGAGCCGCATACCTGGATCGTGATGGGTCTGAACGCGGCCGCCCTGCGGCTTCATCAATTGGAAGCCGAACACGGGTTTGAGCATGCCAAGACGGAGATCATTGGAAGTCCGGTGCCAGAATTGGTGCCGCCGGAGCTGAGACAAAGCGTCATCGACAGCCTCGAGACCGTTTTGCGCGAGGGATCGGCGCAGACCTCGGAATTCCCGGTTGGGCCGTTTTTCTTCGACGTAAACTCCGCGCTCATCACCTACGGCAAGAAACAATTTATCCAGATGATCCTGCGCGACGTTACGCAGCGGCGCGAAATGCTCGACTCGCTGATCAAGGCCGAGCGGCTGGCGGCGGCCGGCACCTTCGCGGCGGGCGTCGCGCATGAGGTGAACAATCCGCTCGCGTCGATCTCGTCGTTGGTTCAATCGATACTCACCGGCGAGAAAGACCCGGAGCGGCGCACCACGATGCACACCATCCTGTCGCAGATCACGCGCATCTCGAGCACGCTCAAGGACCTGGTGAATTTCGCGCGGCCCACCACTGCGCAGCGCAAGCCGGTGGACGTCAACGGACTCATCGCCGAGACTCTGCGCCTGATCACTTACAACAAGCGCTTCAGCGGCATCCGCGTTGAACCGATTCTGGCGCCCGACCTCCGCCGCGCCTTCGCCGATGACAACGAAATTCAGCAGGTGCTGCTCAACCTGCTCTTCAACGCCGCCGACGCGTCGCCCGCCGAGGGCGCCGTAATCAAGGTAATCACCGAGAACCAGCGTGCCGGACAAGGCGCGGACAAATCGCGCCGGGTGCTGATCAAGGTCGTGGATAACGGAATCGGAATCCCGCGCGAACATCTCGAGCGCGTCTTCGATCCATTCTTCACCACCAAGCCCGCGGGCGCCGGCGTCGGACTCGGACTGTCGCTGTGCCAGCGCATGATCCTGTCCAACCAGGGCACGATTAGGGTCGACAGCGAGGTCGGCCGCGGCACTGCGGTCACGATCACGCTCGGGGCCGCCGAGGAAGCGGTGCGCGCGCAACAGGCCGCGGAAATGGCAGCATCGTGACCGGGATTCAATGAACAACGACGCTTCATGGACCGCACAGGAACGGGGACCATACCGGCTGCTGATCGTCGAAGACGAACCGTTGATGCGCTCGATCATCGTGCAGCTCGCGCGTAGCGAGGGCTACGAGGTCATGGAGGCGCCGGCCGCCGAAGTGGCGCTGCATATCTTCGAAAAAGAAAAAATCGATCTCGCGATTCTAGACCTTAACCTGACCAGCGGCGGCAGCGGACTCGACCTGCTGCGCAAGATGCGCGAGCTCGACCCCGAGGTGATGGGCATAATCGTCACCGCGTACGCCAGCGTCGAGTCGGCGGTCGAGGCGCTGCACCAGGGCGCTTACGATTACATCACCAAGCCGTTTGCGAACGATCATTTGAAAAAGGTGATGCGCAACGCGCTCGAGGGCAAGGCGTTGTTCCGGGAAAATCGTTTTCTGCGCCAGGAACTGCGCGAGAAATATCGCTTCGAGAGCATCATCGGTAAAAGCGATGCGATCGAAGCGACGTTCCGCGTGATGGAAAAAGTCGCGCGCACCGATTCGAGCGTGTTGATCACCGGCGAGTCGGGCACCGGCAAGGAACTGGTCGCGCGCGCGATTCATTTCAGCTCCGATCGCGCCAACAACCGCTTCCTGCCGATCAACTGCGGCGCGCTGCCGGAGAACCTGCTCGAGAGCGAGCTGTTCGGCTACAAGCGCGGCGCGTTCACCGGCGCCGGCCAGGACAAAGTCGGTCTGCTCAAAGCCGCCGACAAGGGCACGATCCTGCTCGACGAGATCGGCGAGCTGCCGCTCGCGCTGCAAGTGAAATTGTTGCGCGCGCTGCAGGAGCGCGAGGCCTACCCGCTCGGTGCCAACGATCCGGTGGCGTTCGATGTGCGCGTGCTGTGCGCCACCAACAAAAACCTCGAAGCCGAGGTCAAGGCCGGCCGCTTCCGCGAGGAACTACTCTACCGAATCAACGTCATCAACATCAATCTGCCCGCCTTGCGTGAGCGCCAAGACGATATTCCGCTGCTCGCCAATCATTTCCTGCGCAAATACGAGAAGTCGCTGTCGCGGACCGCGATGCGTTTTTCCAAGGGCGCGATGCGCCTGATGCTCAACTACGCGTGGCCGGGCAACGTCCGCGAGCTCGAGAACACCGTCGAGCGCGCCGCGATCCTGGCCGAGACCGACGTCATCCACTCGCACGACCTTCCAGACAAGCTGCGCAGCACGTCGCCCGTGATGGCGAGTATCGAGAATACGGGGCTGACGCTCGAGGAGCTCGAGCGCGAACATATCAAGCGCGTGCTCGACAAAGTCGAAAACGACAAGGTCAAGGCGGCGCAGGTGCTAGGCATTCACCTCTCGACGCTGTATCGCAAGGTTCAGCGCTATCATCTGGATGGCGACAGCCCGGTCCATCAGGAGCCCGCACGGTCGGCGTGAGCGCCGGGAATAGACGTGGCAATCCGATAGTCAAGGATATAGACTTTTCAGTGGGACGGCGGGCTGCGGCAGCCCCGGAGAAAAATATGGACCTCTTTGCGCCAACTCATCTGCTGATCATTTTGCTGATCATCCTGGTCATCTTCGGGCCCAGCAAGCTCGGCGATGTCGGCGGCGCGATGGGCAAGGCGATTCGCGACTTCAAGCGCGCGATGAACGAGCCCGACGACGCGGCCAAAACGGTCGCCAAGCCCGACGAAGCCAAAGCCACCGAAGCCCCAAAGCCCGACAAAGTTTCCTGACCCCACCGCGATTAGCTAACTTTTCCGATTATTCCTGAACCGCGTCTCCGATGACGCGCGTTCAGGAATGCGCTAGAACCTTCGCCGAGCTCAGGATGACGTCAGTGTCTCTTTAGCAATTGGGGACGCACGAAGCGGGCACCGTGCTCACTACCAGGCCCGAGTATGTGTTGATTTGCTGGTCAACGCATTGCCCGTTCGCGAACTTAACACGTCGCAAAAGAAGCCCGGGGCCAAGGAATCGCTGGCAGAGGACGACGGTTGGCACCTGCGCGATTTCAATTGGTGCTTCGGCCGCAAATGCGGTTGTTGATAAAATACCGGACGCCACCGCAGTCGTCTCGATATTCTGTAGCCCTATCCAGCGAGTTATCTGCTGATGACCGCCGGCTCGCTGTACGTCAAGAAGAATGTCGCCGGTGGCAGGACAGACGGTCACGCTGAGCGCGTCATTCGTACTGGTTTTTACCTGGATGGGAGTGGCCTGCTTGTAACAGTCTTTGTTCTCCTGCCACAGCTCATCCTGGTTTTCTGCTTCAGATACGTTTCGAAAAGGCACGTTGAACTGGAACGACTTAAACCATTGCTGGTACGTAGGTACGGCACTGAGGAAAACGGCGACGAAGGCCGAAGCTTTTGCAAAACGGGCCCAAAACGGGGACAAGGATTTCCTGTCTGACGATGGTTTAGGCATTAGTCACCCCCTTCAGAATCGTCGAATTGCTGTTACTTTGAGCCGTTGCTACTATGGGGTCATCTTTCTGTCAAGGAGGCGAGATCACGCGACCGCTTTCCCAAGCGACTAAAATGAAACGATGCATCCTTACTGGCACTCCTGGATGCGGTAAAACTTCGATTCTTCGATCGTTGGAACTCGCGGGTTACCTGGTTGTCGAAGAAGCTGCGACCGACATCATCGCTCTGCGACAGGCGCAGGGCATTGCCGAACCATGGACGCTTGCTTCTTTTATCGACGACATTACTGATCTGCAGAAGCTTCGACAGATGCGCCTGACTGATGTGGTAGGAGTGCAGTTCTATGATCGGTCGCCGCTATGCACCTATGCGCTAAGCGTCTGGCTCGGCTTTCCTGTTTCGATAGTTCTGACCGATGAAATAGAACGAATAAGGAAAGAGCAGATCTATGAGAAGCAGGTGTTCTTCATCGAGAACCTGGGATTCTGCGAACCTTCCGATGCCAGAAGGATCAGCTTCGAGAAGTCTTTAGAATTTGAAAGAGTTCACGACGAGACCTATCGCTCCTTCGGCTACGAATGCGTAAGAGTTGCGCCTCGAGAGTTATCCGAACGAGTGGAACAAATTAAGCGGTACGTCTCTGCTTCCGACTAACTATGCGGCTGGTGCGCTTCCCGCGGGGATCTGAAATCCGGATCGCGCGAGGTAGCGCGCGGGGAAGCGGCTGTTGAATGCGAACCCTGAAATCAACATTGCCATCGGCAGCGCATAACTAAGTAGCGGCTTGGCCAGGTTGCCCCCGACTATCACACCTATTACGGCGAGACCGATGTTAACGGTCATCAATCCGCACCAGACTAGCGTCATCAGCAGGTTGAGCCGGATAAAGATCGGATGTTCCCAGAATTCCGGCGGTGCGGTTTCGCGGGCATAGGCCGCCGTGAACGGATGGCCGATCGCGACCGAACCCCAGGCGGCCAACGCGAAGCATGACCAGACGACGACCGCGCTGTAAACCGTAAACGCGGTCGAGCGTAGTCCTATGATCATGACCGACGCGATCACGAAAAAGGCCAGCGTGGCCCAGTCCGGTAGCTTGATCGAAGCGCCGCGACGGATCGTCATGGCCAGGGATGCGAGGCACAAGATTAACCCGCCGCCGGTCGCCACGCGCCAGTGATTAAAGCCCCAAGCGAAGCCGTAGAGTATCCAGGGCGCGAAGGGCATCAGGCCAGCTGCAACGCCCGAGAGTTTTTTCTGTTCCACCGAGTGTCGTCCGAGTCACACTATATGAGAGGGGCAGCCCCTGAGCGATAGCTGCGCGAAGTATGACAGGGTTGCAGTTTTCAATGATTGTTTCCCAATAAGGTCTCCGTTGTTTCTGCTGATGACCGGGTCGATTTTAGAGTAAGGATGGATTCGCGTTCGCAGCAAGCACGGACGCGGTGCTGACTACATTTTGAGTGCTGAGGAGAACCCGCGGCGGCCAAATTTGGGCACCGCGCTCGGGGCGGATTTTCGCTAGGTACTCTTTCCGCCTCCTCTAGGTACTTTTTCCCAGCGTTTTAGGTGATTTTCCGATTCACGTCGCCAAGCCTTTGTCGCAATGTGGATGGCAATTGGCACGCATAGCTCGCACAGAAAATTTACCGCGTAGCGAAGCCAACCAGGGATCGGAAAAGAGGCGTTGTCGAATCTGAC
The DNA here is from genome assembly GCF_035272065.1 of Binatus sp. (SeqCode). GTDB lineage: Bacteria > Desulfobacterota > Binatia > Binatales > Binataceae > Binatus. Next base: position 59,541 of record NZ_DATEQZ010000052.1, read on the forward strand.
AAATAATGGTCACGGGACGGTTGCAACCGTCGCGTCGGCGGTGGCCGGGGGAATCCGCTCGAGAATACAGGCGGATCACTGGGAGCAAGGGCTGCATATGGAGGCCCTTGCCAACCTTGCGCACGAACTTCGCTCTCCGGTTCAGGCGCTCCTCGGTTATCTCGACATCCTGCGCGACGAGGTTAGCGAAGCGCTGGGCGATCGCCACAAGCAGATTATCGAACGCATGAACGCCAACGCGCACGACCTGGCGCAGACGGTCGAAAACGTCATGGACTTTTCGGTCGCGGACGCGATGGCCGAGGCGGCAGATGAAGAGGAGATCCACCTGCACGATCTCATCGGCGACGTCGCGCCGGTGCTCGAGGCTGCCAACGATTCCAAAGGACTTGAAATCAAGTTCGATCTCGAGACCGCGCCCCCGGTTTTTCGCTCGCGGCGGCGGCCGATCAGGTCGATACTGCTCAACCTCGCGGTCAACGCAATCAAGTTTACCGAACGGGGCAGCGTCACGATCGCGATCCGCCCGGCCGTGTCGTCACAACTCGGCTCCGCGATTGAACTGGAAGTCCGTGACACGGGACCCGGAATTGGGGCCGAGAAGCTCGAGCAGGCATTCAAGCCGTGCGCTCAGCTTTCGCATTCGAGTATCCGCAGACACCGCGGAATGGGCTTGGGTCTCGCCGTAGTTCAGCGCAACGTCGAGGCGCTAGGTGGGAAAATTTTCGTCCAAAGCCAGCAGCCGCGGGGCTCGGCCTTCGTCGTTATCATCCCGGTCGTCGATCCAATCGCCGAATCTCATTTCATCCGCACCTAAGCGCCTTCCCACCAACCAGTTCTAACCGGGACGAAGTCCCGCATCTTTCTGATCTTAACACTGGGTGCAGGGGTCACCCCTGCCCAAGGGAGCGTGAAACCGACGGGGGTTTCACATTCAACTCAGTTCCCGCGCGCTCGACCCGTGCTTAGCGGTAGTGACGCATCAGGCCGACCACCACGCCGCGAATCGCCAGGTCGCCTTCGTCCACCATGATCGGTTGCATTGCCGAGTTCGCAGGCTGCAGCCGGATCTGCCCGCCCGATTCGCGGTAGAACTTCTTGACCGTCGCCTCGTTGCCGATCAGCGCGACCACCGTCTCGCCGTTGTCGGCGCTGTCGCGGCCTTCGACGATTATGTAATCGCCGTCGCGAATGCCGTCTTCGATCATCGAGTCGCCTTTCACGCGAAGGCAAAAAGTATTGTCGCGACGAATGAAGTCGTCGGGCACGCTGATCGTTTCGCTGTTCTCGACCGCCTCAATCGGCGCGCCCGCCGCGACTGTGCCAAGCAAACGGATCGCCCTTGGCGCTTCATGCTTCTCCGATGCCACAATTTCCAGCGCCCGGCTGTGATTGTGTTGGCGCGTGATGAAGCCCTTCTGCTCGAGGTTGTGCAGATGCTTGTGCACGGTGGCGAGCGACGACAACCCGAAGTATTGCCCGATTTCGGCAAGCGTGGGCTTGTAGCCGTGTTCGTTGTCATAGTCGGTCAGATAGTCGAGTATCTGCTTTTGCCGCTTGGTCAGCGTCGCCATTGCGCTTCTCCCCTCGGTCTTCTGAGGTGTCAGATGATGGCGAAAATCGGGCGAAGATGCAAGCGCTGATGCTTCGGGGTCGCAGGGGCCGGTTTCACCGCCTCGACGCAGCGCATAATCTCAATATGGCCTGAGTCCGATGGCGAAACTGCGAATCCAATTCGAAAACGGCGACCCGGAAAAAGTAATCGAGTTCGACCCGGCCAAGGCTCCGTTCCATCACGACGGCAAGCCCGGCTCGATTCTCGACGTGATGCTGGGTCACGGCGTCCATCTCGAGCACGCATGCGGCGGCAATTGTGCGTGCACGACCTGCCACGTGATCGTTAAGCAGGGATTCAACAAGCTCGGCGAGTCGAGCGAGCAGGAGGAGGACCTGCTCGACAAGGCGCCGGGACTGACGCCGACGTCGCGCTTGGGATGCCAGGCCGTAATCGAGGATCCCGACGCCGAAATCGTCATCGTGGTCCCACGCTACACGATTAACCAGGTCAGCGAGGCGGCCGAAGAATGACGGGCGAACCATCTCCCGCTTCAGCCGGTAAGCGCACGACGCTGAATGCGCGCGTCGAGAGACTTTTCGATCACGCGACGGACACGCGCTCGCTTTTTCTCTCGCTCGCCAGCGGCAAGCATCTGCGATTTATCCCCGGCCAGTTCATCTCGATCACGATTCCGCTCGGCGACGAAACGCGTTCGCGTCCCTACTCGATTGCGTCGGACCCGGAAAATCGCGGCCCATTTGAGATTTGCTTCAATCGGGTCGAGGGCGGGCGCGGCGTCGCATGGCTGTTCGAGCGGCGCGTCGGCGACACGTTCGATTTCAGCGGTCCGTTCGGCGCCTTCACGATCGATCGCGCGCCCGAAGCGGAACTGTGCTTTATCGCGGAAGGAACGGCGATCGCGCCGATCCGCCCGATGCTGAAGCGGGCGCTCGCCTCATCCCCTGCGCCGAAGATCCATTTGATTTACGCGGCACCGGATCACGAGCACATCCTGTATGCCGCCGAACTCAACGCGCTCGCGCGTACCGCCGATTTTTCGTACGAGACTGCGATCAAGCCTCCCGAACAGATTTACGATGCCCTGTTCGCGTTGGCGCAAGCGCGATGGGTCACTCGCGACGCCAATCGCACGCGCCACTTCTATATCTGCGGCGTCGGTAAGGGGGTGATCCGATTGCGCGACCTGCTGCGCGGCGCCGGTTACGAGCGCCGCTCAGTGCACTACGAGCAGTGGTGACCCCACCCCTATTTCGCGAAAGCTCGCCTGAGCGCTTCGGCGGATTCCTCGATTGCAAGCTTGCCCTTGTCGAGCACTTCGTACATCGAAAAGAATCCGTGGATCATTCCCTCGTAGCGCGTGACGGTCACCGGCACGTCGGCGGCGCGCAGCTTCTCGCCGTAGGCCTCGCCCTCATCGCGCAGCGGATCGAATTCCGCCGTGATGATGAGCGCGGGCGGCAATCCCTTGAAGTTCTTCGCCAACGCGGGCGCGACGCGCGGATCTTTGCGGTCCGCCGCGCTGCGCAGGTAATGCTTCCAGAAATAAATCACGTCGTCCTTGGTCAGAAAGTAGTCGGTGAAAGTTTTGTGCGAGTAGGTGTCGAGCTCGGCCTCGGTCGCGGGGTATATGAGTAGCTGCAGCGCGATCTTAGGGCCGCCCGCGTCGCGTGCGAGCTGCGCGATCACCGCCGACAGGTTTCCGCCCGCGCTGTCGCCCCCGACCGCAAGCCGGTTCGCATCGGCGTTCAGCTCCTTCGCATGCGCCGCGACCCACTTGGTTGCGGCAAAGCAGTCTTCGACGCCGGCGGGAAATTTACTTTCAGGCGCGAGCCGGTAGCCGACTGACACCGTCAGGCATCCGGCCTTTTTGGTAAGCGCGCGGCACGGTCCGTCATGAGTATCGAGGTCCATAATCACCCATCCGCCGCCGTGGAAAAACACGAGCACCGGAAACGGACCTGAGCCCTCGGGAGTGTAGATGCGAATCGGAATCTCTCCCGCCGGCCCGGGAATCTTGCGATCCTCAACTTTGGCGACTTTCTCGCCTCTCTCCGGCGGCACTCTGAACATGTTGGCGGTCAAGCGGCGCGCTTCAGCCGGCTCGAGCGTATGCAGCTTGGGTCCAGGCGCGGCGGCGAGTTGATCCATCAGGACTTTCACTTGCGGGTCGAGCGGCATGGTTCTTCCTCCGAACGAAAATCGTCGCCAGTATTCGCAGACGCTGTCGAACCTTCTTAGACCGGAACGGTCGCCCGCGACAAGCGCCGCGAGCTAAGGCGCGAACGTCGAGAGCAGACTGATCGCGTTGGGATTCCCGTCGATTCGCACACCGCGCGCAATCGCCCCCTCGCGCTCGAGTCGGCGCGCCGCGCCTTCGACCAGCGCCGCGTCGATTCCCAGCAGACGCGCGATCGCACGCTCACTCCCAAACGCCGCGGTCTCAAAATATTTCGCGACGATCGCGTACGCCGCCTGCGTCCGCGTGAGCTTGCGCGCATCCGCAATCGCGTCGGGCCATCGATGCTCCATAGTGTCCCAGACGTAGCTGAACGGGTCGGCGCGCTCGTCCACTTTGAGCGCGAGAAATTTTTCCTGCAACTCCGCCATCGCACGATCGAACACCGCTCGCCGCGACGGTAGCGCGTAACCGCTCGACAACTTCAGCACGCGAGTCTCGGCCATACCGCGCTTGGTCAGGGCGTCCATCACGAGTTTGCCGCAATGCGACAATCCGCCGCGCAGGTACAGCTTGCGATAGCCGCCCGGCTCGATGCGCAGCCTGAGAAACACGCCCAGCATCTCGCGCGCGATGAAACTCGGCCGGCGCGCGATAACCTTGCCGTAGTAGACGGCGCGGCGCTGCGGCAACGAGTCTTTTATCCGCCACGTCATCCCGATCGCATAGTCGTGCTGGATGTGCTCGGGCATCGAGGGTTCGCGCGTTCCTGCAATCGCCTCGCGCAGACAAGGCACGCCCATCCCAGAGGTGAACCCGGTGCAGAATCCGACTTCCTCGATGAACTTGAGCGCGCTCTTCTCGCCGGTCACACGCCGCGACGCGACCCGCCTGAAGTGATGGTCGCGATGACGCTCCAGCGCACCGAGAATGTCGCTCATCCCGGGATTCGCTCGACGCAGTCCGCGAAGATTCGGCGGTAGTTGGTCTTCACCGCGAGTCCGCGCGTGATTCCCTCGAGCCCGACCAGTGCGCGAATCAGAAACACGCTGTGCGCCGGTGATTTGTAGAGCCGGTTCTCCAGCGCCAGCTCTCCGACCTTGGCCGCCTTTCCAACCGTATCGTAGTCGAGCGGATCCACGGCGCGATCCACTCTCATCGGCTCGAACAGGATGTGAATGATTCGCACCATCGGCGCCGCGTCCTGATTGCGATCGAGATACCCTAGCTTGACCATCGCCGCCGCGAGCGATTTGTCGTCGCCGCTGAGAATCGCGCGCGCGACTTGCAGGTTCGCCTTGCGCACGGGCTCCGGGAACCGCCGAATCGATCCGAAGTCTAGCACGCCCAATCGCGGATGATGGCTCACCAGGTAGTTGCCAGGATGAAAATCGGTGTGCAGCATTCCGAATTCCAGGATCTGCCGCCATGCGAACTCGTGAATTTTGATCGCGACCCATTCGCGCAGCTCGGCATCGACTTCCGGCCCCATCACGTCCGCAAGCGGATAGCCGTCGACGTAGGTCATCGTCAGCACGCGCCGCGAGCTGAGGTCCTTGACGAAGTGCGGAATCATAATTTCGGAGTCCGCGCCGAGACGCCGGCCGAACTCCGTCATGTTGCGCGCCTCGTTCACGTAGTCGAGCTCTTCGCGCAGGCGCTGCTCGAGTTCCTTGTACACCGCGTTGGTATCAATTTGCTGGCGCATCACGTCGTGGCCGAGCGCCTGCAGCGTCCGCAGCAGCAGCTTGAGATTCTGTAGATCCTGCTCGACGGTATCCTCGACGCCCGGATACTGAATCTTCACCGCGACGTCGAGACCGTCGCGTGTGACCGCGCGATGCACTTGGCCCAGCGACGCGGCGGCAAATGCGGTCTGGTCGAAACTCCTGAAGAGCGCCTCGGGTTGCTTGCCAATCTCGCGGTGGATTTGTTCCGAGATTGTCGCATAGCTCATCGGCGGCACGCTCGATTGCGTCGCGCGCAGCACGTCGAGCGCCTCGCCCGGCAGCAGGTCCTTGCGAATCGAGAGCATCTGGATGAGCTTCATGAACGCACCGCGAAGCTGCTTCGAGCTCTCGACAATCCGCTGCGCGTTGCGGATGTGAGTCTCGAGCAGGTCGCGCTCGCGCGCGGGCGCGCTCAGAAACGGACGCCGCAGTTGATTCCACAGGTAGCTGGAGCCGACTTGCGACGCGAGCTCGCCCATCTTGATCGCGCGGCGCGCGCGCCCGCTGGTGATTGACGTGCGTTTCACCATCAGCGGCCGTCGCGCTCGATCCCCACGCGGTTGATCAGCGTCGCGGCCAGCGCCGCGCCGAAACCATTGTCGATGTTGACGACGGTCACGCCGCTCGCACACGAATTCAGCATTCCCAGCAGCGCCGCTAGACCACCCATCGACGCGCCGTAGCCAACACTGGTTGGCACGGCGATTACAGGCTTGTCCACAAGGCCCGCGACCACCGACGGCAGCGCGCCTTCCATTCCCGCAACGACGATCAGCACACTCGCCTCGCGAATCACTTCGAGATTGGCAGTCAGGCGATGGATTCCCGCGACGCCGACGTCGTAAACACGCGCGACACGATTGCCAAACAGCTCGGCGCACAGCGCGGCCTCCTCGGCAACCGGAATGTCGGAAGTGCCCGCGCTCAGCACCATCACGACGCCCTGCCCAAACGGCTTCGCGCGCTCCTTCACGACCATGGCGATGCGTGCGTCGGGACGATACACCAGCGCGCGAAGTTTGCGTTTGACAAGGCGCGCCTTGTCCGCTGCCAGCCGCGTGATTATCAGATTCGTTCCCGACGCGAGCACGCGCCGTCCGATCGCCGCAAGCTGATCCGCATTCTTGCCCTCGCCGAAAACCACTTCGGGAATTCCGCGCCGCACGCTCCTGTGGTTGTCGAGCTTGGCAAACCCAAGATCCTCGAACGGCAACTCGCGGATGCGTTTGAACGCCGCGCCGGGGGTCATCCTGCCTGCGGCCACACCGTCGAGAATTTGTCGGATTCGCTTTTCGGTCATCGCCGCTTGAGAAGTTCGGGGCGGATCGGACGCACCAGCGTCAGCATAAGTTCGCGCACCGCCCGTGCATCGCTGCGCGTGACGGTGATCGTCAACTCGCCCTCGATTAGTTTTTCGCCAGGCCTGGGAATGTGCCCGAGTCGCTCGACCACCAGCCCGCCGATGGTAGCATACTCGTCCGCCTCCGGAAGCTTGAGGCCGAAGCGCTCGTTCAGTTCCGTAATCGGCGCGCGCCCAACGATGGTCAGCACCCGCGGGCTGACTACCTTGGCCAACTCCTCGCCAAGATCGTGCTCGTCCTCGATCTCGCCTACAATCTCCTCGACCAGATCTTCGAGCGTCAGAATCCCGGCCGAGCCGCCATACTCATCGACGATCACCGCCAGGTTTTCCCCGGTGCGTTGCATAGCGACCAGCGCCTCGTCGAGCGGCATCGATTCGGGAAAATAACTGACGGGCCGCATTATGTCGCTGACCGGCCGGCTGAGATCGGGCGCCTGCAAAAGATCGAAGACATGAACGACGCCGACGATGTCCGTGATTCGACGCCGGAACACCGGGATGCGGCTGAAGCCTTCGCGTCGGACCGTTTCGATTGCGGCGGCAAGCGACGTTTCCTCCGGGACCGCATCGACGCCCACCAGCGGCACCATCGCCTTGCGCGCCTCGGCCTGCGAGAAGCGAAAGATGCGGCTGATCATGAGTTGCTCGGCGGGCAGGATGGCGTCGTGCGGCTGCTCGGGGGCGTCGGTGGGTCGTCGCCGCATCAAACGCGCTAAATCTTCGCGGCTCAGGAACACGCTCTCGGCGTCAACCGGCACACCGGCGAATCGGCGCAGCAATCTGCTCAGAACGGTTTCCGCGCCGAGCAGCGGCGCGAGCACCGTCGCGAGGAAGCGCAACGGCCGCGCGGCGAACAGCGCGAACGAATGCGGGTTCGTAAGCGTCAGCAGCTTGGGGATCGACTCGCCCAGCACCAGGGTGATCGGAGTCAAAATAAACGGCGCGAGATAAACCAGGTGCGGCCTGTTGTGATGCAGAAAGCTGGTGAGCACGACCGCCGCGACAACCGTGGCGAGGTTGGTGCCGGTGAGAGTGAGCGCCAGCAGACGATCGCGATTGCCGAGCAATTCGCCGAGCACTCGCGAGCGCTCGTGCCCACCCTCGCTGCCTGCGCGAACTTTCAAGTCGTCAGCGGAAACCAGTGCGATCTCGGACGCGGCGAAAAACGCCTGCATCACAAGGCATCCGGCCAGCGCCACGACGAGCCAGATCGCCGTCATCGATGCAGCCTCACGAGTTCGACGGCCGCGCCGCGCACGCGCTCAATGGTAGCTTCGAATTCCCCGAGTCTCAGCTTTTCTCCCGCGCGCGGAACGCGTCCGAGCCTGCGCAATATCAGGCTGCTCAGTGTCTTGCCGCCGCCATAGACTTCGATGACTCGCGCTGGTGCGAGCGCGTCGGCGAGCTTGCCCAGCGCGACCGCGCCCGACGCCAACCATTCGTCGTCGGATATTTTCGTGAGCTCGGGAATTTCAGTGTCGAACTCGTCGCGAATCTCGCCAAACAATTCTTCGAGCAGATCTTCGAGCGTGACCAAGCCGAGCAGGCGGCCGTACTCGTTGACCACCAGCGCAATCTGGAAGCGCCCGCGGCGCATCTCGTCAAATAAATCCGCGAGCAGCTTGCCCGGCGGAACAAAATACGCCGGCCGCACCAAGCGCTCGACGCGCGGCGGCGATGGCTCCAGGCGCCGCGCGGCGAGATCCTTGGCGTGCAGAATTCCGACGATATTGTCCTGGCTGTGGCGATAGACCGGCACGCGCGAGAAGCTTTCGTGCGCGATTTCCGCCACCAACTGCGCCACCGGCATCTCGATGTCGAGCGAGAAGATTCGTTCGCGTGGCGTCATCACCTCGGACGCGCGCCGCGCGCCGAAATCGAAGACGCGATGAATCATCGCGCGCTCGGCGGGCTCAACCTGTCCCTGGTTCTCGCCAAGCCGGAGCAGCGTCTTGAACTCGGCTTCGGAAACCGGACCCGGGCGCGGCGCTTCTTCAAGCGGCGTGAAATGCCGCGCGAACGGATGAACAAAATCTGCGAGCACCGCCAGCGGCCGCGCGGTGAGCCACGCGAGCGCAGCCGGAAATCCAAGAGCAAAGGTTTTCGGCGTAATGTCGCAGAACAAAAGTACGACCATCAGCATCCCCGGCGCCGCGACAATCGGTCCCCATTTGTCGCCGAGCCACGCCAGCAGAATGATCGTCGCGAGACAATCGGCGAAGATGTTGCACGCTTCGTTGAGCCCGATGATAACGATCAACGACTCGAGCGGCCGCCGCATCAGGCGGTCGAGCGCATGCTGCACCGACAGGCTCATCTGCTCACGCGTATGTTCGAGCCGCGCCATCGAGAACAGCGCCGTCTCGGACGCGGCCAGCGTCGCGCTCAACACGATAAGGATCAGGACCGCCAGCGGCAGGATGGACATCATCATTTCTACCTAGCCGCGCGAGCGCAGCTGATCCCATCCTCCGATAGTCGGCGTGCTGGCACCAATCATCTTCAGGCGCTTGCCGCGAACGATCGTGCCAATTCGCCGCACCGCGACTCGCAGGCGTCGCGACAGTTCGGCTTCGCTGTGGCCGCGCCGCGCGCAGAAGATCAGTTCGTAATCCTCGCCGCCCGTTAGCGCGTGCACGAGACTGTTGCCCATCACCGCGCGGTATGCCGGCGAGACCGGGATTCGCGACGCCTCGATTTCCGCGCCGACGCCGCTTCGTTCGAGGATGTGACCCAGGTCCTGCATGAGCCCGTCGCTAACGTCGATCGCAGCCGGCGCGGGCCGGAGCGCCGCCAGTCGTTCCCCTGCAAAGAGCCGCGCTTGCGGACTCAGAAATCGCTCGACGAGATATTTTCTTGCGCCGCGATCTCTTCTCGCATCGCCCCGCGGCTTCAGCTTGCCCGCCAGGATGCGCCAGCCGAGCGCCGCATCGCCGAGCGTGCCGGTAACGAAGATTTGGTCGCCGGGACGCGCCGCGTCTCGTCGCATCACGCCACGCCGGATCTCGCCAAGCAGCGCAATCGTGATCGACAGCTCGCGCGCGCGCGTAATATTGCCGCCCACGATATCCGTGGAGGCTTCGCGCGCCGCATTGCGCAGCCCGGCGTAAATTCCGTCTAGAGTCCGCGCCGAAATTCCGTCGCGCACGGCCAGGTTCACCACGCAGGCCGTCGGCCGCCCGCCCATCGCCGCGATGTCACTCAAGTTGACCTCGAGCGCGCGCGCGCCAAGCTGCTCTGGAGTTCCCCATCGCGGATCGAAGTGAACGTTCTCGACCATGCTGTCGATCGTAAACAGCGTATCCCCGCGCGGCCGCGAGACGATCGCGCAATCGTCGCCGATTCCAAGAATCGTGCGGCGGCTGAGGCGGATCCCCTTGCTCAGTCGCGCAATCAGTTCGAATTCGCTGGGGAGTTTGCCGGACGCGTCGGGAAGTTTGCTCACGGCGTGCGCGCTTTCGTTGCCTGCGCTTCCAGCGGGAATTCCGCGACCAGAGTCAGTCCGCGCCGGCCGTCCGCGAACCGCGCCTCGGTCCGCCCTCCCGCCGCTTCCGCCATCGCGCGTGCGATATACAGTCCGAGTCCGCGCGCAGCGCCGCGATCGCCGTTTCTGTTTGGACGCTGGAACAGCGCTTCCAGTTGCTCCTGCGAGAGCATCGGGCCGCTATCGGTCACCTCGACCGCGAGCATTTCGTTTCGCACGCCCGCGCGCAACGTGATTTCGCCGGCCGCCGTCCTTCCGATCGCGTATGCAAGCATGTTTCTCACGATTTTCTCGAAATGCCGTCCGTCGAGCTTGCACGCCGGCAGCCGCGCGATCTCGACGCGCAGATTCAGGCGCCGACGCTGCGCCTGCAGAGCGCAATCCTCCGCCACGTCGCCGAGCACCTGGTTCGGGTCCAGTTCGACCGGCGCTGTGACGATGGCCTCATCCTGCGCCTCGTAGTAATCCAGCACGTTGCTCACCACCAGATCCATGTTCCACGCAGTCGAACCGATTCGTCCCAGCAGGTCCGTCCGCTCCTTTGCGCTGATGTCCGCTTCCTCGAGCAGGTTAACGTAACCGCTCAGCGCCGCCACCGGGCTGCGGATGTCATGCGCCATCGTCGCGATCTGCGTCTGCCGAAATCGCGCGGCTTCCTCGAGATCCTCGACTTGTTTCTTGAGTCGCCGGCGGTATCGCTCGATGAAGATCGACGTGTATTGAGCGAAGATCACCGCCGCGACGAGCCCCATCCATCGGTACGCTCCGAATGGCGTTTCGATCGGCACGAAATGTTCGCCCGCCGCGTAGCCGATTACCGCCGTGAGAGCCATCGCAAACTGCCAGCGCGTGCCCCAGCTCACGAACGCAGCGGTCGCCAGTGGACACAACATGATCGCGATAAAGCGCGACTCGGGATCTCTCGTCGCGCGGCTGATCAGTATGAACGTCGCGATCAGAAACGCGTTGTACAGCAGGATCCAGAATTTCCAACGGCGCTTGAATGAGCGGGTCCACGAGAGACCGAACAGCAGACAGGTCGCGGCCAGGATCAGCCAGTGCAAGCCGGCGCCCGGCGCATCCGGTCCCAGCACCTGCTGATCGTACGCAAGGTACGCCAGCAGCATGAAGATTCCGAACGCGCCGCCAAGCTTCAGGACTCGCAGCGACTCCTCGTCATCCTCGGTCCAGCTGAACTTCGAAGTGGCGCGGCCGAGCCCCGAATGTGTCAGCCCGGATGAGCCGTTGTATTTGCCGCCCTCCGTCAATCAGGCTCCCCCAGTTTTACTCCTGCGCCGATTCCCGAACCTCTAATCGTGACTTCAGCGGCGGATTTCATCAAGCGCCTTGTTCATCGCGCTCAGCGCAAAATCGACCTCGTCCGGCGTGATCGTCAGCACCGGCGCGAGCCGCACGACATTGTCCGCGTTGAGCGTCCAGTTCACGATCACCCCGCGAGCCAAGGTCGCCGCCACAAAGCGGCGCGTGAGCGCCGCATCGCGAAACTCGATACCCACCAACATGCCGAGCCCACGGACCGCCATGATTTCCGGCGCGCGCATCGCCAGCAGGCGTCGCACGATCTCCTTGCCAATCGTCGCGGCACGCTCGTACAAGCGCTCGCGCACGATGACGTTCACCGCGGCCAGACCGGCCGCGCACGAAAGCGGATGCCCGCCGAAGGTCGTGATGTGTCCGAGTGGCGGATCGTGCGAGAGCGTGCCAAGTAACTCGTCGCGGCTGCACAACGCTCCCAGCGGCAGACCGCCACCAAGGGCCTTGGCCATTACGAGGATGTCAGGCACAACGCCAAAGTGCTCCAGCGCGAACATCGTGCCGGTGCGTCCGAAGCCGGTCAGTACCTCGTCGAATATGAGCATAGCGCCCGCGCGATCGCATCGTTCACGCAGCGCGCGAATGAATCCCGTCTCGGGGATGCGCACACCGCCCTCAGCCTGCACCGGCTCGACAACCACCGCCGCGATCGTCGAATCGATTTTCTCGAGCGCGCCAACGTCATCGAACGGCAGATGCCGCACCGGCCCGGGCAGCGCGCCAAACGGCTCGCGCATCGCACGATTTCCGCACAGTGCGAGCGCGCCCATCGTGTCACCGTGATACGCGCCCTCGAACGCGACGAATCCCGCGCGGTCGGTAAACTTGCGCGCGACCTTCAGCGCGCATTCGATCGCTTCCGCCCCGCTGTTGGTGAAGTACACTCGCTCGAGAGGACGCGGGAGGAGCTCGACCAGCCGCCGCGCCAGCATCGCCTGGCTCTCGATCACATACTCGCCGTACACCATCACGTGCAGATGGCGTCGCGCCTGCGCCGCAATCGCGTCGAGCACCTCGGGATTTCCATGGCCCAGCGCTGACACTCCAATCCCCGCGATAAAATCGAGATAGCGCCGGCCGTCCGACGCGACCAGCCACGAACCCTCAGCGCGCGATATCTCTAGCCCGATCGGTGCCTCGGAAGTCTGCGCCAGGCTCCGGTGGAAGAATTCGCCAAGTTCGCTCATCGCGCTCCAGCCACCATGTCGAGGAACTCACCGCCGCCGTGGCGCCAATCAAGCGGCGGCGATTGCATCTCACCGGGCGCGCACACGTACGGTATCCCAATCGCCCGTGCTTCGATTTCACAATCGTCGCCTACGACCGCCATCGCTTCAATCTGTCTCGATACGCCCGCAACGCAAGAGTGAAACTCCGCGAGATCGCGCACTCCGGTCACGTGCACAGTTCTGAATCCGGGCGAGACTTTAAATGAATCGGCCTTCGACTCGAAAATCACAGTCCATTCAAGTCCGCGACCCTCGAACAACTCGACCGATTCGCCCGCAATCGCGCGCCAGCGGGCGCGCTCCCGCACTGCGCGTATTTCCGCGGCGTCGCGCAACGGGATCCGTGCCGGCGGCATCGATACCGCGAGACGTTCGAGCGCCGCTGACATTCGGATCGCCAGCTCACGCGCCGCCCGGCCATCAGGACTCACCACGAACACCTGATGCAGCGACAGGCAGCCGAGTTGCTCGAACAATGCGACATCGCGTGCAAGCAACTCTGCAATCTTGTCGATTCGCGACGGACCAATAGCGCCCGGCGCGACCAGCGCGGCACTCACCCGGCTGCCGAATCCAATCACGTTGCGCCGATTGAGCGACTCGATCGTCGCGTCGTCGCCGTACGCCACCACTCGATCGCAATTCGCAATCAACGCCGCGGTCAAATCGGTGCGCGCGCGGCTCCAGTGAAGGACCTCGATACGCGCGCCGGCATCCGGATCGATCTCGGCGAGCGTGCGAGCAAATTCCGCGAATAATATCGGCTCGGCCGACGCGGTTTTGATCAGCACGCGTGCGCCCGCCATCAGCGCGATCGCAACCTCGTGGATTCCGGCGCCCGCAACGTTGCCCGCAGCGATGAATCCAACCGTCTTCGGCCTGTCGATCGCGTGACTCGTTGAAATCCGCTCGGCCATCGCCTTCAACGCATCGCTGGTGAAGGGTTTCAGCAGTGCGTCGATCGAATTTTCGATCAACTCGACGGAGTACTCCGCCGAGTGCGCGATTGCGGCGATCGCATCGCGTCGGCGCGCGTAATTGCGGTCGCGCCAGAGTGAGAATGCGCGCGCCAGTGCCTTAGCCATCCGCTCCGCGCTCGGCGCGGGATTTTCTGCTCGTCGCATACGCATCGCGCTGGACGCTGGCGTCGCGCTCATCGCGAAGCCTCCGATGCCTCAGTCGCCAAGAATTGCCCTATCGCCAGCGCGCAGCCGCGAGCTTCTCCCCCTGCCGCTCTGCCAATCACGCGAACCCTGCCCCGCTCGACCGAGCCCAGGTCTTCCGTCATGACGGCGGACACCGAGCCGACGTTGGCGAGATCGAAAAAAGTCAGCAGCCCGATTTCCCCGTCAGGCATCGGCCGCAACGTGACCGGATCCCGCGCTGTCACGCGCAGCCACGGCGGCGGAATTTTGAAGCGCTCTTTCGAATCAGATACGCCGGGGCAGTTGAACGATGTCGCGTCGTAAAGCTGCGAGCACAATTCCGTCATCCCGTATTCGTTGATGACCATCGCGCGCGCGATCCCGAGCAACTCGCCCGCCCGCGCGATCACCTCCGATGCTTGCATCGGCACCGCCTGCCCCTTCGCGCCGCCGGTGTCCATCATGCGCGAACCCGGCGCGAGCCGAAGTTTCGCGCCGCGACTGCGAAGCCCCGAAAACAGCGCCGCAAACGCGGCCGTTGTTCCCAGGATGCAAACCGGTTCGCGACGCGCCTCGCATCCGGCAAGAAACGCGCCCGCCGCCTCGACATCGACCCGGTCGCGCGATGCCGCCGCCAGATGCGTGCGCGTGCCGAACTCCTCGATACACCAGGTCACCATCGCCGCCAGCGACGACTCGGGCATCACGTCCGCCGTCGGATGCATCGCGAGAATCGCCATTCGCCGAGCGTCGGGGAACAGCATCGTGCGCAGATGTGCGATCGCCGACGCGCGATAAATCTCTGACCGCACCACGATATGACGTCCGCGGCGCACCCACCCCTGCGTAGTCCCGCTGGTGAGAAACACTGCCGCATCGGGCGCTAGCGCGGCGCCGTCGCTCGCAAGCTCGGCGTACTTGAAAGCGACATTGCTCACTGCCGGGACCTCGTCAACGCTGCCGACCGCGCCAGGCTCGATGCCACACTCCTCGCAGTAGCTCCGGTACGCAGCAACTGTTTCAAATTGATGACGAAAAACGGCCAGCGCGAGCCGCTGGAACGATTCAGGCTTGGGCCTGTGGATAAACGTGAGGACCTGCTCGTAGATGGACATCGGCTTCGCGCCACAGCCCCGCCAGGGATGATCATGGCACCGCCGCGCGCGCTCATTCAATCCTGCGTCAGCCCCCTTTGGATTGAAAAATGTCCATATTTACCTTGCTCTTGAATTGTTCTAGACTTCCTGCCTGTTGTGGGTGGCGGGGATGCCTCGGTGGCGGCCGGCGGGTCGGGCGAACTGGGCTTTCGGCAGGTTACAGCGATATTACTTAATCATTGCCATCCTATTCACCCCAATTCGGGAATGTAACGATTTTGCGCTAGATACGTAATTTTGCTAAACAGGTTGCCATCGGCTCGGGGGAGAACCATCGCGAAATGAAGAAATTCGCAGCCGGCGTAATGCTGGGTTTTGTTGCGAGTTGGGCTGTTGCGTTTGCGTCGCCCAACGTGAGCCACAACGGCAGTTTCTGGAACCGTCTCAACGGCGCCGCCAAAGACGGCTACGTCAACGGCTATTCCGACGCGATGCGGGTCAGCGTCGGCAAACTCGACGTCCTCAATTCCGCCGCCGACCTGTTTCATTGGAAGGGCGCTCGCCGCATCATTCACCAGCTCTCGGGACAGCTCTCGATGAGCGACGTGAGTGCGAACCAGGCGGTCAAGCGGCTCGACGAGTTGTACTCGAATCAGAAGTACAGCGAGCTCGATCTCGGCGAGGCGCTGCAAACGCTTTCGATTCGCGCGAATGAAACCGCGATGCCCGTCGCGCCGGTGAAGAGCGCGAAGTAACACCACTCGATCTTCTTTTCGAGGCGGTCTCGCGAGGGACCGCCTCTTTTTTTCCGCTGACGATCGCGCTTGAAACCCCGAGTGCGCGGTCCTAGCCTAATTCGCGGGACATCCGTCGTGAACGCACCTCCATTCCTGCTCGAAAAAGTTCTGCGCGCCACCGTCGGCGTTCATTCGCACATCCCCTCGACTCACGTCTCGACCGCGATTGGCCTCGGCACCGATCGCCGCGGCACCGGCACTGTCGTCAGCCCCGACGGCCTCATCCTCACGGTTCACTACCTGCTACTCGGCGCGCAAAACGTGATCGTCACGATGCCCGGCGGCGAGCAGCTCGAGGCGAAGATCGTCGGCAAGGATTACAGCACCGGCATCGGCCTGCTGAAGATCGATCGCGGCAAAATCCCCTGCGTCGAAGTCGTGTCGTCGGAAAAATGCGTCGTCGGCCAGGAGGCGTTCACCGTCTCGAGCCTCGGCGGCGAGAAGCGATGCGCCGATTGCGGCATCATCACGTATCTTGGTCCCTACGACGCGGTCTGGGAATTCGTGCTCGACAAATGCGTCTGCGTCACCGCCTCGTCGCTGAACATCGGGCTGAGCGGCGGACCGATCTGCAACCTCCAGGCGCAGGTGATTGGCATCTCGTACTTGAACTTCGCCGACTTGAGCCGCGCGATTCTCGGCGTGCCGGGCGAGAGCTTCCTCGCCCTCCGCGACGAGCTAATCAAGCATGGCCGCCGCACCACCGCCGCGCCGCGCGCATGGCTCGGGGTACTCTCGTACACGCTGCGCGAGCACGTGGTGATCGCGGGCGTCATGCCCGGCGGTCCCGGAGAAAAGGCCGGCCTGCAGCAGGGAGACCTGGTGATTTCGATCGACGACACCGACGTGAACGACCGCCGCGTGCTCTACGAGGCGCTCCGCAATCATCGCCCCGGCGAGAACGTCAATCTCAAGGTCCTGCGCAACAATCGCGTTTACCAGCTCGACATCCCCGCCATCCGCGCCGAAGACTACTTCGCCTGAATTCACGGAGCGTCTCCCGATGAATGAACAAAGATCGCGGCTGCGCGATTTGCTCGCCGGCCCCGAAATGATCGTCGCGCCATTCGTCTTCGACTGCATCCAGGCAAAGCTCGCCGCCGCCGCCGGCTTCGACGCCGTTTACATGACCGGATTCGGCACCGCCGCCGCGCGCGGATATCCCGACCTCGGCCTGCTCACGATGTCCGAGATGGTCGCCAACGCACGCGCAATCTCGCGCTCCGTGAATGTTCCAGTCATCTGCGACGCCGACACCGGCTATGGCAATCCGCTCAACGTATGGCGCACGGTGCGCGAGTACGAAGACGCCGGCGCGTCAGCCCTGCACATTGAAGACCAGGTGTTTCCCAAGCGATGCGGTTTCCTCGCGGGCAAGCAGGTCATCGCGATGGAAGCGATGGTGCCGAAGGTGCGCGCCGCCTGCGACGCGCGCCGCGATCGCAATCTCGTCATCATCGCCCGCACCGACGCGCTCCAGCCCAACGGATGGGACGATGTCGTGCGTCGCGCGCGCGCCTATCGCGATGCAGGCGCGGACCTGCTCTTCGTCGATGGAATCAAAACCCTTGACGACCTCAAGCGCTACGCCGAAAAGCTCGGCGAACTGCCGCTGATCTACAACGGCGACCTGTTGCCAATCGACGAACTGAAAAAGTACCCCTTCAAAATCACCATCCACATCGGCACGATGCTGGCGGCGTTCGACACGATGCGCGCCGCGATGACCGAACTGAAGCGCACCGGCAAACTAAGCATCGGCACCGGCTCGAACGTGTTCGAAGATTTCGTGCGAACGATGGGCGTCGCGGAGTATCAGGCCCTCGAAAAGAAGTACACCGACTAGAAGTACGACGACGAAATCATGGAAATCGCATATCTCGCGGACTATCCCGAGTTCGCACCGACGCTCGCCGAATGGCACTACCAGGAATGGAATCGCCTGCACGCGAACGACTCCGTGGCGCGACGGCTCGAGTCTCTGAGAGCCGCGTCCAACCGGCGACGAATTCCTTCGGTGCTCGTTGCCGTCGAGAACGGTGAGCTTCGCGGCTCCGCGACCCTCGCTGAGTACGACATGGAGACGCGGCGCGATTTGACGCCCTGGATGACGGATGTCTTCGTCGCGCCGGAATTTCGCCGCCGCGGAATCGCCGCCGCGTTGGTACGCCGCGTCATGGAGGAAGCCAGGTCGATAGGGGTTCTCCAACTCTACCTGTTCACGACTGGACCCTGGCGCGAAAGGCTTTACGCGGGCCTCGGATGGTCGGTTATCGACCGTCCCATCTACCTGGCAATCGAGCGGGTTCTTATGATTACACGTCCTTGAAGGCGGCCTTCTTCTGCGAGGCCTCGATCGCCGCCTGCGATGCAGCCAGCCGCGCGACCGGAATCCGGTACGGCGAGCACGACACATAGTCCAGCCCAAGGCGATGACACAGCTTGACGCTCGCCGGGTCGCCGCCATGCTCGCCGCAAATCCCGATCTTCAATTTCCTGTTCGACTTGCGCCCGCGCTCGATCGCGATTCGCATCAACTCGCCGACTCCAACCGGGTCGAGCTCCGCGAACGGGTCCTTCTTGTAAACTCCGGTGCTAATGTAGTCGGCCAGGAATTTCCCCGAGTCATCGCGCGAGATTCCGTACGTCATCTGCGTCAGATCGTTGGTCCCGAATGAAAAGAATTCCGCGACCGCGCCAATCTGATCCGCCGTCACGCAAGCGCGTGGCACTTCGATCATCGTGCCGATCGTGTACGCCACCTTGATGCCGCGTTCCTTGAACACCGCGTCCGCCACCTCGCGAATCTGCGCCGCCAGGATATCGAATTCGCGCCGCTCGCCGATCAGCGGCAGCATGATTTCCGGCATCGCCTTGACGCCTTGCTTGCGCAGCTCGCACGCCGCCTCGATGATCGCGCGCGCCTGCGCCTGGTAAATCTCGGGGAAGCTGATTCCCAGCCGCGAGCCGCGATGCCCCAGCATCGGGTTCACCTCGAACAAACTCTCGCGCACCTGCTTCAAATGCTCGAGCGTGGTGCCGATTTTCGCCGCCAGCTCACGCAGCTCGGTGTCCGCATGCGGAATAAATTCATGCAACGGCGGATCGAGCAGACGGATCGTTACTGGCAGCCCTGCCATCGCTTTCAGGATTCCGACGAAGTCCTCGCGCTGCATCGGCAGGATTTTCGCCAGCGCGCGCCCGCGCTGCGTGGCGTTCTCCGCCATGATCATTTCGCGCACGGCCGAGATTCGCTCGGGATCGAAAAACATGTGCTCCGTGCGGCACAGCCCGATTCCTTCGGCGCCAAAATCGCGCGCGATCTTCGCGTCGTCGGGAGTGTCGGCGTTGGCCCGCACTCCCAATTTGCGCACCGCGTCCGCCCACGACAGAAATTTTTTGAAGTACGACGGCATCTCGGGCTCGACCGTCGGCACCCGCCCCGCGATCACCTCGCCCGCCGATCCGTCGAGCGTGATGTACTCGCCGCGACGCACGACCGCGCCGTTGGCTGATAAGGTGCCCGCGCCGTAATCGATTTCCAGCGCCGACACTCCCGCCACGCACGACTTGCCCATCCCGCGCGCGACCACCGCCGCGTGACTGGTCATGCCGCCGCGGGCAGTGAGGATTCCTTCTGCGACCTGCATCCCGTGGATGTCTTCCGGCGAGGTCTCGAGCCGCACCAGGATCACTTTGCGGCCCGCTTCCGCGACCACGACCGCTTCATCCGCCGAGAACACCACTTCGCCGTTGACCGCACCCGGCGACGCCGGCAGTCCGCGCGCAATGACGTGCCTTTTGCTCGACGGATCGAGGCGTGGATGCAGAAACTGCTCGAGCTGTTCGGGCTCGACGCGCTTCAGCGCCGTCTTGCGATCGATCAGCTTCTCGTCGGCCATGTCCACCGCGATTCGCACCGCGGCCTGCGCCGTGCGCTTGCCGGTGCGCGTCTGCAGCATGTACAGCCGGTTGCGCTCGATCGTAAATTCCATGTCCTGCGTATCGCGAAAATGCTTTTCGAGCTGCGCCGAAATTTCCAGAAACTGCTTGTAGACGTCCGGAAAGCTTTCCTCGAGCGTCGAGTACTGCGCGACGCGCTCCGCCTCGCCTATTCCCGCGCGCTTGGCCCATTCGCGCCCCGCTTTGAGGCTGATCTGCCGCCCGGTGCGGATTCCCGCGACGACGTCCTCGCCCTGCGCATTCGGCAGAAACTCACCGTAGATTCCCTTTTCGCCCGTGCCGGGATCGCGCGTGAACGCAACGCCCGTTGCGCAATCGTCGCCGAGATTGCCGAACACCATCGATTGCACCGTGACCGCAGTGCCCCAATCGCCCGGGATATTGTTGATGCGCCGGTACGTGATCGCGCGATCGTTATGCCACGAGTCGAACACCGCGCCGATTGCCATCCACAGTTGCTCGCGCGGATCCTGCGGGATGTCTCGCCCGACGCGCGCGCGAATCAGCGCGCGGAACTCGCCCACCAACTCCCGCAAATCATCGACCTTCAGCTCGGTGTCGTTCTTGACCCCGCGCGCCACTTTCTTGCGATCGATAATTTCCTCGAACGGATCGGGATCGTTCTTGTTCTCCGGCTTCAGCTTGAGCACGACGTCGCCGAACATCTGGCAGAACCGCCGGTACGAGTCCCACGCAAACCGCGCGTTGCCGCTGATTTCCTCCAGCCCCCTCACCGTTTCATCGGTGAGACCGAGGTTCAGCACGGTGTCCATCATTCCCGGCATCGAGACCCGCGCGCCCGAACGCACCGACACCAGCAGCGGATTCTTCGCGTCGCCGAACTTGCGCCCGAGCGCCCTTTCGACGTGCGCTACGCTCTTCGCCACACCCTCGGTCAGCCCCTTCGGATATTTGTGGCCGTGATCGTAAAAGTAGTCGCAGACCTGCGTCGAGATCGTGAACCCGGGCGGCACCGGCAGCTTGAGCCGCGCCATCTCGGACAGGTTCGCGCCCTTGCCGCCCAGCAGGTTGCGCATCTCGGAGCGTCCTTCCGCCACGCCCGCACCGAAAAAGTAGATCTCAGGATGAATGCGACCCATCGTTTCTCCCATCTCCGCGTAGCGCGGAGACAATTTTAAATTTCTAGCGCGTCCAGCCTATTCGATTGCCGATTTCCTCGACCAGCCTCGCAATCGGCAAGCGCTCCTGCGTCATCGTGTCGCGATCGCGCAGCGTGACTGTGTCGTCTTCCATCGTCTGATGATCGATCGTCACGCCGTAAGGCGTGCCGACTTCATCTTGACGCCGATAGCGGCGCCCAATCGAGCCTGCTTGATCGTAGGCGACCGTGAAATGACGCTTCAACGCGTCGCGTATCGCGATCGCCTTCTCAGGCTGACCCGCCTTGCGCAGCAGCGGATAGACCGCGACCTTGATCGGCGCCAGCCGCGGATCGAGCCGCAGCACGATTCGCTCCTCGTTATCGACCACGTCCTCGTCGTAAGCGTCGAGCATGAACGCGAGCATCGCGCGGTCGACGCCGAGCGCCGGCTCGATCACCCACGGCCGAAAGCGCGTCTTGGTGTCTTCGTCGAAGTACGTCAGGTCCTTGCCGCTGAACTTCGCGTGCTGATCCAGGTCGAAGCTGCCGCGCTTGGCCACGCCCTCCAACTCGCCCCATCCGAACGGATATAGGAATTCGATGTCGGTGGTGCCGCTCGAATAATGCGACAGTTCCTCGCTCGCGTGCTCGCGGGCGCGCAGATGCTCGCGCTTGATTCCGAACTTGACGTGCCAGTTGAATCGAAAATCGACCCAGTGGCGATACCACTTCTCTTCCTCTGCGGTATCCGGGCGAACAAAAAACTCCATCTCCATCTGCTCGAACTCGCGCGTGCGAAAGATGAAATTCTCCGTGGTTATTTCGTTGCGGAACGATTTGCCCTGCTGCGCGACGCCGAACGGCAGCTTGACCCGCTGGGTATCTACGATGTTCTCGAAGTTCGTAAAAATTCCCTGCGCCGTTTCCGGCCGCAGATAAACGAGCGCCGCCGTGTCCTCGACCGGTCCCATGAACGTCTTGAACATCAAATTGAACTGGCGCGCGGGCGTCAGTTCGCCGCCGCATTCGGGACATTTGTCGCCCTGAATTTTATCGGCGCGAAACCGCTGCTTGCATTCTTTGCAATCGACCAGCGGGTCGGTGAAGTTCTTCAGATGCCCGGACGCTTCCCACGTTCGCGGATGCTGAAAAATCGCCGAGTCCAGCCCCAGCACGTCGCTGCGATGCTGGACCATCTCACGCCACCACGCTTCCTTGACGTTGCGCTTGAGCTCGACGCCAAGCGGCCCGTAGTCGAACGTGGAGCCGAGTCCCCCGTAAATGTCGCTCGTCGGGAAAACAATTCCGCGGCGCTTGCACAGGTTGACCAGTTTTTCCATCGTGACCGCGCGTTCGGTGACGGGCACTGCGTTTTCCGCGGACAACAATTCCTCCTGAATCGTTCGTGGCAGCCGGCCTAGGCCAGGCTGATTATTTCGGCGGAGACTTCGCCGCCGTTTCCGATTTCCAGTATCGCGACCGTTCCTGGCACTCCAATCAGATTGCGCGGCAGTGTGGCGCTGCCCGGATTGACCACCAGCGTCGCGCCGAACCGCGTCACTCCTTCGACGTGGCTGTGGCCCTGCACGACAACGTCCACCGGCCCGCCGAATTGCGTATTCATCGCACGTGCGAACACTTCCTCCGACGTCTCGTCCGGCGTCGGTATCGCATGCACCAGCCCGATTCGCACGCCCGCGATCTCGACCAGATGCGCCTCGCGCACCCGCTCATCGGCGTCTAGGCGATGCCGATGCCCATCCAATCCTTCATCGCCATTGCCAAGCGCCGCGATTACCGGTGCGATCGCCGACAGCTCGTCGAGCACGCGATTCACGTAAACGTCGCCCGCATGCATCACGAGGTCGATCCCCGCGAACACCTCGAAGACCCTCTCCGGGAGATGCTCGCAGGCTTCGGGAATATGAGTGTCAGAGATCAGGCCGATTCGCATTACGATTTGCTCCGGGCGCTCACACCCGCCGAGCACGAATCGTAAACCCTATCATGGCCCCGAATCCCTCGCAATTTTCAAGATTTGCCGGCATTTTCGCAATCTCGCCCATGCGACGTATGGCCGTTTTCCCGAAGCTCGTGCTACAAGACGCGATCAGATGAAGCGGCCGGCTCCGTGGCGCCCGCGGTAGAGGAGAACTCTCGATGCGAATTTCGACCCTCGTCATCTGCGCAATTGTGATCGGAGCTTCGCTGGGGCTCCTGGGATGCGGCCATAAGCTGGTCGCGCACAACGGCGACAGCACCGTCTCGGTCTATCCCGACGAGAACACCTTCATGAAACTCGCCGATTTGAAAAAACAGGGTGGCGTCGGCGGCATGATCGGAGGCCTCGGCACAGGACTCGCCGCCAAGCAGGTCGACAACAACACTCCGGTTCGAATCATCAACAGCGACGACAACGGCTCGCAGGTCGAAGTCCTCGACGGCGCCTTCAAAGGCCTGCAAGGCTTCGTCCCAAGAGACAACGTGCACTAACAACTGACCCGCGAGTTTCCTCGACGGCTCATAGAAGCTATCTCTCAATGAACCCAAAAATTCGACCCGGTACGCGAGAAGATGCGGCCGCGTGCGGCCTGATCGACTTCGAGGCCTTCAAGTCGATTTCCAGTGAGCATAATTTTCCGTGGGACTTTCCGTCGGTCGAGATCGCGACCACCGTGGTCACGATGATGCTTTCCAACCCGGGCTTCTATTCCGTGGTCGCGGAGATTGATGGCAGAGTCGTCGGCAGCAACTTTCTCGATGAGCGAAACCCGATCTCAGGCGTTGGTCCGATCTCGGTCGATCCGGCGCTGCAGAATCAGACCATCGGGCGCCAGCTGATGCAGGCCGTGATGGAGCGATCGGCACAGCGCGGCTTCGCCGGGATTCGGCTGGTTCAGTCGGCCTACCACAATCGATCGCTCTGCCTGTACACCAAGCTCGGTTTCGACACGCGCGAGACGTTATCCAAGATGTTCGGGCCACCGCCGAGGTTGAAATTGCCGGGGTACGAAGTGCGGCGCGCCGCCGAGCGGGACCTCGAGACCTGCAATCAACTATGTCGCCGCGTGCACGGCCATGACCGTGGCGGCGAGCTTCGCGACGCGATCAATCAAGGCACCGCCAACGTCGTCGAGCATCTGGGACGAATCACCGGCTACGCGACCGAGTTCGCCTTCTTTGGGCACGCTGTGGGCGAGACCAATCAAGACATCGAAGCGCTTATCTCGGCCGCGCCTGAGATCGGCGGCGGCGGCTTTCTGCTGCCGACCCGCAACAGTGAGCTGTTCCGCTGGTGTCTCCAAAACGGCTTGCGCCTGGTGCATCAAATGACCCTGATGACGATCGGTCTCTACAACGAGCCAACGGGCTCATACCTGCCGTCGGTCCTGTACTGAGTCGGCGGTTATTTGAGCGCGACCGCACTCGCCCAGCGATTCGCGTTTCGTTCTCCTGAACAAAAGTACCGTTTCACGTGAAACATTTTCGCTTTATATCGCAATAGCTACGCGGTGTTTACCGGAAAACAGGCGAAACTGTGACGTCGCGCGCCTGCCACTATCGCCAGAAATCAACGCTTCCGAACGAAAAAGTTCTAACAAGGACGACGTCCCGCATCTTCGTCTTAACACTGGGTGCAGGGGTCACCCCTGCCCAAGGAAGCGTGAATCCCACGGTGGGTTTCACATTAGATCAAGTGATCCACCCTTCCCTAGTCACGACGCCGCGCGATACTGCCGCGGACTCGATCCGATCACGCCGCTGCGCTCGAGTTCCGCGATGTCGTCGTCGTTCATTCCGAGCAGCTCTGCGAATACCTGCCGGTTGTGCTCGCCAAGCAGCGGCGCCGGAGTGTCGGCGCGCAGCGGAGTATCCGGGATTCGCGCGACGGCGCCGGGATAGAGATGCGTCCCGACGACGGCGCGATCGATCGCAACGAAATATTCGCGGCTCTGGATTTGTGGATCGGCCATCACCGCCGACGCCGAATTCACCGGCGCGGCCAGCACGCCCGCGTCGCGGAGACGTTCGGCGCAGTCGTCGGCGTTCAGTGGCGCAATCGCGCGCGACAGTTCCGCGTCCAGGGCGTCCTCGTTGGCCTTTCGATCCGACGCACTCGCGAAGCGTTTGTCACTTGCAAGCTGCTCGACTCCCAGCGCGCTCGCGAGACTTCGCCACTGATCGCCGGTCTCGCACGCCAGGGCGATCCAATTGTCGTCTCCCGCGCATCGGTAGATTCCATGCGGCGCGTACTCGCGATGCCGGTTGCCGCGCGCAGCCGGCACTTTTTCAGTGAATTGAAAATCGACAATCGCCTCGGCCACGAATGGAATCAGCGACTCGACTTGCGCCAGCTCGATCAACTGCCCGCGCCCGCTGCGTTCGCGCTCGTACAGCGCCACCATCAGCGCGAACACGCCGTGCAATCCGCCGACCGGATCACCCAGCGCGTTGCTGAGCGTGTAACGCTGCCCGTCGCCATCGTGATAGCCCGTGAGTCCCGTCACTCCCGCCATCGCCTCGACCGTGTTGCCGTAGCCGCGCGCGTTGCATTCGGGACCGTCGCTCCCGAACGACGGCATCGAGATCATGATTAGCCGCGGATTGATCGCGCTCACCGCTTCGTAGCCGAGCCCACGCCTATCCATCACGCCCGGACTGAAATTCTCGACCAGGACGTCTGAGACTTCGATCAGGCGTTTCAGAATTTCAATTCCACGCGCGCTCGCAAGATCGAGCGTGACTCCCCGCTTGCCGCGATTGGCGGTGTTGAAGACCGCCGCGCGTTCAATCGGCTGCATCTCCGGCGGCGCCATCGAGAGCGACCCGCGCCACCAGTCGAAGTGATGCGTGTCCTCGACCTTGAGGACCTCGGCGCCCATCTCGGCGAACATCTGACCAACGAGAGCGCCCGCCCATCCCATCGAGATGTCGAGCACGCGAAGCTTGCCGTCGAAGATCGTGTTCATATCGTACCCGCTCTTTTTAGTGTCTCGATCTCGCTATCGCTTAATCCCAATCGCCCGCCGAACATTTCGCGATTGTGCTCGCCAAGCCGCGGCGCCGGCCGCGACGCTTCCGCGCGATGCGACGTCAGGCGAAGAGGAGTCCCCGGCACGCGAATCTTGCCGAGGAGCGGATCGTCGATCGTCTCGAAATAATTGCGCGCGCGTGTCTGTTCCCACTCGAGCACCTCGGCCACGCTCGGTATCGGCACGAGCGGAATCGCTCGGCGCTGCCCCTCGCGGTAGAGCCACTTGCGCTCACGCTCGATGAAGAACGCCTCGACGATTTCGAGCAGCGCGTCGTTGTTCATCATCCGGTTGAGCGCGGTATTGAATCGCGGATCGTAAGCGAGCTCGCGACACCCCATCAGATCGCACAGCCCTTCGAACTGCTTGTCGGTCACGCAATGCAGGCCGGCATAGCCGTCCTTGCACTTCAGCGTAACGATCAAAAACGGCCAACCGCGAAGCGTTTGCCCGCGCGTCCGCGCACGATCCCGGTGTACTGAAACGTGACGGTTTCGTAGATCATCGTGGCGACGGTCGCCTCCAGGATCGACACGTCGATATGCTGGCCGTGGCCGAGGCCCATGTCGCGCGCCGCCAGCGCCTGCATCGCGGCAACCGCCCCGTACAGCGCCGCGACGTATTGCGCGAGCGAGCCCGGCGGCGTCAGCGGCTCGCGATCTCGCTCGCCAACCGGAAACGTCCATCCGCCGCGCGCGAACAGCACCAGGTCATTCAACTTGCCGTCGCGCTCCGGGCCGTCCTGCCCGAAATTCGAAATCGAAACGACCGACAGCTTCGGGAACTTCGCCATCAGCTCATCAGGCGCAAGACCAAGCGCGGCAAGAGTGCCGGGCGCGAAGTTCTCGATCAGGAGATCGGCGCCTTCGAGCAGACCAGCGAGGAGTTCGCGGCCGCGCTCATGCTTCAGGTTCAGCGTGACGCCGCGCTTATTGAGATTGAGAAACGCGAACAGTCCGCCGCGCTCCTCGATGCGCGCGCGATGAGGCCCCAGCTTGCGTCCGCCGTCGCCCCAAGGCGGCTCGACCTTGACGACATCGGCACCCATGTCCGCCAGCAACTTCGTGGCGTAAGGACCCGCGATGAAGTGAGTGAGATCGACGACCCGAACGTCGCTCAGCGCGCTGTATCGCATTTCTAGCGCGACCCGCGTTCGAGGGCGTCGATCATTTGCCGATAGTTATGCTCGGCCAGCGGCATGTGCACGATTTCGAATTTCAGACGATCGGGTCCGAGAAAATAAAATGCGTAGTAGCCGCCCGGTCCGAACGGGAACTCGCCCGGACCGTCGAGAATCTCCGCGCCAAGCTTGCGCACCAACTCGAACGCGGTATCGACCTGCTCGTGTCGCTGGACGTTGAAAGCCACGTGATGCAAGCCCGGCTCGTAGACCTCAAAGCGATGCTCCGCCAAGCCGGGCTTCGCCTCCCAGACGTTGAACGCGATTCCGTTGGACTCGTTGATGTTGACCGTGAGCCGGCCACCAGTCCGCGTGTCGTCAAAAATTCCGCCGACGGTGTAGCCGAGAAATTTGAGCAGCGGTCCGAAAAACTTCATCGCCTCGGGAAGATCGCTGACGGTGATCGAGACGTGATTGATCGATCCCTGAAGATCGGGTTTTGGAACTGATGGCGCGCGTTCCGGCATGGGTCGAATTCAGCGCATCGAGGCGCGCGCTGTCAAATGAATTTGCCTCCGATGTACTAGCCGCGCACACTGAAAAAATGAAACCGAGACAGCTTGGAAAAAGCGGATTGACCAGCGATCGGCCTCGGATGCGTGGGCATGTCGGATTTCTACGGGCCGCGCGACGACGCGCTATTCGGGCCGCCCGTTGATTTCGCGGCGCGTCGGATCGGAAGGCGTGCGCACGATTCCGGACTTGGTCGCGATGACAAATTTGTCGCGCCGCCCGCGAATAAATTTTCCAATTAGCTCTTCGTTGCGGTGTGGCCCGTAAGCGTCCCAGGTGTCCCAGAAGGTGACGCCTAGCTCGAGCGCGCGCGCCAGCGTGTCCATCGACTGGGCCGCTATCCCGCCGCGCTGATGGGCTCGATCAATCGCTAGCGTCGCCGCCGGCTAGACGTTCGGCACTTCCATGCCCTTCTTCACGGCCGGACGCGCCGACTGCGGCAATCCATCGTGCGACGTTCGTTGCCATCACACTGCTTGAACTCAGCCCACCGCGTTTCTGTGCCGGTCGGCGCTTGTCAGATGGATGCGATGCGCGATAACGATCGGTACGCGCACGCTGTCTGTTCAGGAGGAGAACTATCATGCAAAGTGTTGCCGAAATCGAAGCTAGTTCCGAAGTACAGGACTTGCGCAATCGCGTTTCCGGTTTTCTTAACGAGCTGATCTATCCCAACGAGAAAATTCTCGAGCGCGGCAGCGACGAGTCGTCGCGCACGATGAAATCAATCCAGGCCGAGGCGAAAAAGCGCGGGCTGTGGGCGCTTGGGCTGCCCAAAGAGATCGGCGGCGGCGGACTCGAGTTCATGCCTTACGTGTTCGTCAATGAAATCGTCGGGCGCAGCGAGTATGCGATCGCAGGACTCGGCACACATTCCGCGCAGGACGCGACCATGCTGCACCTGTACGGAAATCCCGAACAGAAAAAACGCTGGCTCGCGCCGCTGGTCAACGGCGACATCTACCCAAGCTTCTCGATGACGGAGCCTGAAGTCTCCGGCGCCGACCCGACCGGGTTGCGCACGCGCGCGGTGCGGGACGGCGACGAATGGGTCATCAACGGCCACAAGTGGTTCACCAGCGGCGCCAATGTGGCGGCGTTCTCGACTGTGATGTGCGTGACCGAGCCCGACGCGCCCGCGCACGAGCGTTTCAGCATGATCATCGTGCCGACAGACACCAAGGGCTATCAGATCGTCCGCATCGTGCCCGTGATGGGCGAGACGTCGGGCGGGCATTGCGAAATCAAATACACCGACGTGCGCGTGCCGCTGACCAACCTGCTCGGCCCGCGCGGCCAGGCGTTCAAGATTGCGCAAAAGCGGCTCGGCCCCGGGCGCATCTACCATTGCATGCGATGGCTGGGGCAAGCGCAGCGCGCGTTCGAGCTGATGGTCGATCGGGCGATTAATCGCCAGGCCTTCGGCGGACCGCTGTCCGACAAGCAGACGATTCAGAACTGGATTGCCGACTCAGCCGCCGAAATCCAGGCCGCGAGGTTGCTCACGCTCAACGCGGCCGCGAAGATCGACGCCGGCGACGAGGCGCGCGTCGAGATATCACTGATCAAGTTCTTCGGCGCGAAGGTGCTGCACGACGTGATCGATCGCGCGATCCAGGTGCATGGCGCGATGGGCGTGTCGGAGGATACTCCGCTGGCACGCATGTACCGTCACGCGCGCTTCGCACGAATTTACGACGGGCCGGATGAAGTACATCGGATGGTGGTGTCGCGGCGAATCGTGAGCGAGTTCAAGAAGGGCCGCAAGTGGGACTTCGGCCGCGGGGTCACGAGGAACGGAAAATAATCACCTGCGCGGTGGGCGGCAGGGGTGACCCCTGCACCCAGTGAAGGACGAAGACGCGAAATCCGCGCAGCGCGTCTTTCGCGACGGGTATAGCACAGAATTATTACAACGCGTTGACGCCGCGCTCGCCGGTGCGGATACGCACCACCTCTTCCATTGGCATGACGAAGATTTTGCCGTCGCCGATTCTGCCGGTCCGCGCCGCGCGCTCGATCGTCTCGACCACCTGCGCCGCCAGCTCGTCCGAGACGATTATCTCGAGCTTGACCTTGGGCAGAAAGTCCACGACGTACTCGGCGCCGCGGTACAGCTCGGTGTGCCCCTTCTGACGGCCGAATCCCTTCACTTCGCTGACCGTGAGACCCTGCACACCGATACTCGACAGGGCCTCTTTGACCTCGTCGAGCTTGAACGGTTTGATGATCGCCTCAACCTTCTTCATAAGTCTCCTCTCGGTCCTTTCTCAGACTGGCCGCGCGTGACACATGCCGGCCCCCGCCTCATCCCCCATAACCATTCTCCCAAGATGGAGATGGTTCAAGCCCCCTGTTTCGCGCGCGCGCCGCGACGGTTCCGCTGGGCGCCTACTTGCTGAAGAAAACCTCCCGCGCGTGATTGGTGTCGCAATACTCGCGCACCTCGGCAATCTTGTCGCCGTCAAAGCGGATGTCGAAGTGGTAGCGATTGTTGTATTTCTTGCCGTTCGCCGCGACGGTGTTCGATTCGGCCTGAATCGCGCAGTGGTCGCCTTCGCAAATGACCGTGTCGATTCGCAGACCAAGTCCGCTGGGCATCATCGCCTTGAGCCCTCTCACGAAATTCCGGAGCCCTTCATGCCCCTTCACCGGCGGCATCCCTTCCATCCTGGTCATGACCTTCCACTCGAAGTCGTTCGCGACCATGGTGGCGAGCCGTGCCGGGTCGGGGTCTCTGAACTCACTGAGAAATTCGGTGGCTAATTCCTTTTTTCCCGCTGTATTCATTGGCCTCTCTCCTCGCTGGCTACAGACTGATACCTAGTCCATCCTGCGGGATTGCGCCAACATCCAGCGCCATGGGTCAACGCAAGCGCGATGCCAACGGGCACTGGCCGTTGCGATACGCATCGCCGCATCACAATTTTTTTCAGGGTCGGCCTCCGGGATGCTTAACTGACGGGCGTCCGATTAATCGGCAGGCACCTGCTAGGACGCCGCGTTCGGGGGGCTGGCGCGCTTGAGCTGGAACGTCGGCTCCTCGCCGCGCGACAGGCGCTGGATATTCTCGCGAAAGCGAAACAGCACGAGCGCCGTCATCAGGATCGCGAGCAGCAAATAATGATGGGGCAAACCCAGAATCGCGACCGCGGGCGGCAATACGATCGCGGCGCCGATCGACGCCAGCGACACGATTCGGCTGATCGCGAAGACCACGATAAACGCCGCGAGCGCGCACACGATAACCATCGGCGAGATCGTGAGCCAGATTCCCAGCCCGGCAGCGATCCCCTTGCCGCCACGAAAGCCGAGGAACACCGAGCAGATCGCGCCGATAAACGCCGCCAGACCGACCCACACGATAGCCGCGGCAGGAAGCCCGGCCGCGCGCGCGATCAGTACAGGAATTGCGCCCTTAAGCGCGTCGCCAACAAGAGTCATCACGGCCGCACTCGCGCCGCCCGCACGAGCGACGTTGTTCGCCCCGATATTGCCGGAGCCGACGGCGCGCGGATCGAACCCGCGCATGCGTCCGACGATCACACCAGTCGGAATCGAGCCGATAAGATACGCGCCGAGAATCAGAAGTGCTTCGATCATAGCGTCAAGACGGAAAGGCGGAAGTAATATTCACGGTCGCAGCCGACTGGTTGAGTAGATTCACTGAAAAGATCGGGGTGACTGGATTTGAACCAGCGACTCCTGCGTCCCGAACGCAGTGCTCTGGCCAGGCTGAGCTACACCCCGTCTCCGGTATCGGGAGAATACAGACGAGTGTTTATAGCATTGGAGGCGATAGCGCGCGAGTGCGGCGGAATCGCGGTACCGGCGTCATTTTAGCCCCGCTGATGGTGAGTGGCGGCCGTTGAAAGTGCGAGTGGCTTAATTTCCTTTCTTTGTCACTTGCACACGGGGAAGGTCGTCCCAGTCCTTTTTGCAGATGCGAAGGTGCTTCAAACTTTCGATCCGTATTTTCGCAGGGCCAATGATTTTATCACCCACTGAGGATTGCTTCTGATCAACCTCGCCCCCGATGATTTGCGGAAAATCGGAGTCGGGTTTGTCACTGTGGCAAACTATACACTTCATCATCTGAGTTGGCCTTGCTGTTTTTCCGCTCCGCCAAGGACCGTTCGATGCATCCGCCCACAAGCGCGAGCGTGGCAGCGTGGAGGAGTTTCATTCGCTTGATTTCCCTGCGCTCGGTGTCTTAATTCAGCCAGTGACAAATGGCTTAGATCTTGACGGGCGTGTGCGCGACCAGTTCGCGCATCTCGGCCATGATTTTCGTATAGTCGGGCTTGCTGAAGATTCCTGAGCCCGAGACGAAGATGTTGGCGCCTGCCGCTTTTACGTCTGCGATATTGTCGAGCTTCACGCCACCGTCTATCTCGACGTCGATACTCAGTTCGCGGCGCTTCAACTCGCGCCGGATGTAACGCAGCTTGTCGAGTGCGGCCGGGATGAACTCCTGGCCGCCGAATCCCGGGTGCACGCTCATGACGAGGATCATGTCGAGGTGCTCGGCGAACGGCAGCACGCGGTCGGCGTCGGTCTCAGGGTTGATACCGATCGACGCGCGCGCGCCGAGGTCGTGGATTCGCTTCGCCATCGCGGGAATATCGGGACAGACCTCGCAATGCACCGAAATTGAATTGGCGCCGGCCTTCACGAATGCTTCGACGTAGCGCGCCGGCTCGGAAATCATCAGGTGCGCATCGAGCGGCAGCCTCGTAATCTTCCGCACCGATTCGAGCACGGGGATTCCAATCGAGAGATTGGGCACGAAGTGCCCATCCATCACGTCGAAATGAATCATGTCGGCGCCGGCCTTTTCGACCGCGCGAATTTCGTCGCCGAGCCGGGAGAAGTCGGCGGACAGAATCGAGGGCGCTATTTGGTCGGCGGCATCCGGGTGTGAAGATTTGCTCATCGCTTGAGACTAGTATCGCATCTCGACCAGGCGGCAAAGAACGAATGATGCGCGCGGGGAATCACTCGCGAGGCGTTCATAGCCGCGGGAATGCGCTCGCGAGCCATGCGCCGATGGGATTTGAGACAACTCGCCGCGACGAATAGTAGCGATAGTGACGGTGCCGGACTCTGACGGAGGTCGGTCGAGGCTGGTACGAAACGTAACTCAAATTTCGGGGCGCGGCGGCGACACGGCTTTCGGCGTAAGCCGGTGTGCTGCTCGCGGCCGGCGTCACCTGCACCCTGCCAACGCCCTTGCCGGTCAGCCCGATTTGAGCCGCCGCGCGATGCGACAGGTCGAGCGAGCGACCGCGCACGAATGGTCCGCGATCGTTGATTCGCACCACTACCGACCTGCCGGTCTCCGGATTCGTTACCCTCGCGTGCGAGCCCAGCGGCAGCGTGGTGGATGCGGCGGTAAGAGCCTCGGGATTGAAAGTCTCGCCGCTGCTGGTGCGGCGTCCCGCGAAGCCGGGCCCATACCATGAAGCGACTTCGGTGCGCGTGCCTCTGAAACTTTCAGACGGCGACGCATAGTAGCTTGCGGCCGGCGCGGGCGAGAAATTCTGGGAAGAGCATCCACCGATAATGAACGCCAGCGCGACGAGTGTGAAGCCGAGGATCCAGCGGGTAGATAGTTGAGGTTGCATCGCGCCAGCCCTGATTTACAGCCTAGCGCCGAATGAGCCGCGCGGCAAAGAATCCGTCGAGCCCGCCGATGTCGGGCCGGGTCTTCATGAATCCCCTCGCGTCGATCACGTCCTTTGACTCGCGTGCCGCCATGTCGTGATCGATTTCGAAATCGCCATGGCGCGCGAGGAAGCCATCGACGACGGCTTCGCCCTCTTCGGGCGCGATGCTGCAAACTGAATACACGATCGCGCCTCCTGGACGTACCAGCGACGCCGCGTTGTCGAGCATCCTCGATTGAATGGCGGCCATTCGCGCGAGGTCGGCCGGCTTGAGCCGCCACTTTATCTCAGGATGCTCGCGCAACGTGCCAAGTCCCGTGCATGGCGCGTCGAGGAGCACGTACTCGAAGGTTGACGGCGCAAGCGGCGCGGCGGCCGTCAGGTCGGCGCAAACAAACTCGACATTACGATGCCGCAATCGGCGCGCCAGGTCGCGTGCGTTCTTCAGTCCGTTGAAATTGAGATCGACGGCGATCACTCTTCCGCGCTCGCCCACCATTTCCGCCAGATGCGTCGCCTTGCCGCCCGGCGCCGCCGCGCAATCCGCGACCGTCACGCCCGCACGCGGCGCGAGCATTCGCACGGCCATCTGCGACGCCTCGGATTGCGCGTGGAACAGGCCCTCGCGATACGCGCGGGACTCGAAGTTCGGCGCGCCGTTCAGCACGAGCGTCTCGGGCGCACGGCCGGGCGCGCCGATCTCAAAACCGTCAGCGCGCAGTTTCTCGACTATCTCCGCGCGGGAGCCGCGCGCGAGATTCAGCCGGATCACGTTGGGCGCGGCGTCGTTGTTCGCCGTCATCAGGCGCTCGGCATTGGCTACGCCGAACCAATCGACGAATCGCTCGACCATCCAGCGCGGATGCGAATACGCGACAGCAAGGAAACTCTTTTCGTTGCGCTCGCGCGCCGGCATCGGCGCGGTCTCGCGCGTCGCGCGGCGCATCACGGCGTTGACGAAGCCCGACGCTTTGCGCGCCTCCGGAATTCGCTTCGCCAGGCTCACGGCAGTATCAACCACCGCATGCTGCGGAATCCGGTCGAGAAATCGAAGCTGAAAAAGCCCCATCCGCATGATCGCGAGCGCCGCGGGCTGAATCCCGGCGAGCTTGCGACCTGTCAGATGCGCCAGCTCGAAGTCGAGGCGTCCCTGCCATGCGAGCGTCCCGAGCACGAGCCGAGTGATCAGCCGGCGATCGGCCGGCGCAAAATCCGGCAGCCGTCCGCCGAGCAAAACGTCGGCATAGCCGGACTTCTGATCGACACGATAGAGAATCTCGACGGCGGCCAGCCGCGACGCGAGCCCTTCGTCGGTGCGCGCGCTCGACCTCGCCACTTTGGCCTGTACTTCTCTCATGCGCCGAATCGCGCTCCGACTTCGATGCGTTTGCCGCGAAGGAAATCAGCCGCGGAGATTCTTTTTCGCCCTGCTGCCTGCACTTCGATCAGCCTGAGTCGTCCGGTCCCGCATTGAACGACAGGATTCGGCTTCACACTCACGAGCGTGCCGGGAGAACCGCTAGAAGCCGCGTCTTCGACCGCGGCACCCCATATTAGAACTTCGTCGGCGCCCAGGCGCGTGCGCGCCACCGGCCACGGATCGTACGCGCGGATCATTCGCTCGATCTGCACTGCGCTCGCCGTCCAGTCGATTACCGCGTCCTTCTTTTCGATCTGTGCGGTATAGGTCGCCATCGTCTCGTCCTGCGGCGTTTCGACCAGGGCGCCGCGCGTCGCGAGATCGATCGCTTCGAGCATCGCGGACGCGCCAAGCTCTGCGAGTTTCTCTTTCAACGTACCTTGCGTGTCGTTCGGTTCGATCGGAATCTTGCGCTGGAAATACATTGGGCCGGCGTCCATCCGCTCGACGATCCGCATGATCGTGACCCCGGTCTCGGCGTCGCCCGCCAGGATCGCACCTTCGACCGGCGCGGCGCCGCGATGGCGCGGCAACAGCGATGCGTGCACGTTCATCGGCGCGATCTTTGGAACGTCGAGGATCGAGTTCGGCAGGATTCGTCCGTAAGCCGCCACCACCAGGAGATCGGGCTCGAATGCTTTCAGCTCGCTCAAAAATTCGGGCGTCCGAATTTTGATCGGCTTCAACGTCGGAATCTTATGACCCGCCGCGACTGCGCCGACCGCGCTGGGCTCGGTGCCAAGTCCCCGCCCGCGCGGCTGGTCGGGACGAGTGACTACTCCGACGACGCGGAGCTTGGCTCCTGAAGCCGTCACAAGCCGCTCGAGGACATGAGCCGCCAACCCTGGCGTGCCCATGAAGACTATCTTTAGTGGCTCGGCGATTTTAGATCCGCACCGAGGAGGGACTCACGCTGTCGGCCTTGCCCTCCTTGATTAACTTTTTCAGTTTGCGCTTGTAGAGTTCGCGCTTGATTCGGGAGATGCGGTCGATGAAGAGCTTGCCGTCGAGATGATCGATCTCGTGCTGTAACGCGACTGCGAGCAATTCGTCAGCTTCGATTTCGATCTCCTTCTCATTGGGCGTCCACGCGCGCACCAGCACATGCGCAGCGCGTTCCACGTCGGCGGTGTAGTCGATCACCGACAGGCATCCTTCTTCCCAAACGATCTTGCCCTCGGCCTCGACAACCTTGGGATTGATGAGCTTCAGCAGATGCTTGCCGGGATTTTCGTGATCGGTGTCGAGCACGATTATCCGCTTCGATTCGCCGACCTGTGGCGCCGCGAGGCCGACCCCGGGCGCGGCGTACATCGTCTGCACCATGCTGTCGATCAGCCCCTCGACATTGCCGTTGATGTTCTTGACCGGAGCCGCAGGCTGCTTGAGCGAGTCATCGGGGAATTTGCGGATTTTCAGCAGCGCCATCTCGAATACCGGTTTTCAAATCTATCAAAGGGTCATTGGCGCGGCGAGTCCGAGCGGCGCGAGAAACGATTCCACGGCGCGGATGCATTCGGCGGGACGCTCGATTTGAAGAAAATGCGTCGTGCCCGGAATCGCCTCGTACGGCAGCCCCAGCTCCTCGGCCATCGCGCGCCCGATCAGCGCCGGCGGCATCACCTCGTCGAGCGTAGGATCGCCGCACACGAGTTTCACCGGCACCGGGCAATGCGCCATCTGTGGCCACAGGTCCGTATTCGCACCGCTGGAAAACACGTGCGCCTCGTATTCGCGCGGACACGCGAGAATCCAGTCGCCGCTCGCGCGATCGTGCCGCAGCGTCGCCCGCGCCATCAGCTCGTACGCGTCGGGCACCCATCGTTTGAAGCGCCGGCTGAACTGCTTCGCCAGTTCCATCGGATCCTTGTAGCGCTCGGGACGCCGCGCCGCGCGCGAGGCGAGCGATTCCTTGTCGGACTGCTGCAGGTTGCGGACGGGATGCCCTTCGCGCGGATAGACCGGCGGATCGAACAGCACCAGTGCGTCGAATCGCCGGCCGTACTTGAGCGCATGCATCGCGGCCGTGACGCCCGACAGCGAATGAAACAGGCCGGCGACCGGCTTCGCGCCGAGCTCGCGATTAATCGCGTGCCAGACCACGTCCAGGTCGGCAACGAAGTTACCCCACGTGTGCCCTTCGGCGGTGTGCAGCGGATTGTGACCGTGATTGCGGAAGTCGAAGACGACGACTTCGTAGCGCTCGCGCAGCGGTCCCCAGAATGGAAAGTAGCCGTCGATCGCGAGACCGTTGCCGTGACTGAGGACCAATCGCGGCGCGCCAGGGATACCGTGCTGGCGAACGTGAATCGTCGCGCCGTCGTGCATCTTCACGTCAAAGGCGTGACGCGCGCGCGGCACGTGATGCGTCGCGGGATGTTCGTTGGTCTCGTTCATTCGCTCACAGCATTCTCACCGGATCGATATCGATCGCAAGATATATGTCGTCGCGCTCCGCCGACGGCCCGACTTCGGCGCGCATCGCGGCGATCGCCGCGCGCAGCGGTTTCAGTTCGCGCGACTTTAGCATCACCTGCCACCGGTAGCGCTGCTTGATCCGCTCGATCGGCGCCGGCGCGGGCCCAAGCACGCGCATTCCCTCGGGCGTCGATCCTTTCGCCAGCGATTTCGCGACGGCCTCGGCCGCACCCTGGACGAGTTGCGGCTCCGCGCCTTCGATTCGCACCATGGCGAGCCGCGCAAACGGCGGATACATGAGATCGCGGCGCAATTCCAGCTCGCGCCGCATGAACCGCGCGTAGTCCTGATCCTTGGCGGCGCGGACGCTGTAGTGATTCGGCGCGAACGTCTGGATGATGACGCGGCCGGGGCGCTCGCCGCGTCCCGCGCGTCCCGCGATCTGCGTCAGCAACTGGAACGTGCGTTCGGCGGAACGGAAGTCGGGCATGTTCAGCGCGAGGTCGGCGTTCACCACAGCGGCCAGCGTGACGCCGGGAAAATCGAAGCCCTTGGTGATCATCTGCGTGCCGACAAGGATATCGATTTCGCCAGCGCGAAGATCGGCCAGCATCCGCGCGCGCGCGCCGCGCAGACTGCTGGTGTCGGAATCCATTCTTTCGATGCGCGCGGCCGGCATCATCTCAGCGAGCGTCTGCGTCAGCCGCTCGGTGCCGAAGCCCTGCCCCTGGAGCCCGTAGCCCTTGCACTCGGGGCAAGTGTCGGGCGCCGCGGTGTGATTGCCGCAGTAGTGGCATCGCAGCGAGAGGTCGCGCATGTGAAACGTCATGCTGACGCTGCAGTCTGGGCACGCGATCACGTTGCCGCAAATGTGGCATTGCAAAAAATTGTGAAATCCGCGGCGGTTGAGAAACACCATGCTCTGGCCGCCCGACGCGAGATTTTCGCGGAGCGCGGCGACGAGAGTCGTCGAGAGCGGCACCGTTTCTGGAACTTCCGCCGCTTGCGATTTCGATTCAGCGGGTCCCGCACCGTTGGTCGATTTGGCCGCCCCGAGTTTGCGCGCATCGGCGACTTCGCGCCGCATGTCGACGATTTCGACCGACGCCATCGCGCGATCGTTCACGCGGCGTGAAAGGCTCAGCAGCCGGTACCGTCCGCGCCGCGCATTCGCATACGACTCGCTCGACGGCGTCGCCGAGCCGAGCACGACCGGGCATTTCGAAAATCCCGCGAGCGCGACCGCGAGATCGCGTGCGTGGTAGTAAATCCCTTCTTCATTTTTGTACGACGCGTCGTGCTCTTCGTCGACGACGATCAACCCGATGTCGTGGATCGGCGCGAAAATCACCGAGCGCGGACCGATCATCACGCGGGCCTGACCGCCAAGCGCCGCCATCCAGCTCGCCCATCGCTCGGACACGCTCTGCGCACTGTGCGCGATGCCGACGAGCGAGCCGAAACGCGCGCGAAATGAGCGCACGATTTCGTCGGCGAGCGCGATTTCGGGCACCATGATGAGGACGTTGCGCCCGGCCGCGAGCGCTCGCGCGGCGAGGTTCAGGTAAATCTCGGTCTTGCCGCTGGCGGTGACGCCCCACAGCAAAAACGCTTGGTAGCGGCGCTGCTCGATCGCGGGCGAGACCGCTTCGAGCGCGATCTGCTGTTCCTCAGTAAGATCGAACTGCGCCGCCGCGCCGCCATGCGCTGTCACTGGCGCTGCATCGATTGCGATCAACCCGCGATGCGTGAGGCTCTTCAGCGCCGCGCTAGCGCCGTCGATTGCGGTCTTCAGATCCTCGACGCGCACGCCTGCTGCACCGGCATTAGCGATTGCCGATAGCACCTCGCGCTGCTTCGAACCGCGAACGCCATCGATGCTCGCGCCTGCGACGAGTCGCGCGACCACATCGGCGGTGTCGCGATGCCGCCCCGTGGTCGCGTCGCGACGCTCGAGGATGCCGTTCGCGACGAAGCGCGCGATCGTCGCGCGCACTTCGCTCGGCGGACCGACCTTTTCGAGCTGGCGCGTCGTGGCCGCGCGCTTCGCGATCGTCTCGATAATCGCGCGCTCGATTCGCGTGAATGCAGCTCGCGCGAGCGCGTTGGGCGGTGTCGCGAGCGTGTAGGCCGCCCGCGACTCGACCCGCGCGACCGCGGGAATCACGCTGCGGTAAGCGTCCGCAATCGAAACCATGTAGTACGACGCAAGGAACTCCATCAGTTGCAGATGCGCGCGATCGAACAGCGGCCGCGGCTCGAGCACTTCGAGGATCGGCTTCAGTTGCGCGGGCGAAAGCCGTTCGCCGACCTCGGTGACCAGGCCCGTAACCTTGCGCGAGCGCAGCGGCGCGAGCACGCGATGGCCTGGCTGGATGAGTCCGTCGAGCGCGGGCGGGATCGCATACGTCAGCGTCTCGAATCCGCGCGTCGCCCCGACGATCACAATATTGGCCTGCATCTCGACTGTCTCTGCGAATCCAACTTACACCGCGCGCGAGCGATCCCGCGAGGCACCCCGCTGGATGTTCGATTGGCCCCGCTTTCGCGGACGCTTCCAGTCTGGTTGAATCTGGTTATGACGCTCCGATTTTTGACCGCCGGCGAATCGCACGGCCCTGAGTTGGTCGCGACGGTTGAAGGCGTGCCCGCCGGATTCAACATCGACGTTGCTGCGATCAACGCCGATCTCGCGCGCCGCCAAAAGGGCTACGGCCGCGGCGGCCGGATGCTGATTGAGAAGGACGAGGTGCGGCCGGTTTCCGGCATCCGCTTCGGCAAATCGCTCGGCAGTCCGATCACATTCATCATCGAGAATCGCGACTTCAAGAACTGGGTCAAGAAGATGTCCGCCGATCCCGCCGATCGCGGCGCGGCGGAGGTCGTCACGCGCGCGCGACCCGGCCATGCCGACCTGGCGGGCGTGCTCAAATACAATCTCGAAGATATCCGCGACGTGCTCGAACGGGCGTCGGCGCGCGAGACCACCGCGCGCGTGGCGATCGGCGGGCTCGCGAAGCAGATTCTTTCGCCGTTCGGAATCGACGTGCTCGGCTACGTCGCGAGCATCGGCGCGACCGAGGCGAAAACTCACCCTGAGTTGAGCATCGCGGAGTTGCGCCGCATTACCGAAGCGTCGCAGGTGCGAGTGGCCGATCCCGACGCCGAAAGTAAAATAATCGCCGAAATCGACGCGTGCAAAAAAACCGGCGACACCCTCGGCGGCATCGTCGAGGTCGTCGCGACCGGATTGCCGGTCGGGCTCGGCAGTCACGTGCAA
This sequence comes from Binatus sp. (SeqCode), assembly GCF_035272065.1. GTDB lineage: Bacteria > Desulfobacterota > Binatia > Binatales > Binataceae > Binatus. The sequence continues at coordinate 100,054 of NZ_DATEQZ010000052.1, forward strand.
TGGGATCGCAAACTCGACGGACGGCTCGCGTTCGCGCTGCTCAGCCTGCAAGCCGCCAAGGGTGTCGAGCTGGGCCTGGGATTCACGGCGGGCCGGATTCGCGGCTCCGAACTTCACGACGAAATCGGCTACGACGCCGCGCATCATCGCTTCACGCGCCATTCGAATAATTCGGGCGGCACCGAGGGCGGCATGAGCACGGGCGAACCGTTGCGCGTGCGCGTCGCGTTCAAACCGCTGTCGACGCTGATGCGGCCGCTGCGCTCGGTCGATATCAAAACCAAGGCGGAAGCGGTCGGTGCGATCGAGCGCTCCGACGTATGCGCGATTCCCGCCGCAGCAGTAATCGCGGAGTCAGTCGTAGCGTTCGAACTCGCCGCGGCTTTTCTCGAAAAATTCGGCGGCGATTCGCTGGCAGAGATTACCCGCAACTTCAAAGGCTTCCTCGAACAGGTCCACAACTATTAGATCGGCAAGCGCGCCATGCCGCGAAGAGGCGCGCCGCGACGCCAATGACGCCCAAACTGATCCTCACCGGATTCATGGCGACCGGGAAAAGCTCGGTCGGCCCGCTCGTTGCGCGCCGGCTCGGATGGGAATTTGTGGACGTGGATTCAGTGATTGTCGCGCGCGCCGGAAAACCGATCGCGCAAATCTTCGCCGACCATGGCGAGGCGCACTTCCGGCAGCTCGAACGCGAAGTGGTCGCGCACTTGACGAGCGATCGCCGGCTGTGCCCCCATTGCCACGGGCCTCATCCCGAAGTGATCTCGACGGGGGGCGGCGCGCTGGTTGACGAAGCAAATTGTGCGGCGCTCAAGCGCGTCGGCGTGATAGTTTGCCTCACGGCGCGTCCCGAAGTCGTCGCTGCGCGCGTCGAGCGATCAAAAAGCAAGCGGCCGAAACTGACCGAGGGCGGGAAATCCACTTTGGCGCGAGTCAAAGAGCTGATGGAGGAACGGGCTGACGCATACGCACGCGCCGACGTCCAAATCGACAGCTCCGATCTCACGGTCGAGCAACTGGCCGATCATGTAATCGGCGCCTTCGGCGCACACGCCGCGCGACGAATCCTGCCATCGTAGAGATGCGTACTATCCGCATAGAACTCGGGTCCGCTTCGCATGACGCTCACGTCGGCGCGGGAATCCTCGACCGGCTTGGCGAACTCGCGAAGGCCGCTGGACTAAAGCCCGGCGCTTGCGCCGTCGTCACCGACGCGAGCGTCGAGAAGCTCTACGCTGCGCGCCTCAATGACGCACTTCGCAAGAGCGGCTTCGCGCCCGTCGTAATTTCGGTGGCGCCAGGAGAGGCCTCCAAATCGCTGCCGACGCTCGAGCTTGTATACGACCGCATGACCGAGATCGGGCTTGACCGCAGCAGCGCGGTGTTCGCGCTCGGCGGCGGCGTCGTGGGCGATCTCGCGGGTTTTGCGGCCGCGACCTTTTTGCGCGGCGTGGCGATCGTGCAGGTGCCGACCACTGTGGTCGCGCAAGTTGATTCGGCGCTCGGCGGCAAGACCGCGATCAACCATCGACATGCCAAAAATCTGATCGGTGCGTTTCACCAGCCGCGGCTGATTGTCGCCGACGTGGCTACGCTCGCGACCCTGCCCGACCGCGAGTTCCGCGAAGGACTCGCCGAGGTCATCAAGTATGGCGCAATCATGGACGCGCCAATGATCGTTGACCTGGAGCGCGACCTCGACGCGATCCTTGCGCGCCGCCCTGACCTGCTCGAGCAGGTCGTCGCGCGATCGCTATCGCACAAAGCCGCAGTAGTCGGCGCCGACGAGCGCGAAGGCGGTCTGCGCAAAACGCTGAATTTCGGCCACACTATCGGCCACGCGATCGAAGCGAGCGCCGGTTACGGCAGCTATTTTCATGGCGAGGCGGTCGCGATCGGCATGGTAGCGGCGGCACGACTGTCATCGAGATACGCCGGCTTCTCGGCCGACGAAGCATCGCGTCTTCAGCGCCTGATCGAGCGCGCCGGCCTGCCGACGGCGCTGCCTGCCGGATGGCACAGCGACGACTTTCTCCGCGCGCTGGGCCTCGACAAGAAGCGCGCCGCCGCGGGCGTGGTCGAATTCGTGCTGCTCGACCGCCTCGGTCATTCGTTGACAAAAAGTCTTTCGATTGACGACATCGTGTCACCTCTGCTATGAGTGTCCGCTTGAAAATCTGAAAAGTGGCGACTAGAAGTGTTCTGCGGGTGACAAATTGTCGTGAAAATTCCACTCGTTTGCCTGGCGTATCTATGATGTGTTTAGTATGTACTGAGTAGCGTACGTCGGACTGTTTCAACCCGTACATCGTCAAGGGCCGGGAAGGACGGGGTAAACGCGCGTAACGCGAAGGAGCCACATGGATCGATTCGATGAAATGAAGAGCAGGGTCCTGACGGTGCAGGAGGTGTCTAGCTACCTGCGCGTACATCCCTCAACCATTTACAGGATGCTCAAAAAGAATCAGCTGCCCGCGTTCCGCGTCGGCAGCGACTGGCGCTTCACGGTCGAGGCAATCGACAAATGGCGCGCTACGGTGGAGTCCGGCGCACCGGCGCCCGCAAGCCACAACGGGTAAGATCGCAGCGCTTGGATAAACCGGTTGGATGAAAGTCGACGCGCCCGCCCGCTAATTCTGGAAATACCGGCGCGGATTTTCTACCAGCATCGTACGGATCTTCGCCTCTCCTACGCCTGCCCGCTTCAGCGCCGGCACGATATTTTTGAAAACGTGCGTCGGCGTCCAGTTCGCCACCAGCTTGGCCGTCTCGGGCGTTACGTCGAGGCCGCGACCCAGCCAGCATGCGACGGTGTCGTGCGAGAGCACGAGTTGATTTTCGTATCCAACGCCCAGCAGTCCTATCAACGCGGCCAAGCGCAGCTTGTCGGGATGCAGGAAGTCCAGGCCGAAGCGATCGAACCCCAGGATGCATCCGCGATCGAGCATCGCCGCGTGATAGCTCAAGTCCGACGACCCGCAGCTATGCCCGATGATCACGCGGGTTAAGTCCGCACCCTCCGACGCGAAAATCTCCAGCTGCTCGCGCCCCATCGTGCCATCCTCGGTATGCGTCGTGATCGGCGCGCCGGTCGTTTTATGCGCGCGCGCCGCCGCCCGCAGGCACATCTCTTCGTACTTCGTGATCTGCCGCTTGCCGGTCGCACACTTGATGATGCCGGCTTTGATGCCCGTGTCGCCGACGCCCTTGTTGATCTCGCTGATGTACACGGACGCGACATCGTCGATCGTCCGCTGCTTGAAGTACGCGGTGTTGCCCAAGTCTTCCTTGTAGAGGCCGGTCGCACAGATTATTCGCACGCCCGACGCCGACGCCGCTTCGGCCATGAAGTTCACGTCGCGGCCGATGTCCATCGGGCACGGATCGACGAAAGTCTCGAGTCCAAGATCGCGCACCTCTTTGAGCCGCTCGACGCAGTTCTTGAGCGCCGACTTGCGCTCGAATTTCGGTGCGGCGCAGTCGAGCTCCCAGCCGGCCCATCCGATCGGCAGATGCTCGTGCATGAGCGTCGTGCCGAGCTGCTCCGGAATCACGGTTCCAGTGACGGTGTTGATTGGCTTCATCGCGATGCGCTCCCCGCCCGGCGCTAGTTGCGCGCCGAGCGTCGATCCAGACATCGATTTGCAAAACTAGACCCGCCGCTGTGTTGGCGTCAAATCGCTGCGCGATCCGGCTAATTGGCTGGCTTGGGCTCGTCGTCGTGGCCGAAGAACGACGCGAGGATGATCAACGTGACGCCAATCGAGATCGCGCTGTCGGCGACATTGAAAATCGGGTAGTTGAGGTCGTAGTAGTGCGCGCGCATGAAATCGATCACGCGGCCGCCGCGCAGCGCGCGGTCGATCAAGTTCCCCACCGCGCCGCCCAGGATCAACGCGAAGGCGAACGAGTAGATCGATAAGCGCTCCGACCGCGCTAGCAGCACAATCAACACGATGCTCATTACTGTGGACATCGACAGCAGAAACGCCAGGCGGACCCACGCCGGCGCGTCGGCCAGCATGCTGAAGGCCGCACCGGGATTCAGTGTGTAGGTGATGTCCAGGTAGTTGGGAATCAGCGCGATGCTCTCGTACAGCGCCATGTGCGCCTGCACGAACAGCTTGGTCGCCTGGTCGAGTACGATGATCGGAATCGTGATCGCGCTGAGCAGCAACAGAAATGGCCTGCGCGGCGGCGATCCGGCCGATTCTTTCCCCTCCGCACGGCCTGCCAGAACGTTGGGAAGAGTCTTCGCGCTCGACTGTTCCGGCATCGGCTACGCTCCGACCACCGCGCGGCATCTCGCGTCGAGCGTCTCGCCACTGCCGTCGTCGAAGTATTTCCAGCATCGCGCGCATTTCGCGCCCGACGCATGGCGCCCGACCAGCGTGATCGCGGGATTCGCGGCGGCGCGCGCGAAGGTGCCATTGCCATCGAGGGCGAAATCCTCGCGGCCGTTGGCTTGCCGCCTGATCTCGGCGGCTTCCGCATCGCCTAAAATCGCGACGTCAGAGACGATAAACAAATCTTTCAACTCTTCGCGATACCGCTTGAGCGTTTCAGCAAGACCGCTCTCAGAGCCGCCGTCAGCACCGAGACTGATCGCCGCATCGAGCGGCGCACCGATCGTTCCCGACTTGCGCATCGCCTCGAGCAGCTTGAGCGCCTCGTCGCGAACCTTGAGCAGCCGCTCCCATCGCGCTTCCAATTCTTCATCGCGCCACGACGGATTCGCGGGATGCATCGTGGTCAGGTGCACACTCGCGAGCCGCTTTCCCGGCATGTAACCGTAAACTTCCTCGGTCGTGAACGGGATCAGCGGCGCGAGCATCCTGACGAGCGCGTCGAGGATATGGAACAGCGCGGTCTGCGCCGAGCGCCGCTCGCGCGAGTTTTCCGCTGAGCAATAGAGGCGATCGCGCGCGACGTCGATATACAGCGAGCTCAGATCGACCACGATGAAATTCTGCATCGCCTGGAACGCGGTCTGGAATTCGAACGCTTCGTAAGCGCGGCGCACTTCGCTCTTGAGTTTCTCGGTGCGCGCCAGGATGAAGCGATCGAACTCTAGCATGTCCTTCAATTCGACCGCGTCGCGCGCGGGATCGAAGTCGGCGAGGTTGCCGAGCACGAAACGGCAGGTGTTGCGAATCTTGCGATACGACTCCGACACCGCGTTGAAGATCGTCTGGCCGAGCGTGATGTCGGCGGTGTAGTCGAGCGATGCGTACACCAGTCGCAGCACGTCGGCGCCCATCCGCCCGACGGCATCGACCGCGTCCTCTGAGTTGCCGAGCGACTTGGACATTTTGCGGCCCTTCTCGTCGATCGTCAGCCCGTGGTTGATCACGTTCTTGAAGGGCGCCACTCCGCGATCTGACACCGCGCAAAACAGCGACGAGCTGAACCATCCGCGCGCCTGCTCGACCGCCTCGAGATAGGCGTCGGCCGGCCACTTCAGTTCCGGCCGCACGGCAAGCACAGCGGCTTGCGACGAGCCCGAATCGAACCACACGTCGAGGATGTCTTCTTCCTTGACGAAGACCACGCCGCCACACTTCGCGCATTTGACGCCTGGCGCGACGAAGTCGGCAGCCGGCCGGCTGTACCAAGCGTCGGAACCTTCGCGGGCGAAAATTTCCTCGACCCGATCCATCGTCGCGAGCAGCGGCGCGACCTCGTCACATTGCGCGCATCTGACCGCGGGAATCGGCACGCCCCACGCGCGCTGGCGCGAGATGCACCAATCCGGTCGCGTCTCGGTCATGTTGCGGATGCGATCGCGCGACCATGCGGGGGACCACTTCACGTTGTCGATCGCGTCGATAACCTTACCGCGCAGTCCGTGATGATCGACGCTGACGAACCATTGCTCGGTGGCAAGAAAAAGCAGCGGATTGTGGCATCGCCAGCAATGCGGGTAGCTGTGCGAGAAATCCCGCGCGTGCAGCAGCGCGCCGACTGTACGTAGTTTCTCGACGATCGGCTTGTTCGCCTTGAAGATGTGCTGCCCGGCCCACTCGCCGCCATCGGCCGTGAATATTCCGCTGCCGTTGACGGGAGTGAACGGCTCCAGCCCGTACGCCTTGCCGACGACGAAATCCTCGTAGCCGTGCCCGGGGGCAGTATGCACAAGGCCGGTGCCGGTGTCGGCGGTGACGTGCTCGGCGTACATCAGCTTCACGTCGCGCGGGAGAAACGGATGCCGAAAAATATCCTGGCCGTCGAGCGCCTTGAGCGCAGCGCGGTCGAGCGCGATTCGTTTCTCGACGGCCAGCCCGCATTCCTTCTCGACATGGTCGGCCAATCGTGACGCAACCACGTAGTAGCGATCGCCGACCTTCAGCGCGACATAGTCGAACGTCTCGTTAAGTGAGATTCCGAGATTCCCCGGAAGCGTCCACGGCGTCGTCGTCCAGATTACCGCCGAGAGCTTGCCGGACTTGTGCGCGGCAGCAAGCTCTAAGCGGTCGTTGGCTTCCGCAGCCAGCGCGCCCGCGTCACGGAGATTCGAGTTGAACGCGAACGCCACGTAGATCGATGGCGAAGCATGATCGCGGTACTCGACTTCGGCCTCCGCCAGCGCCGATCGGCAGTCGAAGCACCAATGCACCGGACGCAGGCCGCGATACACATAGCCGTGCTCGACCATCTTGCGCAGCACGCGGATTTCCGCCGCGTCGTACTCGGGCGCCATCGTGAGATACGGCTTGAACCAATCGCCGATACATCCGAGGCGTCGAAAATCCGAGCGCTGCAAATCGACCCACTTCTCGGCTTCCGCTCTGCACAGCTTGCGCAGCTCGAGCTTGGGTGTCACGCGCGCCTTGTCGCCGAGCTCGCGCGATACCCTGTACTCGATCGGCATCCCGTGACAGTCCCATCCCGGCACGAACGGCGTGCGATATCCCAGCATCGAACGCGAGCGCACGACAAAATCCTTCAGAATTTTGTTGAGCGCGGTGCCGAGGTGCACGCGCCCGTTGGCGTACGGCGGCCCGTCGTGCAGCACCCACGATTCCGCGTCCTTGCGGGCCTCCATCAGGCGTATGTAGAGGTCGAGATCATCCCAATGCTTGAGCGTTTCCGGCTCGCGCTTGGGCAGATTCGCCTTCATAGGGAAGTCGGTCTTGGGAAGTTTCAGCGTCGATTTGTAATCGGTCTCAGCCACTCGTCATTCTCGGGTATTTTGGTGAATCTGCGTCCGATCAGATTAACTCACGCGGCGTTCCTTCGCGAGTATCGAGTCTCAATTCGCCGCCTCCAAGTACCTGGCGATGAAGATTTGACCGCGCCCTACGAAGTGTACCGACGGCTGCCTGCATTCCGGCACTGGTTGTGTTACATGGGACGGATGAAGAATCGCGCGAGACGACGGCCGTTCATCATTGCAGCCGCGTCATGTCCGGAGACGAGCCACCAATATCCTGACAGCGACGAATACACCGGCCATCAGCGGAGCATCGGCAGAGCTGCGGGACTGCAGAAGATTGGCGTGAACCTGATGCGGCTGTCGCCCGGGGAGCGAAGTTCATGGCCTCATGCCGAGGAGAAGGAGGAGGAGTTCGTATACGTTCTTGAGGGTGAGGTTGACGCCTGGATAGACGGCTTCCTACACGCGATGCGGCCCGGGGACTTTGCGGCCTTTCCTGCAGGGACCGGCATCTGCCATTGCTTCATAAACAACAGCGAGCATGACGTCCTGCTACTTGTGGGAGGAGAGGCTTCAAGACGCGACAATCGCATCTACTATCCGCTCCATCCTCAACGCCGCAATGACATGCCACGGAGCGAATGGTGGGAAGACGTTCCGAAACACCGCTTGGGACCACATGACGGGATGCCCGACGCGCTTCGACGCCTCTCCGCCAATCGAGCGTCTCGCGCACGCGCTCAATGCCGGAGCTGACGGAACTACTCCTCTCGTTCGTTTGAATCCGGCGACCAGCCTCCATATCATTTTTCGCACATCACTCAATCGCACTATCATTGAAAGAAATTATGGGACTCAGGAAAGTCACACTGTTCGACAAGGAAGGCACCACGCTCGTGCCTGTGGATGAGGACGGCCAAGCGAAGCCCGCGGTGCTGGGCGTGCGGTGGGTCAATCCCGACACGTTTGAAACTATTCGCGTGCGCGGCGGTAAACGCACCGGCCCGAAGAATGAAGTCCTGATGGAAGTTCCCGCGACCCTCGACACCGGTGCGTTCGCAATCGAGGACCTGCCCCCGCCCAAGGTTAAGGAAGAGCTGAAAGAAATCGAAAAGCCTGCGGGCGCGAACACCTCGGCGAAAAAATCATGACCCAGCCGGCCGCCGGCGCGCTGGCGGGCCTGCGCGTCCTCGATCTGACGGGGCATCGCGCACAACTTTGCGCGCGGCTACTCGGCGACATGGGCGCCGACGTCATCAAGATCGAGCCGCCCGCCGGTGACGACGCGCGCCGCATGGGCCCGTTCCTCGACGACCTGCCGCATCGCGACCGCAGCCTGTTCTTCTGGTTCTACAATCTCAACAAGCGCTCGCTCACGCTCGACCTCAACCATTCGCGCGGCGCGGACATTTTTCTCCAGCTCGCGCGCAGCGCCGACATCGTCATTGAGAGTTTCGCGCCTGGCACGCTCGACCAACTCGGCCTTGGCTGGGATGTTCTCCATCGCGAGAATCCCGCGCTCGTGCTCTGCTCGATTGCACCCTTCGGCCAGACCGGCCCGTACCGCGATTACGTCGCCGACGACACCGTGCTGACCGCGCTCGGCGGGATGCTCTACGTCAATGGTTTTCCTGGTCACGCTCCCGTTCGTCCGTTGGGACTCCAGGCGTATCACTCGTCGGCGTACTTCGGCGCGATCGCGGTGATGCTCGCGTTGCTCGCCCGCGATAACACTGCTCAAGGTCAGTGGATCGATCTGAGCATGCAGGAGGCGACCGCCGCGGCCGTCGAGCACGTCGCCGGCGGATTCTTCGAGCGCAACGAGGCCGAGCCGCGCCGCGGCACTCTGCATTGGAGCCGTTTCTTTCGCGTCGGCAAATGCCGCGATGGGTACATCATGCATTGCACGCTCGGCGACTGGACGTCGCTCATCGAATGGGTCAAGTCCGACGGCAAGGCGGCCGACCTCGACGACCCCAATTACCAGCAGCCGATGTATCGCTACCTGATGGCCGAGCATGTGTTCGAAGTTCTCGACGATTGGGTCAAGGATTATCCGCGCGACGAGCTGCTCGAACGTGCGCAGCTTCTGCGCCAGCCGTACGCGACCGTCCGTCCGCCCGAGGCGCTGTTCGACGACGAGCAGCTAATCGAGCGCGGCTACTTCGTCGAGATCGAGCATCCTGAGCTCGGGCGCAAGTTCCGCTACCCGGGAGCGCCGTATCTTTTCAACGGCACGCCGTGGCGCGTCACGCGGCGGCCGCCGCTGACGGGTGAGCATACCGGCGAGATTCTGCGCGATGACCTCGCGATGGCTCCTGAAGCGCTCGCCGTGCTCGCGGCCGAAGGAGTGATCTGAGCATGGCCGCGATGCCGCTGGACGGCGTCCGCATCCTCGACTTCACCTGGGTAGTAGCCGGCCCGGTCGCGACGCGCATTCTCGGCGACCACGGCGCGCAGGTCGTCAAGGTCGAGCGGAAGGATCCGCCGCCGATGGGCAATCGCAAGCTCGGCCTGCAATGCGACCTGCATCGCAACAAACTTTCTGTCGCGCTCAACATGCAGCATGCGCGCGGCGTCGAGCTCGCGCGCCGTCTCGCCGCGATGAGCGACATCGTGATGGACAATTTTTCCGCGCGCGTGATGCGCAGTTGGGGGATGGATTACGCAAGCCTCAAGGCTGTGAAACCCGACATCATCTGCATCAGTATGTCCGGCCTCGGCCACACCGGCCCGCGCGCGAGCTACGTCAGCTACGGACCGACGCTGCAAGCGCTCACGGGATACACGCAGTTGATGGCCGAGCCCGACGGCACGCCGGCCGGCTACGGCTATTCGTACGCCGACATGTGCGGGGGGTACACGGGCGCGCTCGCGGCGCTGGTCGCACTGTGGCATCGACGCCGCACGGGCCGCGGGCAGTTCGTCGATCTCTCGCAGTTCGAGGCCGTCGCGAGCGTGATCGGTCCCGCGCTGCTCGACATTTCCGTCAACGGCCGCACCCAGTCTCCGCCCGGCTACATTTCTCAGGAAGGTCCCGCCGCGCCGCACGGCGTTTACAAATGCCGCCCGCTCGACGGCGACGACGATCGATGGGTCGCGATCAGCGTCGGCACGGGCCCCGAATGGCGCCGATTCGTCGTCGCGATCGGTTCTCCAGATTGGGCAAGCGATCAGAAGTTCCGCACGCTGTATATGCGGATGCAAAACAGCGCCGAGCTCGACGCCAACGTTTCGCGGTGGACCGCGGAACACAGCGCCGAAGACGCGATGGCAATCCTGCAGCGCGCGGGAATCGCGGCTGGCGTCGTCGAGAACGGCGTCGATCTATGCGCGCGCGATCCTCACCTGAAAGAACGCGGCTTCTGGCCCGAGGTTTCGACCAAAAAGGGCGTGACCACACACTTCACAGGAATACCATTCAAGCTCTCCGGCGGCTCGGGGAAAGTTCGCACGATAGCGCCCGAAGTCGGCGAGGATTTCGACTACGTGCTGGGCGAGTTGCTCGGCCTCGGCAAAGCAGAGCGCGACGAATTGGTCGCCGCAGGCGCCGTCTGGCTCTAATATTTTCCCTGAGCGGTCGCGTTACATTGCCTCCACCGTTCGTCGGGGGAGGCCGACGCTCGTCTTCGAGCGGCGGGTGGGGGACCCTTTGATTCTGAAATTTTGCGACTGGGCAGAATTGCGGCGCAACAGACAATCGCGCCGCAGCGGTCCCCCACCCTCACCCTCCCCCGACGAACGTGGGAGGGAACCAGCACCAGCGTAGGAGGAAACCAGACCTATGCGACGGCTTGTAGCTGTTGTAACTCCGGCTTCGACGTTGCCAGCGCGAGGACTGCGACGTAGCCCGGCTGAGTCTCCATCCGGGGGCCGTAGCCCTTTGCGAGCAATATCTGATGGGCGCGCGGCAGATTGTAGCACGGCACCGCCATCAGCAGGTGATGCTCGAGGTGGTAGTTCACGAAGTACGGCGCGACGAATGCGCGCATCAACCAGTTCGCGTGCGTCGTGCGGGTGTTGCGCAAGGGATCGTCATTGTCCGGCGTCATCGAATGCTCGGCGATACTGCGAAGGCGCACGACCAACTCGTGGAACGTCATGTACGGAAAGACCCACAGCGCGGGAAAGAGCCACCAGTGTCCGGTCGCCGCGAGTATCGCGAAAATGATTGCGTTGCTGACGATCGCGCCGTGCAGGCGCTTCCATCCCATCGCGAGCCGCCGCGACGCTGGCATTTCCGCGCTCCCGAACGCGCGCCGAATCAGCGCGGCCTTCTGCTTGTATGCCGTCTGCCCGGTAAGATCGCGAATGACCTTGCGCCGCATGCTGCTGCGCGTGATCGGAAACGGCGCCGTCAGCCCGAGGTCGGGATCGTTTTTCTGTTGCGTAAAGCGATGGTGCCCGGCGACGTGGTAGGGGCGGTACGCGTACATATCGCCGAACAGCGCGTAGTCCGTCAGCCAGGTCCCCGCAAAGTCGTTGACCTTCATGTTGCTGAACAGCAGGCCGTGCGACGCGTCGTGCGACAGGACAGCGAGCCCCAGTTGGCGCGCGCCGATTATCAACGTCGCCGCGATGAAGGTCAGAGGATTCGGCCACCATACGAACAGCGCCATCGCCCCGAAGATCACCGCCCACGCATGAAAGATCATCCACGCGGCGCGCCACTGCGACTTGCGCTTGAGCATCAGCAGCTCGTCGTCAGTGAAAACGCTACGCGCCTGGAACATGATATCCTCCAATCTTCCGTGGGCGCGCGCCGGCTGGAAGTATCAGGGTTCGGTCCATCACGGATTTGTATGTAACAGAAAATGGCAACACTTGCAAATCCTCGTTATGTGCCGCGACACCTCACTGCGCGCGAGCTGGTGATCGACTTCCTGTCGAATCGCTACCCGCGCGAGATGTCGGCGCAGGAAATATTGGGCGTCGGCAGTGCGCTAGGTTTCACGGAGCAGAGTTTGCGGATGGCGCTGACGCGGCTGGTCGAGCAATCGGTCGCCGCCAACACCGGGCGCGGGCGCTATCGACTGAGTCCGTCGGGCGAGGCGATGCGCGATGAAGTCCGCAAGTGGCGTCATCTCGACAAGCTCGCCAAGCCGTGGTCCGGCGCATGGATCGGAGTGTTCGACGCGAGCGTCCCGCGCAGCGATCGCGCCGCGCTTCGCCGTCACGAACGCGCGATGCGCCTGCGCGGTTTTCGCGAACTTCAAAGTGGTCTGTGGATTCGTCCTGCGAACCTGCATCACACCGTGGCCGAACTGCGCGATCATTTGCGTGCGCTCGGTCTTCATCCGGCCGCGCTGGTGGTGGGATTGCATGATCTCGACGACGATGCGCGCGCTAAAGCGACCCGACTCTGGGACACCACCACGATGCTCGCGACGTACCGCACGCTTGCCGACGAATTGCTCGCAAGCAAAACCAAGCTCGAGCGCTTGCCGCTGGACACCGCGGCGGCGGAATCGATGGTCCTCGGCCGCGACGTGATTCGGCATATCAACCTCGATCCAGTACTCCCCGAGGAGCTGATGCCGAATCGCGCACTGACTGATCTGATCCACGTAATGACCGACTACGATCAAAATGCCCGCCAGCTCTGGCGCCGCTTCATGCGTGCGCACGCCCCGCGCGATTAACTGTCACCTGGGTAACAATGTCACCCAAGTAACACGCATCGCTCGCAGCCTCTGGTTGCGCTAGTGTCAACTGGCTGTTAGCAGCGAAAGCAATTCTTGCACGCAAGCGTAATATCGAGCGCGCTCGTTGGCGTTGACGCGTTCCCGGTCGAAGTCGAAATCGACATTGGCGCCGGGATTCCGCCGCATCGCCTTGTCGGTCTCGCCGAGGGCGCGGTCAAGGAGGCGCTCGATCGCGTCAAGTCCGCGCTGAAAAATTCCGGCTTCGATTTCCCGACGCGCAAGATGACCATCAACCTCGCGCCCGCCGACACGCGCAAGGAGGGCTCAGCCTTCGATCTTCCGCTCGCGCTTGGAATCCTCGCCGCGCAAAACGTACTGAAAGATCGCCGGCGGCTGCGCGAGTACCTTGTCCTTGGCGAGCTCGCGCTCGACGGCCGCATCAAAGGTATCAAGGGCGCGCTGCCGACCGCATTGCTCGCACGCTCCTCCAAGTTCACGGGCGTGATGCTACCGCGCGAGAATGCTTCTGAGGCATCCGTCGTCGGTGAGGGCACGGCAGTGCTCGGCGTCGAGAGCCTGCGCGAGGCTTTCGAGTTCTTCGAGGGCCTGCGTCCGCTCCAATCCGCGCCCGCCGATCTCAGCGCCGCGTTCGGCGCCGCGAATGTTTACGACGTCGATTTCAGCGAAGTGAAAGGCCAGGAGCAGGCCAAGCGCGCGCTCGAGGTCGCGGCCGCGGGCGGTCATAACGTCCTCATGATCGGTCCGCCGGGCTCGGGAAAGACGATGCTCGCCAAGCGGCTGCCCTCGATTCTGCCGACGATGACCTTCGAGGAAGCAATCGAGACCACCAAGGTGCACTCCGTGATGGGCCTGCTCGACGGCCGGGCGCTGATCACGACGCGCCCCTTCCGCTCGCCGCATCACACTATCTCCGACGCGGGCCTTATCGGCGGCGGCTCGATTCCGCGCCCGGGCGAGGTCAGCCTCGCGCATCACGGCGTCCTGTTCCTCGACGAGTTGCCCGAGTTCCGCAAGAACGTGCTCGAGTCCTGCGCCAGCCGCTCGAGGACGCGCGCATCACAATCTCGCGCGTGATGGGCACGCTCACCTTCCCCGCCTCGGTGATGCTGGTGGCCGCGATGAACCCGTGTCCGTGCGGCTTCTACACCGACCCGCAGCACGAATGCTCGTGCTCGCCGATCGCGATTCAGCGTTATCGCTCGCGCATCTCCGGCCCGCTGCTCGATCGTATCGACATCCATATCGAAGTGCCGGCCGTGAAGTACAAGGACCTGACCGACCGCGTCGCGCGCGAGCCGTCGCTGGCGATTCGCGAGCGCGTGAATCGCGCGCGCGAGGCGCAGCTCGCGCGCTTCAAGGGGATGCCGTTTTTCTGCAATGCGCAGATGCGCGCGAGCGACCTCCGCCTCCACTGCCAGATCGAGTCGGGCGGGGAGCGCCTGCTCGAGCTCGCCCTCAACCGCCTCGGCCTGAGCGCGCGCGCCTACACGCGCATCCTGAAAGTCTCGCGCACGATAGCCGATCTCGACGGCGCCGCCGCGATCGCCGCGCATCACGTCAGCGAGGCGATTCAGTATCGCTCGCTCGACCGCACCGCCCCTTAACACAAAACGAAGCGGGCGGCTCGATTGCTCGAGCCGCCCGCCCTCAGTTCTGCGCGATTTCCAACTCTAATGGATTTCGTACCCAGCCACGAACTGGTCGAGGGTGTCCACATTCGCCGGGTGCTTCACCACGAACGTGCCCGAAGCAATCGTGTTCTTGGTGAAGGCGGAGAAGCTCTTCGGCCCCGTATCGGCGTTGCCCAGCGCGTTGGTCGGTATCGCTACGCCCGTATCGACATCGGCCGAATCGTCGAGCGGCCGGAAGAACAACTCGTAGTTCGTGCCCGGATTCGCGCCTGACAACTTCACGCTGACGTCGCCGGCCGCGTTCACATCGTAAGAGCCGTCATCCAGCGGATCGCTCCCGCAGTTCGAAAGGATAGGATCCGTTACACTTCCGCATGGCTCCAGGCTAGACCCCGAAACTTTAGGGCGCACGAACTTCTGATCCACCTTGAATCCCGACACGAACTCATCCGTGCCGGCACTCTGAAGCACGACTGCCCCCGAACCGATCATGCTCGCCGGGAATTCAGAGGTCACTACCAGCGTAGCATTCCCCGCACCGTTGGTCGGGCCTACTGTTCCAAGCGCGGTCGTCATGCCGCCGGGCGAACGCAGAATCGCCGTGTAGCTCGTACTCGGCCGTGCGCCTGAGACGTGGATCGACAGGGCGCCATCGTCGTTTTCAACATCGACATGGCCATAGGTCAAGGAGTCGCTTCCGCAACCTGAAAGAGTTCCCGGCGCCGTCACATCGGTGCAGCGCACCAAGGCCGGCTGGAAGTCACGGGCCGACTCGAGACCGTTGCTCGAGATCGAGAGCCCGGTGACGAACTCCCCGCCGCCGCCGCCGGTCAGAACCACGTTGCCGGCGCCGACCGTGCCGAATTTGAAAAATGCGTCCTTGCGAAACGCGCCATTTCCGTCGGCACCGGTCTTCAGATTACCGATCGAAGTTGTCTGAGTGCCGTCGTTCGAAACGAGACTGACGGCATAAGTGGTGTTGGTCGCCGCCCCGACCACGATCACAGTCACGTCACCTTGATCGTTGATCGTCGCTCCGCCGCGCTTCAGCGGATCCTGGACCTCCGCGCAGGTCGTAAGCGCGGCCGATTTGCATTGAACCAGCGGTGCGTCGAACGGCTCCGCGCGCGCCAATCCCGATCCGAGGCAAAGCGCCACCGGCGCGGCGAGCAATGCTACCGGCCATTTCCGTAGTGATTGAAACATAAAGACTCTCCTCCTGCCTGTCCGTCGATTGCCCAAGCAATCGGACTGATGAATTTGCGATTCGAGATGTAAGACGCGCCCAACCCCCGGCTCGTTTACAGATGGCTCAAAAAGAATTAGATCCCGTCCCCCAGTACGACATCGAGACAACAACGCTACACAAAGTAGGCTAGCGAGGCAGAGTCGGCGCGGGTGCAGCGGATGACACAAAGAGTGAGCGGCCGAGTTCTTGTCATGCAGTCGCAGAACCCTCACCTACCGGCCGCTACGCGGTCGGCCGCCTCTCCCGTAAAAATAACGGGCGAGGTAAGAGTCGGACGCAGCCCAACCTCCTACCCAACACCTTCTAACAGGGACGAAGTCCCGCATCTTTCTCTTAGCACTGGGTGCAGGGGTCACCCCTGCCGAAGGAAGCGTGAAACCCACGGCGGGTTTCACATACGATAGAGTTCCTTTCTTCTGGCGCTCCTACTGCCCCTGCTCGCGCGGATGCTGCCGCCACAACCCCAGCCGCCGCCGCGCTTCGCGCCGCTGCTCCGGCGTCATCTGCTGCCAGCGATGCCAGTTCGCGAGCATTCTCTGGCGCTGCTCCGGCGGAAGCTGCTCGAATTGCCGGTAGCGCTTCATCATCCTCTCGCGCTGGTCCGGCGGCAGCCCGCGGTAGCGCGCATAGTCCTGCTGCAATTCCTCGCGCTGCGCCTGTGGAAGCTGGCGCCACCTGCGCAATCCTTCGAGGACTCGCTTGCGTTCTTCCGGCGGCAGATTGCGGAACGTCTGGAAGTTCTGCTGCACCCGCTGCCGATCCTCGGGACGCATCGACTGCCATCGCCGATAGTTCTCGAGCACGCGTTGACGCTGCTCAGGATTGAGCTGCGCCCATTCATTCGGATGCTGTGCGACGAGCGCGCGCTCGGCGTCGTTCGACGGCTCCACTGAAGCCGCCGGCGATTGCGCGTAAGCGGGAACCGCCGATGCAAATCCACACAGGATCAGCGCCGCGACCGTCAATGCGCTCGCGATTCGTATGCGTCCCGTCATGGCTGCGGCCCCTCGGCGTCATAGCTCGGCTGACTCGCCGGCATAGGCGCTTCCGCCGGCGCGCTGACGGCCGATTGCGGCTGGACGCTCTGAGATTCGAGCGGATGTGGTGCCAACTTCTGCGCTCCTACTGCCGCTCTGGGAGCGGGCGCGCCGTTGTCGTCGCCTTCCTGATTCCCCAGGTAACCCATCTGATCGAGCGTGCGTATCTGCTCGAGCATCGAGTCGTCAGATGGCGACGCGGCCGGCGGCGCCGCGGATTTCGCGTCATTGTGACGCGGCTCGAACAAGTCCAGGTTCATCAACATTCTTAAATCCGGTGGCGCGTCCTGCGCCGACGCTCGCCGCGTTTCGCCGCACACAACCATCGTCGCTATCAGCACAAACACGGCGACTTTACGACGGAGTTTCATGGTTCTGGCGGTCCCCGGGCTCCAGCTCGTCCAGATGCTCGATCACGTCATAGTTCTCGAGCAGATCCAGATGCTCGACGACGTGATAGTTGGCCAGCAGGCCGACATCCGCGCTGCTGAGCTCCTGCTGCAGCTCGAGCTGATCGACGCCGGGCGCCTGCACACTTCCGCCGGAGCCGCGATGCATCACGATTGCGATCGCGAGCACCGCGACCGCCGCTGTGGCCATCGCCATCGACGGCCAGCCAAAGACCGGCAGCCGAACGTCCGCCCTCCTCCATCGCCATCTTCCACGCACACCGGCATTCCCGGCCTGCGCCGCGCGCAGCTTGCGCTTGAGCTCGCGCTGGTAATCCGCCCAATCCGGCTCACGCACGTCATCGACGACACGCGCCAGATTCGACACTATCGCCGACGACTCTTCCGCAGATTCGCGACACTGCGCACATCCCTCCAGATGCGTCCGCACGCGCGCGCGCTCGTCCGGGCTCAACTCTCCGCGCAGATACGGGATCAGTTCGGTATCTGGATGATTCTCAGCCATCGTGGTCAGTCTGTTTTCAATTACTCAGTCGAATTGTCAGTCGTTCCCCATCAATTTCCGCAGCTGCGCGATCCCGCGATGCACATGCACCCTAGCCGTTGCCTCCGAACACTTGAGCACCTCGCCTATTTCTCGGCTGGTGAAGCCCTCCTGCGTCTGCAGCAACACTGCAGCACGTTGCTGCGGCGAGAGCTTTTCGAGCGCGGGACGAAGCCGGCTTACTGATTGCTTCAGCATCGCCTCGCCCTCCGGCCCGGCCTCGCCGGACGGCGGATCGAAAGCGCGTTCGTCGGGGTCGTCGCCGCCACCGGGACTCGCAAGCGGCGCCAGCCGGCGCCACCATCGGTTTCGCCTGTGATGGTCGATACATAAGTTGACCAGTATCCGATAGAACCACGTCGAAAAGCGCGACCGCCCATCGAACCGCCCGGCCGATTCGTATAGCCGGATGAACGCGTCCTGCGAGACGTCGCGCGCATCGGCTTCATTGCCGAGGATCGACGAGGCGAGCCGGTACGCGCGCCCCTGATGGCGGTCCACCATGAGCTCGAATGCGTCAGCATCGCGCTCGGCGATTCTCCTGCACAGCTCCTCATCCGAAGGCTCCACCATTAGTCAGTCCCGCGAGCCGGCAACCCCGGAAGAAACCGGCTCCAGGGACCGATGTTACAATTTTCCGGCCTATTTGACGAAACAACCTTACAGTTCGTTTACACGCTTCCTCGTCGAATTTTGTCCGCTACGCTTCGCCATCTGGATGTAAACGGAACCTGCACCGAGTCCGTCCAACCCTCATCGATAGAAAAGGAGACCCATCATGAAAAAATCGCTAGTAACTCTCGCGGCAATAGCCTTCGTCGGCGCGATTAGCACGACTGCATTCGCCGGTCCCGTCGGCCGCTTCGACAACGGCTACCTCGACGAGCATCCCGAAGTGGCGGAGCAACTGGGACACGATCCGCGCCTGGTGGACAATCCGCAGTTCCTGGCGACTCATCCCGGCCTCGGCGACTACTTCAAGAATCATCCCGAAGTTCGCGAAGAGCTGCAGCATCACCCAGACCGCTTCATGGCGCGCGAGCACTACTACGAAAACCACGGCGAGCGCGGCTACCCGCATCCGCTGGCGACAACCGATCACTACATGGACTCGCATCCCGAAGTAGCGCAGCAGCTAGAGAAGGATCCGGCGCTGGTCGACAACCGGACCTACGTCAACAATCATCCCGGTTTGCACGAATATCTGGAGAATCATCCAGTAGCGCGCCGCGATTGGAAGTCGCACCCGTTCCGCTTCATGGCAGCAGAGCGCCATTACGATCAGAAGCACTAACAGTTAGTGCGGCAGCGGCGAGGCAGAAAGGCGCCGAGCGACAAGATCGCTCGGCACCCGACGTTCCCCTTACCGATTCTAACAGGGCGGAACCCGCTTCTCTTCTTAACATTGGGTGCAGGGGTCACCCCTGCTGAAACCCACTGTGGGTTTCACTACAATCAAGCTCCAGGTCGGCGCTGTGTTCTGGCTTTAGCGGGAGCATGCTTGAAGGATCGTTGCCTCGAACGGGCATCAGCGTGAGCGAAGCGCCTCCCGAATTCGTCGCACGGTATGCCCTCGCGCTGGCACGCCTGTGCAAACGCGCTCGCGCCGCGCGATGGAACGTCGGCGACGAGTCACTCCGCGATGCTGCGTATCGCGGCGCGCGCGCGGCGGGCGTGCTCGACGGCGCCGGCGTCGAATCGTTCATCGACGCGCTCCACGCCGAAGACTTGAGCTTGGCGATCGCGTGCCAGGCCGGAAAATCCGCGCCGTGGGAGCACTTCATCACCAGTTTTAGGCCGGCTCTGTACGCAGCCGCACGCGCGATTGCCGGCGACGAGGCGCGCGGCCGCGAACTGGCGGACTCGTTGTGGGCCGAGATGTATGGGTTGGAGGTTCGCGACGGGCGACGCCGCTCGATCCTCAGCTACTTTCACGGCCGCAGTTCGCTTCTGACCTGGATGCGCGCGGTGCTGGCGCAGCGCCATGTCGATTACATCCGCTCCCAGAGCCGTATCCAGCCGCTCGATGACGACGTCGAGCGGGTGGCTGCGAGCGACAACAGCGATCCGCCCGACGCCGAGCGCGCGCGCTACGTGGCGATGCTGGGTAAGGCGCTCGACGGCGCGCTCAAGTCGCTCGCGCCGCGGGACCGGATGCGGATGGCGTACTACTACCGGCACGATTTGTCACTCAAGGAGATTGGCCGCGTAATGGACGAGCATGAGTCCACAGTGTCACGACGGCTTGCGCGCACGCGCGATCAACTCAAACGCGCGATCGAGCGCACCCTGCACGAAGACAAGCTGAGCGATGACCAGATTCGGCTGTGTTATGATTTCGCAGCGGGCGATTTGCAGTTCGACCTGTCGCGCGCGCTCCCGGACGCCAAATGAACCGACGCGCACAGTGCAATTTTCCGGCCGCGGTTCGTTCCAAGAGTAAGGAATCGTGACGACGTGACGCCGGTCGATAGAAATAATGAGCCGCTCGACGCGATCCTGCGCCGTGCGATGCGCGCGGCGCCCGATGCGGCGACGCCCGCGTGCGCCGATGCGGAGTCGCTCGCCGCATACAGCGACCGCTCGTTAGCAACGGCGGAGCGCGAGCGTCTCGAGGCTCATTTTGCGGATTGCGCGCGATGCCAGATGCTGTTGGCGGCAATCGCTCGCGCCGATGAGAGCGCACGCGGAGCGAGGGCGACATCTAGGGTCCCGTGGTACCGGCGATGGCGCATTGCGGTGCCGGCGCTTGCGGCCGTCGCAGCCGTCGTCGTCTTCATTGCGATGCGGCGTCCGGTGAACGAGGAGCCGCAGAGTGATCAGCTCGTCGCAATGGAGAAGCAGGAAGCTCCGCGCATGGAAGCCGCGGAACAGGCGGCTGCACCAGAATCGCCAATGGTTGCGCCGGCGGCGCCAGCCGTTGCGCCAGCGTCTGCACCTGCCGCGCCAGCTTCGAGAGCGCTCGCGATGAATGAAGCGAAGACGGAGGCAGCGCCTCGTGCGGAAGGAATGAGCGGCGGCACGGTTCTCCACAGAATGGCGACCAGCGCGACGGCTCCCGGACCGCAGGCGATGACCGCGCAGGGCGGCGCGGCGCCAAAGGCTGCCGTGCAAGGTTACGGCAGTGCGGCAGTTGGTGCGGCAATCGCCGGAGCGGGCGCGGTAAGCCCGAGTGAGGCAGCGCCGTCCGCGGCACCGACGCTGGTAACGATCTCGACGCCCGACGGATCCGTCACGTGGATCGTTGGCAAGAATGGATTGGTGCAGCGACGCGACGCGGATGGCACGACGCATACGCAGCACAGCGGTGTAAGCACTGACCTAGTTGCGGGCTCGGCGCCGTCGGCGACCGTATGCTGGATCGTCGGTCGCAGCGGAACGATCATCCGCACGACCGACGGCGAGCATTGGGAGCTCATCACGCCGCCAACCGCGGAGAATTTGACGAGCGTGACCGCGAGTAGCGCTGATGATGCAACTGTCACGACGGCCGGCGGGCGAAGTTTCGCGACGTCAGATGGCGGCGCTAGCTGGCATCCGCAGTAAAGCGGGGCCGCGATAGGAACTCAGTTGTATTGAACCCCCCGTGGGTTTCGCAGTTCCTTGGACAGGGGTAACCCCTGCACCTTGGTATCAAGAGAAGATGCGGGACTTCCTCCCTGTTAGAACTCCTTTTGTATCGTTCTGAGGGCTACTCATTTGCCGGCGCCGCGGGCGCGGGGGTTCGCGTCCACAGCGTGAAGTGGTCGGTCGTCAGGACCGGGCGGAAGCCGTTGCTGGACAGGAAGTCGTCGGGAACCAGCACCAGCGGCAGCAATTGAATCGGCGAGTCGCTGATGACAGCGGAGACTTTTCCGCCTGCGATTGCGTCGCGCATCTGCTCGGTCCAGTCGTGTCGCGTATCTGAGATGAGCTGGAAGAAGTCGGCGTGGCCCAGGCGGCGGCGCGCGGCAAAGAAGCCGTCGCGATCGTACTCGGCCTTCGCTTCGCGATATACGCCGTAGGTTTCGGGATAGCGGATGAGTTCGCGGCGGCCGGCCTCGAAGCATACGAACGACGGCGCGATCACGTCGTCGCCGGGCTTGCTGGCGGCGCGCAACGCGGCGGCGAGCTGCGAGATTTCCGCGCGCGGCACGAAGCCGAATCCGTAGACCGCGCCGTGCAGCCAGTTCTCGTTGACCAGCGGCGCGATCCAGATCAGAAAAATCGCGATCAGCGCCGCACCGCCCGAAAGCGACGGCCATTGTTGCGTCGGCATCCGGCTCGCTCGTATGAGAGCCATCGCGCCGACCCCCGAGACGATCGCGATGAAGGGCAGCGGCTCGAGATAGTTGTGGCCCCACGCGGTCGGACTCAGGACGCCGTAAAAGGCGTACTCGGCGGAGACGATCGCGAGCACCAGAACCACGCCGCGGTTGAAGGTGCGATCGGCGAAGATTCGCCAGCATCCCAGGACGAAGAGCGGCACGAGCAAGTCGAGGATCGTGCGCGGGTAGGTCGCGATGCTGCCGGCGGTGTCGCGTCCTTTCAGGAAATGAAAAACAAACGTCTGGAAGATGAACTCGTAGCCGTAGAGCCGGTAGAGGATCGCACTGAACGCGCTGAGCGCGAGTGCGAAGATTATGCCCGAGACGACCGCGCCCGCGATTCGGCGGTACGCGACGGCGATGAATAGCAGCATCACGGGTAGCGGAATCACGGCAGTCAACTTGATTGCGCATGCGACGAAGAAGATGAGCGCAACGAAAACGGCCTGGCGCATCTCCGGCATCGCGTCGTCGAGCGTGACGATCGCGCCGAGGATGAGCAGCGGCGCGACGAAGCTCTCGCGCTCGTAAGCGTGGTAACGAAAGACCAGCGAGCTGTATGCGTATAGTATCGACGCGGCGATGGCGATGGGGCGGCCGGCGACCTTGCGCGCGAGCGAGTAGGTCAGGAGGCTGGTCGCGAAAATCGCGGCCTCGTTCAGGATTTCGATCGACAGATGGCTTGCGCCGAACAACTTGAGGTAACCTGCCGCGATCCATTCGAGCAGCGGCATATGCGGATGAACGAAATCCAGGTACGGACGCATCCCGGCGCTCACCAGCCACGCGCTTTCGAGGTAGAAATCGTCCTCGACCCACACTTGCGGGTAGAACATCCGCACGACGCGCGAGATCAGCAGCACGGCGATGAGCCACGCGCCGATGCGAGTCGCGTCGACGCTGTCAGCGCTCGCGGGGACGCGTCGCGATGAGCCGCGCGAAATCATCGACACCGCCTGTCACGGAACCGTCTGGCGTTAGCCTTATGCCGGGTATCCTCGATTGGGGAATCCTCGCGGCGATCATACTGCTCGCAATCATAATGATTAGATCTGCCGGCTCTCGACGCGGAGTCGAATTGATGCCTTGGCCGGATGGACTCGAATACGCCGCGGCGGCGGTGAACCTCGCAAATCGTGGCGGAGCTGTACTGCATTTCGGTGGATATACTTACCCGTCGCGCTATACCGGCGGCTACCCGCTGATCCTCGAATACTTCTACCTCTTGAACCCCAGAGACTTTCCGCAGCTCTACGCCTCGATGATTCTCGGAATGTTCTCGGTCTTCGGTGTTTTCGTGGTGGCGCGCCGGGCATTCGGGCGCGCGGCCGCCACGATTGCGGCGCTGCTACTGGCGCTCTCACCCGTCTTCATCACGTATTCATCGCTCGTAATGAGCGACGTGCCGACGTTGTCCGTGACGCTTGTCGCCGTGGTGTTCCTGATGTCAGGGGCGTCACACGACGCGTCTCAATCTACGAGCTGGATGCGGCCGAGCTGGATGCCAGTGTTCGAATGGCTCCTGTTCGGTCTCTACGCTGGATTCTCGACGATCATCCGTCCGACCAACGCCGCCATCCTTGTTGGCCTCGTGGTGTGCGTCGTGATGGCGCCGCTGGAGAGGAGAGATTTCGCGAACCTCCTCAAAGCGGCGATCGCGATGGCAGTCGGGTTCGCGATTCCGGTCGCGTGGCAATTGCATCAGAACTCGATCAATCTCGGGAGCGCATTCGCGAGCGGATACTCTTGGTGGGTACCCGAAGTTTATGGCGCGGGCGGCAAGACGTTCAGCGCTGCGTACTTGTTCGGGCCCACGATGCCACGAAATCCGCATGGCAACGTGATCGTGTACGCGACTACGCTGCTCGGACTCGATGGGATGCTTGGCGATCGCGGAGATGCGCGCTACTTGCTCTACCCGTTCGCGGCGGCGGTGTTCGCGATTGTCGGGTTCATCGCGATCCTTCGCGCGCCCGGACAGTCCATGGCGCGACGGCTGATGTGGTTTGGGCTCGGATACCTCGGAGCGCTGACCGGGCTTTACTGTTTCTATCTGTTCACTGACGTGGCCTTCATCCTGCCGGGCGCATTCATACTGTTTATCGCGGCGGGTGCGGGCGCGGCGCTCGCGAATCGATGGATGCGCGACGTGCTGCGCAACCGAAATCGAAGCGCGAGTCAGTTTGCAAGGGCGGTGGGCGTGATCGTGCTCGACGTAGTGCTGGTCGTGTCGTTGGCTTCGGAAGCGGTCGCGCGATTGAGTGCGTCGCCCGCGTCTTCGCCGATGGTTGAGGCATTGGAGTCGTTGAATTCGACACTGCCGGGCGATGCGACTGTAGTCAGCAACATCTCGCTGCAATTTCTCGATCTCTACCTCGGAGAAGACCGCCGCTTCGTCGGGCTCAACTCGCTTGATCCGGGTGAGCGATTCACCGACTACCATCTGCATCGCCTGTACGAGAAGCGGGCCGCAGGATGGAACGGGTCGGTACCGCCGGTCGTGTTCGACGGCGAGCAGATGTCGGCGAGGGAGGCGGATTCGCTAGCATCGGCGATTGATGCGAAGGCGCCGGTGTTTCTGCTGATCGCTGCGCCGGAGTCGCAGCAGTATGCGGATGTATTGAAGGACGAACTCGATCAGTTACAGGGGAGGTTCGCCGTCGAGCCGGTATCGCAGAACGAGGCGGTTGCGCTGTATCGATTGACTGCTCGCTAGTAAAGATCAGCAATTTCTACCACCTATTGTGGTCCTGCGGCGGGCCTACCACCCAAGGGTAGTTTCGTTCCGTCAAATTTTGTTTTTGAAATGGGGAGTTGCCCGATGCGGAGTCTTGGATGCGGCAATGAAGTTTGTCTGTTGAACGTCATGAGTGTCGTCCCATACCTGTGGGTAGCATGTTTGGGACGGTTTGATCAGGCTGAAAAGTTCATCCCCCTGGAAATGAGTCCGAGCAGGGAGGGGAGAGAACGCAGAATCTTGAATCGCGCGCAAAAGAACGCGCTGTATAAGGACCCTCACCTTCATCCTCTCCGTGGGAGGGAGAGGGGAAGAAATGCCGGGCAGGTTGTCTCCTTACATCGAGAGGAAGCAGAGAGTTATGCGGTGAGGCTGGTGGGCGGGACATCGATTGGCGGGGGGCCGCCGTAGCGGCGGCGGCAGATTGCGTATGCGGGCCAGACGAATGCGCCCAGCACGATGGCCAGGATGAAGTCGGACTTACCGTCGCTGGCCGAAATGGCCAGCCCGAAGGTCGCGGCCCAGGTCAGGATTGGGAGAATCGCGACGAGCGCCAGGCCGGCGCGGCCTCCGCCTATCGTGAACATCGCGGTGCGATCGGGCATCAGTTTGCGCAGGCGCAGCAGTGCGAAAAGTTCCAGCGCCAGCGCGGCCATGTAGAAGAAGACGTCGAGCACGACCAGCGCGACGAAGCCGATTGGCACCAGCAGCGTGAAGACGACGCAGCAGAGCAGGATCGATTTGCCGGGCGTCGCGGTGGTGGACCAGAGCTGGGCGAGCGGCGGCGACAGGTAGCGCTCGCGCGCGAGCACGAAGGGCATGCGCGACACCCAGAGCATCGCGGCCTCGAATACCGCGAACGACATCACGGCGCCGCCGAGCGCCAGCGCGCCGCCGAGTGCGCGGCCGCCGATCGCGTAGCCGGCGTGCGAGAACGAGCCGGTGCCCCAGCCGGCGGCGGTGGTCGCGCCCGAGACGGAGACCGCGAGCGGAAGCACGTAGCCGGCGACGATTATCGGCAGCGCGATCAGAATGGCGCGCAGATAGTTGCGGCGCGGATTTTCGATTTCCGCGGACACGACGCTCAGATTTTCCCATCCGCTGAAATTCCAGATGACCACCGTCAGCCCGGCGCCGAGCGCACCTAACGCATCTTTGCCGAACAGCGACGGCGTAGGCATCGTGAAGTGGACGAGGCGCGGGAGGCCGACGACTACCAGAATCGCAAACGGCGAGACGAGGATTGCGGCGAGGATCATCGAGGCCATCCCGACCGGCCTGACGCCGAGAAAATTCAGCCCGCCCGCCATCCAGACCAGCGCGATGCCGATCGCGATCTGCGCCGCCGGGCCGAGCGGCAGGATGAACGAAAGATAGCCGGCGAACAGCACCGGATAAATCGCCATGTCGACGGCGGTGTAAAGAATTGTCAGGTAAGCCTCGGCGAAGCCCGCGAACGGGCCGAGCGCTTCCTTGACCCAGAAGTAGAAGCCGCCTTCCACCGGCATCAATGCCGTCAACTCCGCCGCCATCAGTGCAGTCGGCAGGCTGAGCGTGAGCGGCACGACGAGGCATAGCAGGAGCGTCATGCGCGGCCCCGCCATCCGGACGGCGTCTTCGAGGCCGTACGCGCCGCCGCTCACGACCAGGTACATCACGCATACCAGCGGTATGAGGGCCAGCTTACGCGGCGTACGAAGCGTGTGAGCGAGCGAGGCGTCGTTATTTTCGTTGGGAATTTGCGGCAATTGCGGGGCGGCTCCGGCCCCCTTGCCTAGCCGAGGCGATGCGCGGTGGCAAGCAGTCAAAAGATCAAATGAGGGTTGCACGGTCGCATCTGGTGGCGGATTTCTTATAATGTAAGGGATGCGCAAAGGTCCGCGGAGGTCGTAACGTCGCGGGACACCTCGCGTATTAGATCGAAGAGCGTGGTGTTAGGCCCAATTGAGAAGCTCTCCCGGGAATTTGTTGTAGCGATGACAGGTTTCAGTACACGCGCGATTATCGCGCTCGGCGTCGCGTCGATCGCGTTTCTGGGCTGCACCTCGATCACGAGTGCGAAGCCCGAGCTGCTCCGGAGCGCCAGCGTGGGCGGGGACAATCCCTTCGGCGGCGCGCCGGCGGTGGACGTGCCCTCGGATGCGCGCGCGATGAGCGCGTTTCTGAAGGCCGAGGTCGCGATGAATGAAGGCGACCGCGAAGAGGCGCTGAAGGATTACGCGGAGGCCGTCCAGTACGATCCGAGCAACGCGGCGCTGAAGGTTCGGCTCGCGACGCTTTACGTCCGCGACGGGCGGCTCAAGGACGCGCTCGAGCAGGTGAATCAGGCGCTCGCGATAAATCCCGATTCGGCTGACGCACGGCTGCTCGGCGCGGGAATCAGCTCGGCGCTCGGCGACGACGTGACCGCGGAAAAGGACTACCGCGAGGTACTGCGCCTCAATCCGAAAAACCAGGAAGCCTATTTGTACCTCGGCACGCTCTACGCCAAGCGCGGCGATTACGGCGAGGCCGAGAAGACCTTCCAGCAGCTGATTACGCTCGATCCCAATTCTTTCCTTGGCTACTACTACGCCGGCAAGGTGATGGTGGCGTCGAAGAACTACCCGGCCGCCGAGAAATATTATCAGAAGGCGCTCGATCTAAATCCGCAGTCGGAGCTGGTGCTGCTTGATTTCGCGCTGTTGCGCGAGCGCCAGGAACGGACCCAGGACGCGCTCGTCTATTACAACAAGATCACGCAAATCAATCCGAACAACGAGCTGGTCCGCAAGCGCAAGGCGGAAATCCTGGTCGGTCAGAAGAAGTACAACGAGGCGCTGGACGAGCTGAAGCGCGCCGAGCAGGTCGAGACCAATCCCGCCGACACGCGCACCAAGATCGGCCTGCTGTACGTCGAGCAGGGCAATTTTGACGACGCCGCGACCGAGTTCAACCTCGTGCTCGGCGCCGAGCCGAGCAACTACCGCGTTCATTACTACCTCGGCACGGTGTACACGGAGCTGTCCGAGAACGACAAGGCGATCGCCGAGTTCAACAAGATCCCCGGCGACAACGAGCATTACGTCGAATCGCGCCTGCAGCTCGCCTACCTGTACGACAAGCAGAACAAGTACGACGATGCGCTGGGCGCGCTGAAGGACGCGCTCGCCAAGAAACCCAACGACCCCGAGATAATCGGCTTCATGGTCGGCGTCTACCAAGAAAAGAAGGACTACCCGGCGGCGATCGAGCTGGCACGTAAGATGGTCGCGGCCGAACCCAAGAATGACAAGTTCCACTTCACCCTCGGCGCCGCGCTCGATCAGAACAAGCAGCGCGACGAAGGCATGGCCGAGATGAAGAAGGCGATCGAGCTGAATCCCGCCAACGCGCAGGCGCTGAACTACCTCGGCTACAGTTACGCCGAGCAGGGCACCAACCTGGCCGAGGCCGAAAAGCTAATCAAGCGCGCCCTCGATATCGAACCCGAAGACGGATTTTACGTTGACAGCCTGGGATGGGTTTACTACCAGAAGGGCGACTACAAGAAGGCCGTCGAGGAGTTGGAGAAGGCGGTCAACCTGACCGGCAGCGATCCCACGATCACCGAGCATCTTGGCGACGCGTACCGCAAGCTGGGCAAAGCCAAGGAAGCCGGCCACGAATACTCGGACGCGCTGAAGAAGGCGCAGGAAACCGACCAGGTCGCGCGCCTCAAGGATAAAATCCAGGTCCTGCAGAATGCCGCCAGCGCGGGCCACTGATCGCGCTCGGCGCCGAACAACAGTTTCGCTCGCGGCGGTCGCATCGATGCTCCTGCTGGCGATGCTCGAAACTTCCGCCTGCTTCGTCATATACACTCCGCCCGTCCCAGAAGCCGAGACGCCAACCCCGGGCTGGAGCGAGAACAAATATCAAGTCGAGAGAATGGTCGCAGCGCTGGTGGAGCGCGACAGAAGTCTCGCCTGCATGCAGACGCCGGCCGTCATGGAATACACTGCCGGCGATCAACATGTGAAAGCCAAAGAGGAACTAGTCGTCAAGCGCCCCGGCAATTTGCGGGTCGAAGCGATGTCGCCGTTCGGGGTGGCATTGCTGCTAGCGGCACAGGGATCGGACCTCGCGATCTTCGAGCCGGGGCAGAATCGCTTCATGCGCGGCGAGGCCAACGCCGACACACTCTACCGGTACGTGCGAATCCCGATGGCGCCCGCGGACGCCGTGGGTCTGCTGATGGGACTCGCGCCGCCAGCGTTCGCGCTCGGCAGCAGCGCGGAGTCGGTATCGAACGACGGCGCGATGATGGTCGCGTCGTACGGCAACGCCGCGTCGGGGACTCGCGAGATTGGATTTTCCGGCGGCAACCTCGCGATGGTGCGGGAGACGGCGGGCGGCGGCGTCGTGAATTACGAGGTGCGCTACAGCGACTATCATGATATCGGCGGAGTGATGTTTCCGTACGTCGTCGATGCGACATTTCCGGCGGCCGGCAGCCACGTCACGTTTCGCTATCTCCGGCCGATCGTCAACGGAATAATTCCCGATTCGACGTTCGTGTTGATACCGGCTCCAGGAGCCACTGTGGTGAATCTGAGTCTTGTCGATGTCCGCGCGTTTTCAAATGAAAGCTGAGCGACGGCGTAATCGGTTTTTAACCGCACTTACGTGCGCGATTGCTCTGGCCTCGCTTGCGATTGTTGCCGGATGCCACGTTAACCGGCCCGGGAGCGATCACGCGACCAGTCAAATCCTCTACTCGGCCATCGCCAGCGATCCGCGCACCTTCAATCCGATTCTGATCACCGATTCAAGCTCGGGCGCGCTAACCGGCGATTTGTTCGAGAGCCTGCTGCGGCTCAACCCTGTCACTACCCTGCCGGAGGCGGGACTGGCCGAGAAATGGGACATCGCGCCCGACAGCAAGTCGATCACGTTTCATCTCCGCCACGACGCGCAATGGTTTGACGGTCAGCCCGTCACTGCGCACGACGTCCTGTTCACGCTCGACGTCATCTATGATCCCAAGGTGCCCAACAGCATCCGTCCCGCGATCACCATCGACCACCAGCGCATCGCCGCTGAAGCGCCCGACGACTACACCGTTGTGATGCATCTGCCGAAGCCGTTTGCGCCGTTGCTCTACTCGCTCGGCATCCAGGTGATGCCGGCGCACATCCTCGAGCCTGTGTGGAAGGCGGGAAATTTCAACCACACCTGGGGCATCGATACTCCCCCGGACAAGCTCGTCGGCAACGGCGCGTATAAGATGACGCACTACACGCAGGGCCAGCTCGTGCGTTACGATCGCAACGCAGACTATTGGATGAAGGACGAGCGCGGCGGTCAGTTGCCGCGCCTGCATGGGCAGACGGTGACGATCGTGCCGGATCAGAACACCGCTTACCTGCGCTACCTGTCGGGGCAAATCGACGTGTACGGCCCGCGCACTGAGGAGGTTTCGCCGCTGCAGGACAAGGTGAAGAACCACGAACTCGACATCACGGTTCAGCAGATCGGAATTGACACGGGCTCGCTGTTTTTTGCCTTCAACCGCAACCCACGCCACTTCGTCAAAGACGGCGTCACCAATCCGAAGCTCGAATGGTTTACGGACCTGAAGTTCCTGCAAGCGATGGCGCACATGGTCGACAAGAAATCGATGATCGATCTTGTCTTTCACCAGCTCGCGGTGCCGGCGGTAGCCGATATCTCACCCGAGAACAAAATCTTCCACAACCCCAATCTCAAGGACTACGACTACGATCCGAAACTTGCCGCCGACACGCTCGAGGGGGCAGGCTATCACCTCGTGAAACCCGGCGTGCGAACCGATCCGAAAGGCAATCGCCTCGAATTCGATCTCACCACCAACACCGGCTCGCCCGAGCGCAACGAGATGTGCACCATCTTCAAGCAAGACCTCGAAAGCCTCGGCATCAAGGTGAATTATCGGCCGCTCGAATTCACCACGCTGGTGGACAAGCTCGATTCGTCGTTCGACTGGGACTGCGTGCTGATTGGATTTACCGGCGGGATTGAGCCGAACGACGGCGCCAACTTTTATCGCTCATCGGGCAACCTTCATTTGTGGAATCCGAATCAGCCCAAACCCGCCACGCCGTGGGAGGCCGAGATCGACACGCTCCTCGATCAAGGCGCATCCGAAATGGATCCCCACAAGCGCGCGCCGTACTACTGGAGAATTCAGCAAATCATGCACGACCAGTTGCCGATAATCGAGACGGTCCGCTCGCAGCGCTATGCGTCGTGGAAAAACTCGCTCGAGAACTACCAGCCCAAAGTTTGGGGCCTGTACAAGTCCGAGTGGATGGAATTCAAGGCCGACTGAACATCCGGCGCGGCACGCACGTCGAAATATCAGGCCGATGACACGATGACCCGCTTTCTGATCCGTCGCCTGCTCAACATGATCCCGCTCATCCTCGGGATCACATTCATTTCGTTCCTCGCGATGTCGTTGGTGCCCGGCGACTTCGTCTCGAATCTAAAGCTCAACCCGACCATCACGCCCGAGGTCATTCACCAACTCGAGGCGCAGTTCGGCCTCGATCAGCCGTTGATGGTCCGCTACTTCAAGTGGCTGTGGGGCGTGCTCCATCTGAACTTCGGCTTCTCGCTGCAGTACAGAGTGAGCGTCACCGGGCTGATCGCGTCGCGCGCTTTCAATACGATCATCCTGTCGGCGACGAGCATGATTTTCTCGTGGCTGATCGCGATTCCGATCGGAATCATCGTGGCGGTGAATCAAAATTCGATCTGGGATCGCTTCCTCTCATTTCTGGCGTTCTTTGGGATGTCGGTGCCGAGCTTTTTTCTCGCCTTCCTGATGATGTACCTGGCGCTGAAAACCGGATGGTTTCAAATAGGCGGCACCTACTCACCCGACTACGCGACGCTCGATACGGTGAACCGGATCGCGGATCGCATCAACCACCTCATCCTGCCGGTCTTCGTGCTCGGCATCTCCGGCACCGCGGGCCTGATGCGCCTGATGCGGTCGCAGATTCTCGAAATCAAAAATTCGGAATTTGTCCGCACCGCACGCGCCAAAGGACTGTCCGAGCGCGTCGTCATCTACAAGCATGTGCTGCGAAACGCGATGAACCCGTTCGTCACGATGGCCGGATATTCGCTGGGCGATCTGCTGGGCGGCGCCGCCCTGGTCGAGGCCGTGATGAATCTGCAAGGGCTCGGGCTGCTGATGCTCGACGCGGTGCGCTCGCTCGACATCTACCTTGTGATGGGCTCGGTGCTGATGGGCACGATTCTCTTGCTGGTCGGCAACCTGCTCGCCGACGTCGCGCTGGTCGCTGTCGATCCGCGTGTCGACTTTTCTTCGGTGGCGGCCGAGTGAAATGAACGTGGACGCCACAATGCCAGCGAATCTCCAGGGCGCCGCGGTATCCGCGCGACCAACGTCGGGCGTGGCGCGCGAATGGCGGCTCGCGTCGCGGACGGTCCGCTTCTCCGCGATCTGCCTCGTCACGTTCTACCTGCTCGCTGCCGCGTCGCCGTTCTTCGCGAGCTACGACCCGGCCTATCAGAACCGCGAGATGCCCGACTGTCCGCCGATGTCGCTCCACTTGAGTGCGCCGTCTGAATGGTCGCGCTCGATCTTCTACAGCCATCCGATGGGCATGCAGGATCCGATTGGGCGCAAGTTCGTTGCCGACGCCTCTCGGCGGCTCGACATCCACCTGTTCTCGCACGGCCACCTGTTCACCACCGACAGCGAGCGTGAGCCGTACTTCATGCTCGGCAGCGACGGCCTCGGGCGCGACCTCTACTCGCGAATCGTTTACGGCTCGCGCGTCAGCATGTGCGTCGGATTGATCGGTGTGCTGATCAGTTTCTCACTGGGCATCACAATCGGGGCGCTGTCCGGCTACATCGGCGGGACGGTCGATTTCCTGATCATGCGATGGTCCGAAATCGAGATGTCGCTGCCGTCATTTTATTTTCTGCTCGCGCTGGCGGCGGTGATTCCGTCGGGGTTGAGCGCGGTCGCAACGTTTTTCATGATCGTCGCGATTATGAGCTTCATCAGTTGGGCCGGCTTCGCGCGAATCATCCGCGGGATGGCGTCTTCGGTGCGCTCGCGTCCGTACGTCGAGGCGGCGCGCGCTCTGGGTGCGTCGCGATGGCGCATCATCACGCGTCACATCATTCCGTCGGTGATGGGCTACGCGATCGTGGCTGCGACGCTCTCGATCCCCGGCTTCATCCTCGGCGAAAGCGCGCTGTCGCTGCTCGGCCTCGGCATCCAGGAGCCAGCCGCAAGCTGGGGCAACCTGCTGGCGCAGGCGCAGGACGTCCAGAACCTAGCGCGTTATCCATGGATCCTGATCCCCGGCATCTTCATCTTCCTCGCCGTGATGTCATTCAACTTCCTCGGCGACCACCTCCGCGACCGCCTCGACCCCGCCACCGCCGCATGATTTCGCATCAGTCTCGATGATACGCTGAACGTCACGTGAAACCTCTGCTCGAAGTCAAATCGCTGCGCACCTCGTTTTTTACCGAGGCGGGAGAGGTGCGCGCGGTGGACGGCGTGAGTTTTTCAGTCGCGCCGGGGAAGCTGCTCGGAGTTGTCGGCGAGTCGGGATCGGGCAAGTCGGCCTGCATGCTTTCGATCATGCGGTTGCTGCCCGAGTCGGCGCGAATCGTGGGCGGCGAGGTAATTTTCGAGGATCAGGATCTACTGAAGCTCAGCGAGCCGGAGATGCGCCATGTTCGCGGCGCGCGGATCGCGATGATCTTCCAGGAACCGATGACGTCGCTGAATCCCGTCTTCACCATCGGCAGCCAGATTGGCGAGGCGGTCCGACTGCATCAGCAAACCAATCGCGCCGAGACGCGCAACCGCACAATCGAGGCGCTCAGGATGGTCGGGATTGCCGACCCCGAACGGCGCATCGACGACTACCCGCATCAGTTGTCCGGCGGGATGCGCCAGCGCGTGATGATCGCGATGGCGCTGTCGTGCAATCCGCGCCTCCTGATAGCGGACGAGCCGACGACAGCGCTCGACGTGACGATACAGGCGCAGATTCTCGATCTGATCCGCGAGTTGCAGGTGCGGCTCGGACTCGCAGTGATTCTGGTTACGCACGATCTCGGAATCGTGGCCGAGTATGCCGACGACGTGACGATTCTCTACGCGGCGCGGGTGATGGAGCAGGCACCGACTGCGGAGCTGTTTCGAAATCCGCTCAACCCGTACACGCGCGGATTGCTCGAATCGATACCCGGCATCAACGGCAGCCGGCACCACCGCTTGCAGGCGATCCCCGGCTCGATTCCGAGCGCGATGAATCCGCCGTCCGGCTGCAGATTCCATCCGCGATGCGAGCGCGCAATTCCGCAGTGCTCCGCGGCCGAGCCGCCGCTCGAAAACAAAGGCCCCAACCACTATGTCGCCTGCATCCGCGCCTAATCCCACCGCGCCAATGGGTAACACGGCCGCATCGGCGTCGGGCGCGCCGCTGGTTCGCGTCGAGCATCTCAGCAAGGAGTTTCCCGCAGGCTCGACGGGCATCATCGGCGGAAAAAATCTCTCGATAAAAGCGGTGACCGGCGTTAATCTCGAGATTCAACCCGGCGAAACGTTGGGATTGGTCGGCGAGTCGGGCTCGGGCAAATCGACGCTTGGACGGCTGATTCTGAAACTCCTCGAACCGACGGAGGGCTCCGTCTATTTCGACGGCCGCGATCTCTCAACGCTCGGCCGCGCCGAGCTTCGCACGCTGCGCCAACAGATGCAGCTCGTGTTCCAGGATCCGTACGCATCGTTGAATCCGCGGATGCGCGTGAGGTCGATCGTCGGCGAAGGGATCGAGATTCACAAGCTCGCGCGCGGCAAAGAAAAAGAAGAGCGAATCGTCGAGCTGCTCGCGATGGTCGGGATGAGCGCTGACGCGATGGATCGTCTGCCCCACGAGTTCTCCGGCGGGCAGCGCCAGCGAATCGGAATCGCGCGGGCGCTGGCGGTCAATCCGCGCTTCCTGGTGCTCGACGAGCCGGTCTCGGCGCTCGACGTTTCGATCCAGGCGCAAATTATCAACCTGCTGCAGGACCTGCAGGAAAAGCTGAAACTCACCTACCTGTTCATCGCGCACGATTTGCGCGTGGTCGAGCACATCAGCAATCGCGTGGCGATCATGTACCTCGGCAAGATTGTCGAAATCGCATCGCGCGACGAGACCTATCTGAACCCGCGGCATCCTTATACGCGCGCGCTGCTCTCGGCGATTCCGACGATCGACACCGTCCACAGGCCCGAGCGCATCAAGCTGCCTGGCGAAATGCCGAGTCCGATGAACCCGCCGGCCGGCTGCGCCTTCCATCCAAGATGCCCTTATGCGAAAGATGTTTGTACAAACGTCGAACCGAAATTAGAAACCGGGCGCGGCGGCCACGCGGTGGCGTGTCACGTATTCCCGGCGCCGTAGTTCATGGATTCAACAACGCAGATACCGCAGGATGCAGGCGTGGCGTGGGCCGAAGCGCGCACGCGCGTCGCGGTCGGGCGCAACGTCAACGTCTCGGGCAAACTGATTTTTCACGAACCGATCAGAATCGAGGGCCGCTTCCGCGGCGAGGTTCGCTCGCCCGAGTTGGTCGTGGTCGGCGAAGAAGGAATGGTCGAGGGCAAAGTCTTCGCCCCGCGACTGCTCATCATGGGTGAGTTGCGCGGCGACGTAGTCGGATGCGAGCGCGTGGTGCTCGGGCCGCGCGCCAAGTTCTTCGGCAATATCGAGACGCGCAACTTGACGGTGTCCGAGGGCGCCTACCTGGACGGCAACGTTCGGATGACGCGGGTTTCTGTCGAAGAGCCCGCGGCCTCCAACGACAGATAATCGAGGATTCGCTCTGCGCTCAGGTCGCGGTGTCGAGCCGTGCCGCTTTGCCCGACAGGTCGCGCAGATAATACAAGCGCGCGCGGCGCACGCGGCTTCGCGTCAGCACCTGCAACTTGTCGATTCGCGGCGAATGCATCGGGAAGATTCGCTCGACGCCGACCCCGTACGAGACCTTGCGCACGGTAAAGGTCGCGCGGTTGGCGCCCCGGTTGATTTTGATCACGATGCCTTCGAAGGATTGGACGCGTTCTTTCTCGCCTTCGACGACCTTGACGTGAACGCGAACCGAGTCGCCTACGCGGAATTCAGGCAGGTCCTTGCGCAGGCCCCGCTCTTCGAGCTTCTGGATAACGGTATTCATGGAAAGAAAGACCTCGAGTCGAGCCCCTAAAACTATCCAAATGCGCGCGCCCACTCAATGGGTGGTGGTACGCCGATTTCAGGGGGCGCTAATCTCGCAGGCGGGCAGGTTGTGGATTCCGTGCGCGATAAGATCGCCAAGATAGTTATGTCAATCGAGCCGCTCGACGACCTTGAGCGGGATCATCGCGACTCGACGCTCGAATGGATTCGTTCGGGTGCGCCTATCTTCAGGGCCAGGAAGCCGGACGTCCCACCCAAGCATCTCGTGAGCTATTTCGCTCTCGTCGATGAGCCGCGTGGTAAGTTGTTGCTGGTCGATCACAAACTGGCCGGCTTATGGCTGCCGAGCGGTGGCCATGTCGAGCCCGACGAAGACCCAACAGCAACCGTAGTCAGAGAACTGTCGGAGGAGCTGGGCCTCGCGGCGGACTTCGTACAAGCGCAACCGCTGTTCATCACGGTGACGCGGACGGTTGGTGAAGGCGGCGGGCATACCGACATATCGCTCTGGTATGTGCTACGCGGCGACAGCTCGCGCGCGATTGAATTCGATCGCGGCGAGTTTCATGGCGTGCGATGGTTTGGATTCGACGAGATTCCGTTTGAGCGGTCAGATCCGCACATGCGCCGTTTCGTGGGGAAGTTGCGCGCGATGCTCTAGTGCCAACGCTTGCGCGACGATAGGAGCATAGGAGCGCGGCGCGATTTTCAAAACCGGTACCGGCGGCGCTTTCGCGCCGCTGTCCGAGATCCTTCCTGCCGCTGGCGTTGCTCGCTTTGTCAGGATGACACAAAAAAGCGAGCCGCCTAACGAGTCGTTCTGAAGTTACCTGCCGCGAAGGCGATCGAGGATGATTCCCGCGGCGGAGCGCACTGACAGATGGTTGTAGTCGCCGGGGCCGACGATCGGCGCGAGCACGATGTCGGCGCGTTCGGCGACCTCCGGCGACATTCCAAATCCGGTCCCGAGCAGGATCATCATCGGCGCACCGTGCGGAGCCTCTAGCCGCTTGCGCAAATCGGCGTAACTGGTGCCGCCTTCGGTGCGAGCCGAGGTGTGTACGATTAGCGGGCGCGCGCCCGCGATTCGCGTCGCCTCGGCAATCGCGTCGTCGAGTGTCGCGACGATTTGCACGCGCTCGAGCGCCTCGCGACGGCGCGAATCGTGCGCCCGGCCGAAGTCGAAGCGCCAGTGATCGATCACGCTAGCCGCGAATTTTTGCTGTTCGGGAATCGGATGGACGATGAACACACCGCGCACGTCGTAGGTTCGCGAGGCGCGCGCGACGTCGTGAATGTCCAGGCTGGTGATCGCCGAGGTGACGGTCTCGGCGTTCCGATTGACGACCGGATGATGAATCAGCGCTACGAATAGATCGGACACGCTCAGGACTTGCGCCGCTCGAGCAAGTCGGGGCGCCGCCGCGCGGTGCGCCGTTTTGCTTCGGCCTCGCGCCACGCGCGAATCTTGCCGTGGTCGCCGCTCAGCAGGATTTCCGGCACCTTCATGCCGCGGAACTCCTCGGGCCGTGTGTATTGCGGATACTCGAGCATCCCGGCCGCGAACGATTCCGCGTCGAGCGAGTCGGGATTGCCGAGCACGCCGGGTATCATCCTGCCCACCGCCTCGATCACCGCCATCGCGGGGATTTCGCCGCCACTCAGCACGTAGTCGCCGATGGAAATTTCCTGGTCTACCAGCGAGCGCACGCGCTCGTCGATTCCCTCGTAGCGCCCCGCGACGATCATCAAGCCGGGCGCGCGCTTGGCGAGGTCGCGCGCCATCGAGTTGTCGAACACTTCGCCCTGCGGCGTCATCAGGATGCGCCACAGGCCCGGCCGCGCCGCATCAACCGCGTCGATCGCGGCCGCAATCGGCTCCGGCCGCATCACCATCCCGCTGCCGCCTCCGTATGGTGCGTCATCGACTTGCCGATAGTTGCCGAGACCATGCTCGCGCAGCGGATGCGCCTTGATGGTGATTAGTCCCTGCTCGATAGCGCGTCCGATCATGCCGCCACGAAATGGCGACTCGAACATCTCGGGGAACAATGTGATTACGTGAAATTCCATTGCGGCGTGAATCCAAATCTATCCGGGTGAGTCGCCCGGAGCCAGACGGCTTCAGTCGAGCAGGCCGGGGATTGGCTCGATCGTCACGCGCCGTGCCGGGAGGTCGATCGCCTTGACGACGTCCTCGATCACCGGCACCAGCACTTCGCGCTCGCCGTCGCGCACCACCCAGATGTCCTGCGCGCCGTTCGAGAAAATTTCCTGGATCGCGCCGAGGCGGCTGCCGTCGGTCAGAAACACCTCGCATCCGATCGCCTCGTAGTAGTAGAACTCGCGCGGCTTCGCGGGCGGGACATCTTCGTCCGCGAGCATCACGACCGCGCCCTTCAGCGCCTCGGCCGCGTTTATGTCCGCGATGCCATCGAGCGTGATTCGCCGCGTCGTCGCGTTGAGCGGCGTCATTCCCGCCAGCCGAAACTCGCGCTGCTCTCCGTCGCATTTCAGGAAAACGCGCTTGACCTGTTCCAATGTGTCGGAGTCTGGATTGTCGGGCCGAAATCGCAACGCGCCCTTGAGCCCGTGGGCGCCGGTTATGCGGCCGACGCGGAGCATCGATGCTGTAACCTGATTGGTATCATCGCGCAGCCGCCGAGCGCGCGATCACTTGTCCTCGATGATTTCGAGAACGACCTTGCGGTTGGTGCGCGAGGCGACCGCGTTCAGAATCGTACGGATCGACTTCGCGGTCCGCCCCTGCTTGCCGATCACGCGCCCCAAATCCTCTTTCGCCACCCGCAGTTCAAGGACAGACGCGGTATCGCCCTGCGTCTCCTTCACGTCCACCGCGTCAGGATTGTTTACCAGTTGCTGTGCGAGGAACTGAACGAGCTCCTTCATGGGATGGCTCCGTTGCAGCGGGTCGCATCAGGCGGAGACCGTTGCTGTTTCGGCCCGTTTAATTAACTTCCTTACCGTGTCGCTCGGCTTAGCGCCAGCCTTGAGCCAATGGTCCGCAAGGTCCTTTTTGATCGTGACGCGCGGCGGATCGAAAGCCGGATCGTAGGTGCCGACCTGCGCGACGAAGCGTCCGTCGCGCGGCGAGCGCGAGTCCGCCACCACGATGCGATAGAAAGGTTTCTTGCGTGCGCCATGCCGGCGCAATCGAATTACAAGTCCCATGCGATTCTCCTGTTGCTATTCTAGCTGCCGAGGCCCAGTCCGCGCATCATCATTTTTCCCGCGCCCATGCGGGTGATTTTCTTCATCATCTTGCGCGTCTGTTCGAACTGTTTCAGAAAGCGGTTCACGTCCTGGACCGACGTGCCGCTGCCGCCGGCGATTCGCGCACGCCGGCGTCCGTTGATAATCAGATGATTGCCACGCTCCTGGAACGTCATCGAGTCTATAATCGCCTGGATGCGCTCGAGCTCGCGCTTAGCCTCATCGGAATCGGCCGCGCCCGCGATTTTCTTGAGGCCCGGTATCATGCCCATCAGATCGCCAAGCGATCCCATCTTTTTGATCGCCTTAATCTGCTCGGCGAAGTCTGTGATGGTGAACTCGTTCTTCTTGAACTTGCGCTCGAGCTCCTTGGCCTTGGTCTGGTCGTAGTTCTGCTGCGCCTTTTCGATCAACGTCAGCACGTCGCCCATCCCGAGGATGCGCGACGTCAGCCGGTCCGGATAGAAAATCTCGAACGCGTCGAGTTTCTCACCGGTGGCCGCAAACAGAATCGGTGCGCCGGTGATAGTGCGCACCGAAAGCGCCGCACCGCCGCGCGCGTCGGAGTCGAGCTTGGTCAGAATCACGCCCGAAATGTTCAGCCGCTCGTGGAATCCGGCCGCGACGTTGGCGGCTTCCTGGCCGGTCATCGCGTCGGCGACGAATATGATGTGATGCGGATTGAGCGCGGCCTTCAGGCGCGCCAACTCGTCCATCAGCTCTTCATCGATTTGCAGGCGGCCGGCAGTGTCGATCAGAATCGCGTCATGCCCACCGGTCTCGGCGCGGGCCATCGCGCGCGACGCGATCTCGATCGGATTCTGGTTCTCGTTGCTGTCGAGGACCGGAATATGCGCCTGGGCGCCGAGCACGCGGAGTTGCTCCATCGCGGCGGGGCGATAAACGTCGGTGGACGCCAGGAGCGGATGGCGCTTACGTTCCGATTTCAGCCACAGCGCGAGCTTTGCAATCGAAGTCGTTTTGCCCGAGCCCTGCAGGCCCACAACCATGATTTTGACGGGCGGCTTGACCTTCAGATCGAGTTCGCGCGCCGAACCGCCCATCGCGTTTTGCAGCTCGGTCGCGACGAACTTGATCAGATGCTGTTCGGGGGTGAGCGAGCGCAATACTTCGGCGCCGAGCGCCTTGGACTTGACGTGCTCGATAAAATCGCGAACGACCTTGATATTGACGTCGGCCTCGAGCAGCGCGAGCCGGACTTCTCGGAGCGCATCCTCGATATTGCGCTCGGTGATGCGGCCATGGCCCTTGAGTTTTTTGAAGACCCCTTCGAGGCGGTTGCTGAGCGTGTCAAACATGGATGAAAACTTGGTTATGGTCAGGTCGAGGTAAGCGGCTCCGGTACAGTCGATCCGTTTCTGTAGTCTAGCAAACCGTCAAGGCTAGGGCACACTGTCGTGGCTGTCAATGCGGCTGACCGACCACCAAACGTTCAATGGATGCAGCGAAGGGAGACACTACAGACGATGTTTTGACCTGCCC
Source organism: Binatus sp. (SeqCode) (assembly GCF_035272065.1). GTDB lineage: Bacteria > Desulfobacterota > Binatia > Binatales > Binataceae > Binatus. Next base: position 140,762 of record NZ_DATEQZ010000052.1, read on the forward strand.
CAAATGCGGCGGGAAAACGATGTTGATTTACATCGAAGCGAATGAGGTTCAGAGCGTCAGGTGTGCGAGTTGCAGCGATCTGGTCGCGTACACGGAGAAATTGATCAGGATCCTCGAAAAGCCTTTGAAGCCATGGGCGCGGGGTCGCGATGCGACCCCGCGCGCTCTCCACACCATCCACATCTTCACGAGCCCCAGATACCTTGCCACCATGGCTTTGGCTGCGACTCCGGCGGCAGGCCGGCTTTCTTGATCACGTCCTGCAGGTTCCATCCTGTCAGATCGGCCAGCGTTTCTGCTTCAAGCGCTTTGCGCTTATTCAGCTCGTCGAAGTAATTCTTCGCGGCCTCGCATGCGGTGGGCGAGCCGTCCCACGCACGATGCATCACGTAGCGCGCTTGAAAGTTTTCCTGGTCCTGCGTCTCCTGGAAGATCAGGTCTTCGGGGAATGTCTCTGCACTGTAGCGGACGTGCAGCCGCGTGAGCATCACCGGCATCGGGCCGCCGCCCGGCTGGGGATAAGGCATGAACCCGCCGGGGCGACGATACATCGGCATCGCGCCGCCCGGCTGGTCGTCGAGCCAGAAGACGCCGAGGCTCTTCAATTCCTCGCGCGACAGCGGCGGCCCCGCGCACGGATCGCACCATCCCATGTTCCAGTCGTACTCGGTGAACACGGCGCGCATGTCGTTGCGCCTGACCTGCTCGTCGAACATCGCCTTGTAGAAGTCGCCGAACTCGCTGCGCACATACTCGGGGATGTCCATCCCGGTCGGCAGTTTCACGGTGCGATAGTTGGTGGTCTCGACCCGGCCGTTTTCGGTGAGCATGTAGATGACGAGATCCTGTGTCCCCTGCGAATTAATCATGCCGAGCCGAATCGGCAGCATGAACTTTGGCGACTCGAAGGCGAACTGCAGCGGCCGCAGATAGTTCAGCCCTGTGCGATTGTGCTCGGTCAGATTGACCTTGGCGACGAAGAACTTCATGTCGCTGCGAATGTACGGCTCGAGCGCGCGATCCGCGCCGAGCGGAATTTTGTAGCCGTTGAGTTGCAGCCAGGTTTGCAACCCGAGCGATTCCTTGGCCGACAAAATCACGATGTCGTACTCGCCGACGGTGTATTCAGCCTCGATCTTGACTCCGAGCGCATCGGCTTCTTTGTACGCGGGCGCGGCTGCCTCGTTTCTCGCCATCATCCCACTGGCTGCTCCCAGAGCCATCGGGCGCATGATCATGCAAGGGTCCGGGTCGTAGTACTCGACCAGCCGCGGCGAGCTGTATGCATCGATCTTCTGGAACAATTCGCGATCGCCGATATGCACCTGCCCCTTCTGGAGCACGACCGGCACCGGCACCACTAGCGCGAATTCCGACGGCTCGCCCTGGTAGTCGTTCATCAGGCTGATGACGGTCTTGTCGTCATGGTGCGCGATCACGACCTGCGACGCGTGATTGACCAGGGGCTCGTCGGCCTTGCCGACGTAGAAGCCGCAGAACGCGCGACCTTCACGCGGCGCGCAGAGCAGCAGCGCGACGACCGTCAATGTCGCGAGAATCGGGATGCGGTGAAGAGATTTCATGGCCACCTCCATTTTGTGTCCATTCGAATTTGCGCGCGGGCCAAATCGCGTCCCAAATCGGAACGCATGGCGCGGCGATAAACAAAGCCCAGATGAGTCCGTTCGTGTGGTAGAGCCGGATCTGCCACGCGTACGCGAGGGCGGCGACGAGCGCGGCGTGCGCGATTCTGCCGCGGCGATCGTTGGGGCCTGTCATCGGATCGGAAATCATGAAGAATGCGAACAGCAGCAGCGCGCCGCTCTCGAACTGATGCGTCCACACCGCCCATCGCTGACCGAGGTACTCGATGCGGAGCGCGAGCGCGCCGAGATAGAACCCGAGAAACGTCCAGCTTATGTCGCCGCGCCGCGCGCGATTCGTCACCAGCATACCGAGCATGACGACCCATCCCGCGACGGCAACATCCTGGCCCCACTGGCCGGGAGATACCCACGTGCCGGGAAGAAAAACGATCGCGCAGATGAGGCCGAAGGTCGCGGGATTGAACAGATGCTTGTCGCGAAATCGAAAAAGAGACTTCGAGTAGATCGCCGCGGCTGCCGCAATCGGATGCGCGATCAGGTTATCGGCGCGCAGCAGCAGCGTCAGACTGAGGCAGCTGATGATGGCGCTGCGGATTGAGCGCGGCTTCGACGGGTTGAGCCGCCAGCATGCCCCCTGCGTCAGCAGGCCGCCGGCGAAGGTCAGCACTACCTGCTCCGGCCGAATGCTGAAATCGCGGAAGTACGCGCCGGCGGCGAGCAAGATGCCAAGAGAGAAGATCTGGAACAGGCGAGGGTCGGCAAATGAGCAGAGCCAGAGCTTGAGCTTCGAGCTGAATGCGTCCATCGAGTCGTCCCTCTCGACTCTTTGAACGCGCCCGCCCAATTTTCTTGCAGAGTGTCCTTATTTTGGTGATTCCGTCTCGATCGTGTTAGATTCGCCAAATGGCTAAATCGCTCAGCCTCGCGCTGGCCGGTATTGCTCTTCCGGATACAGATGGGCGCGAAGTCCGGCTTGGCTCTTTATGGGAACGTAGTCCCGCTGTAATCGTCTTCCTCCGTCATTACGGCTGAATATTCTGCCGCGAGCATGTTGCGCAGTTGCGCGACCATGAGCAGGCGTTCAGAGCCAGGGGCGCCAATCTCGCCGCCATCGGTCTTGGCGATGTGCGCTACGCCCGCCTTTTTCGCGAGGAGACCGGAATCACATTTCCGCTGCTTGTCGATCAGCAACGGCTCGCGTATCGCGCCGCCGGCCTCAAGTCGGCGAACCTCCTGCACCTTCTGCGCAGTGACAACGCCAAGGCAAGGACGCGCGCGCAAGCAGCCGGCCATCGGCAGCATCGCCTGGGCGCCAACCCTTTTCAGCTCGGCGGAAGTTTCGTTTTCGGCCCCGGCAACGTCGATCTCTACGCGCATGTGAGCGCGACCTTCGGCGACAGCGCATCGCCGAGCGCGCTCCTCGGCGCCCTGGCTTAGCTGAAACGAATGGAAAGGTTTCAGAAAATCCGCTTCTTCTGATTTAATCATCGCGATGAAATGGCCGGCGGGATTCGAACCTGACAACTCATCGGTGTACGCGCGCAACGAGATTGCGATCGCTGCGGCGCCTGAGCGTATCTGGCGATGGCTTATTCGCGCGGCCAAGTGGCCCGTGGTATAGCAACAGCGCCAACGTCAATTTCATCCGCGGAAATCCACCGGACCTTGCGGCTGACACCGAATTTAAGTGGAAGACATTCGGCGCCGCCGTCAGTAGCCGCGTGATTGTGTTCGAACCGTCGCATGAAGTTGGATGGGACGCGCGTGGAGTGCTGCGCGCTTATCACGGCTGGATTATCGAACCGGACGGTCGCGGCGGATGCCGCGTCATCACCGAGGAATGCCAGAACGGACTGGTGCCGCAACTCGCGTGGTGGTATCTGCGCCCGATGCTCGAGCGCGGGCATCAGAACTGGGTCGAGAGTCTAAAGCGCGTTGCCGAAGGCGGAGAGCCCTCGTAGCAGTCGCTAATCGTCGGCGAGGATCACCTCGAAAGCGGCGGTGTTGTCGCGGACGATTCCCATCGACATCAGAAATTGTCCCAGCCGAAGCATCGGCGCCACGTACCAATACTTGCGCTCGACGAGGCGGTTGACCTTGTCGCGTTCCTGCTTGTCCGTAATCGGGCGCACGTCGCCGTTAAAGACTTCCCCGCCAACTCGAAGTGAGATGGCAGGGCGCGCCTTCACGTTGCGCACCCAGTTGCGATTAGCATTCGCCGAGGCGAGGTATAACCGGTCCGCATCGAGCATGTACCAAATAGTCACTTCGTACGGTCGCCCGCTTTTGCGTCCATAGTGAGTCAGACGCAGAGTCTGCCGATCTCCGACGCGTCGCAGCCGTTCAAAAGATTTCGATGCCATCGTCATGCACCTCGACTTCGGTCATAGTCCTCGCGCAACAGCGCCATCATGAAAACGTCACGATACTTTCCGTCGACGAAACTCTCCTGCCGCAGCAGCCCCTCACGCACGAAGCCGCATTTCTCGTAGCATCGGACCGCGCGCGAATTCTCGGCCAGGGTGGTGAGCCACAATCGATTCAGGTTCATTTTGTCGAACGCCAGGCGAATCACTGTTCGGAGCGCGTCGGTGCCAAAACCCTTGTCCCAGCACTGTTTCTCGCCGATCGTGATGAAGAACTCGGCCTTGCGGCTCTGCCAGTCGATCTTTCTGATTCCGGTATCGCCGACCAGCTTGCCGTCGAGCGTTTCGATTGCGAAGTATTTGGCATCGTCGCCCGCTGCCTGCGCCAGCTCGATGAATTTTTCCTGCTGCGCGCGCGAAGGATGGTTGGGCGGCCCCAGCCATCGCGTGACTCCCTCGTCCGAGAACCATCGGTACAGCGCGTCGGCGTCGGCTTTTTCATAACCGCGCAGCCTGACCAGTTTTCCCTGCATCTGGCTCCATCGCACGACTGGCTATTCGCGCAATTAGCTACTGAGTAATGGTTTCCATCACGCGGCCGCTCGCGCCGTCAACGATATTGACTTCAACCGGCGAGGAAATGTTGTTGTCCTTCTTGGCGCTGTCGATTCCCGCCTTCAGATCGTCCAGGAACTTGGTTTTCGCAAACGGTGGCATTTGATCCATCGGAAAGTTGTCCATCAGGACCTTGGCCTTGAGCTTGTCGGGCCACTCGACGGAGGTTACCTTCGATCCCGCGATCGGCAGGCCTCGCACCATCTCTTCGACATCGTCGTGAAAATCGTCTTCTCCGGATGCTGGCGCAGCCGCCGGTGACGCGGATGTTTTTGCCGCCATCGCTGCTGACGCCGCCGGCGAGCTAACCGCCACCGTACTCTTCGCCGCTACCGCCGCGGCCGGCGTTCCGAGAGCCTTCGCGGCCGGCGGAGTCGCCGCCGACGCGGCTTGCATCGACGCGCTCGCAGCCGGCGCGCCGCTGAGTTTCGCGATCAGTTCCTTCACCTGGCCGCGCGCCGTATCGTCCGGGGCCAGCGTCAGCGCTTGCTTGAGTGTGGCCGCCGCGTCATCGGGCTTGTTCTCCTGCCCGTACGCAATTCCCATGTTGTAGTACGCCTGGAAAAATCCCGGCTTGGAGGCGATCGCTTTCTTGTATTGCACGACCGCCTGATCGGCGTTGCCCGTGTAGAGGTACATCGTGCCGAGGTCGGTGCGGACTTCCGGATCGTCCGGCTTCTTCTTCAGGTAGTGCTCGTACGCGGCGATCGCTTCATCATATAGCTGCTTGTCGTAATCGATATCGCCGATACCGCGCAGCGCGTCGAGGTTGTCAGGCTCCAACTTCAACACATGGCCGTATGCTTCCTGGGCCTTGCCGTAATAACTTTGATCGAACATCGCCGCGCGCATCGAGACTGCGCCGAATTTGTTCCATGCCTCGACGTCGCCAGGTTTCGCGCGCGCTTCTTTTTCGGTCTTGTCGACAAAAGTGCGAGCCTCGGTCGGCAACTCGATCTTCGGATGTCCCGCCGGCAACGTGCCGTTCTGACTTCCAGCCGCCGCTGGATTCACCGTGGCATTCTGCTCCGG
>NZ_DATEQZ010000053.1:0-64947 GCF_035272065.1 Binatus sp. (SeqCode)
CCTCCTCGCCCAGCTCGACTCGTGCAAAGCGCCGCATCGACTCGCTGTCGTAGATCGCGTCTTCGGCCTGCGGGTCCGACAGGTTGAACCACTGCTGCAGGAAGTAGATCCGCAGCATCTTCTCCAATCCCAGCGGCTGGCGACCTTGTCCGGCTTTGGGGTAGTGCGGCTCGATCAGCCGGACCAGCCGCGGCCACGGAATCACTGCGTCCATCTCGGCCAGGAACCGCTCGCGCCGGGTGACTTTGCCCTTCCCATGCCACGCCAGCGATGCGAACGTCCGCTGATTACCCATCCCCACACCTCCACACCCGCCGATCCAATTAACTGTTTATACCTGAACCGAAACACTTGTGCAGAGGTTCCCTAGGGGTGACCTCGCGGGCGCTTACCGAAAACAGATCCGCTGTGGAAACCTCCCCTTCGAGGCTGCGTTGAGCCCCATAGCGGGCGACTGCTTTTACGCCAGCGGACCGCCGTCGCCGATGTCTTGTCAATGAGGATCTAACAACCGGCTATGAACTCAGCGACGAGTGCGATAGCCGCGCGGAGGTTGTCGGCCTCGGTGCGGCCGCTGCGTGCGCGCGGCTTGAAGGAGTGATCGCCATCTTCGAGCCACTCGATCCGAATTACCGGCGATAGCTTGTAGCCGGTGACTTCTTCCGGTCGTCCGAAGCTGTCTCGCGTTCCCTGGAGAATCAACGCCGGTGTCTGCAGAGTTTCGAGATGCTTGGTCCGGGTCTTCTCAGGCTTGCCCGGCGGATGAAACGGATATCCGAGGCATACAACGCCGCGTACCCCCGCGTCGTCCGCGACCATGCTCGCAATTCTGCCGCCCATCGACTTGCCGCCGATCACAAGCCCACCGCTGCCGCCAGCCTCCTCGATCGCATCGCGGAACGACTGCATCAGGATGCGCGGCGGGTCCGGCGCTCCTCCCTTGCCACTTTCCCGCCGCCGCTGCATGTACGGGAACTCAAACCGGATCACCCGAACGCCCGATGCTGCAACTCCTTCAGCGACGCGCTGCATGAAGGGAGAATCCATCGGCGCCCCGGCGCCGTGCGCGAATAAAAATGATTTCGCCGCCGCCTTCGGGCCATCGACCATCAGAGCCGCCATGACATCGGATCGTCGGACGGTCGCGGCGACCGCGCAAACCGAATCCGGCTCTTGTTTTGGAGTATGGTGCGAGAGCGGAGTGAGCGAAGCCCCATTTGGGGTTCGCTCACTCCGCCTTTCATTCTAGGCGGCGGCCCGCCGAATCATCATCCGCGTGCCGATTCCGCCTGGGCCGGTGCCCTCAGCGTTGCGGTCGCTTCGGCGAACTCCGCCAGGTAGCGCGCAACGCTCGGCCGGTTGCTCATTCGCGACAGCCACTTTGCCAGGTTGCCGTACTCAGCCGACGGCGCGCCCTCCATCAAGGAAGCGATGTTGATCGGGGAGAAGCAGGAGATATCCGCGACGCTGAATTCGCCGCACAGGTACTCGCGCTTGCCCAGCTCGCGCTCGAGTCGCTGATACTGTCGCGCTAGCTCGCCTTGGTCTGCGCCACCGCGGCTGCATCTCGCGTCGACGCGTCCGGCTTCAACAGCACCTCGCGCACCAGCACTCCGAGGTTGGGCGCGAGCAGTTTGTCGCCGAGATCCTCGAGCATCCTGCATCGCGCGCGCTCTGCCACGCCAGTCGGAAACAGCGCTGGCTTTGGCACGCGCTCGTCGAGATATTCGAAGATGATCGTCGAGTCGTAGACCGCCGCCTCACCATCGACGAGCACCGGAATCTGTGCCTTGGGATTCAGCCGCGCCAGTTCCTCGGGCTTGATCCAGCCGGTGGCCGGCGTCCAGTTCACCAGCCGGGTTTCGTGCGCGATCGCCTTCTCGAACATCGCGATTCACGGCTTCGCGCTATACACGCTGAGCGGTGAGTAATATAGCTTCATCCTACTCCTCCATCCCATCCGAAATGTTTGCGATCAATTTTTTGGCTCGCTCGCCAGCACCATTTGAGTTTGCGTGACGGTTGCGAGCAGCTTGCCGTTCTCCGACGTCACCCGCGTCTGCCAGACCATCGTGCGCCGTCCCCGATGTATCGCGACGCACTCCGCCCGCACCGTGGTGCCAACCATCGCGGGACCAAGGAAGTTCGTCTTCGACTCGATCGTGGTGGTCGTCGCGCCGTCGCGCAGATTCAATGACGTCGCGCAGCCGCCCAGCGTGTCGGCCAGCGCCATCATCGCTCCGCCGTGCAGAATCGCGGGCCGCGTGCACATGTCTTCGCGAACCTTCATCTCCGCCGTCACGCATTCGGGTGTCGCGCTGACGAACCTGATTCCGAGCAGCTTTGCGAAGGGCAGAATGTCGCGGTTGAGTTGTTCGAGTGCGTCCATGAGGTTCATCATGTACTCGCGGGCCGACGCGAATGGACCATTAGTAGTTCCACTTTAAGAAATAATTAAGGATCCACTTTCGCCACCGTTGCGCGCGTAGTACGGTCGCCTTCAAGAGGTGCTCGGATGTTTCTGAAACTCGACGCGGACGGCCCCCTGTACGATCAGATTTACCGCGCGCTCAGAGGCCAGATTCTCGGCGGGCGCATGGCTGCCGCAAAACGCGTTCCAGCCACGCGCGATCTCGCGCTCGAACTCGGCGTCTCGCGCAACGTCGCGATAATGGCGTACCGGCAACTGCTCGACGAGGGTTACCTGACTGCGCGGATGGGCGCGGGCACCTTCGTCGCGCGCGAGCTGCCGCGGCATCTCACGACCGTCGCCGCGCGCCGGCATCCTACGCCCGCGCGGACTCCGGCGCCCGTCCATCTGTCGGCGTATGCACGTCGCGTGCGCGAGGCTTCGCACGGCGTGCAGTTCACTTGGGCGCCGCGGCGCGACGTGCTGCCGTATGATTTCCGCGACGGTCCGCCCTCGTTCACCGATTTTCCGCACGAAACATGGTGCCGCGTGATGGCCCGGCGCGCGCGCCGCGTCACGATCCGCGATCTCGACTACGGTTCGCCCGAAGGACTGCCCGCGTTGCGCGAGGCGATCGCCGGCTACGCGGGCCGTGCGCGCGCGATCTCATGCACTGCCGACAGGTACTCGTCGTCAACGGCTCGCAGCAGGGCCTCGATCTCGCCGCGCGCGTGCTCGTCGATCCCGGCGACGTCGTGCTGATGGAGGAGCCGCACTATCGCGCCGCGCGAACTGTGATGAGAGCGGCCGGCGCGAGGATCGAAACGATCGCGGTCGACGAGCATGGCCTCCCCACCGACGAACTCGCGCAGCGCCGCACGCTCAGCCGGCTCGCCATCGTGACTCCCTCGCATCAGTTTCCCACCGGCGCGGTGATGCCGCTGGGGCGTCGGCTCGAGCTGCTCGCATGGGCCCGGCGTTCCGGCGCCAGCATCTTCGAGGACGACTATGACAGCGAGTATCGCTACGCCGGCCGTCCTATCGAAGCTCTCGCCGCGCTCGACGACAGCGGCTGCGTGCTCTACGCGGCGACCTTCTCGAAAGTGATGTTTCCTTCGCTGCGGCTGCGATACATGATTCTTCCAGAGCGGCTGGTCGGACCTCTACGCTCGGTCAAGGCGTTGATGGACACGGGAGGACCAAGCCTCGCGCAGGCCGCGCTAGTCGATTTCATCAGCGAGGGCCACTTCGAACGTCATCTGCACCGCACCCGAACGCGCAACGCCAGTCGCCGCGCCGCTATGCTGGATGCGATCGAGCGCCACCTCGGCGCCCGCGCGCAAGCGTCGGGCATCAATGCCGGCCTTCATCTGATGCTGTGGCTGCGCGACTTGCCCGCGTCGAGGTCGCGCGAGTTGCGGATCCGTGCTGCGCGAGCAGGTGTTGGCGTGTACTCAGTCGAGCCGTTCTATCTGAACGCGCCCAAGCACCTCGGGCTGCTGCTCGGTTACGCGTCGATGCCTGAAAAGCAAATCGCCGAGGGCATCCGCCGCTTCGCCTCCGTCGTCAACTCCCTCTGAAAACGCGGAGTCCTATCGATCGTCTCTGGACGACGACCGGTAGGACTCCTTCGAATGTCACTCAGGCCGCTCGTTAGGACGACCATCCTTGTCTGTTGTAGTAGTTCACCATCTGCTGAACGATCTGGTCGGTCGTCTTATCCACCAGGTAGCCCGTTGACGACGTAACGTTCTTCACGCCTCCTGCCGCGATGTTCACGCCCAGCGATGCGGCCGCTGCCGCTCCGCCCGCCGCTGCGCCTGCCGGTCCTGTTATTCCCGCTCCCGGCATGTACCCGCTGTCCGCGCTTGTGGCGAAGTCCAGCAGCTCGCTCGAACCCTGGGGGGTCTTCTGAATAACCTGGACCACCGTGTCCACTTTGGAAGCTCCCGCGCCCAGCCCGATGACCATCCGCCGCAGCCGGTTTCCTTCGCTTATATCCGTGAACTGGCCATCCAGGACCAGGACGTTGTCGCCCGTAGGAGGCACTCCACGCTGCAGGCACGTAGTAGTGATTCCCTTTTGCGTCAGGTTTGCCGCGACCTGGACGCAGATATTTTGTGCCGTCTGGTGGGCTAGCTGGAGTTGTTCGGCACTTTGGTTTTCGCCGGACATGTTTCTGTAGGCCACCTGAAAGATGCTGGAGTTAAGCGAAACATCGGACGCATCGACCGCAAACGGATACACGACGACCGCAGTTGGCGGCGTCGCAGTGATCGGCGCCGCTGAACTTTGCTGCGTCACTTGAGCCCCCGCGCATCCAAACGCCGCGATAGCCAATAGCACATACATTCGATTGAGAATTTGAGACCTCATAATATCCCTCTTCCTGTTTGGCGTTGATTCTTTGTAACGCTCTTCCAACTCAATTCCAATCACGCTTCGAGATCAGTCCGCTTACTTGGTCTATTGCGCGGGCGACGGCTCCCACGATCCTTTCAGCGCGGATCTTGTGTTTACGTTCCCGATATCGATCGGGGCATGAGCCATCCCCGGCACCTTTGCCAGCACCGCGAAGGTGAAGGTCATCACCACCAGTCTCAGCGTCTTCTGCAACCGTCTTTCTCCTTCAGATCGCGCTCTCATAGTTCTACTTTCGGTAACAGCACGTTTATTTGAAATCTCAACGCGAATTGCTCAGTCTGAGCGTCAAACTGTCGATAGGCCATCCATTCACCGGAGAACGACGTGTCGATTGCGTAGCCCTCACCGAATTTCCAGACTTTCCCCAAGCCGGCACTAAGCGGCATATCGGTCGAAGTTTTGTGACGCCAGTTGATTGTCCAGGTCGAGTCGCTCGATTTCAGATACCATCCGCGACCTAGCTGATAGGAGAGGATCGGTTGGATCTGGAGCGAGCTGACAGGAACCGAATGCGACGATGTGTACGCGAACGACGTCCCCTGCTGAAAAAGACCGGCAATTTGCAGCCTTGGAATTCCCCGGTAGCCGAAGGCCGCGGCCGGCCCCATCTGCCACGCACCTTTGCCCGTGAACTGACTCGTGGACGTTGGAAACACGAAATACGGTCCGATGCCCCACCGGAAGCGAGTCTCCTTTTCGTTCGGCCACGGTATGACAAACAGGTCCAGGAGTTGGAAGTCGTCGAGCGCGGTGGTCGTGGTCGCGCCCTTGTTGCGAGGAACTGTAACAACTTGAATCGACGGCCGGATAAGCTGCTCCAGCGGCGTGAACAGTTGTGGCCGAACCGCCAGCAGTGGCCGGATTTGCAGCGTGTTCGGCTGTGCATTGGTGCCGTACTCGGCGGGAGTGTAGATGTCTTGGATCTTGAACTGGGTCAGGCTCGCGGTCGGATCATTTTCCCGCTCGGCCAGCGATTCCTCTTCGTCGCTGGCCGACGCGGTCTGCTGGGCGAGACTGAGGGAGCAGCCCGCCAACAGGATGAAAATCGCTGCAGCGCAAGAAACGATGATGCGGGCTAGATAGCGCACAGACCTATCGCCCAGCCGGTGCTCGACCCTGTAGCTCCAGCAGGCGAGTCGTAATCTTATGCACCCAGTAGTCCATCGCCGCCTTCGCGTCGCCCCACTGCCACTGCGCCGCCTGGCTGATCGCCATCCCTCCGGCGCGCTTGTCGATCGCGCCGGCGAGAAACTGGCCGGTTACGGCGTCGGTCGCTTTCATCTCGGCTTCGGCCGAGCCCGCAAACGCGTAACTGCCCGTCGCCAGCGACTGGATTCCATTGAGGACCCGCGCCTGCGGAACTATCACCGATACAGTACGCAAGCCCGGGGTCGCAGTGGTCGCATTGACTATCGCGATTCGCAACACGAGCACGCCCGGTCCGGGCTGGTCAACCATGGTAAAATTCTTCGACAGCGCCTCCTTGAGTTGATTGTAGAAGTAGTCCCCCAACATCTGCTGATCGGACGCCGACACCGTCGTGCTCGGGTCGTCCCAAAATTCGACCGGCTGCAGCAGAATCTTGTTGTACTGGCTCCACTGCGCGTTCGAATTGACGTACAGCATCGCGGCCTGGTTGCCGGTGCCCGGCTGCAGCAAGGAGGCATCCTGCCCGAAGAATCCGATCACCGCCGGAGCGGGCTGTGCACCCTGAGCCTGCTGCAAGACGGCAGGCTGGCTCTCCACCGTTTGTGCGCATCCGGACATGATCGAGCCGCCGAACAGGGCGGCGACTATGGGCGCCACAGTTGTGATTTTCATTGAAACAGACCTCCTCCGTGCGAGTGTTTCGTTCCGCGACGCCCACCTGGCTTACCATGATGGGACCGGAATCAGTCTGCTCGAATGCTACATGAAGGTAAATTGGCCTTTGGTACACATATCCCTACCGCCGCCCCGGCTCCGACCCAGGCATTCGCGGTCGTGTGCGCTTTGACTCTTCCAGATAGATCGATCCGACGTACCCTCGGATTTGCGTTGCATTCCGCATCGAGCGCGGCTGGATGGAAGCCGCATCGCTCGCCGACTTGGTGCGGATGGCAGATCGGTTGAATATTCGGCCCGCGAGAAAGGCGGGCGCAGCGTCGCGCTCCAGTTGATCGATAAACCGGGCGAGCTTCGAATCGGGTATGGCTAGTGAACGGGCGACCGGCGTGTCTGTTGTTCGTCGGCGATTCGTTGATACAGCGTGGCAGCGCCGCCGTAAATCGTCGCGCCGTCTTCGGGAGCGCCGACGAACTCAGCGATCTGTTGCATCTCAGCGACCCAGCGGTACGCCTTCGGGCGCATCGCGGGAACAGCGCGCTCCATTCGTGCGAGGAAGCTGGGCTGACTCCGCGCGAGTTCAGCGCGCAACGCATCCGCCAGGCCTTCGCGTTCCGCCGCGCCCAGCATCGTCGCGCACAGCGCGGTGAATCCTTTCGTCAGCCCCGCGTAAGACAGCTTCAAGCCGGAGGCGGCGCCGACGGGACCGTCGAGAATCGCAATCTCGAGTCCGAAGTCGGCGAGTCGCATCAGCAGGCGAGCGTCAGCACCCGACGCGTAAAAGCGCGGACCCTTCGTGGGATCCTGGGTGCCGGCGACCGGCGGACCTCCGACGATGCCGGCGTCGATGAAGGTCGTGGCGTCGAGCACGCCGCGGATGCGCCGACACGTCGCGGGAGAGATCGCGTTGCATTCGACAAAGACCGGCTTTCCTTGCGCGCGAGCGAGCGGACCGCAAAGGCGCTCGGCGACTTCGACCGCCACGCCCGGAGGAACGATCGAAAGAACGAAGCTCGCGTCGCGCACGAGCGAATCGTAGTCGTTGACTACCTCAAGCCCGGCATCGCGAACACGCGCGACGCTCTCCCCACTACGTCCGGCGAGCGACGTCAGCACCCGCGCACCGGCTTCGCGCAGACGGTGGCCCACCGCGGCGCCCATCTCGCCCGCGCCGACGATCGCAACCGTCACGGAGTCTCGATCGCTCATAGGAGCACCCCTTGCAAAATTGTGTGCGGAATTTCAGTAGCGGTTAAGTCGCGCCAACCGATCGGCGTGAAAGTTCGAGTCGCCAAAAAGTTCCTGGCATACGCGGACTCGCTTCATGAACAAGCCGATATCGAACTCGTCGGTCATCCCGATACCGCCGTGCATCTGCACGGCTTCCTGCACCGCGAGCGTGGCGCTAAGGCCGGCGCGCGCTTTTGCCACCGACACGATCGCACCGGCCCGGTCGTAGGAGTCGTCGAGCGTCTGCAAGGCCTTGAGCACGGCCGCCCGCGTGACCTCCAGTTCGCAGTAGAGATGAGCCGCGCGATGCTGCAGCGCCTGGAATTCGCCGATCGCCTTGCCGAATTGTTTCCGTTCTTTCAGATAGGCGACCGTCCGGCCGAACGCTTCCTCGCTGGCGCCCACCATCTCGGCCGCCACGGCGGCGCGGCCAACATTCAGAACTCCTTCGAGAACATCCCAACCCGCGTCGACTTTGCCGAGCACATTTTCGGCGCTGATGTTCACGTCCTGAAACGTGATCCGCGCAGCATTGTGCGCATCCACCGTAGGGGTGCGCTCGGCGCGAACCCCCGGCGCGCTCGCGTCAACGATGAACAGCGTGAGTCCGCTGGTATCGCCCGCCTTACCTGCTGTGCGAGCGGCCACGATCAGGAGATTCGCGACGTGGCCGTCGATCACGAAAGTCTTGGCGCCGTTCAACTTGAAGTCTTTGCCGGCGCGCGCCGCGGTCATCGCGCTATGATCCGGATGATGCTTTGCGAATTCGTCAACGGCCAACGTCGCGATCAAATCACCAGCCACAAGTTTTGGCAGGTAATGCTGTTTCTGCTTGTCGGTGCCGGCCCGAGCGATCGCGGTCGCAGCCAGGACCGCAGTCGCAAGAAAAGGGGAGGGCGTCAGCGTGCGCCCCAGTTCCTCCATCACGACGCCCGCCTCGACATGTCCAAGTCCGAGGCCGCCGTAGTCTTGCGGAACGAGAATTCCCGCCCAGCCCATCTCGACGAATTCTTTCCACAGCGCGCGCGAGAATCCCTCCGCGTCGCGCTTGTCACGCAGCGCGCGCAGATGAGCGATTGGCGCATTCTTGGCCAGGAAGCCGCGCGCATTGTCGCGCAGCATCGTCTGTTCGTCGTTGAGAACTAGCGCCATTTGATCGGATCCAGACTTCGCGAAGGGTTACGCACCTGGCAGGCCCAGTATGCGCTTGGCGATGATGTTGAGCTGAACCTCGCTGGTCCCGCCCTCGATTGAGTTGGCCTTGGAACGCAGCCACGCACGGGCCGTGCGGCCTTCACGCGAGCGCTCGCCTTCACATTCCAGCGCGTCCGTGCCGCCAGCCGACATCACCAGTTCCATCCGGCGCTTGTTGAGTTCGGTGCCGTAGTATTTCAGCAGTGACGATACCGCGTGATGAGCCTGCCCGGCCTTGGCCATGTCGCCAGCGCGATCCATCGTGAGCCGAAACGCGAGCGCGTCGATCTCGAATGCCGCGATCTGTCCGCGCAGCACAGTGTCCGCAAGCATCCCGTTGTCGGTCCCGACGGTGTCGGTAGCAATCTGGCCGAGCGAGCGGTTTTCCGACGTGCTGCCCATACCGCCGATCATGTCGCGTTCGTGGGTCAGCAGGTACTTCGCGATATCCCATCCCTTGTTGAGCTTGCCGACGAGGTTCGCCTTCGGCACGAGCACGTCGTCGAAAAATGTCTGGCAGAACGGCGACGCGCCCGAGATCAACGTGATCGGCTTGGTCGAGACGCCCGGGCTCTCCATGTCAAAGAGCAAAAAGCTGATGCCGTCGTGCTTGGGCGCGTTAGGGTCGGTGCGCACCAGGCAGAAAATCCAGTCGGCCCTGTCCGCGTATGAGGTCCAAATCTTCGAGCCGTTGACGAGGAACTGATCGCCCTTGTCCTCGGCGCGGGTTTGCAGCGATGCCAGGTCGGAGCCCGAGCCGGGTTCGGAGTAACCCTGGCACCATCGAATCTCGCCGCAGGCAATTTTCGGCAGATGCTCGCGCTTCTGTTCTTCGGACCCATACTTAAGCAGCGCCGGACCGAGCATCCAGATGCCGAAACTGTCGAGCGGCGAGCGGCAGTTGAGCGCGCGCATTTCCTGGCGCAGGATTTTCGCCTCGTCGCGGGACAGTCCGCCGCCAGCATACTCGCGCGACCACTCCGGCACCGTCCAGCCCTTCTTGGCCATGCGCTCGAGCCACAGGCGCTGCGCCTCAGATTGGAATTTCCAATGCCGGCCGCCCCAGCAAGTGTCTTCCTCGGTCTGCGCCGGACGGCGCATCTCGGGAGGACAATTGGCCTCCAGCCACGCGCGAGTTTCCTTTCGAAAATTCTCAGGATTTTCCATAGCTATGTCAGGTGTTAATCGGTATGCCCCGACGATTCAAGGTTCGATAAAGGCGGCTCATTTCTTGTCCGGGGGCGGGCCGAAGCCGCCCGCTTCGAATTGATGTCCGTAAACGTCACCCTCGAAATATTCAGACTGGTAGGTCGCCGCTCGTGCGCCCCATCCGTACTCGAACGCCCAACCCGAAGGATTGCGGAAGTAGAATGAATACATGTGATCGTTTGAATGCTTGCCGGGCGTGATAGTCACCGGGACTTTGTTCTTGCGAACCAGGTCGTAGGTCATACCTACGTCGTCAAGGTTGTCCACTTCGATCATCAGGTGGTTGATGCGGCGGTCGTTCGGGATTCCAAAGGCCACTGTGTGGTCACGATCGTTGCAATGCATGAATACGATCCCTGCTGCCCCCTTGCCGCGGCCGAACTTGTACTCGACGCCGCCGCGCATCCCGAGGTGCGCATAGAATCGCTGCGCAGCGTTCACGTCGCGCTCGCGGATGATGCAATGTCCCATTCCGCCGGTGCCGGTCTTGAAACGTCCATGCATCGGGCGACCGGGATGGAACGGCTTGCTGAACTGAGTGAGCGGGCCGTGAAAAATCTCGACCGGATTGCCGTCTGGGTCGTCCAGCTTCAGCACTTCGAGCACTCGACGTTCTTCAGCCTCCTCCGCAGTTCCGATGCGGAACTTGATTCCCGCCTCGGATAGCTGCCGCTGCATCTGCGCGAATTCGTCGGCCCCCGCAACCCGGAATCCCAGGTAGGCGAGATCGTCGCTACCGTTGGCGTGCATAACTATCCGATGATGCAAGTAGTCCATCCGCAGGTAGCATCGATCGGACTCGCCTTCGTCGGCCAGCTCGAACCCGACAATACCGGTCGCGAAATTTTTCCATTCCGCGAGATCTTTCACCCCGATTCCCATGTAGCCTAACTCTGTTACCTGGATCATTGTGTTCTCTCCTATTGTTCATCGAGCGTCGGTGCGGACCCAATCGGAACCGAGAGCGACGCGCCGCACTGAATCAGTATCCGTCGGCTGATGGCCAACTCTATGCACGGGGGCGGGGGCTTCGACAACCTTATTCGACAACCGCCCGAGTCCGCTGACTTCGACTTCGACGAGGTCACCGATGTTCATCGGGCGCGAATTCTTCGGCGTGCCTGATAGTATGATGTCGCCCGGCAGCAGAGTGATGAACCTCGACAGGTCGGCCAGTATGTAGTCAATCGGAAATAGCATCTCCGAGATTGCTCCCTCTTGTACTACTTTGCCGTTGATATATGTCCGCAAAATCGATTTGCGAATATCCACGCCACTGACTATTCCGGGACCGATCGGACAAAAGCCGTCTTGACCTTTCACGCGCAGCATCGAGCCGGCATCGGTGTCGCGATAGTCCTGGCATCCAACATCGTTGGCGGGCGCGAAACCGGCGATATAGTCCCAAGTATCTTCGCGGCTGATATTGCGCATCGGCTTGCCGATGATAACTCCGACTTCGCCCTCGTAGTTGAGATACTTGTGCTCGGCCGGGCGGCATAGCACGCCGCCATGGGAATTCAACGCAGTGACAGGCTTTTGGAAGTAAGTCGGAGTCTCGAGCATCGGCGCTTTGAACTCGACGCGCCGCGAATCATAGTTCAAATGGATGCATAGAATCTTGGTCGGGTCGCACGGCGGCAAATAGGTCGCATCCGCATCGGCGAGATGTCTGCCGTCGCCGATCAGAAGACGATCACCGTCGGGACGTACCCACTTCGGCTGTCCCTCATGAAGGATCCGCCGCCATTCTTGTCTCGGCCCGTCAAGTACACTCATTGGCTATTCTCCGATTGCTCAGTTGTTAGCGCCGCGTCTAGGCAAACGATCCTTTCAGCACGGCGATGTTCTTGACGTCGCAGTAGAAGTCGAAGCTCCAGTTGCCGCCTTCGCGTCCGATGCCGGAATCGCGGCTGCCTCCGAATGGGGCGGCTAGTTCGCGCACGAAGAAGCAGTTCACCCACACCGTGCCGGCCGTCACGCGACTGGCTATGCGCATCGCGCGTTCTTGGTTCTTGCTGAAAACCATCGCGGCGAGACCGTAGCAAGTTCCGTTCGCGAGCTTGACCAGCTCGTCCTCATCGCGAAACGTCTGCCACGTCAGCACCGGGCCGAATACTTCGCGCTGCACGATCTCCATGTCCTGTCGCGCGCCCTCGAGCAGGGTGGGTTCGAAGTACAGCTCGCCGACGCTCGAACGCTTGCCTCCCCAAAGCGGCTTGACCCCTGATTTGAGGGCGCGATCGACGAATCCCTCGACGCGTTTGAAATGTTCCGGGGTGATCAGGGGACCGACGCGCGTGCTCTTCTCGCGAGGATCACCGACTGTCATGTGTCCAACCGCCGCGCGAAACTTGCTGTGAAATTCATCGGCAACCGACGCGTCAACGAGCAGTCGCGTGCCTGCCAGGCAAACTTGCCCCGCGTTCAGGTACTGCCCGGCGGCGGTCTGCGCGGCCGCGTCGAAGTCGGCGTCGGCACAGACTATATAAGGAGACTTGCCACCGAGCTCAAAGCTGACGGGAGTGAGCGAGCGCGCGGTGGACTGGCCGATCAGCTTCGCCGTGTCGGTCGAGCCGGTGAAGCTCAGCCGGTCTATGTCGGGATGGGCAGCGAGGGCGGCGCCCGCTTCTTCGCCGATACCCTGTACGACGTTGAGGACGCCCGCGGGGATACCGGCCTCGTTGGCGAGATCAGCCATCATCGAGCAGGTGAGCGGCGCCCATTCCGGCGGTTTGACAACGACGGTGTCGCCCGCTGCCAGAGCGGGCCCGACCTTCCATGTCGTCAACATGAACGGCCCGTTCCACGGCGTGATGAGCGCCGCGACGCCGGCCGGATCGTAACGCACGTGATTGACCACCTCGGGCGAATCGATTTGGTCGTGACCCAGTTTCAGCGCGCGGTCCGCGAAGAACTCGATGTTGAGGGCAGCGCGCGGAATCACGCGCGCGAGATTGCCCATCAGCAACGATCCGTTGTCGGCAGTCTCGACGGCCGCGAGTTCCTTGCCGTGATCGAGGATCGCCTGCGCGAACTTTTTCAGGACGCGATGACGTCCGTCGGGTCCGAGGCCTGCCCATTTCGGAAATGCGCGACGCGCGGCCGCCACGGCCGCATCAACTTCGGCCGCACCGCCGGCACTCACGTCGGCAAGATGTTTTCCATCGATCGGCGAGCAATTCGCGAACGTCTGCTTCGACGCGACACGCTTGCCGTCGATAAAGTGCTCGGTCGATACATCCACTCCCGCTATTTTCGAGGTGCTCATCTGCGAATCTCTCCGGGTAGATTAATTTTCCGCCTTTCCAGAATAGCTTGTTCGTCCTCGTCTTTGGGCTGCTCTCCCAGGATTGCGTCCACCAGTCGCCGCGCCCGTTCCTTGGGTGCGAGCGCTTGCGCCAGCTGATAGTTCCGCGCGCCCGAGGCCAGGTAGAAGCGCTCGTACAACTCGTTGCGGCTGGCGAGCGCGCTGCCGACGAAGTCCCACGCCAGCCGGAAGATTCGCGCGCGCTCCTCTGCCTTCATCTCGCCCGCGCCGCGCAGGTACCGCTCGACTAACGGCCGGAGCTTGGGATCATCGAGCTGGGCCTTGGTGGGGGCGGCCAGCAGATTGTGCGAGCCCAGCAGTGTGATGATTTCGCCGACGCGCGGAAACCACGTAGGGAGCGCGGCACGCAACGCCGCCAGTGGACCGCCGTTGGGGAACCACACGCCGTTGCCGTACTCGAACCCCTCGACTTCCGCGCTGTGGATCGCGGCGCGTGCGAACTCTGCGTACGTCCACATTTCGCCGAGCATCTGCCGGGTCGCCGGCGAGACATCGTTGATCGCTTCCGCCATCCGGTTCGCGAGCCCGTACGCGAACTCGAGCTTGGTCTGCGCCCGAATCATCGTCTGCTGCATGATGTTCGGATACCAGCCGGTAGCCATCACGGTGTTGTAGGCGGCCAGGTTGGCGTTGATAAACACGCGATCGCGCGGGACCTCGACGTCGTCGAAAATCACGAACGCATCCTGCTCGTCGAAACGGCTCGACAGCGGATGGTCGAACTTGTTTGGCGTTGTCGCGCAACTGTCGCGGCAGATGAACTTCAGCCCCGGCGTGTTCATCGGCACGCAAAACGACAGCGCATATTCGTCGGTGCCGGGCAGCAGCGGGACGGCGGGGTACACCGCGATTTCGTCGGCGAACGGCGCCAGCGTCGCCAGGATTCTCGCGCCGCGCACGACTATCCCGTGCGCTGTGTCCGCGACCTTGTGCAGCGCCACGTCGTTGCCCGGCTCGGGCACGTCGCCTTTGGCCTTGTCGATAGTCGGATGAATGATGGTATGGGTCAGCGAGATGTCGTTGCGCGCGAGGAACTTCTGATACGCAACCAGGTTCGCCGCACCGCGCTCGTTGCCGTTGACCGCCCATTCGTCGGCGCGCCCCGCGAAGCCCGCGAACGTGACGTTCATATAGTCGGGCGTGCGTCCCATCAGGCCGACGGTGAACTCTGCGACCTTCCGCAGGCACGCGTGACGTTTCTCGAGGTCTGCGAGCGAGCGTGGAATCATGTGGCTGACGCTGATCGGCTCTCCGGTCTCAGGATCCGGCATCAGGCAGACGTCGCGCGCTTGATGCTGTAGATCGAAAATCTGCGCCAACGTATTCGCCGCGCCCGCAAAGGACGGGTGCGATACGATGTCGCTCACCTTGTCGTCGCCGACCCAGATCTCGCGCGGCTTCGACAAGCCTTTCAGAAATTCGCGACCAGTGCGTGCTGGCATGAGACCTCCTGCAGGACCGGAACAGTGACCGATCTCCTCGCGAGAGATCAGCACTGGCGCATTCGCTCGTCAAACCCATCGCACGACTTTCGGACCCGCACATTTGCGCAGCCGAACCGTGATGGCTACTCTGCGGTATTAATCGGAGGACATCATGGCTGGATTAGTACTTCGTGAAGACCGCGACGGTCTCGCCACTCTCACACTCAATCGCCCCGAGAAACTCAACTCGCTCAACCTCGAGATGTTCGTCGAATTGCGCGCGCACGTCGACCAGATTGCGGACGAGACCGATCGTATCGGCCTCGTCGTCGTGCGCGGCGCCGGCAAATGCTTCTCAGCCGGGCACGATCTCGCCGACATCGCCAGGGGAGAGCGCCCGCCTAAGCCGCACTTTCAGTCCGAGACGATCGAGCGGCTTGCCGACCTGCCGCAGCCGGTGATTTCAGCAGTACACGGACATTGCTACACTGGCGCGCTCGAGTTGGCGCTCGCGGGTGATCTGATCGTCGCGGCGCACTCCGCAAAATTCGCCGACACTCATGCGCGTTTCGCGCTGACTCCCATTTGGGGGATGAGCCAGCGCTTGCCGCGGCGCGTTGGTCCCTCCAGGGCGCGCGAGATGATGCTGACCTGCCGCACCTACTCCGGCGTCGAAGCGGCCGCGATGGGCCTCGCAAATATTTGCGTGCCCGACGATTCGTTCGACAAGGAACTTCGCGCGCTGGCAGATACCATCCTCGCCAATTCGTGGTTTAGCCATCGCGCGAACAAGCGCCTGCTGATCGAGACCGACGGCTTTCCGCTGCGCGTCGGTCTGGCGCACGAAGTGTACAGACACTACGGCGTCGGCCCCGACATGCGCGAGCGAATCACGGCGTTCAACAACAAGTCGGCGCGCCGTGCCTGAGATTGATTCCGCCTCCGCGGAGGAGACCGGCCAACCCGACCAGCTCCAACCGCCGATTGAAGATTCGAGCGAGCGCCGCGGAGCGTTTCGCGCGCTGCGGCATCGCAACTACCGCCTCTACTTCTTCGGCCAGCTCACCTCGCTCGCCGGCACCTGGATGCAGAGCGCCGCGCAGGCGTGGCTGGTGCTGAAGCTGACGAACTCGGCGACGATGCTCGGGGTAGTGTCGTTCGCGCAGTTCACTCCAATCCTGCTGGTGGGCCTGTTCGCCGGCGTAGTAGTTGATCGCCTCGATCGCCGCCGCCTGATTATCATCACCCAAATCCTGCTGATGCTGAGCGCCTTCACCCTCGCGGCGCTGACATGGACCGGCGTCGTCCGCGTCGAATACGTGATCCTTCTCGCCGCGTTCAACGGCACTGTGGGCTCGTTCGACATGCCCGGCCGCCAGTCGTTCGTGGTCGAGATGGTGGGTTACGAAGATCTCGCCAACGCGATCGCGCTCAACTCGATGATGTTCAACAGCGCTCGCATGCTCGGTCCGGCGGCCGCCGGATTGCTGATCGCGTGGCTCGGCATCGGCACCTGTTTTTTCCTGAATGGCGTGAGCTTCCTCGCCGTAATCTGGAGCCTGACGCAGATGGAGATTCCCGCGCGCGTGATCGCCGGCGCCGGCGCGCGCATGATTCATCAACTGCGCGAGGGCCTTGCGTACGTATGGAGCAATCGTCCGATCTTCTACCAGATGGTGCTGGCCGCGGTAACCAACGGCTTCGGTTATCAGTACCTGGTGCTGGTTCCATTGTTCGCGAAAAACGTGCTGCACGGTGACGCGCGCACCTACGGATTCCTTGTCGCGATACAGGGACTCGGCTCGGTCGTTGGTGCGGCGACGCTGGCCTCGCGCGTGTCGACGCGGGGGATGAGGAACAATCTCCTGGTCGGACTTTTTCTCTCCGCGGTTGGAATCGTGATCTTCGGAATGTCACGCTCGTTCGCACTCTCACTGGCCGCTCAATTCGTAATCGGCGCGGGGCTGACCAACTTCAGAGCGAGCAACAACACTCTCGTGCAGATGTTCGTCACCGACGACCTGCGCGGCCGCGTGATGAGCACCTATCAACTCGCCGCCGTCGGGATGACGCCGCTCGGCGCGCTCGAGGTCGGCTACATGGGCACGCACCTGGGCCCGATGCAAACAGTCGTAATCTGCGGCGCGGTCATCATGCTGAGCGGAATAGTACTGCTGACGAGCCTCAAGTCGGTCGGCATGGACGCGGCGCCCGCCTAATTTCCTCCTTGCCAGATATCCACTTCGCGTGTTCAATACGCTAACCGCGCACCTTAAGGAGCCTGCCTATGAAGTCCTGGATCTCGAAAACTGCAATCGCGATTGCGATGCTCGTCGCGCTTCCCGTCCTCGCTCACGCCGATGTCTGGCAAATCGATCCCGCGCACACCAACGTCGAGTTCACCGTGCGCCACATGATGATCTCGAACGTGAAAGGGCAGTTCCAAAAGACTTCGGGCACGATCACGACAAACGGCAATGATCCGGCTTCGGCAAAAATCGACGTAACTATTGACTCGTCTTCGGTCGACACGCGTGTCGAGAAGCGCGATGCACATCTGAAAAGTCCCGCGTTTCTCGACGTCGACAAGTTCCCGACCATCACGTTTAAATCGACCAAGGTCGAGGCCGCCGGCCCGGGCAAGTGGAAAGTGACGGGCGATCTCACGCTGCACGGCGTCACCAAGCCGGTCGTGCTCGACGTTGAAGGCACTGGGACGCCGATTACCGATCCGATGGGCAACACCCGCGCGGGGGTCTCGGCGACGACGAAAATCAACCGCAGTGATTTCGGCCTCACTTGGAACCAGCCACTGGAAGCGGGCGGCGTGCTGGTCGGTGACGAAGTCGCGATTTCAATCGACGTCGAGGCGATCAAGAAGTAGCGATTTGTAGCGAAAGCTCTGACTGGTTTGCATTTAGCTCTGCGCCGCGATACCGCTGAACCGATCTAACGTCTCAACTTCAGGGAGGTCGGCCATGAGCATGTCGCGGCGTTTCGCAGCGGAGTTGATCGGCACCTTCTGGCTCGTTTTCGGCGGATGCGGTACCGCCGTAATCTCCGCCGGCTTTCCCAAGGTGGGAGTCGGCCTGCTCGGCGTCGCGCTGGCGTTCGGTCTGACTCTGCTTACGATGGCGTTCACGATCGGATCGATCTCCGGATGCCACATTAATCCCGCCGTCACGATCGGACTGTGGGCCGGCAAGCGATTCCCCGCCAACGAGGTCCTGCCATATATCATCGCGCAGGTGATCGGTGGGATCCTCGCATCGACCGTGCTCTACGTAATCGCGAGCGGCGCCGCCGGATTCGACGTGAGCGCCGGATTCGCCGCCAACGGCTACGGCGATCATTCGCCGGGGGGATACAGCCTTGGCGCCGCGTTCGTCGCCGAAGTGGTGCTGACCTTCATGTTCCTGATCGTGATCCTCGGCTCGACCGACAAGCGCGTCCCCGCCGGCTTCGCGCCAATCCCGATCGGCCTCGTGCTGACGCTGATTCATCTGATCAGCATCCCGATAACCAACACCTCGGTGAATCCCGCGCGCAGCACCGGCCCCGCACTATTCGTCGGCGGATGGGCGCTCTCGCAACTATGGCTGTTTTGGGTCGCGCCAATCGCCGGCGCGGCAATCGGCGGCTTCTTCTACAACTGGCTCGGCGTCGAGGAAGTCACCGCGAGCAAGTAGCTCGCGAAACCTGGCTGGTTACGGCTTCGCGGTTCGATGGTGCTCTATCGTGCGTGCGCCCAGCCTCGCCGGGGCGCTCTCTGAGCCTTGCACTACCACCACGCATCGTTTGGGATCGGTGAGATCTTCGGGTGAGAGGCCGACTTTGTCTGCGAGGTTGGTTGCTACGATGACGAGGCCGCCGGGCGTCTGACGCGCTAGTTGTGCTGCCGTCGGTGCGCTGAGCGCGTCGGTATGCAGGCGGCGGCCGAGCGCACGGCCGGCGTCGCGAATCAGCTCGAGCAGTTCTGTGTCCTCCGCGGTCCCATCCTCGGGCACCAGCACCGCGTGCAAGCCGGACTTCTTGCGTAGTGCCACTCGCAGCGCTAAGTCGAGCGCCGCGCGTCCGTGCGTCCCGCGATCCACTACCGCAAATACACGATCCAGCGGCCGCTCGCCGCCGTGAATCACTACCGCCACATGAACCGGCAACGCGCGGGCCTTGTCCAGGATTTCGCGGACGACGCCGCCCATGAAGTCGGAGCCGAAGACCGCGCGATGCGATCCCAGCAGCAGCCATCCGATTTGCGGCTGATTGGCGAACGCCAGGATGTCCGCCGCGGGATTCGTGCTCCAGACCGCCTGCGGCGTGATGATGCTTCCGCGCGCCAGCGCGAGATCCAGCGCCGCCGCGAGCGCGGGCGAGCGGGGCGGCATGCGCTGTTCGGCCTCGCGCAGTCCCGAGCGCACTCCGCCCGGCGGGGTCTTCACCAATGCGAGCACACGCGGCGGCGGCGCATCGTGCGGAGTCGCTGCCAGCGCCAGTTCGACCAGCACGGCGACGCCCTCAGGGTTCGACACCGGCACCAGGATGGCGCTGTGCTCGGTTCCCACCAGCATCGGGCGTGGCGGCGGCTGGGCCGGGCGTGGCGCGGGATGCGGGGTGCGAAACGGCGCTTGCGGCGCGACCGCAGGCTCGGGCGAAAACGTGCCGAGCTCCGGAAACGGCTCTATCTCCGCAATTTGACGCCGCGTGATCAGATGCAGGATCGGCGTGGTCGAAAAAGTGGTGACCAGCGCCATGATCACCAGCATCGCAAACAACGTCGGCGAGATCACGTTCATCTCCAGTCCAATGTTCAGCACGATCAGTTCCATCAGGCCGCGCGTGTTCATCAACACGCCTAGCGCCGACGAGTCGCGCCAGTCGAGCCCCGTGATTCGCGCCGCGATTGCACTGCCGCCAAACTTGCCCAGCGACGCCACGGCGACGATCAGCGCGCACATTATCCACTGCTCAGATCCGTTGACCAGCCCGATTTGCGTGCGCAGTCCGGTGTACGCGAAAAATGCCGGCAGCAAGAGAACGATCACGATGTCTTCGAGGCGGTCGGTCAGCTCGCGCGCCATTCCGCTGTCGTGCGGAATCACGGCCCCGAGCGCGAACGCGCCGAACACGGCGTGGATGCCGATCAATTCGGTGGCCGACGCGGAGATCAGCAGCGCAATGAATATCGACGCCATTACCCCCTGCGTCAGCCGCCCGCGATTTCCATACACCAGCGACAGGCGGACCATCGCGGGCCGCACCACGGCAAGCATCAGCAGGATGAACCCGAGCGCCATCGCGATTGTCACCACCGCGCCGGCCGCCTGCGCCCGCGCCACGCTGACCACGAAGGCGAGCATGCACCACGCGGTCACGTCGTCCACCGCGGCGCAAGTCAGCGCGATCGCACCCATGTGGGTTTTGTGAATCCCGCGGTCGGTCAGGATTCTCGCCAGCACCGGAAACGCCGTCACCGACATCGAGACGCCCAGGAAAAGCGAGAAGCAGGTGAACGGAACGTCGCTGGTCGAAAGCTTCGGATAAAGATAAAGCGCAATCGTCGCGCCGAGCAGAAATGGAGTAACTATGCTCGCGTGTGAAATCGCGACTGTCGTGTGGCCGCGTTTGCGCAGCAGCGCGGGGTCGAGCTCGAGCCCGACCAGGAACATATAAAGGATGACGCCGACCTGCGCGATGATGTTGAGAAAGGGCCCCACCGTAGCCGGAAATAGATATCCTTCCGCGCCCGGCGCGAGACGCCCGAGCAGCGACGGACCGAGCACGATTCCCGCCAGAATTTCGCCGACCACCGGCGGCTGATTGGCGCTGCGGAAGATCCAGCCCATTGCGCGTGCGGTCGCGATCACCACCACCAGCGCGAGCAGCACGTGCAGCAGGTCGCCTTGACTCGCGCGCGACGCCGCGGAGCCGAAGATGTTGCTCCCGGCCGGCGCGGGCGCGCCCAAGGTCTCGCCGTACGAACGAATCCACAAGTACAGCAGGACTAGGGTGCCGATCATCAGTCCATAGACGGCGGCGGCGCGCGTGCCCGTGGTGGTAATTCGTGGCTGCCCTTCAGCCATTCTGCAATTCTACCAGAGCACGAGCTTCAGCGCAGGCGCAAAGCGGAAGTCGCCATGGCTCGAGCGACGAACGTCTAGCGAAGATCGGCAGATGGTTTTTTCCCGCGAGCGCGAGTTTTCTTTGGCGCCTTCGTCGATTCGCGTGTCGGCGCCGAATCTCCGTTCGTCGATGAAACATCCGTGGCCGGCTTCCGCCGCCTGTGAATAGCGGAAAACGTCGCGGCGATTTCGATCGCCTCGGACGGCTCCCGCTATCTCCGCGGCTGTGGTTAAGGAGATCGCTCAACGTCAGGATTCCGATCAGCCGGCCGCGCGTATCCGCCACCGGGATACGATGAATCTCATGCGTACGCATCAGGCGATGCGCGGTCTCGAGATCGTCGCCGCGCGAGCATGAGACCACCTGGGCAGACATCACGCGCTCGACCGGTATCGCCTCGAGCGGCAGCCCTTGCGTGTAGGCGGCCATGCAGATGTCGCGATCGGTGACGATCCCCGCGAGCTTGCCATGTCCATCGACTACCGGCACGCATCCGCAATCGTGCTCCCACATTATTCGCGCCGCCGCGTTCAACGATTCATGAATCGTGCATGCGCGTACGTCGCGTGTCATCAAGTCAGCGACTTTCACCTATGTCACTCCTCACACCAGCATTTGGTCTGTGAATTATTTCCAGGTCGAGAATGGTTTGATCGACAGGTTCGAGTTGTAATAGCGCGGATCGCCGCTCACTTCGCGGTCGATCCAGTCGGGAAGTTCAACCTGTTCTTTGGTATCCTGGAGTTCGACTTCGGCGACCGTCAGCCCGCGATTCGCACCGCTGAATTCATCGACCTCCCAGGTATGGGCCTTATACACGATTCGGTAGCGCGTCTTCTCGATCGGCGGATGCTCGCACAGGTTGTCCAGGATTTCGTTCGCGTCGTTAATCGGAATCTCGTACTCGTATTCGTCGCGCGTGATATCTGACGTGGCGCCCTTGATTGTCACGTAAGCGCGCTCGCCGTGCGTGCGCACGCGCACCGAGGATTGCTTCGAGGCGCACAGGTATCCCTGGCGAATTATGAGGCCGGCGCCAAGATCGCTCCATTTGCGCGAGTGAACCAGAAATTTGCGTTCGATCTCTTTCGCCATGTGATATTCGCGCGCTAGGTTGCCGCCACGCCGGCGCGCGGCGTCATCCCGGTCATCAGCTTCAGATGACGAACATAGTTTATGTTGGTGTGAGAGTTCAGGCCAAGCCTTGCAATCGCTCGAAGCACCGAGGCCGGGTCTTCGGATTCGATCTCGATCGTTTCCGACGTGACGCCGCCCGCGATTGCAACTTCTGCGAACTCCGCGGTGTACTTCTCCGACGTGAACTGCCGGCGCACTTTTGCGACCTCCACAATCGCGAGATCGCGATGCGGCTGCACCAGGTCGCGGATGAACTCGGCGTGAGTGTACGCCGGTTGCGCAATGTGCGGGACCTCGACGCCGAGATTGGGGAATGCCTGCTCAACGATAGTGCGCGAATCGAGTGGGAACTCCGCCTTCAGCATAGGACGCCATCGCTCGAGCCGTCCGACCTGTTCGAACATCAGCTTGATATCGATCACACCGGCGCGAATCTTCACGTTGGCGGTGTCGGTCGCGCGCGAAAGGATGTAGGTTTCCGTGCTCTCCTGCTGCTCGGACGCCGCCGCGATCGCGGCCAGCCGATCTCGAAACGGGCTAAGGTGATTTCCCCAGACGCGGAACTCGAATCTTCCCAGCGGATTGCTCATCGTCATCGCAGCTGCACGTCATCGCGGCCGCGTACCACGATAACATTCGCGCCGGGTGTGTGGAAAAATCTGGCAGCGTTCGTCGTCAGATTTTCACTATTTCAGCTGCTCGGACTTTTCAGGCGCCCGCGCCCTCTCTCATTCCTGCCCCTCGGGCGGACGAACCGGGATCGCCGCCGTTTGAACGTTTGCGCGAAGACCTCCCCGCGCGTACGACTTGCCGCCGCCCGACAGACCGCATCTGCTTGGTCGGCAGATCGTTGACACTCAGCAAGCCGAGCCGTCCGCGCAATGACGCCGGCTCGATTGCAAGCACGTCGCATACGTATTCAAAGGAGAACGGGCTGTGGATTCCCGCGTCCGCATGGAACCATCGCTGCACCTCGTCGAATTGTTCGCGGTCGCATCGCCGCGACGAGTTCACCGTCTTCACGTAGCATCGGACCGCGTCTTCGAGCACTGCGAACACCAGCCGCGTCTCGCCGTCGAGCATCGAGCGCCGACGGGTCAAATCGAAAAACTGGACCGGCACCAGAAAATCCGGCTCGAAGCGCGCGCTCAGCCACGGATCGGGCCCCGCGCATTCGTCGATTACCCGGGTCTGGTTCGAAGGTCCGTATTGAAGAACCTGTTCTGGAACAGCTGAAATCATGCTAGTTGGACCCTCCTTGAGCCGAATTGAAACGCCTGCCTTGGCGAGCATGGTCTGTGCCAACTCGTCTCCCGCATGATAAAATGAAGAAATTAATAAGGAATTTAGAGATTTTGCGATGCCGCCGACGCTCGATGCTGCTCAATTATGCGGCATCAATGCGATTGTCGCCTGTGCAACGCGATTTTCGCAGGCGCCGGACGATGGAGCGAAAAAAGGCTCTCGCGTGCGCCTTGCGATCCAGTTACACTGCCGCGGTCCGGGTGCGGCAAATCTCTCGATGTGGCAACCGATTTGAAACAATTTCCGTATATGGAACTACTGGACTCGAATCTTGCTCCGCAAGACTATTGAGTCCGCTCGTTCTTCCAAATGTGGCGCGAGGCACGATCAATGCTGATATTAGTATCTAGCTCGATGTCCGTGAACGGTTCTCACTTATGAAAACCCGAACTAAAATACGACCAATGAAGACTCGCAAGAGGCAGAAACCCAAGATGGAAGCCGCGGTTAACACCGGCCGAAGGCGAATCGATGCGCTCAAGCGCATGCTCGCGCAAGAGCGCGCCGATACGCTCGCCCGGGTGAAAGAATTGATGCGGGAGCAGGCCCGCAATGGCGGGCAGCCGCCAGCCGATGAGATGGATGTGGCGCGCTCGTTGTCCGAGGTCGAGACGCATGCGGCGCTATTCGACCGCGCGCAGGAAAGGCTCAGCGCGATCGATGCCGCAATCGCGAGGCTCGGAGCGGGAGTCTACGGAACCTGCGCACGATGCGGTGACGAGATCCCGCTGGCGCGGCTCCAGGTTATTCCGTTCGCGCAATATTGCGTCGATTGCCAGAACGAAGCGAACACCGAAGCTCGCAGCGGTCAAAGCGGACTTGCTAAACCGTTCGGCGGCCGATGGTCCGGTCCCGAAGAGCTCAGCAACCCGGACGAAGCCGAAGAACACGTCGAGCGAGCCCCGAACGCCGAGGACGACGTGCAAGTCGACAGCGCATTCGGCCCCGACGAGGACGAGCTCGAAGCAACGGGCGTCGAGAAGCGCCGTCGCGGCCGTCCGCCAAAGGCAAAGAAGCCGCCGATACAGAAGAAGGCTCGCTAGGCATCTTCGGAATCTGTCCGGAACGAACCCATACCATTGAGCGAGAAACCCACTCCGTGGAGGAGAGTTTTGCATAACTGCTCGTCGCCTCTTCCCCTCTCCCTGCAAGGGAGAGGATCGAAGGTGAGGGTCCTTATCCAGCGCGCATTTTTCGCGCGCGATTCAAGATTCCGCCTTTGCTCTGACCGTCTGCCAACGTTATGCAAAGCTCTCTTGGAGCGGAAGATGTGTCATAAAGGGACGCGGGTTGGCCAGTTGCGGAACAATCGATTGACAGCTTCGCGCTTCTCGCGATTTCTCGTTACTGATTCTCGCCCTTTTCAGATGCTCCAGGAGCCATCTGTGTCGGCATGGTGATTGCTCCTCTGTGACGTGCAGCTGCGCGACGGCAGGCGCGAGGATTTTTCGAGTGTACTTGTTGCTGGTGGAAGACAACCCTACCGATCGGATGGTTATCCAGGCCCGGCTCCGGCGCGCTTTCCCGGGTGCGCAGATACTCGCCGCTGACGATCCGATCGGCTTGAATGAGCACCTCAAACGCGACGGCTGCGATATCGTGATCACAGACTATTGGCTGGGGTGGAGCGACGGCTTGTCGGTCCTCCAGCGCGTGCGTGAGCGATGGCCGCGGAGCCGGGTAATCATGCTCACCGGCAACGGCGGCGAAGAGGTGGTGGCGGGTGCGTTCAAGCACGGCTTGTATCAGTACCTGCTCAAGCCCGACGGCTTCGATGAGCTTGCCGCAGTGACAGGGGCGGCGATTGAGAGCAAGCGGCGCGAAGATTTCCACGAGTTGATGGCGATGATCGTCAACTCGATTCCCGACGGGGTTTACACCGTGGACTCGGCCGGGACCATCACGGCGATTAACGCAGCGGCGCGCCGGATGTATGGGTACGCTGATGTCGAAATCGTTGGACTTACCAACGAAATCCTGCTGCCGGCCGGGTGGCGCAACGAAATCCGCCGACAGCATGAGCGGGCTCTCGATGGGGAAATCGTGCCTCGGTTCCCGACGCTGCAAGTCCGCAGCGACGGCGCCGAGATACCGGTAGCGATGACCATACTGCCGATGCGTGACGCCGATGGCGCGGTATCCAACGTGGTCTGTATCGCAACTGCGATTGCCGCGGTGACTCGCGAGGCCAGCGTCGCAAGTGCGCGCGACGAGTCCCACCCGCCGCGGCACGCCTCGCACCTGAGCATCCACTAACGCGCATCCCACGACCTGGACAAGCTGTCGTTGTCGTGTCGCAAGACCTCCAGGCAGTCGGCGATGCGTTCATCTCTTACACATCCAAGGGACTTTTCGGTGGCGAAGAGTGTGGCACACCCGCGTCGCTGGTTGCGGATCAGAAACGGCAAAACTAGGGAGGAATTCCGAAGCTAAATTAGCGCTAGAGCACTAGCGCAGTCGGTAACTACCAGACAAAGGGGTAGTCTCCGCATGAAGCTGGAAAAAAGAAAAGGCGCCATCATCCAGCGAGTGTGGTCAAGGACTCGAACTCACTGGAAGACGACGCCTACAAGATCGCAGCGGTAACTATCGGTTGGGTACCTCATAGCCACGGACCAGGACGAGATTAGATGTCGCGGCCTTAAAGCGGTGCTGCACGATCGATCGGTAACCCGGGGATTCGTACCAACGCCTGGCGTGTTCCATCGAGGGAAATTCGAGGACGACCGTGTGAGTTTGGAGCCAAGTTCCTTCAAGCACGTCGACGTGGTCGGCCGCCACCAGCACACGGCCCTCAAATGGGGCAAAAGCTTCCATGAAACCGGCGAGGTATTTCTCGTACTCAGCGGAGTCATGGATCGTGACCTGTGCGATGAGATACGCGGGCATTAACGATCCTCCTTCGCACCTTTGAATTTCATCGTGGCGTGACAAAGCTTCTGTATCAGTGATTACCAGCCGGGGGAAAGCGCCGATTTTGGCGCGTCCTACGGAGCAGCATCGCCTTTCTTGATCCGCTACCTTGGAGCGCGCCGGAAGACTACAGTAACCGGTCTGATGGCGCACGATAACGGCTCGACCAAACTCACCGAACACGGCGCGTTGAATCACGTGCCGCTGTACCGCAGCCGGCCGGTTCGAATCGCGCTTTACTACGCGCTCGGCGGCCTTATCTGGGTCGCGGTTTCCGATCGCGTGCTATCGCTGATGCCGGCGCATTCGTACACCCTCAACCGGCTGATGTTCGTAGGCGTGAACGCGCTGCTGCTCTACCTGGTCGCCGCCCGTTACATGAAGACGATTCGCATCTCGGTCGCGGCGCGCGAGGAAGCGCTCGTGCGCGCACGCGGCTACTTCGAGTCGTCGGTCGAGGGGATTATCTCGGCCGACAGCAACGGCATGATTCGCCAGCTCAATCCGCGCGGGCAGGAGATGTTCGGTTACCACGAAATGGAACTGGTGGGTCAGCCGATAGAAGTCCTGGTGCCGCAGCGTTTCCACTATCGCCACGAGGCGCATCGCAGCGCATTTTTCGCGGCGCCAAAGTCCCGCAAGATGGGCCGCGGGATGGAAATTGCGGGGCGCCGCAAAGACGGCAGCGAATTTCCCGTCGAGATCAGCCTCAACGTCGTGCATACGCATCGCGGCAAGCTGGTGATCGCGTTCATCACCGACATTACCGAGCGCCGTGCGATGGAACGTGAGGCCCGCCGCAACGAAACGGTGGATGCGCTGGCCGCGGTGGCGGCCGGAATCGCGCACGAGTTGAACAACCCGCTGGCCGTGATGGCGTCGCGAATCGAGTTGATGCTCGCGTCGGATCAGGATCTCAGCGTCCAGACGCGCGACGATCTGCTGGTCCTGCAAAAAAATATCGAGCGCGCCAGCCGCATCTCGCACAATATGCTCTCGCTGGCGCGCCAGCGCCCGGGCGCGCGGCAAGCGGTGGACATGAACGTGGCGGTCGAAGATGCGATGCTGATAGTCGGCGCCGAGTCCAAGGGTGGCTTGCTGCGATACGAAACCAGCCTCGACCGCTCGCTGCCGCCGGTGATGGCCGAGCCGACGGGCGTCGAGCAGGTGCTGATAAACTTTATTCTGAATGCGCGCGATGCGGGTGCGCGCCTGATACGAATCGAGACTGCGCCGGCGCCGGGCCGCGCCGGTCATCTCAGGTTGTCAATCTCGGACGACGGTGCCGGAATCGAGAAAGACGTGCTCGCGAAACTGTTTCAGCCGTTTTTCACGACCAAGGCGAAGGGGACTGGCCTCGGCCTGTGGCTCAGCCAGCGGATAATCCAGGATCACGGCGGTAGTGTCGCGGTGGAATCGGTGAAGGGCAAAGGCGCCACATTCGCGATAACGCTGCCGACGATGAGCGAGCCGTCGGCGGGACGCGTGGCGCAGCCCCCGCGCGAGTCGGCGCCGCCGCAAATCGCCGTGGCGCGAAGCAATCAGTCGGGCCGCTAGCGGATTTCCGCGCCGATGGCCACGCAAGCGAAAATTCTGATCGTGGACGACGAACGCGATCTCGTGGACGCGTACGTGCGGCTGCTCGAGCGCGCGGGCCATCGATGTATCGCCGCTTTCGACGCCAGCGAGGCAATCCAGCTTATCGACGCCGAGTCGCCCGACCTGGTGATCACGGACTTGAGCCTGCCCGACACCAGCGGTATCGAGATCATCCGACACATTCGCGCGAAGTCGCAGACCACACCGGTCATAGTGATGTCGGGACACAACACCCCCGAGCTCAACGAAGCGGCGAAGGCAGCGGGCGCGAACCTATCGCTTCTGAAGCCGGTCTCGATTATCGCCCTGCAACGCGTGATCGCCGAAGCGCTCGCCCGGTGATGATAGGCGGCCGAATTACAACGTCCGCTTGAACGACACGCTCGCCAGCACCAGCATCAGGACCATGAAGACCAGCAGGAATGCGATGTCGCCGCTCACGGCGGTGAAGTCGGCGCCCTTGAACAGGATTTGTTTGATCGCGCTCACCGAATGGGTTTCGGGATTGAAGTGCGCGAAGGCTCGCAGCCACGGCGGGAAACTTTCGACCGGATAGATCGCGCCGCTCGGGAAAAACAGGATCACGTTCAGAAATCCCGAGAAAGTCCCGACCAGGCGCGGATGGCCCGCGCGGCCGAGCATCGAGAACGTCATCGCGAGCAGGCCGGTCGCGCTGATGACGATTATTCCCACCAGCATCGCAAGAGCTGTTACTCCGCCGAGGATTCGCCCGCGCGTGATCATCAGGCCCAGAAACAATACCAGTACGCCGCCGATGCTGGTCACCGTCACGCCGCTGGCCAGGATGCCGCCGGCGATGTCCCATCGTGAGAGCGGCGTCACCAGGTAGCATTCGGTGACCCCCATGAATTTGTCCATCACCCAGTTGAACACGCCCGACATCAGAGAGCCCATGAAGATGGCCATCACGATGACGCCGGGGATTAGCGAGCGATCGTAATCCACGTACGGGAACAGCCAGCTCGGACGCAGCGAGATGCCGTTGAGCTTGGGCTCGCGCGCGGTGACGTAGGCAACCTTGATGGTGGCGGCAGCCTGGTCGAGCACGCCTTCGAGCGTCTGCGAGCTGATGCTGTCGACGTTGTCGGTGAACAATCCGATCTGCGCGATGCGGCCTTCGGCGACGGCGTGGCTGAAGTCGGGCGGGATGACGACGACGCCCTTGTAGAGCCCGTCGCGCACTTCGTCCACCGCGCTGCCGGGGTCGCTCTCGAAGGTGACGTCGACGGTCTTCGGTCCCGCCTGCAGCGCGAGCAACTGTTCGACGATTCGGCGCGCGTAGAGTCCGTGATCCTGCTCAACGACGACGATTGGCAGATGCTTGAGCTGGCCCTGGAAGGAGTTGCCGATGATCACGAGGTAAACGATCGGCATCAGGATGACCGAGATCAGCGTGATGGGATTGCGCGTCAGCTTCTTGAGGTCGCGGCGCATGACTGCGAGGAATTTGAGCCCGAACATCGGCGGCCTCCTCAGCGCTGCTGCGGCATCCCTGCTCCCACGAACAGGCTGACCTTCTTGGCCGGCTCGTCACGGAGTGTGCGCCCGGTGAAGTGGATAAAGACGTCTTCGAGCGAGAGTTTCTGGACGGTGATCGAAGTTACGTGGTCGCCGGCGCTGTCGATGGCTTCGAGAACCTTCGGGATCGCCCGCGCGCCGTCATTGGACGAAAGCTGCAATCGGTTGCCGCCGTCGAGATTCACCTCGCGCAGATACGGCATCGGCCGCAGCATCTCTGCGATAGCGGCGGGATTCTTCTCGACCACCAGATCGATCCGGTCCGCACCCGGCACCATAGATTTGAGACCTACCGGCGTGTCGAGCGCGATTATCTTGCCGCCATCTACAATTGCGATCCGATCGCACAGCGACTCCGCCTCGTCCATGTAATGCGTTGTGAGCGAGATGGTAATCTCGCTTTCCTCGCGCAACGTCTCGAGCAGGTCGTGCACGGCGCGGCGGCTTTGCGGGTCGAGTCCGATGGTCGGCTCGTCGAGGAACAGCACGTCGGGCGAGTGAATCAGGCCGCGCGCAATCTCCAGCCGACGGCGCATCCCGCCGGAGTATGTCGCGACCAGATCGTTCGCGCGCTCGGTCAACCCGACCATATGCAGCAGACGATGTCCGCGCTCGCGGCGCTCGCGCCGCGACAGGCCGAAGAACTCGCCGTAGATATCGACGTTCTCCCATCCTGTCAGATCGAGATCCGAGGTGAGCGCCTGCGGAATGACGCCGATGTTCTCGCGCACCTGGCGCGGATAGCGCGCGACATCGAAGCCGGCGACGAAAGCATGGCCGTCGCTCAGCGTTATGAGCGTCGTGAGCATCCGCACAATGGTCGTCTTGCCGGCGCCGTTGGGCCCCAGCAGTCCGAAGACCTCGCCGCGCCGGACCTCGAAGTTGACCTTGTCAACCGCGGTGAAAGTGCCGAAGCGCTTAGTCAGGTCTTTGGTTTGTATTGCTGGTGAGTCGGGTTCCATCGTTGCGCGGAAAAGTGACTTCCGCTGTCATCCCCGGTTTGAGTTCGCCTTCCGCTTGCAACACCTGGACCTTGACGTAAAACGTGCGAATGTCCTGGCGCCCGCGACGCACGTCGCGCTCGGTCGCAAACTCGCCTTCCTGCCCGATGGCCATCACGCGGCCGGTAAAAATCTGCGGCGGCGTCGTCGGCAATTCGACCTGCGCCGACTTGCCGATGTAGAGCGAGCCGAGGTCGGTCTCTTCGACATCGACGCGCGCCCAAATCGTCGAGAGGTCGTCGACGGTGAGAATCGGCACCCCCGGCGTCACCCATTCGCCGACTTCGAGCGCCTTGCTGACGATGACGCCGTCGACCGGCGACTTTATCTCGGTGTCCACGATTTGATCGGCGTAAAACTTGGCGTTGGCCTGCGCGCTTAACACATCGGCCTCGTCCTGCTCGACGGTGGTGATGGCGTCGTCGCGAGTCTTGGTCGCAATCACGTTTGCTTTCGCCAGAGCTTCATCGCGCACGAGGTCGCGCCGCGCCTGCGCCAGGTTGGCCTGCGCATGAGCGAGATCGGCGTTCGACTTGGCGAGCTGGTTTCTCAGATCGATATCCTCGATCAGGGCGACGACCTGTCCCTTCCCGACGTGGTCACCCTCGAGCAGATCGAGTTGCTTGATACGGCCGCCGATCCGGCTGGTGATATTCACCTCGGGCGCTTCGACCATGCCGACGACCTTGATCGTCGAACGATCCTCGGGCGGCCACAAGTAGGCGCGTCCGAAAAAATAAAACCCGGCCACGACCCCGGCCAGGATTCCAAACCGAATGAGGCGGCGAACGAGGGTTCGGATCATTACGAATGCACCGGCTTGAAGTGATCCGCCGGGCTAGCGCCGAGCGCGCGCAGGATCAGGTTGCCCAACTCGCGGCTTATCTCGGAGACCGGGCGGCTGGGGCCGTAGTACAACAGCAGCGAACGAATCGCGCCCTGGATGGTGAAGGTCGCCAGGCGCGGATCGACTCGCGTGAACACCCCTATGCGGATTCCTTCTTCGATTAGCGATGCGAAAAAATTAAAAGCGCGTTCGCGCGAACCCTCGATAATGCGATTGCGCGCCTCCCCCAGCCGTGGTTCTTCGGTCGCGTAGAACTGAAGAAAATCGCGCCGCTGATCGAAGAACTCCACCATCACGCCGATCGACCGGCGCAGCCGCTCGACCACCGGCAGCTTGGGGTCGGCGCTGGCCTGATAAGTGCGATACGCGGTGTCGAGCCCGTCGCTCAAGACGCCAAGATAGAGCGCGTCTTTCGACGGAAAGTAGAGATATAGCGTTCCTTTGGCGACCCCGGCAGCCTCGGCGACGCGGTCCATCGTGACGGCCTGGTAAGGCTCGTGCGCGAAGAGCTTGAGCGCAGCGGCGAGGATACGCTGGCGCTTGGCGGCCTGCTCGTCGTAAGCGTGAAAGGGGTGGCCATTGGTGATTTTAGCCGAATTTGCGCTTGTTCTGTTCATAAACTGACCAGTCAGTCATATACTTTACCGCGCCCGGATGCGAGTCAACGGCCACGCCGCCTGACGCTTGGGGTCAGTTGCGCGTCCCGTAATGCCTGCCTAGACTCGTCGAGTTCGAGAGTCCACCAAAGCCAGCGCCCGTAGCTCAACTGGATAGAGCATCAGACTTCGGATCTGAGGGTTGGGGGTTCGAATCCCTCCGGGCGCGCCATCGTTCAGATGCGCGGTTCACGGAATGCCACGGCGGCAACCCCCATCCGCTGCACTCATGTAATGTCAGACTTGACACATGACGCGCGCAGCGTTACATTGTGAGCGTGATCGAAAGTTTCCGGAGTAAGGGGCTCAAGGAGCTGCATGAAGCCGGACACAGCGCGAAGGTCGATTCCAGGCTGGCCCAAAGATGCACTGACGTGCTGGACGCGTTGGAAGCGGCGAACAATCTGAAGGACCTCAATCTTCCGGGCTTCAGCCTGCATCCGCTGAAAGGAAAGCCAATCCGCCACAGCATCCACGTGAACGGACCCTGGTGCATCACGTTCGAGTGGGGTGCGCCAAGAGCCTTACGAGTTGATTTGGAGCAATATCTCTAGAATTTTGAGGTACTGGCTATGACCCAGGAATTTGTTGTTCAGCGCGATAAGATCACCCGGCCGCCGGTGCATCCGGGCGTCTTCTTCGAGCGTAATATTCTGCCCGAGTTTCGGCGTCAGCGGCGCACGGTCGGAGAGATCGCCCTCCTGCTGGGAGTGAGCCGCCAGGCCCTCTATCGCGTGATGGAAGGTAAGGCCGCGGTGACTGCCGACATGGCCGTGCGACTCGGCAAGCTCTGTGGCAACGGGCCCGATTTGTGGCTGAATCTGCAAGCGCGTCATGACGTATGGGAAGCGACGCAGCGGCTGGCCGAAGATCTGAAGAGAATCCCGACGCTAAGAGAGGAATAGATTCAGTCGTGTCGGCACCGTGCAGGGGCGTCAGCTTGAATGCGCTGGTTGCGGAGAAGATGGCGAAGAGCGTGTAGTCCTCGCGCTTTACCTGGAGCTGATGTATTAACGGGGCATCCGCGAGCTGGCCGAGGACAGATGGAACGCGCGCGTATCGACGGAATTGATCTTGCCTACGAACTTCGTGGCGGCGGCGCGCCGGTGGTCATGATTCATGGCGCGCA
This sequence comes from Binatus sp. (SeqCode), assembly GCF_035272065.1. GTDB lineage: Bacteria > Desulfobacterota > Binatia > Binatales > Binataceae > Binatus. Next base: position 33,293 of record NZ_DATEQZ010000053.1, read on the forward strand.
GGGCGACAAGACCATGTTCGCCAGCCTCGCGTCGGCGTTTGCCGACAATTATCGCGTCCTCACGTTCGACCAGCGCGGCTCCGGGCTGAGCGACAAGCCCGACGTGCCGTACAGTATCGCGATGCTGGCGGATGATACCGCCGGCCTGATGGACCATCTCGGCATCTCTCCGGCCCACGTGGTCGGAGTCTCGATGGGCGGGATGATCGCGCAGGAGCTCGCGCTACGGCATCCGCAGAAGATTCGATCTCTTGTGCTCGGATGCACCACCGCGGGTGGACCCAGGGCGGTTCGCCTCGGCGGCGGCGCCTTGGCGAGCGCATACTCGACTCAATCGATGACGGCCGAAGAGCGCGGCAAGGCATTGGCGGAGGCGGGGTTTAGCAAGAGCTACCTCGCGCAGCATCCGGAAATCATCACGTCGATGATCGAGGCGCGACGCCAGCGGCCGATTGACTCGCGGGCGTTCGCGCGCCGGATGAAGGCGGCCGCCGAGCACGATGCCTACGATCGGCTCCCACAGATTCACTGTCCGACGCTGGTGATCGCGGGCAGGGACGACGCGCTTATCGCATGGGAAAACTCGCGGATTATCGCGGAGCGCATCAAAGGAGCGCAGCTCGTAGTTCTCGAACCCGCCGGGCATTGCTTCTGGCTCGAGCAACCCGAGCAAACGCTCGATGCCATCGCGAGCTTCCTGGCAAGCGTGCCCTAGAGCGGGATTGCGGTTCGGAACAGGATGAAGCGGCCGAGCATTTCGCCGACCAGTACCGACATCACTGCGATATACAGCAGGCCGGTTGCCGCCATCGTTTGCGGGATTTTCAGCGTCTGCCAGCACATCCAGACCAGCACCATCGTCGCGATCGGGCCGAGTATCAGCCGAACCGCCAGCAGTCCGAGATGCGAGATGAATAGCTCATGCACGGCCGCCGCGGCACTCGCGCTGCCAAGGATTACTGGCAGTCCGATCGCGAGTCCGAGCGCGACTAGGTCCGCGACCAGCACGATTCCCAGCAGCCGGACGAAGGTGCGCAGGTAGTCGACCGGCATCTCGAGATCGATGAGGTACCAATGGCCGAACAGCATCGCACCGCTCACCAACCCCAGCACCAGCGCAGAGGTTATGGCGGTAACTCCGTAAGTGACGGCGACGACCGCGCCGAAGCCGGACGGCATCAGAATCGTCACGTTGGCAATCAGCGCGGCAAGGCCGAGTCCTAGGCCAAGCGCGTAGGCTCGCGCGCGAAGCAGGCCGTTCTCGGTCCAAAGCGTGTAGAGATAAACGGCGTCGGCAGCGCTTGACAGGGTCCACAGCGCGGACGCCGTCCACAATGAACCCGCGCCCGGTCCTGCGGACACGCCGCCGCGCAACGCCAGCAACCCAAGGCCGGCGGCGGTCGTGATCGATGCTGCGAGGTAAACCGAGGCGCTCGATTTGTAAAAGCCGCGCTCGACCTTGAAGAACGGCGGAATCGCCAGCGCAAAGAGGCCGCCCCAGGCGAGTTCTCCGAAGACGAGGATGAAGCAGGCGGCGAATCTGGTCACGCCGGAATACTACCGGGCGCGGCGAACGCTCGACAGAGTAGCGGGCGCTCGGAGTGCCACCGAATCGCTTGCCCGGTGGTGCCATTCGGTGAAATAAAATGCGAGCCGGGGCGCGGCAGGCCACGATTAGACATCTGCGGCGGCGTGGTTATAATTGAAATCAGATAGATGGGGACCTACGGGGAAAGAACATGCGTTCATCGAAAATTCTAACATTGTTGGCGATTGGGTTGGCGCTGGGGCTTTCCGCCTGCGGCGCCATGGAAGCTGCTCGTCAGCAGGAAGTACAAAAACAGCAGGTGTTCGAGCATCGGGTCGACATGGCGCACATCTGGGTCACCACCGAAGCGCCGGCGGCCGGCAAACCATACTCGGAGCTTGGCGAACTGACTTATACGGAGCCGTTCACGCCTGACGCGATCGACGAGGCGAAGATCAGCGACAAGCTGAAGGCGATGGCCTTCGCAAAATGGCCTGACACGATAGACGCGATAGTCGACGAGAACCAGACGACGTCGGCCGACGGCTCACAGATCACGGTTACCGCGAAGGCGATCAAATACGACTCGTCGGTTGACCGCGAAGCCCTGCATCACATGAACGAGGGAATGGTCGCGTCGCCGACCGGCAACTAGCGGCTCGCGATAAAGTTAGATCGAAAACGGGCGCGTCGCGGCAAACCAGTCCGCGATGCGCCAGTCTTTGTTTGCTATCGTTGATGCCGGGTCGTGAGGTTTCAGGCGGGCGCCGATTCGGCGAGCAGGCCGTCGAGCTTTCCCGAGTCGTTGAGCGCCTTCAATTCGTCGAAGCCGCCGACAATCTTGCCGTTGATGAAAATTTCGGGCACCGTGCGCCGTCCGCCGGACATCTCGATCATCTTCGCGCGCAACTCGTCGTCGTCGGTCACGTCGACTTCATCGAACGCGACGCCTTTGCTCTTGAGCAGGCTCTTGGCCCGCGTGCAGAACGGGCAGTAGGTGGTTGTGTAAACCTCGACTTTCGCCACGTCGCACCTCGCTTGAGCCATTGTTATCTGCGCGAGAACCTCTGTCCAGCGTACAATCTGCTAGCGGGTGTCGGCGTACATCCGTTTGAGACGAGCGGGGGGCACGCCCATCAGGTACATCGCGCGAATCAGCCACATCCTGGCGACTGTGCGCATGAGTCCATCGCGACTCCATCGCCGTGCCGAGGTCGTCACGCGCGCGCGCAGGCATGCGACGTGTCCGGCGCGCTTCATGCGTCGGGAGAATTCGAGGTCTTCGCATAGCTCCAGTTCGGGGAATTCACCGAGTCGCTCGAAGACGTCGCGCCGCACGAAGATCGCCTGGTCGCCCGTGCCGGTCCGGCTGATTCGCGAACGCAGGCTGATCATCGCGCCGATAATCCGGTAGGGCAGGGCGCCCGCGTCGAGCTTCACGTCGAAGCGTCCGCCGACCACCGCGGGATCCGACAGCGCCGACGCGATATCAGCCGCAAAGGTCGATGGCACGATCGTATCAGCGTGCACGAAAACCAATACGTCGCCATGCGACGCGCGTGCGCCGGCGTTCATTTGCAGCGCCCGGCCGCGCGACGCGCCGATCACCGTGTCGCATAACGGCCGCGCAGTCGCGACGCACTCGTCGATGCTGCCGCCGTCCACAACGACGATCTCCGCGTCGGGAGCGCCGCGGCGGATCGCGTCCAGCGTGCTCGCGATCGTGGCCGCCTCGTTGAGCATCGGCACGACTACCGAAAGAGTTTTCACTTTTGCGAAATCAATCCACCGGAGGATTTACCAACGGCGAGGAATTCGGCGTGGACGAATCACCCTTGATGATGACGCGGCGCCCCTCAATTTCGAGACGTCCCTGCTGGAACAAAGCGATCGCGTGCGGAAAGATGCGATGCTCCTGCTGCAGGATGCGCGCTGCGAGGCGTTGTTCGTCATCGCTCGGCAGCACGGGCACAGCGGCTTGCACGATCACCGGACCGACATCGACGCCGGGCGTGACGAAGAAAACGGTGCATCCTGCGATCTTGACCCCGTATTCAATCGCATCCTTCGGCCCGTGGATGCCGGGAAACGACGGCAGCAGGCTGTTGTGAATATTCATGATGCGGCCGGGAAACGCGTCGAGCATCACGGACGACAGCAGGCGCATGAAGCCCGCCAGTGCAACAAGTTCGACAGAGTGATCGCGCAGCGCGGCGAGGATAGTGCGGTCGAAGTCCTCGCGCGACGGAAACTTGCGATGGTCGATGACCGCCGTCTCGATTCCGCGGCGGCGGGCGCGCTCGAGACCCTGCGCGTCGGCGCGATTGGATACGACGAGGCGGATTTCGGCCTTGAGATCGCCGCGCAGAATCGCGTCGATGATAGCTTGCAGATTGGTGCCGGAACCGGAAATCAGGACGCCGAGTTTGACCGTCGGATTTTCCGCCATCGGATTAGTCGCGGCTCAGCGAATCGACACTCCGCGCTTGCCGCGCGCTACTTCGCCGACAACATAGGCCGCCAATTCGCGGCGGCGCAAATGAGCGACGACGCGATCAGCCTCACGCGCCGGCGCGATCGCGACCATCCCCAGGCCGTTATTGAAGGTGCGATCCATCTCGGCCTGAGCAATTTTGCCGAGGCGCTGAATCAAGCCGAAAATCGGGGGAGTCGGCCAACTGCCCCGCTCGATGATTGCACGGGCGTTCGCGGGCATTACGCGCGGCACGTTTTCGAGCACGCCGCCGCCGGTGATATTCGCAAGGCCGTTTATTTTGAATCGCTCGAACAGCTCGACGACAACTTTCGCGTAGATGATCGTGGGACGGAGGAGTTCCTCGCCGAGCGTGCATTCGAGCTCGTCGATGTGCGCGCCGAGCCTGAGTTTTGCATGTCGCAGAACGCGGCGCACCAGTGAGAAGCCGTTGGAATGAAGTCCGCTCGATGCGAGTCCGATCAGCAAGTCGCCCGCGCGCACGTTGGACGGCTCGGGGATTCGCGCGCGCTCGACGATTCCCACCGCGAATCCCGCCAGGTCGTATTCGCCGGGCTTGTACAATCCGCTGAGCTGCGCGGTCTCGCCGCCGACCAGGCTGATGCCGGCCTGATCGCATCCGCGCGCGACGCCTTTGACGAGGTCGAGCGCGATCTTCTTTTCGAGCTTGCCGGACCCGATGTAATCGAGAAAAAACAGCGGACGCGCCGCGTGGCAGATGATGTCGTTCACGCACATCGCGACGCAGTCGATGCCGACGGTGTCGTGACGCTCGGTCTCGAACGCGATCATCAGCTTGGTGCCGACGCTGTCTGTTCCCGCGACCAGCACTGGCGCGCGCATCTTGCGAGCACCGTTGAGTCCGATCAGCGCTCCGAATCCGCCGACTCCGCCGATGACATGAGCGCCCGAAGTGGTTTTCGCGATTGAACCGAAGAGCGGAATCAGGCTCTGCTTCAACGCGATATCGACGCCGGTCGCTTTGTACGTCATCCCGGGCGCCATCAGTTACATTTCCTCCGCCGCGCCAGCATCGACGCGCGAAAAGCGCGCGCGCCGTTCGAGTTGGTGACCAGACCTTCGCGGTATTCCTCGATCTCGAATCCGTCTGCCAACGCACGCAGCTCACCGCGAGCGAGCAGAAAGCGGGGATCGCGCGGGTGACCGATCGCAGCTTGATCAATGAGAAACGTATCTACGAGCAAAACGCCGCCGGGCCGAAGAGCACGCTCAAACTTCGGGAACAGCGCGCGGTCGAGAAAATTTATATTCACGATGGCGTCGAGAGATTCATCCTTGAGATGAAGCTATCCAAGTTTGCGACCACGGGCCAGATGGCTACGCGTGCGGCCCTAGCAGTCGCGGCAAGAAGACGCATCGCTTCGGATGAGAAATCAACCGCGACCACTCGCATACCCGCCCGCGCGAGCGCGAGTGCGTTGCGCCCACGTCCTGCGGCGACGTCGAGCGCGTCGCCGCGCGGAATTCGCGCGAGCATCGCGGTCAGGAACGGCTCAGCTTCGCCGGCCGGCTTGTCGCGATGGCGCTCATCCCATTCGGCGCGCCGCGGCTCGCTCATAGCACGCGCGCGAGCGTGAATACGTCCACGCATATCGCGCCCGCCGCGATCAGCACGCGCGCGCATTCGTCAACGGTGGCGCCTGTCGTCATCACGTCGTCCACGATCAGCACGCTGCGATTCCTGACGCGCTCAGGATGCGTAACCGTGAACGCGCGCCGCACATTCCTGATTCTTTCGTCGTGATGTCGCGCGGTCTGCGGTGTCGTAAATCGCTTGCGCGAAATCGCGGTGGTATCGAGCGGAAGATCGAGCCGCCGCGCGACTTCGGCGGCCAGCAGCGCGGCCTGGTTGAATCCGCGCCACCACAAGCGCCGCCAATGCAGCGGCACCGGAATTACGACGTCGTAGTCGCCGGCCGACACCGGCAGCTCGTCGCCCATATATTCCACCAGCGCGCGCCCGACAGATTGATCCAGGCCGTACTTGTGACGGCGAATCAGCGCGGGCAGGCTGCCGGGTTCATCTTCGGCCGTGGTTCGATAGCGCGCGACAGTCCGTGCGGTTCGATAGCGCGGCGGATGCGCAAGGCATCGGGCGCATCGTATTGCCTCGCTGACGGCGGACTCGAGCGGTCCTCCGCAGACTTCGCAGCGCGGTTCCGGCATCCGCTCGACGCTCGCGACGCATCGAGCGCAAACGCGCCGTCCGGGTTCCGACGCGAGCGCCGTTCCGCACGCAGTGCATCGGGGCGGGTAGAGAAAGTCGAGAACCTGGGCGAGCGCAGGCATATATGATTGATGCGTCCGGCCGCGCCCAAACTCAAGAGGGTTGTGGTATAGAGAAAAGCATGGGCGGACCGCTTGAAGGAATTCGAATTATCGACTGGACGATCTGGCAGCAGGGGCCAGTCGCCACGCAGATGCTCGCCGACCTGGGTGCCGAGGTTATCAAGATCGAGGAGCGCGAGCGGGGCGACCCCGGCCGGGGAATCACGGCGGTTGCGGGCAGCGCCACCAACAAGGGCGGGCGCAATTATTATTTCGAGGCCAACAACAAGCACAAGAAAAGTATCGCACTGAACCTGAAGCAGCCCGAGGCGCGCGAGATCATGCATCGACTGGCGGCGCGGAGCGACGTCTTCGTGCAGAATTTTCGCAAGGGCGTCGCGAGTCGGCTCGGACTCGGCTACGCGGACCTTGCCGCGCACAACCCGCGGCTCATCTACGCGAGCGCGTCCGGCTACGGGCCTGAGGGGCCCGACAGCGGCGAGCCGTCGTTCGATTACCTCGGGCAGGCACGCTCGGGGATCATGAACGCGGTCGGGACCGGCAGCACGGCGCCTACGTACGTCTACGGCGGTATCGCCGATCAGATGGGCGCGATAATGCTTGCCTACGGAGTGCTCGCGGCGTTGTTCGCGCGCGAACGGACCGGAATCGGGCAGGAAGTGGACGCGTCGCACCTGGGCTCGATGATGGCGCTGCAGGGACTCAACGTCGTCGCACGAACCATTATGGGCAAGGAATTTCCGCGCAACACGCGCGCCAACGCGTACAACCCGCTGTGGAACCATTATCGATGCGCCGACGACAAATGGATCTCGCTGGCGATGCTGCAGCCCGATCGCTACTGGAAGGATTTCTGCGAAGTAATCGGAAAGCCGGAACTGATTGAGGACCCCCGCTTCGCCGAGGTTAAAATTCGAGGCAAGAATTCGGCGGCGGTGGTCGCGATATTCGACGAGGTGTTCGCGACGCGCCCGCGCGATGAGTGGATGCGAGTCCTCAAGGGCCGCGGTGATTTCATCTACACGATCGTTAATTCGGTGTCCGACCTGCCCGAGGATCCGCAGGTCCGGGCCAACGATTACGTCGTCGATTACGATCACCCGGCGCTCGGTAACCTCACGCTGCTCGGGATGCCGGTTAAGTTGAGCGCGACGCCGGGCGAGCCGCGCGGCCATGCGCCGGAACTCGGCGAGCATACAGAGCTGCTGCTGACCGAGATGCTGGGCTACTCGTGGGACGATGTCGCGCGGCTGCGCGACGCCAACGTGATTTGAATCATGGGGAGATGATGCGATGGCGATAACAGGGACGCTCGAGGATCGCGAGGACATTCGCGGGCTGAACGCCCGCTATTGCTGGACGATCGACTTCGGCCGCTACGACGAATGGATCGATTGCTTCACGGAGGACGGCACCTTCGAGAGCCCGCGCTTCGGCAAGCACAGCGGACGCGACGGCCTCAAGCGATTTGCGGCGCTGTACAAAGAATCTCTCGGCGGCGCGCAGGTGCTCCACGTCGTCGCCAACCCTGCGTTCGAGCTTGACGGCGCAATCGGCGCCGGCACAGCCCACCTGCTCTACTACCACTGCAAGGAGGGTAAGGTGCAGCAATCGACGGTGGGCTACTACACCGACAAACTGCGCAAGACGCCGGCCGGATGGCGCTTTGCGAGCCGTCAAGTAACGATCCTGGGGCATCACTGAGACTCGCAAATCTAGCCTCGAATATCCGCTTTGATGAATTTTGAGTCACGTGAGATAGAGGATCAATTATGGATGAATCGACGGGTGAGCTGATCAAGCGGCTGTCACGGCTGGAATTACAACAGGCCAAACTCCAGCGCAGCAACAAGCATCTGCGGATGATGACCGGCGCGATGATGCTGCTGTGCGGTGCGCTGATCACGATGGCGCAGACGAGTTCCGCCGTGCCCGATACTCTGGAAGCGCAACAGTTTCTGCTGCGCGACCGCACCGGCAAGTTGCGTGGCGCGATAGGGGTGACCTCCGACGGCGCGGTGGGCCTCAACCTCTCCGACACCAGCGGCCGCACCCGCCTGACTCTTGACCTCGCCGCGAACGGTACCCCCGGTCTGGACCTCTACGATCAGGACGGCAAGGTACGCGCGACTATGGCGCTCGGGGATGCCGGTGAACCCGGATTCGGTCTCTACGGTCCAAACGGCCATCTGCGAACCAGCCTGGACGTTCCAGCGGCCAAGACACCCGGTTTGGCGTTCTATAAGGACGACGGCAAGCCGGCGTGGGGAGTTCCCTGACATGCGCTCAGAGGCAAGATATTTCAGCCCGGGTCGTACGATCGGAGCCGTCATATTGCTCGCAGCGATCGCCTGCGGTGCGAGCGGTTGCTATGAGGGCTATGGCTACGGCGGCGGCTACCCTGCGTATGGCTATGCACCATACTCATATGGTTGGGGTGGGGGCTGGGGAAATGGCTGGGGCTATAATCCCGTCTTCGTCGTTCACCATCCGTGGGAAGGAGGACACTACGGCTACGGCGGCCATCATACGGAGTTCTATCACGGTGGTGGAGCCGGCGTTGGGCATGAGGGCGGCGGTGGCGTCCACGCCGGCGGCGCTGTTTCTCACGGCGCCGGTGGCGGCCACGGTGGCGGCGGCCATAGGTGAGGTTCTCTTCAGCGCGCGTAAAATAATGCGGCGCCGGATCGCGACGCGATCCGGCGCCGCATTTTCATTTGGTTGATTACCGCCTCAGAACGCCGCGTACCACGGGACTTCGTGCGGATTCTGCACTTCCCAATTGATATTGAACTGCTGCAACAGCGTGCCGTCGGAGTGGGCGAGCGCGAGCTTGGCATTTTCGAGATCGACCTCGGCCTGCACCTGGTTGCCCTCGGCGCTCACTTCCTCTTCCTGGAATTGTAGCAGGTCATGCGTAGTCGCCAGGCCGACGCGGAATCTCACCTGCTCATCGTGGAGCGACTGGCGAGCGTAGTAGGTGGCCGACGCGGTCGCGGACGCGCGTTTCTGGTCCGCATACAGATTGGCGAGCGAGCTCTCCACGTTAACAACCGCCTGCGACAGCGCCGCGCGATATAGCACGCGCTGCTGCTCGTATTGCACGCGAGCCTGCGCCAGCGCCGCGCGCGCCACGGCGTTATCCAGCGGCATCTGGAACGTCAGCACTGCGGCGTAGTTGTAGTAAGTGAAACCCCACAGGCGATCGAGCGCGTCACCGTAGATTCCGCCGAAGGGGAGTTTGTTGCCCGAGTCTGAAGGGAAACCGGCAGGAGTGCAATTCCCGCTCCCTATCACCGGCGTGCCGAAGGGTTTCTGACAAGGCGTTGTTCCGGAGGTGGAAGTCAGGCCGAATTGCGCGCCGAGGTTGAGCTGCGGCAGGACCTGGTTCTCCGAGAACTTCACCTGCAGCAACGCGTCGCGAATCGCTTCGCGCATACTGCCCAGCGACGGCACATACTGCACGGCCAGCTCGAGCGCGCGCTCTTCATCGACGACCAGCTGCTCCTGCGGATTGGGCCGCGTGAGCGGCTGGATTTCCTCGGGCAGGAAGGTGCCGTACGGATTCAGCATGACGTCCTGGCGCAGTTGCGTGCGCGAATTTTTCAGGTTGGCTTCGGCGGTATAGACGTTGGCCTCCGCAGTGGCGGCCGCTGATTGCGCTTCCTGCAGATCAATAGGCGCCAGGGTGCCGACCTTGACGCTGATGGCGTTCTGCCGGACCAGGTCGAGATTGAAGCGCAGCGCGGCGCGCGCAACTTCGAGATTTTCCTCAGAGAGAACTACGTTCCAGTAATCGCCGCCGATTTTCTGCACGAAATCCTGCAGCGCCTGCCCGTAAGTCCATTGCGCCTGCTTCTGACCCGACTCTGCTATCCGGACGTTGATGGTTGCGAACTGCCAGCCGAAATTCTGCAGCAACGGCTGTGAGAGCGAGAGTGCGAGCGTGGGCAAGTAAGAAGGATTGACGCCCGAGAAGAGCGAATTTGAGAGCGAGCGATCGTTGTTGAAGGTCACTCCCCAGGTGCCATTGGTGACCGAGGAAACTTTGTTGAGGCCGAAGTTCCAATCGTAAAATTTCTGCACGAACGCGTCCGCGCCGCCGGTCTGCAGAGCCGAGGTGACGGGCACGACGGTCTTTTCGATATCGCCCTGCGCGCTAAGATTCGGATCGAAGGTCCCATTGGCCTCCCTGACGGTTTCCATCGAAGCGACCGGGTCCAGCTGGGCGGCCTTCAGCGACGGATTATTCTGCATCGCGATGTAGATGGCTTCCTTGAGGGTCAGGCCGCGCGCGTTGGGATCTTCTGAGCGCAGGTAACGCTCGCTGATCACGTCTTCGGGCGAGATTTCTTTGCCCAACGACCACTGATGCGCGAAGATGCGCGGCAGATTCAACAAATCATCATGATGCTCGAACTGGTTCGAGGCGCTCGGCGGCACGCTAGCGTGCGGCGGCGTCTGCGGCCCGACCGGCAATGACTGCATCTGGATCGGTCCGGTGAGATCCGGGGGTGGCAGCGGCGTAGTGGGCAGCGAGCCGGTGACCTTGAGCTGGTCCTGGGCGAACCCGGCTGAGGTTCCGATCAACAGCAGGAAAGTAGCCAGCATTGCCAACGAGACGGATTTACTTCTCGACATTCGAAGGAACCTCCTTGGTATCTGTCGCCATCAAAGGCGATGGCCCGCCACTACCGCACACGCCGGTTGCACGATTCGACTCAGCGGTTGGGAACGATTTGCCGGTGCCGAACCGAAGCAAAGAGCTTGCGCGGCGCCAATTAGCCCGCGATTATAGCCAAGGCCGTCTGCCTTGTCTTGCGGTATCGAATTCGGCCCGACTTTTTCGCAAGTCACTGTTGGAGATGCTATGCGCGCTGTCAGGCTGGTAATTGCAGTACTCATCGTGTCCCCGATCCTCATGCTTGCGCTCAGCGAGTCAAAGCTCTCGCGCCAGCCATTCGCGCAAGTTACCGCGGCGCCCGGGCCGGTGCCACTGACTGCACCGGTGGCTCCCGGTCAGCCGCAAGCCTTCTCAACGATCGGAGCGCTGCCGTCACTCGCGCCGGCGCCGGGGACCGTGCCGCTCGCGGCCGCGAGCGCGGCGCCGACACCGCGCGCATTCCGATGCACCTGTTCGGCGCCGGGAACCTGGACCGAGTGGGCGGGCATCGTCTCGTCCTCGAGCTATATTCTCGCGAACCAGTCGGCGCGCGGACAGTGCGCCAACTACCTCCTGAACGCGAACGCGCCGTCGGCGTACACACCGCCCGAGGGTTCCACGCTGAACCAGCAGAGACCGCAGATCTACAACGGCACCGCGTTCACGCAGCGCGCGCAGGTGGCAACCTCGGTGGGACAATCTTTCCTCCTGCAACGCTCGCAGGTAACCCCGCTGACCACCGAATGCACGCGATGCGCTTGCAACTGAAGCGGGCTAGCCGAGAAGTTTCTTCAAATCCGGCGGGAGAGGAGCAGTTGCCTTGACGTGACCGACCGCCGGCGAGTCGAACGCCACGTCGCACAGGTGCAGCCAGACGGGCCCGTGTGCGAGCGCCTCGTTGGCAGGGCCGCCGTAAAGTGTGTCGCCAATAATAGGATGCCCGAGGCTCGCCAGATGTACGCGAATCTGATGACGGCTGCCGGTCTTCGGCGCGACTGACAGCAGCGTGAACTCGCCGACCTGCCGGATCGGCTCGACCACCGTGCTCGCGGCGCGGCCGGCGCGTTTCGGATTCGCACTCGACCGGTCGCCAACGACCATCTTGCGCGCGTTCTTCGCATGATGCGCGATCGGCGCATCGATCTCAGTCTTGCGCTCGATTGAGCCGGCGACGAGCGCCTCATACCGCCGCGCGATTCGCCCCGCGCGAATCGCGTCGCGCAGTTTTTCAAACGCGCCCCGATTGCGCGCGATCAGCAGCGCGCCCGAGGTGCCGTTGTCCAGCCGATGCACCAATCCGCCTTCGAGCGGCTTCTCGCCAACGGTCGCAATCTCCGGGAAACGCGCGACCACCGCATTCATCACGGTGTCGCGCTCTCCGGCATTCAGCGGATGACATGGCATGCCACCGGGTTTGTTCACGACGATCACCGCCGCGTCTTCATGGATGACTTCGAGCGGGAGATCGGCATTCGGCTCGATTACCGCGCGGCGATTTGTCGCGGCAACTTCGACTCTATCCTCAGAGCCGACGATTTCACTCTTCCTCGAGCGCCGCCCGTTGATCCGCACCATCCCGCGTTCGACCAGCTCCTGCGCAACCCGCCGCGACGGCGCAAACCCCGTCCGCACGAGGTAATGATCGAGGCGTTCTTTTGCTGCGTCGGACAAGTAATTACTGGCTCGATGCGGTGCCGGTCGGAGTCGGCGCGGCGGGCGGGCGGTTGTACACGGAAAATTGCAGGGTCGCGGCGTACAGCAGAATCCCGAGCAGGATTGCAGCCGTGAGAATATCCACGAAGCCGAGTTGCGTCGCGCCGCGCGCCAGTCGATTGAATCTCCGCATTCTTCCTCCTTGCCGCCTCAACACTATACTCCCGTGGCTGTGCGCAAAGCCGAGCGGACTTGGCGCCCGCCTCGCTCGGGCAGTCCGAACAAGTGCCGCAACTCGCGTCCGGTCTCCGACATGTCGCACGCCGCGACATCGAGCGGAGAACCCGTTGCCACGACGCGTCCGCCCTCGTCGCCGCCGCCGGGTCCGAGATCGATCACATAGTCTGCGTTCGCGATGAACTCGAGGTTGTGCTCGATCACGACCAGCGTGTTGCCTTCGGTCACCAGCCGGTTGAGCACTTTGATCAGGCGCTTGATGTCGGTCGAGCTGAGCCCGGTCGTCGGCTCGTCCAGGATGAACATCCGCGGCAGATGCTTCCCGTCTTCGCCCGCCGGCGCCGGTTCGAGATCGGCCAGCAGAAAGCGCGCGAGCTTGAGCCGCTGCGCCTCGCCGCCCGAAAGCGTCGAGGTAGTCTGCCCCAGCCGGATGTAACCGAGGCCGACTGCGATGAGCGCGTCGAGCCGCTTGATGATCGCTGGGTGATGAATGAAAAACGCGCGCGCGTCTTCTACGGTGAGATCGAGCACCTGGTTGATGCTGTAATTGCGCAGCTTGATCGCGAGAATATGGCTCTGGAAGCGGCGGCCGTCGCACGCGTCGCATTTCACCTCGAGGTCCGCCATGAAATGCATCTCGATTGTGACGGTGCCTGTGCCGCTGCACTTCTCGCATCGCCCGCCCGTGACGTTGAACGAAAAATGCCGCGCCTGCACGCCCAGCCGCCGCGCCTCGGGGCTCGCGGCGAACAGCTTGCGGATTTCGTCGTAGATTTTCAGATAGGTCGCGGGATTCGAGCGCATCGATCGCGTCGGCAACTCCTGCCCCATGTGCACCATCTCGCCGATCAACTCGAGGCCGTCGATATGGTCGCACTCACCCGGCTCCGCAGACGTATCGCCCGAGCGGCGCAGATAGTTCTTGTAGAGCACATCTTCGACCAGCGTCGATTTTCCCGATCCTGAAACTCCCGTCACGCAAACCATCCGCCCGGCCGGGATCGCTACGTCGAGGCCCGCGAGATTGTGCTCGCGCGCGCCGACGATTCGAATTGCCGCATCGCGCTTGTTGAATTTGCGCCGCTTCGCCAGTGCACGCATCAGCAGCACCCGCCCCGGCGACGACGCCATGCTGTCGAGCGTCGCCTTCGCCGGCGGTCCCGAGTACGTGAGCTCGCCGCCCTCGCTGCCGCCGCCGGGGCCAAGCTCCACGACGTGATCGGCGCCCGCGATCATCGCGGGATCGTGCTCGACGACCACCACCGTGTTGCCGAAGTCGCGCAGGCTGTACAGCACCGCGAGCAGCCGCCGCGCGTCCGCCGCGTGCAGTCCCACCGTCGGCTCGTCGAGCGCATACAACGTCCCGACCAGCACGCTGCCGAGTGCGCTCGCCAGATGTATCCGCTGCGCCTCGCCGCCCGACAGTGTGCGCGCCTGCCGCTCGACCGTCAGGTAGCCGAGGCCGACTTCGAGCAGGTAGCCGACGCGATTGCGCAGCTCGCGCATCACGACCGCCGCGCGCGTGCCGACTTCGGGGATCGATTGAATCTTGTCGAGCCACGCGACGAGGTCGCGAATCGAGAGCCGCCCGACGTCGGCGATTGACTGGCCGTCCACCAGCACGTTGAGCGCCTCGGCCTTCAGCTTGGCGCCGCCGCACGCGGGGCAGGTGACGAAGCGCCGATACTTCGCGAGCAGAATCCGCACGTGAGTCTTGTAGCGCCGCCCTTCGAGCCACTTGAAGAAGCCGTGCACGCCCGGCCACTTGTCTTCGTCCCACTTCGCGCGCGGCCCCTCGTCGCCGTCGAGCAGCCAGGCGCGCTCTTCGCCGGTCATCTCGCGAAACGGCGCGGAGGTCCGGATTTTTCTGCGCCGCGCCAGCTTCAGCATCCACTCGTTCATCTCGCGATACGCCGGCGTGCGCCACGGCGCGACGAGTCCATTGCGCATCGACAGGTTCGGATTCGGAAGTACTTTATCGAGGTCGAGTTCGACCGTGCGGCCGAAGCCTTCGCATTCGGGACACGCGCCGATCGGGCTGTTCGACGAAAACAGCGCGGTGGTCGGCTCGGCAAACGCGGTCGCGCAACGCGAGCAGTTGAAGCGCCGGTCGAAATCGATCGCGCCGACGCTATGCGTATTGCCATTGTCGCGCTCGACGCGTACCGCCCGCGCGCGTCCGGCACCCAGGTAGAACGCTTTCTCCAGCGCCTCGCGCACGCGTTCGATTTCGCCTTCGCCGGTTACCGAAATACGATCGACGACCACCATCATCGTACGGTCCGTCTTCGGCCCGGCCCCGTTCTGCGCTTCGGTCGCGATTGCGCGCGCGGCAAACTCCGCGGTCTCGGTGATCGCGTCGTTGGCGTACAGGCGATGGTACCCGTTCTGAATCAGGTAGCCCGCCGCGTCCGGAAGCGATCGCGAACCCGCCTCGAACGGCGCCAGGATGACGTAGAGCCCGGGCGCGTCGAGGATTTGCGCACCGGCGCTCTCGACGCTGTCGCGGCTCACCTCGCCGCCGCATTTCGGACAGACGGTGCGCCCGACCGTCGCGAACAGCAGGCGCAGGTAGTCGCTGATTTCAGTGACGGTGCCGACCGTCGACCGCGCATTCTTGATCGTGTTTTTCTGGCGCAGCGCGAGCGCCGGCGGAATCTCGGAAATTGAGTCGACGTCAGGCCGCTCCATCCGCTCCAAAAACAGCCGCGCGTAGGTCGAAAGGCTCTGCACGTAGCGCCGCTGACCCTCGGCGTAAACTGTGTCGAAAACGAGACTCGACTTGCCGGAGCCTGACACTCCGGTCACGACGGTGAGCTTTTCGCGGGGAATTTCGAGCGAAATATCAGCCAGGTTATGAGTGCGCGCGCCCCGGATACTGATTGAGCGATCCAAGCTTGCTCCAGCCCTTGGGGGGCCTACCGAGGGTCTGCGATCGGGTGCGCCTTTTTCTTGCGCTCGCCCGGATATTCGTCGGCCACTTTTGCGTACAGCTCGGCAAGCTGGACGTCGAACTTCGCCAGGATTCGCCGCGTCTCGGCCTCGCGTTCGGCAACCGGCAGCGGTGCCAGCCGCGCCAGTTCCTCTTCGAGCCGCTGCATCAGGCGATTTCGCGCCACCAGATATTCGTAGCCATTCATAGGCGCTAAAACCTCCAATTCCAAAGATCAGAATTATAGGTTATCCTGCGACGAGCGAACAACCCGGCGCCTCGCCGCCGAACGCTCTGATGTGGATATCCGAACTGAATCATCGACCGAATCGAGCCTCGAAATCCTGCGCGTATGGCCCGAAGCGGCGATCTGCCACGGCTTCATCGGCCGCGCGGGCGGCGTCAGCACAGGCGCGTTCGCCTCGATGAATCTTTCCTATTGGGTCGGTGACGACGAAAGCGCCGTCGATGCGAACTGGGAGCGCATCCGTCGCGAGGCGCCCGGCCTGAACCTGGTCGCGAGGCTGAACCAGGTGCATGGCAACGTCGTTCACGCCGCGACTCGCGACACCGCCGCGCTGCGGCCCGCGGGTGACGGTCTCGTCACTGCCGAGCCTGGCGTCATGCTGGGAATATTCACGGCCGACTGTGTGCCGCTATTGATGGTTGATTCGAGATGCAAAGTAGCCGGCGCGCTCCATGCCGGATGGCGCGGCGTTATCGCGGATATCGCCGACGCCGGCGTCCGCGCGATGCTCAAGCTCGGCGCCCGAGGGTCCGACATTCGCGCTGCGATGGGTCCGTCGATCGGCCAATGTTGTTTCGAAGTTGACGCCGAGCTTGGTGATCGCTTCGGCCGTGAGATAGCGGGAGCGGAAAACCATACAAGGATAGGGCGTCCCGGCAAGGCGTTCATCGACTTGCGCGCCGTCGTGCGCGATCAGCTCGAACGTGCTGGACTCGCGCCTGCGAACATCACGAGCGTCGGCCCCTGCACTCGATGCGCATCCGACCGCTTTTTCTCGCGGCGCGCCGCAGCCGGCACGACCACCGGACTTCAGATGAGCTTCGTCGGCTTCGCCGCGTAGCAATATGGGCACTGGTTCGCTTTCACCGAAACGGGGATGAACTATTGAGCCTGCCCGGACCGGATTTTCTGTGCTACCCATAGATCATGGACCACCGCCACGACGCTCCTCCAAGTCTCGTTCCCCTTCCCGCTCGGGAAGGGGTTAGGGGTGAGGTTCCCGCGACGCCATGAGCGAGCAAAAACCAGTTTTTCGACGGAACGAAACTACCGATAGACGATAATCTTCCCAAAGCACAACATATGGTATGAAAGGGTTCTTTCCAACCGAACTGAATCAATCAGAATCGTGCAAGTTTGCCGCCTCGGCAGGCTGAACCAGTTCCGCAAGATGCCGCAACGCAAACCAAAGAAGCATCGTGCGGGCGAATTGATCGCGAAAATCCGCAAGCCGATGGCGCCGCCGTCTAAAACGATCGAAGATCCGACCAAGTACAAGCGCGAGCGCGAGCTCGAGAAGCTTCGCCGCGAGGAAAAATCCGGGAACTCCTGATGCCAACTCCCGTCAGCGGACAGATTCGAGTCGGACTTGTCGGTGCCGGCCTCATCGGCCAGTTGCACTCGATGATGCTCCGCTACGTCGCCGACCGCACCGAGCAGAGCGTGCGCGTCGTGTCGGTTGCCGACGTTTCGCATCGAGCGGCGGAACAGCTCGCGGCCAGATGGCAGGGCGCACGGGCGTTCGAGTCGGCCGAAGAGATAATCGCCGACCCGTCGATCGACGCGGTGTGGATCTGCACGCCGACCGCGATGCATCGCCAAATCTGTGTTGCCGCCGCGCGCGCGGGCAAACATATTTTCTGCGAGAAACCGCTCGCGATGACCGCGGCGGAAGCCTCCGAGATGGCGGCCGCGATCAAAGCTTCAGGCGTGACGAGCCAGGTCGGCCTCGTGCTGCGATTTTCGCCCGTGTACAACGTGATTAAAGCGATGTTCGAAGAACAGGGCGTCGGCAAATTGCTCAGCGTCACGATGCGCGACGACCAGGGTTTTCCGACCCGCGGCGCGCATGCGAGCGCATGGCGCAACGATCCGTCTCTCACCGCCGGCGGTACGCTGATTGAGCACAGCGTTCACGACTTCGATTTGCTGACGTGGATGTTCGGTCCCGTCACGAGCCTGTACTGCCGCACGCGCAATGTGAACGGCGCCGAAGGAGTCGAGGACTTCGGCGCGACTGCGATGGAATTTGCCGGCGGATGGCACGGCCAGCTCACATCGATTTGGCATCGCATGATCGCGCGCGCGAGTAACCGGAGGCTTGAAGTCTTCGCCGAGAACTTGTTTGCCGCGTCCGACGCCGATACGCTCGGGCCGATCGTTTTTCAGCGCGGCTCCGGCGCTCAAGAGGAGACGATAGCTGCCGACCAAGTGATGGCGAGATTCACAAAACAAATCCTGCGCGAGCGGCCGTACCTCGCGCCTATTAAGGATCGGCTCATGATTCCGTACGCCGCCGAGGATGCAACCTTCATCGCCGCGCTCAAGGGCGCGTGCGAGCCGGATCCCGAATTTGCGGCGGGAGTGGCAGCTCAGCGGATCGTGGAGGCGGCGTATCAGTCGGCCCGCACAGGCGGTTCGGTGCAAATTAGAACTTAGAGCGTTACTTTAATCGAGGATGCCTTCCATTCCATGATCGACTTTGAACTCAGCGAAGAACAGCAGATGATCCGCGACAGCGTCGGAGCGTTCGCGCGCGAGGAGATTCGTCCCGCGGCGCGGCCCGCCGACGAAAGCGGGGCAATCCCCGCCGCGCTGATCGCCAAGGCGTGGCAATTCGGATTTGTCAGCGGCGCCATCCCTGAGAAATTCGGCGGCGGTGGCGATGCGCGCTCGGCCGTGACCGGCGCGATCGTCGCGGAAGAGCTGGGCTTTGGCGATGTCTCGATCGGGCTCCACGTGCTCGCGCCGCGGCTGTTCGCCTTTCCGATCCTCGAGATGGGCACCGACGAGCAGCGCGCGAAATATCTGAAGCGATTCGCTGGCGCCGACTTTGCCGCCGCGACCGCGGCCGTCATGGAGCCACGCTTCGATTTCGATCTTTCCGCGCAGCAAGTCTCGGCCAAGCGCGACGGCGCGGGATACATCCTGAACGGCGGCAAGTGTTATGTGCCGCTGGCAGCCGAGTCCGATTCCATTCTGATTTATGCGGCGACCGATGCGAGCAAAGGGTTTGCGGGCGTGGACGGTTTCATCGTTCCGCGCGGCGCCGCGGGCGTGACGATTTCCGAGCGCGAGAAGAACATGGGGCTTAAGCCGCTCGCGACGTACGAATTGACGCTGAAAGACTGCCGCGTCGGTGCCGACGCGCGCTTGGGCGGTGACAGGGGGATCGACTTCTCGCGCCTGATGAGCGAGTCGCGGGTCGCGCTTGCCGCCATGGGCGTCGGCGTCATGAACGCCGCGTTCGAGTACGCGCGCGACTATGCCAAGGAGCGCAAGGCGTTCGGCGTGCCGATCGCGACCAAGCAGGCGATCGCGTTCATCCTCGCCGATATGGCGATTGAAATCGACGCGGCGCGCCTGCTGCTGTGGGAAGCGGCTTACGAGCTCGACAAGGGCCGCGATGCGCTGAAGGCGAGTTACCTGGCGAAGAATTATGTCGCGCAGAGCGCGCTCAAGGTCACGGACAACGGCGTGCAGGTGCTCGGCGGCCACGGTTACATCCGCGAGCATCCGGTCGAGATGTGGCTGCGCAACGCGCGCGGCTTTGCCGCAATCGAAGGAATCGCGACGGTGTGAGCTGTCCGCGACGGAGAGAGAATCATGATCGATTTTGAACTTGAACCACAGGTCCTGAGCCGCCTGCAGATGTACCACGCGGTTTCGGAGCACATGATGCGCCCGATTTCGCGCGACTGCGACGAGCACGAGCACACCAAGCCGACCCAGTTTTACGAGTCGATGTGGTCGGCGTCCGCCGCGTCCGATATCCAGGTCGGCAACGACAAGAGCAAGAAGCCCGACGCGGGCGCCGCAGCGCCTCGACGCGCCAATCTTCTGTCCGTGCTCAGCACCGAAGAACTCTGCTGGGGCGACGCCGGCCTGTATCTCTCGACGCCCAACTCGGGACTCGGCGGCGCGGCCGTGATGGCGGCGGGAACGCCCGAGCAGAAGGAGCGGTTCCTCAAGCGCTTCAAGGAAGGCAAGCCGAAGTGGGGCGCGATGGCGATCACCGAGCCCGGCTTCGGTTCCGATTCGTCGGCGGTCACGACCACCGCGACGCGCGACGGCGACCATTGGGTGATCAACGGCACCAAAATTTTCTGCACCGCCGGCGAGATGGCGGCCGAGAAGTCCGAAGGCTTCGTCGTCGTGTGGGCCACGGTCGACAAGAGCGCGGGACGCCCCGGAATCAAGCCGTTCGTCGTCGAGCACAACACGTCCGGCATGCAGGTCGTGCGCGTCGAGAACAAGCTCGGTATCCGCGCCTCCGACACCGCCGCGATCGTTTTCGACAACTGCCGGATTCCCCTCGACCATCTGCTTGGCAGCGCCGAGGTTCGCAAGGAAGGCGGTTTCAAGGACGTGATGGCGACCTTCGACGCGACCCGGCCAATAGTCGCCGCCATGGCGATCGGAGTGGGGCGCGCGGCGCTCGACTTCGTGCGCGAGTTCCTGAAGCAGCAGAACGTACCGGTGCGCTACGGTGTCTCGCCGCGGCGCCTGACCGCCGTCGAGCGCGATTTCATGGAGATGGAAGTGCAACTGCAGGCTGCGCGACTGCTCACCTGGCGAGCCGCGTGGATGCTCGACACCGGCAAGCGCAACAGTCTCGAAGCGTCGATGGCCAAGGCGAAGGCGGGCCTGGCGGTCACGCTGATCACGCAGAAGGCGGTCGAATTGCTGGGGCCGCTGGGCTACTCGCGCAAAATCCTGGTCGAGAAGTGGATGCGCGACGCGAAGATCAACGATATCTTCGAGGGCACGCAGCAGATCAACATGATAATTATCGGGCGCCGAATCCTGAACTACAGCAGCAAGGAATTGAACTAGTTTTTCAGTAACAGTTTCCTAGCTGGCTAGTAGAACCACTTGCCGTTGTCCCAGCGGAAAATCTCGGTAGTGTGTGTATCGCTGACAGTCTTCGGCGCTGCGTGCCGGGCGTCGTCCTCGGACTTGCCGACGATGTAGTAGATGAATTCCTCGTAGCTGATTTTTCCGATCGAGTAGCCGTCCTTGGATTGATGCGACTCGCATTGGCCGACCTTGCCGTAGCCGGTATAGGTCGCGGTCTCGTACCCGTCTTTCTGGAAAAATCTGAGCTTCTGGAGATTGTCAATCTCGCGCTCGCGCAGATCTTCTTCCCAATGCTTGCAGAATCCGGGGAACAGCGCGGACGCCTTCTTGAACTCTATATCGCGCTTTAGTCGCTCGGGCGTGATCCTCGCAATCAGCGTGTTGACCTGTTGCTGCAGCGTCTTCTTCGCCGCCGGTGAAGCGGACGCGCCCGGAATGGCCGCGCCTTCCGCGGCCAGGGCGGGCGGTGCCGGCGATGCCTCCGCCGCCGCCGCTTGCGATTGTGCCCGAGCCGGCGACGCCACCAACAGCGCCGCGAATGCGAACGCCGCGACGACTCCGATTGCTACAGTTCGTATAGACATCATAGCGATGGTTTCTATAGCAAAAATCCGCGCCATCGTCAGCCTCCCACGAACAGCGGTTCTGCACAAAAGAAGGCCGCAGCCCCTCGACGGGACTGCGGCCGGTTGCGGACGTTTCAATCTTCGCCCGGCTTAATCGTTAGGCACCAGCTCGACGCGACGGTTCTGAGCGCGGCCCTCAGCCGTGTCGTTGGTCGCAACGAAGTCGGTCTTGCCGTAGCCGTGCGGAATCAACTGGCTCGACGGGATCCCGGCTTTCACCAGGTAATCGACGACGGCATCTGAACGCCGATCCGACAGCTTCAGGTTGTATTCCTCACCACCGATCGCATCGCAGTATCCATTGACGTTGACCGTCACGTTTGGATTGGCCTTGAGAGTCGATGCGGCTTCATCCAGAACGGCGGCATCACCGGGCCGGATCCTCGACTTGTTGAAATCGAAATGCACTCCGCGCAGTACCAGCTTCTGCTTGACCGGCGGCGGCGGAGGCGGTGGCGGTGGAGGCGGCGGCGGTGGCGGCGGCGGTGGAGGAGGTGGCGGTTGGATTATAGGATCGCAGATGTAGTGACCGGCTAGTGTGCCGAGAACTGCGCCCGCGCCGCCGAGGCCGGTAGCCCAGGCGACATTATTTTCGTGGTCACCGGTGTTTTCGTTGATTGCGATTCCGATTCCCGCTCCGGCGCCCGCGCCGAGGAGTCCACCTACAATCGCGCATGTACCCCAGCTCCGCGGAGCCGAGAGATTCGCGCAGCCCGAGACGGTCAAAAGAACGACGCAAGCCGCTGCGGCAATCCAATTCTTCGATCTAAGCATGAGCGCCCCTCCCTAGGTTCAAGCTATTCCGGAATTCAAACATCCGCATTCTGGCACTTTCGAGAAGAAAGGTCTATTGAGGAAGCAGATCCGTCCAATAGCACAAGACTCGTAATAATTCTTAAAAAGAACCGGCCGCAGCCCCCAAAAGGACTGCGGCCGGCTGCAGGTGTTCAGTCTGGGTCCGACCTAGTCGTTCGGCACCAATTCGACGCGGCGATTCTGAGCGCGGCCCTCAGCCGTGTCGTTGGTCGCGACGAAATCGGTCTTGCCGTACCCGTGCGGAATCAACTGGCTCGACGAAATCCCGGCTTTCACCAGGTAATCGACAACAGCGTCCGAACACCGATCGGACAGCTTGAGGTTGTACTCTTCGCCACCGATCGCGTCGCAGTAGCCGTTGACGTTGACCGTAACGTTCGGATTGGCCTTGAGAGTTGATACGGCTTCATCCAGAACGGCGGCATCACCCGGCCGGATCTTCGACTTGTTGAAATCGAAGTGCACTCCGCGCAGCACCAGCTTCTGCTTGACCGGCGGCGGTGGAGGCGGTGGGGGTGGAGGAGGCGGCGGTGGAGGAGGTGGCGGAGGCGGCGGTACCGGCTTCGGGGCTAGCAGGTAACCAGCCACGCCGCCGACGAGGGCACCGGTCAGCACACCCAATCCGCATCCCAAGACCGACCGTCTTCGGGTCATCTTCATCGCTTTGGAGACCGATCGCGCATCCCACGCCTCCGCCGACCAGCGCACCGCCGTCGGCTCCGATGGCGGTGTACTCCTCCTGCTCAGGCGTCCATGACGCGCACGACGAAACCATCAGAAGAGCGACGGTCGCAAATGCTCAAACCCAATTTTTCCACTTGTACACTGGTATCCCTCCCTGGGATTCAAGCTATTCCGGAATCGAACTTCCGCGAATTCTGCCATTTTTGGGAAGGTAGGTCCATTGAGGAGGTGAATCTGCCGTATACCGCGAAACCCGTAATAGTTCGTTTACAAAAAAATGCGGCCGCAGCCCCCAAAGGGACTGCGGCCGGTAATGGCGTTTCAATCCTAACCTGGCTTAGTCGTTGGGCACCAGTTCGACGCGCCGGTTCTGAGCGCGACCCTCAGTCGTGTCGTTAGTCGCGACGAAGTCGGTCTTGCCGTAGCCGTGCGGAATCAACTGGCTCGACGGGATTCCGGCTTTCACCAGGTAATCCACGACGGCGTCCGCACGCCGATCTGACAACTTGAGGTTGTACTCCTCGCCGCCGATCGCGTCGCAGTAGCCGTTGACGTTGACCGTCACGTTCGGATTGGCCTTGAGAGTCGATGCGGCTTCATCCAGAACGGCGGCATCACCGGGCCGGATCCTCGACTTGTTGAAATCGAAATGCACTCCGCGCAGTACCAGCTTCTGCTTGACCGGCGGAGGCGGTGGCGGTGGCGGTGGAGGCGGCGGCGGTGGCGGCGGCGGTGGAGGCGACTTCGGATTCGGGGCGAGCAGGTAGCCGTTAACAGCGCCGATCAGAGCACCCATCACGACGCCGGTGGGGCATCCAATCTCATAGCTCTCTTTGGAACCACTGGCTCCCGCAGCGATCCCACAACCCAGCCCGCCGCCGACGAGCGCGCCGGCTGCCGCTCCGCCCGCAGTGTACTCCTTCTGCTCAGGCGTCCACGACGCGCATGACGAAGCCGTCAGCAGCACGGCAATCGCTCCCGCGCCAATCCAATTTTTCCAACTAATCACCAGTACCCCTCCATGAGTTCAAGCTATTCCGAAATCAAACGTGGATAATTCTGCCTTCTTTTGGAAGCTGCGTCTATTGAAGCGCCGATTCTGCATTTGTTATCCGGCGCTCGTAATGGTTTCGTAACAGCCAAGCAAAAAAATGCGGCCGCAGCCCTGAAAGGGACTGCGGCCGCTTGCAGGCTTCTCAGTCTCGGCCCGGCTCACTCATTCGGCACCAGTTCGACCCGGCGGTTCTGAGCGCGGCCCTCAGCCGTGTCGTTGGTCGCAACGAAGTCGGTCTTGCCGTAGCCGTGCGGAATCAACTGGCTCGACGGGATACCCGCCTTCACTAGGTAATCCACGACTGCATCCGCACGCCGATCCGACAGCTTGAGGTTGTAATTCTCGCCACCGATCGCGTCGCAGTAGCCGTTGACGTTGACCGTAACATTCGGATTGGCCTTCAGAGTTGTTGCGGCCTCATCCAGAACGGCGGCGTCACCAGGCCGGATCTTCGACTTGTTAAAGTCGAAATGCACCCCGCGTAGCACCAGCTTCTCCTTGACCGGCGGCGGCGGTGGAGGCGGTGGAGGCGGCGGTGGAGGTGGCGGCGGTGGAGGTGGCGGCGGCTGTATTATCGGATCGCAGATGTAGTGACCTGCCACTGCGCCGATCAGGCCGCCTGCGGCTGCTCCACCCAGACCTGCCCAGACACGGGAGTCATTGCTGCTGTTGTTGTGACCGTGAGCATTGTCATCGATGACAATGCCCGCGGCTGCGCCAGCGCCTGCGCCAAGCAAGCCTCCGACGACCGCGCAAGTTCCCCACGAGCGTGGCTGCGACAGATATGCGCAACCGCTCATGCTCGACACGAATAGCGCCGCCAGCGCGACGCCAGCGACCGCATTTAAGAGCCGTGATTTCAGTCTCATGAACTCCTCCTCACCCAAGTGCGTCTAAGCGCGAAGTGAACCCCTCACTCGCCCCCGAGCCGTACAAAACAGGAACGATCCCACCCAATTGACGGGGAAATATAGTTATATTCGTAACAGGAATGCAACACATAGCGGGGTGAATCGGCGAGATTTTTTACCCGGCTGGCAGGCGTTTCCTCAGCGCAGCCCGGATTTTCTGTGGATAAGTGGCGGTGAAGTTTCTCCGGTCCCGCGCCCGAGCGGCTCAAATGACGCGCCGGACCCACGTAAAACATGGCGTCCGGCGCGGTCGTCTTAGTCTTATGTACTAGTGGAACTATTGATGGTGATGATCTTGAGCATGAGCCGCTTCTTCGGCTTCCGCGTGATGCACCTCTTTCTCGTGGTGATGTACGGCTTCCTCATGATGCATTGCTTCGACCGGATGCCTGAACCATTCGGGATGAGCATTCTCGTCGGCTTTCCAGTCCGGATGGTTCTCCGCCCATTCGGGATGGTTCTTGTACATCCAGCCGGGATCGTGCTCATGCCACCAGTCAGCCTCGTGCCAACTGTGATCGGGACCGTAGGCGCCCCAGCGTCCGGAGTTCGACAACTTTCCCCAGACGTTGGGATGGTTCTGCATGAAGGCTTGCAGATCGGGGTGCTGTTCTCGGAATCTCTTGTCGTAAATCAGGCTGGGATTCCGCTCGAGCTGCGCCTTCAATGCGGGACGTTGATTGAGAAATGCGTCCAAGCGTTCTTCCTGGTATTGGGCCGCCGCGATCGACGGCATCGCCATCGCGATCAGCACGATCAAAACGGCTGGCATGATCTTGAGATGCTTCATAAGGTGATTTCTCCTGGTTCGTGACCCATTTGTGTTAGTCAGCAATCGATATCCCACCGGTTGCCCGCGCCCATACTAGCAAATCCGCGCATTGCATACCTACTTTTTGGAATCGACGAATTCGCGCAGCCCGAAAAGGTGCAAGACCACCGAATTTCGGTGAACCGAGGCAAGAATTCCTCAAAACGCGCAAACCCTGCTAGACTGTCTCATTCACCATGCTTTCACTGGCGCGCGGCAAAGAGGGAAGTTTCAAGCTGGTCTCGGGCTACAAGCCTGAGGGCGACCAGCCCGCTGCGATCGACTCGATCGTCGCCAATCTCAACGACAAAGTACCGCACCAGGTGCTGCTCGGCGTCACCGGCTCGGGCAAGACCTTCACGATGGCCAACGTGATCGCTCGCGTGAACCGGCCGACGCTCGTGATGGCGCCGAACAAGACGCTCGCCGCCCAGCTCTACAACGAGTTCAAGAGCTTGTTCCCCGAAAACGCCGTCCGCTACTTCGTCTCGTATTACGACTACTATCAGCCCGAGGCGTACGTGCCCTCGACCGACACGTTCATCGAAAAAGACGCGAGCATCAACGACGAGATCGACAAGCTGCGCCACTCCGCCACCAAGGCGCTGCTCGAGCGCAACGACGTGCTGATCGTCGCGTCGGTCTCGTGCATCTACGGCCTCGGCGAGCCCGAGGTGTACTTCGAGATGCTGGTGTTTCTCGAAGAGGGGCAGACCATCGACCGCGACAAGTTGCTGCGCAAGCTGGTCAACATCATGTACGAGCGCAACGACTACGACTTTCATCGCGGGACGTTCCGCGTGCGCGGCGACACGGTCGAGATTTTCCCCGCATACGAGGAGCAGCGCGCGGTGCGTGTGGAATTCTTTGGCGACCAGGTCGAAGCGATGTACGAGATCGACGCGCTGCGCGGCAAGGTGATCCGCAAGTTGCAGAGCATCGCGATCTACCCGGCATCGCATTACGTGACGACTTCGGATCGGATGGAAATCGCAGTCCGCGACATCCGCGCCGAGCTCAAGGAGCGTCTCGAGTACTTCCGCGCGGAGAATCGGCTGCTCGAAGCCCAGCGCCTCGAGCAGCGCACGATGTACGACCTCGAGCTGCTGGCCGAGATGGGCTTCTGTCCCGGAATCGAAAACTACTCGCGTCATCTGACCGGACGCTCGCCGGGACAGGCGCCGCCGACTCTCCTCGACTACTTCCCGAACAACTCGCTGTTCTTCATCGACGAGAGCCACGTAACGGTTCCGCAAATCGGCGGGATGTATCGCGGCGACCGCTCGCGCAAGCAGGTGCTGGTCGATTTCGGCTTCCGGCTGCCGTCTGCGCTCGACAACCGCCCGCTCAACTTCGAGGAATGGGAATCGCACATCGTGCAGGCGGTCTATGTCTCGGCGACGCCCGGCGACTACGAGCAGGCGAAGTCAGGCGGCCTCGTCGTCGAGAAGCTCATCCGCCCGACCGGACTGATCGACCCCCGAATCGAGGTGCGCAAAGCCGGCACGCAAGTCGACGACCTGCTCGAGGAAATCCACAAACGCGTCGCCGTCAACGAGCGTGTGCTGGTGACCTGCCTGACCAAGAAGATGGCCGAGGATTTGACCGACTACTACCACGACCTCGGCATCCGCGTGCGCTACCTGCACTCGGACATCGAGACGATCGAGCGCGTCGAGATCATCCGCAGCCTGCGCAAGGGCGAGTTCGACGTGCTGGTCGGAATCAACCTGCTGCGTGAAGGCCTCGACCTGCCGGAGGTCTCGCTGGTCGCGATTCTCGACGCTGACAAGGAAGGCTACCTGCGTTCCGCGCGCTCGCTGATTCAGACGACCGGCCGCGCCGCGCGCCACATCAACGGCCGCGTAATCATGTACGCCGACGTCGTCACAAAATCGATGGAACAGGCTATTGGCGAGACCAATCGCCGGCGCGCCAAGCAAGTCGCATACAACGAGCAGCACGGCATCACACCCACATCGATCATCAAGGCGATCGACGCGTCGCTGGTCGAGATGTACTCGCCCGAATGGGCGGTGGTGCCTGAAATCGGCGACGACAAAGCAGCGGAAGAGTTCATCCCGGCCCACGAGCTGCCCGATCGAATCACCGCGCTGCGTCAGCAAATGATGGAGGCTGCGGAAAACCTCGACTACGAACGCGCCGCCGACCTGCGAGACCAGATAAAAAAGCTCGAGCGCCACGCATTCGGAATGGATCAACCGCGCCATCCTGTGCAGCCGTCGATGCCGCCCGGCTCAGCGCATCAGCGCCCCACCGTGGAAACGCGCGGCAGGACCGACGTAAAAACCCGAGGCCGCCGCGGCGCCGGCGCCGCCACGGGCGCCGCCGCCGGAGCATCGCGCCCAGCTCGTCCCGTCAAGCAGGGCAAGCTGAAGCTGATCCCCGACGCCCCGAAGTAGGCGTAGCTAACGGTTCACCACAATGCCGAGCCTCGACCCCACAACTCGCGAGTACGTCATGGGATTGTTGGAGAACAAGGTGTCCGAGCGTAAGACGATCGACTACAAGCGCGATCTACCGGGAGGCGCTGACCAAGACAAGAAAGAGTTTCTAGCCGATGTATCCTCGTTCGCCAATACGGAGGGAGGCGAACTGATTTTTGGTATGACAGAAGCGTCAGGGGTCCCAACGGAAATCGTCGGCGTGGCCATTGGAAACCCGGACGCAGAAAAGCTTCATCTTCAAAATTTGATTCGTGACGGACTGCAACCACGACTGCCGAGCCCGCCCGAGATGGAATGCGTCGCTACCGACGACAGCAAATCGGTTCTGGTCGTACGGATCCCGAAGAGCTGGCGCACGCCGCACCGTGTCTCATTTGGCGGCCATGGGCACTTTTACGCTCGACACTCGAACGGCAAGTATCAATTGGACGTCGGGGAGCTCCGCGACGCCATGGTTCGAGGCGAATCAGTTAGCGAACGCGTCAGAGCCTTTCGAGCCGAGCGTGTCATCGCGGTGAAATCCGGCGCTACGCCTATCTTAGTCGAGGACGCTCCGAGGCAAATAGTACATCTCGTGCCGTTATCCGCGTTTGCCGCGAGCGGCGCAGTCGATATTCCCGACGCCATTCGGAACATCGCAAACAACCGTCTGAGGTTGCTGCAGCCCCTTGGGCGCCCGACTGGCTGGGACCATCGCGTAAACCTTGAAGGCCGCGTTGTGTTCGCAGCAACGGCTTCAGCTGAAGCAAACAGCCGCTCGTACACACAATTCTATCGCAATGGAATCGTCGAGGCGGTGGGCACCCTCCCAGTCCCCAACGCTTCCCGAGAGACAGGGGACCCGTATGTCAATGCTACCGATTGGATTGTGGAACTTAGGGAATTCCTAATCAGATCTTTCGCCCTCATGCAGGAACTGGGATTGTCACCTCCCATATTCTTTTTCTTCAGCCTTATCGGGATCAGGGGTCTTTCGTTGGCTATGGATAGATATCGTCTCGCAGTTGGGGACGCATTTGAACCAGATGACTTGGTTCTTAGCGAGCAAACTGTTGAAAGCTACCCGGTGTCCGCCGATGTTCTCTTGAGCCGTGTTCTGAAGATGATTTGGAATGCTGTTGGCCTAGAGGAATGCCCCCTCTTCGATCCGCTTGGAAACTGGCTGCCGCAGAGATAAGACGGCTCACAGCGCTATATGTTGGACTCAATCCATATGAGGAGCGAATATCCGGTTGACCGCGAAGCTATTACGCGGGCACCCACTCACCCCGGCGTTTTCTTTGCCGAGGAACATTCTGCCTGCGCTGGGACGGGGCAGCGTCGTCGAGATAGTGGCGTTGCTCGGCGTCAGCAGGCAGACGCTGCACCGCATGATGAGCGGCTCGACGGCCATCAGTCCGGACCTCGCAGTGCGTTTGGGCAAGCTTTGCGGCAACGGCTCCGAATTGTAGCTCAACATGCCGGCGCGCTACGACGCCTGGGAAGCCCGACAACGCCTCGGCAAAAAGCTCGCGAAGATTCCAACTTTGGCGTGACTCGCGCAAGCTGAACCCGAAGCTCTCTGCCAGTTTTTCCGTCCCTTCATTTTCACTTTAATCGTTCAACTCCACTGAACGCGTTGTACACCCCAGCGTAACGCCTTTCCTATTGAGAGCGCGCGCCGCAGAAAAAACGGTCTGGTGTTCCTAGCGACGCTATCTGCTCGCAGCGGTGTTCGGAATGAACACTTCCGGACAAGCAGTACCGAGGACCAAGGGGTTTAATAGCAACACTCGACAAAGCAATTGGAGGTGAGAACGATGCCGCAGAAAAAACACTACGGATGGGTCCCCGATCTTCCCGACCATCGCGACCAACTCTACTCCGCGCCGGTCGTAAAGTTGGCGACGTTTCCGACCAAGGCTGACCTGCGTCCCCAATGCCCGCCGGTCTACGACCAGGGCCAGCTAGGCAGTTGCACAGCCAACGCGATTGCTGGCGCAGTCCAGTTCGATCTGATGAAAGAGTCGAAGCCGGTGTTCGTTCCGTCGCGACTGTTCATCTACTACAACGAACGCGTGATCGAGGGCACGGTTAACTCGGACAGCGGCGCGCAGATACGCGATGGTATCAAGACCATCTCGCACCAGGGCGACGCGCCGGAAACCGACTGGCCGTACGACATCGCGAAGTTCGCGGACAAGCCGCCAGCCAAGGCATACGCCGACGCGAAGAAGCACGAAGCAGTGAGTTATCAGCGCCTGACCCAGGACCTCGCGCAGATGAAGGGTTGCCTGGTGTCCGGATATCCGTTCGTGTTCGGATTCACGGTCTACCAGAGCTTTGAATCTCAGCAAGTCGCCAGTACCGGCGTGGTGCCGATGCCCTCGCCGAGTGAACAGACCGTCGGCGGGCATGCCGTGATGGCGGTCGGGTACGACGACAGCCAGCAGCGGTTCATCGTGCGCAACTCGTGGGGTACGGGCTGGGGAATGGCGGGTTACTTCACGATGCCCTACGCCTATCTGATCCAGTCGAACCTGTCCGACGACTTCTGGACGATACGCGTGGTCAATTGAGTTCTAGGCGCCGGCGCGAATTCTCAATGTGTAGGTTCGCGCCGGCGCTGACTTCTGCCACTGACGTGCGTAGTGCAGTTCGATGGTCGCGCTTCCGGGCTGATCGACCTTGAACGTCCATTGATGAGTGCCACTTCGCCCGGGGGTGGTACTTGGATTCGCGAACGAGTCGGCGACAATCGAGCAAACGGGCTCTCCGACAGATTTGATGCTCCAACTGAATCCCGTCGTGCGCGTTTCACTGAGCGAGACTTCGAAGGTGTCGCCGACGCGCACCTGGATTTCATGTCCGTCGTCGCTATCGGTGAACTGCACGGCTGCTACTTCGCGCGGGCGCGCAGTTGGCGCGCGGCGCCGGCAAAGAAATTACGCGCGACGAACGATCGCTCGGCGGCCGCCATCGCTTCCAGAATTTCGGCGTTCAGTGTGATCGCCTCTTTGTCTGACGGATTCGCATTCAGCGCGATCTCCGCGAGCGCCAGCGCCCGCTTTAGCAGCGCCGCCTCCTTGAGTGCCCGCGCCTTTGCAAGGAGCGCGTCGCGGCCGCACATCGCGACGATGTCGTCGCCGCGTTCCTTCCGCGTCGTCGGGAACATTTGCGACGGCTCGCCCGACCACCATCCGGCGTAGCGGCGGATCACGTCGCGAACCACAAACGGGAGGCATCCATAAATCGGTTGCAGGTAGGGTTTCGCCGCCAGATCCGCCGGGATCGAAATATCAGCCTCTACGATATCCACCGGCCATTCGCCCGCGTTCAGCCGGCGCACGACTTCGTCGTGGATGAGACGGAGCGCTCTCGC
>NZ_DATEQZ010000054.1:0-2079 GCF_035272065.1 Binatus sp. (SeqCode)
CGCAAACTCGCCGAACGGACCGTCGCGGGTCTGATCCGCGCCCTCGAATCCTGCGCCGAAATCTTCAAGCCCTCAGAATGTATAAATTACTTTAAATCCTGCGGTTATCAGGACGATACAGGATGATCGGATTCTGCTCTAATCTGTTTCTCAATACGATCGTTTTCGGCTTCAAGTTGCGAGAGCGGCTGCTGGTCTAGGCTGGCATTTGCCAGAAGACGCGAGATTGTCAGGTCGGCATTTCTGGGTTGAGGCGTCCCCTTCCATGACCGGGCACCGTCGCGACACTTCGCGAGGTGTTTCTCGAGGCAGGCGTCAACATCGCCCTTGTAGTCGAGAAGGAAGGGTGGCCAGTCGGTAGGTTGGAGAGCGGATGCTTTATACCGTTCCTGAGTGCGCCGGAGTCCTTCGGGAGCTTGGTGCGTGCGGACGTTTTCTACCTCGTCCAGCAGCGAGAGCAATGACTGTTCCTGCGCCGCGAAGAAGCGCGGGTAACTTCGCACCTTTTCGGCAGCAGTGGTAAGCTCTGTGAGCTGCTTGACGCGCTCCTCGCTGCCTTTCGACGCAAGTTTGCTGCGATCTTTCGTATATCCCGAAATCAGCTGCTGCTTGTCCTCAATTTGTTTAGCGAGGCCTGCCACCAATTGACGCTTTTCGAGCTCTATGCTGATCCTATCGGACAAGGTCGCAATCGCACTTTCCTCGCGACTACGGGCGTCACGAAGCCGGGTAGTGCGTATCTCCAAAAGCTCGTCAAAGTCCGCGACGCCGTCCTTATCTTCGGCGGAGTGACTCTCAAAAATCACTCGTTCCATTTCCTGCGTCAGCGAGTCCGTGATGCCCTGTGCGGAGCACAGTTCCTCGACGAATTGTTGCGAAAGATAGCGCGCGCGTGGGTATTCGGCCGCGGAACGAGTGCGCCGGCAAACCCGGCAAACCCGCAGTTCACCCATATTTCTATCGCGGGGCTGGCCGTAGTCGAGATGGCGATGTTGGCGGGCGTGCCGTACATGCGGCTCCGCGAAGCCGTTCTCGCGCACCCGACCATGGCGGAGGGACTGGGGGTTCCTTTTCTCGAACGTGCCGCCTCGCTCGACAAAATAGATCCGGGCCGGGATCCGGAACGGTCGGTCGTGGTAGGAGCAAGGTAATATCTAGGAAGCCCAGGCGAGTGTTTGGCGCATGCGTGACGAGGGCAAATCCAAGTGAACCCATACGATAGCGTCATCGCGGGGCGCCGCGATCAGGCCTTTCCAGTACTCGGCGAGGCTGACATCTCGCGCGTCGAGCGGTTTGGTGAACGTCGGCAATACCGCCGCGGCGAGCGGCTGTTTGCGGCGGGAGAGCGGACGCCCGGCATGTTCTTGGTGCTGAAAGGCGCTTTGACGATGACCGCGCGCGACGGCCTCGGCCGCACGGCGCAAGTCGTGCGCCACGGACCGGGTCAATTCACCGGCGAGGTCGCTCAGCTCTCGACCGGCGTCGCGGTGGTCGATGCCGACGCGGATGATGATGTCGAAGCGCTACTGATCCCGCCCGATCGGCTTCATGCGCTGATCGTCGCCGAAGCCGAGCTCGGCGAACGGATCGTCCGCGCGCTGATCCTGCGCCGCGTCGCCCATATCGAATCCGGCGGCAGCGGTCCTGTGTTGATTGGCGATCTGCAATCCCCCGATATGCTGCGCCTGGAGAATTTTCTGCGACGCAACGGCCAGCCGCATCATGCCGTCGACCCATCGCAGGATAATGCCGCCGCCCTGCTGTTGACTCAATACGGCGCAGGCGCCCGGGATGTGCTGGTCGCGTGTCCGAACGGCTCGATGCTCCTTACCCCTTCAGAAGACTCGCTTGCCCGTTGTCTGGGCATGCTGGACACGCTCGAGCGCGATGAGTTGTTCGATGTCGCGGTGGTCGGGGCGGGGCCTGCCGGCCTCGCCACAGCCGTCTACGCGGCGTCGGAGGGACTGCGGGTCATCGCCATCGAGTGCCGCTCGTTCGGGGGCCAAGCAGGCGCGAGCGCGCGCATCGAGAACTATCTCGGCTTTCCAACTGGCATCTCAGGTTAGGCCCTCGCCGGTC
>NZ_DATEQZ010000055.1:0-5364 GCF_035272065.1 Binatus sp. (SeqCode)
AGGCCTGACGACGATCAGCTCGGGCGCGCGATGCGGCTCGACGGCCGCAGGCTCGGTGCGATGGCCCGCGTCAAACATAACCGGCGTCTCGGTCTCAGCGGGTGAATCCCCGAGAAATGGCGACGCGAACGAATCGTCGCGGGTCTCTTCGACTTCGAAATGGAAAGGCGTGTCGCCGCCGGCGGCCTGGCCCGGCTCGGCGTGACGTCGGCGCATCACGTTGGCGTTGAGGCGCTTTTCTAAAATCTTTCCGCTGCTCGTTTCGAGCACGGTTTCGCGGCGCAGGATGGTCGCGCGATGCGCCTGCTCGTCGAGGTCGGCCTTGAGCCGGTCGGCTTCTTCGGGCGAGAGAAGACTCGATTCGGACTGCGTATGCCCGAGTTTCAGGCGGGCGCATCCGGCGAGCAAATCCTCGACCGGAAATCCCCATTCACTAGCAAGAGTTTTGATCCGCTTTCGCGCCATCCCAGTTATACTATTCGACCTTTGAGTTTCTATCCAGTCGGAGTTTTATTGCCGCCGCTATTTCCAGCCGCTCGGGACGATCTATTTTTCGCCGAAGCGCACGGAACACCTTAATCTTTAGACCGACAAACCGCTCGACGCATTCAAGCGCCGGATGCAAATATCCTCCACGCCCTGCTCGACGCGCCTCGAAATCCACTTCGACATGACCGTTCACGATCGCGATTCGTATCATCGACGCCTTCGCGTCACGCTTCATGCATCCGATGCAAGTACGCTCGGGCGATTTAGCCAGTTATTTTTCTCCCGGATCTTCAGTGGCAGCGGCCGGCACGGATTCTTCCGCAATCGTTTCGCTGGCCGCCTCCGCGCCTTCTGCTTCCGTGGCTATCAGCGCAGCTTCCGCCGCGGCGGCGGCTGCCGCCGTTGCGGCCTCTTCCGCTGCCGCAGCCTTTTCGGCCGCCGCGATCTTCTTGTTGGCGACGTGCTCGCGCGCCGCGTTGATTATCTGGGTGGCGCGCTCGGCGCTGATTCCCTCGACGTCGAACGCCGTCTCGTCGGCCTCCGCCAGTTGTTCCGCGGACCGGAAGCCCCACTGGTAGAGCAGTTCCGCGTTGATGTCACCGATGCCGGGAATCGCGTTGAGCGACGCGCGCGCCGACCGCGCCTCTTCTTCGGCTTCCGCCTCGCTGCGCACGTCGAGCTTCCATCCGGTCAGCCGATGCGCCAGGCGCACGTTCTGGCCGCGCTTGCCAATCGCCAGCGACAGTTGATCGTCGGGGACGATCACCTCCATCGCATGCTCATCCTCGTCGATTATCACCTTCGAGACCTTCGCCGGCGCCAGCGCGCGGCACACCAGCTCGGCCTGGTCGTCGGTCCACGGCACGATATCGATCTTCTCGCCGCGCAGTTCCTGCACGACAGATTGCACGCGCGTGCCTTTCATCCCGACGCATGCGCCGACCGGATCGACGTCCGAATCCTTCGAATACACCGCGACCTTGGCGCGACCGCCCGGCTCGCGCGCGCTCTGCCGAATCTCGACGATACCTTCGTAAATCTCGGGCACTTCCTGCTCGAACAGCTTCATCAAAAAGTCGTTCGAGGTGCGCGAGAGCACGATCGAGAGCCCCTTCTCCGACAGATCAACATCGAGAATCAGCGCGCGAATCCGATCGCCCTGGCGATAGCGCTCGTGCGGAATCTGCTCCTTCTCGGGCAGGATCGCCTCGGTGCGCCCGAGATTCACGATCATGTTCTTGCGCTCGAAGCGCTGCACGATTCCAGAGACGACTTCCTGCTTGCGATCCTTGAACTCGTTGAAAATCTGTTTGCGCTCGGCGTCGCGAATATGCTGGATGAGATTTTGCTTGGCCGCCTGCGCCGCGATTCGGCCCATCGTGGCGGTGTCGAGTTTGATCAGGATTTCGTCGCCGACTTCCGCCTCGGGATCGTATTTCGCGCGCGCCTCGGCCACATCGGCCTCGGCCGCCGCGTTCGCGACCTTCTCGACCACCGTCTTTATCTCGAACAGCTCGATTTCGCCGAGCTCCGGATTGAAGCGCGACTCGATATTGCGGTCGGGCCCAAAGGTGCGCCGCGCCGCCGAATGCATCATTTCTTCGACCGCGTTGATCACGATCGTTTTGTCGATGCCTTTTTCCTTGCTTACCTGCTCGATTACCCGGTTCAGATCGACCTGCATACCGCCTCCCCGGGGCGCGCAAAAAGTACCGCGCCAATTTCTTTTGTTGCTCCCGCTCGGAGGAAGCCTGTGCTTCTACTTATCAATATAATCACTTGTCAAAATCGTACTCGTAATTCGCTCCGGTCATCTCGTCGAAACCAATCGTCTGCCGCTTGCGGCTGGTCTCGTCGTCAAGCTCGATTCCACTTTCACCGACACTCACCAGCTTGCCCACGAACGACTTCTGCCCGTCGCGTGCGCGATGCGTCCGCACCTTCACCCGCTCGCCCTTCACCGCCTCAAAATGCTCCAGCTTGCGCAGGGGCCGGTTGATTCCCGGCGACGCAACCTCCAGCGTGTAGCGCCCATCGACCGGGTCGTACACGTCGAGCAAATCGCCCAACGTCGGGCTCAACTTCTCCAGGTCGCTCAACGCAATTCCGCCGCCGGGCTTATCGACCAACAGCCTCAGCAGCGAATTTCGCGTGCTCTTGCGAAAGTCCACCGAAACCAGCTCATAACCCTGGCGTTCGATATGCGGCTCGAGCA
This sequence comes from Binatus sp. (SeqCode), assembly GCF_035272065.1. GTDB lineage: Bacteria > Desulfobacterota > Binatia > Binatales > Binataceae > Binatus. The sequence continues at coordinate 2,705 of NZ_DATEQZ010000055.1, forward strand.
GCGCGACCACCTTTTCGGCGGTCGGATGAAGCGTCAGGGCGATCATCTGCTCTCACCTCTCCGCTCGCTAGGGCCGTCAGCCCGCCGCCGGTTTATGTCACGAAACCTGTTTTGCGACACCAACAAAAAAGTGGGCGGAGGCCCACTTCACTTGAGCAGGATACCACTGCGGTGGAGGTGTCGGCAAGGCAGGTCCAACCCACCGCGCAGGCAAGCATTTGTCGTAACATTCCGGTAACATCCGCCACGCGATGCCCGAGTTGACCGGCCCTAACTCACCCGCCCTGGGATTCCTGCTCGCGCTCGCGATCGGATTCCTCGTCGGCCGCACGCGAGAGCCAAAAGCAGGCGGTCCGCCGCGCCCAGGGACGCGCGATTTCCTCATAATTGCCCTGCTCGGCGCAGTCGCGGGCCACTCCGGCAACCCTGCGATCGCCATCGCATTATTCGCCGGCACGATCGGCGCCGTCCTCGTGATGCGGGCGCATCATCCGGAGCGCAGCGGCATCACCACCGAGCTGGCGGCAGTAGCGACCTTCGCACTGGCTGACCTGTGCCTTACGGCTGACCGCCAGTTCGGCGCCGGGCTCGGAATCGTGCTCGCGCTGATCGTGGCGGAGCGCGAGGAACTCCGCCGCTTTGTGCGCGAGGGGATCTCCGACCGCGAATATATCGACACGCTGAGTTTTCTCGGCCTGATTTTCATCATCTACCCGCTACTCCCAACCGGCAGCTACGGACCATTCGGATTTTTCGAGCCGCGCAGGATCTGGGTATTCGTAATCCTCGTATCCGGCGTCTCGTATGTCGGCTATTTCCTGACCAAGTTTACCGGGATCGAGCGCGGCGCATTACTCAATGCGATAGTCGGTGCCATTGCCTCCACGACCGCTTACACCACCGGGATCTCGCGAGCAGTCGCCGAAGTGCCGGAATCTGCGGTATCAGCGGCGCGCTATGCGCTAATAGCCAACGCGATTCTGTTCCCGCGGATGCTGTTGCTGGTCGCGGTGGTCAGCCCGATGCTCGCGATCGCGGCAATCCCTGCTTTCGCCGCGATGATGCTCGCGGGTTTCGCCTCCTCCCTGATACTCGCGCCCGTGCCTGCGACGACAGGCGATCATATAGCCGATTCCACCTACCGCAACCCGTTTTCGATCCGGCCCGCGCTCGAGTTCGGCGTCGTATTCACAGTTGTGCTGCTGGTTACCCGCGTCGCCAAGCATTACATGGGGTACAGCGGCCAGATGGCGGTGTCGGCGATTAGCGGACTGGTCGATGTCGACGCGATCTCGCTGACGCTGGCGGGTTTCGTGCAGGCCGGCACCAGCGCCGCGCGCGACGCGGTAATCGGGCTGACGCTGGCGGCCGCAGTCAACGCCATCTTCAAGTCCGTGGTGGCGCAAACCAGCCACCAGCCAGCGTTCTATCTGCGCCTGATGGCGGGATTCGCGATCATGTTCGCGGTCGGCGCCGCGGCAATAGCCATTGTCGACCCCACGCGCGTGACTGAACTAGTTAATCAACTGCACACCAACTGACTATTCAATCTTGCCTCTCCCGTTGGTCGGAGGGTGTCACAGACACGCGGCCGACGTGCGTCTTCGAGTGCCGTGCGGGGGACAAATTTTTCCGGATTCCAAATCTGCGGCGCAACAGACAATCGCGCCTCTGACGGTCCCCCACCCTCCCCCTCCCCCGAGGAACGTGGGAGGGAATAGGAGGGAAGGGCAAAGAATAGGACTATTCCTCATCGTCGCGCAGCTTCGACAGCACCGACAGATCCTCGAGGGTCGTGGTATCGCCGAGCGTCTGATCGCCTGAGGCTATCTGGCGCAGCAGGCGGCGCATTATTTTGCCGCTGCGGGTTTTCGGCAGGGCTTCGGTGAATCTTATGTCGTCGGGACGCGCCAGCGCGCCGATTTCCTTGACGACGTGCGCGCGCAATTCCTCGCGCAGCTTGTCGTCGCCCTTGCGGCCGCCTTCGAGCGTCACGAATGCGACCACGGCCTGCCCCTTCATGTCGTCGGGACGCCCGATGCACGCTGCCTCCGCGACCGTGATATGCGAGACCAGTGCGCTCTCGATCTCCATCGTGCCCAGGCGATGGCCCGACACGTTTATCACGTCGTCCACGCGCCCCATTATCCACAGGTAGCCGTCCTGGTCGCGGCGCGCGCCGTCGCCGGTAAAATAAGCGCCGTCGATCTGCGCGAAGTAATTGGTCTTGTAGCGCTCGGGGTCGCGGTAGATCGTCCGCAGCATCCCGGGCCACGGCTTGCGCACGATCAGCAGGCCGCCCTGGTTGGCGCCGACACTTTTGCCCTCGCGCGTCACGACGTCGGCCGCGATGCCCGGCAGCGGAAACGTCGCGGACCCCGGCTTGGTGGCGATCGCGCCCGGAATCGGGCTGATCATGATTCCCCCGGTCTCAGTCTGCCACCACGTATCGACAATCGGGCATCGCTCGCCGCCGATAACTTTGCGGTACCACATCCACGCCTCGGGATTGATCGGCTCGCCGACCGACCCGAGCAATCGCAGACTCGACAGGTCATGCTTTTTCACCCACGAGTCGCCCCACTTGATAAATGTCCGAATCGCGGTGGGCGCCGTGTAGAAGATGCTGACGCCGTACTTCGCGATTATCTGCCAGAAGC
>NZ_DATEQZ010000056.1:0-16121 GCF_035272065.1 Binatus sp. (SeqCode)
TCGACGCCGTCGCAGCATAAAAAAGCCGATCTCGCGTGCACCATCCGAGGAATCCTGCCCGACGCGAGATCATTCAGGACCGGGCCGGGAGTCAGGCGGATGGAGATTCTCATGGCTAACGTCGAGTTCCGATACGCGCCCGGGCAAACGGTTCGATATCTGGACGTATCGCCGATGATTTCGGCGCTGCGCTTCCAGCCGGACGATTTCGAATATGCGCATGGCTGGCTGCACCACGTCCCAAGCCGTCATCGCTTCCAGTTCGACCGGTTGGGACGGGTGACGATCGACGCGCTTTGCGGATGCGCAATGCTGTCGATCAAGCCAGAGCAGACCGACGAGTTGGTCTCCATGTTCAAGACATGGCGCCAGCAGTATTGGACGCCGCTCGAGACGAACCGGGAGTTCGCCTCACACTTCCGCAAACCGAACGCTTGGGTCCGGCTCTTCCGGGACGTCCGGATGGCCTTTCGGCGCTTCGTGCGCCGCGAGGACCCTGTGGCCGTTCCCGTCGACGATTTGTCGCCGGTGTCAGCGACGCCAGCGGAATAGGTCTGCCGGCTCGAAGCCGGCCTCGGCCGTGCCGCTCCACGACTTCCGGCGGCGCGACCCTTTTTCGCCGTGGATGCGGGACCAGCGCTCGCAACCATGGGAGTGCGCGACTTGAAGCACAGACAACCGACGTGGAGAATCACGCGCCGTCGTCGAAACTCGAATCAGACGATGCCTGATGACGAGCCCGCGGCGGCGGGCCGCTCCTTCGTCTTGTGCGCGCGATATTTCGAGGCGCGGTAGACGCCAACCGGATCGATCGCGCCACCTCCGCGTCGCCGCGCCTCGGCCAGGATCGTCGATACGTCGGTCGTGAAGCCCGCCTTGAAAATGCGATGTGCGAGCATGACGTCGTTCGCCTCCTGCACCGCCTCGAGCGCGTCGCGGTCGATCAGCAGCGCCTGCGCACAGGCGCGCTGCACCTCCATCGCCGAGGCCATCAGGCTCTCGATCGGATCGGTCACGTTGTGCGACTGGTCGAGCATATAGGCCGGGTCGAAGCCAGGCGCGCCGCGCGCGCTGGCGTCGACGAGTTCGTTGAACACGCGATAGAGGCGGAACGGATCGATTGAGCCGGTGTCGAGATCGTCGTCGCCATATTTGGAATCGTTGAAGTGGAAGCCGCCGAGGCGCTGAAACTGGATCAGCCGCGAAACGATCTGCTCGATATTCGTCGTCGGCGCATGATGCCCCAAATCGACCAGGCACTGCACGTTCGCGCCTAGATGCGTCGCGCAAATGAAACTGGTGCCCCAGTCCGCGATCACCGTTGAGTAGAGCGCCGGCTCGTACAGCTTGTGCTCGATGAACGCACGCCAGCCGTCGGGGAGCGCAGCGACGATCACGCGCATGCTCTCGAGGTAGCGCTCGAGCGCCTTGGTCATGTTGAGTTGACCGGGAAAATTCGAGCCGTCGCCGATCCAGACAGTCAGCGCCCCCGAGCCGAGCTGCTTGCCGATCTCTATGCACTCAAGGTTATGCGCGATCGCCTGCTCTCGAACCGCCTTGTCGGTGTGGGTCAGGCTGCCGAACTTGTAGGACAACTGGCCGGGCAGGTCCTCGAAGGTATTCGAATTGACGGCGTCGAAAGACATTCCATAAGAGCGCGCGAACTCCCGCAGCTCACGGAGATCGTCGACCCGATCCCACGGAAAGTGAGGCGACACCGTCGGCGTCGCACGCCCCAGCTGCTGGATCACAGCGCAGTCCTCGAGTTTCTCGAAGACGTTGCGCGGCTCGCCGGCGACTGGAAAGCGCGCGAACCGCGTGCCGCCCGAGCCGACGCCCCAACTCGGAATCGCCACCGCAAACCGCTGGATGCGCGCGGTGATCGCTTCGAGATCGACTCCGCGCCGCGCCAACACGGCGCCGAGGTGCTCATAGTCGGCGGCAAGGTCCTTCTCCAGGCCCGCGTTGTGCTTTGCGATCAGCTCGGTATCGATTGGCGTGCTTGGCGTCATAAGAACCTCGCGAGAGCTTTACCGCGTGAAGGCGGCGGCGTTGCCAGCATCGACGTTGAGAATGTTGCCCGTGGATTTTGCCGATCGATCGGACGCAAAAAAATGCACGGCCTCGGCGACATCCTCTGGCGTGACGTTTTGTTTGAGCAAGCTCCGTTCCCGATAAAATTTCTCCAGCTCCGACGGCTCGATCCCGTACGCGCGCGCACGCTCGGCGCGCCAACTGCCCGACCATATCCGCGAACCTTGCAGGACAGCGTCAGGATTTACGGCGTTCACCCGAATTCCGTCGGCCGCTAGCTCGAGCGCCATGCATCGCGCCAAGTGGAGCTCGGCCGCCTTGGCGGTGCTGTACGCGGCGGCGCCCGAAGACGCGACGAGCGCATTCTTGCTGGCGACGAATACGATCGAGCCGCCGATTCCCTGCTCTTTCAGGATGCGTGCCGCTTCACGTCCGACCAGGAAATAGCCGGTGCCGAGCACGTCCATGTTGCGGCGCCACGCCTCGACGGTGGTTTCTTCGAAGCGAGCTGCGGATGCGATTCCGGCGTTCGATACCACGATGTCGATGCCGCCGTATTCCCGCGCCGCGAACGCAAATGCGCGCGCCACGTTCGCTTCGTCGGTAACGTCGCATCGCGTGACCCGAGTCCGATCCTTGCCGAACTTCCGCGCAAACTCGGCGCCCGCCCGCTCCAGCGCGTCTCCATCATTGTCCAACAGCACGACGCAAGCATCGTCGGCCAATAGCCGATGTGCTATCGCGCCGCCGATTCCGCCTGCACCGCCGGTCACGACCGCAATGCGTCCCGCGAGCGGCTTCGGCGCTGGCTGTCTGCGCAGCTTGGCTTCCTCGAGCGCCCAATACTCGATGTCGAAGGCTTCCTGCTCGGGCGGTCCGAGATATTCGTCGACCCCCGACGCCCCCCGCATAACGCCTAGCGCGTTGCAGTAGAACTCGCTCGCGATTCGTGCGGTCGGCTTGTCCTTTGCGAACGTGAACATCCCGACCGAAGGCATCAGGAGCACGACAGGGTTCGCATCGCGCATCGGCGGAGCGCCCGGCCGGCGGCATCGTTCGTAGTAGGCTTGGTAATCACTTCTATAGCGCGCGATCGCTTCGGCCGCGTTTTCTTTTGCGACTGCCGGATCGGAAGGCAGCACGAGCGGTCGAATCTTGGTGCGGAGAAAATGATCGGGGCACGAAGTCCCGATATTAGCCAGCTCCTCGAACCGCCGCGCTCCCACGAATTCGAGCACCTGCGCGTTGTCGGCGAAGTGGCCGACCTTGCGTTGCGCGCCAGTTAGATGGCCGCGAAGAACCGGCATCAGTTCCGACGCGATTGCGCTACGCTCATCCGCGGGCCGCGATGCGATACGCTCTCCGCCAAAAGCCGGAGACGTTCCGATGCGTTCGGACAGCCACGCTTCTGCGCGGCGGATCGTGTCGATCGTGTTGCGATAGCAGGCCTTCGACGTATCGCCCCAGGCGATGAGCCCGTGCCCCGCAAGCACGACTCCCCGAATTTGTGGATTCGCGCGCACCGCGTCGCGCAATCGCAAGCCGAGGTCGAAGCCCGGTCGTTGCCACGGCAACCATCCGAGTTCGCCGCCGAATACCTCGCGCGTGATCGCCTCACTATGTCGCGCCGCCGCAATTGCGATGACGGAATCGGGATGGACGTGGTCGACATGCGCGAACGGCAACAGCGCATGCAGAGGAGTGTCGATGCTGGCGGCACGCGCGCTGCCGGCGAAGGCGCAATACTCGAAGTACGGGACTATCTCATCTTCATGCTCGCGTCCGCGGAAGCGGCCTTCCAGCGCGACGACTTTGTTTTGATACAGTTTCGCGAAGCCGGAAAGATCCATCGAGCCCAAATCGTCGCCCGATCCTTTCACCCACAGAATCGTTACGCGCTCGTTGCTGATCGGATCAACGTCCGCGATTTTTGCAGAGATGTTGCCGCCGCCGAAATTGGTCACGCCGAGGTCGGCACCCAACAAATGGGATCGGTACAAAAGCAGCTCGGGCTCTGTAAGCGGCTTGGCGTCGGCGTCGTTCCATCGGTCGCTTATCACGCGCGGATCGTAACACGACGGCGTGGTAATTCAATTGAGCGAAGCCGGGCGATTGAGTAGTGATGCTCAGGTGAGTAGCTCGCGTCCCGAAGCCGTCGCCGTGTTCGACGTCGGCAAAAGCAACGTGCGGCTGTCGGCGGTCAACGATACCGGCGTCACGATGGCCACGCTCGGCCGGCAAAACAGCGTCGATAGTTCGCCGCCGTATCCGCACTTCGACGTCGAAGCGCTCTATGCATGGCTGATCGACGGACTTGCGACGCTCGCGCGTGACTTCGAAGTTAGTTCCGTGGTGCCCGTCACGCATGGTGCGTGCGCTGCGCTGGTCGACGATGCCGGACCCGTGCTGCCGATCATGGATTACGAATTTCGCGGCGTAAGCGACATCGATTCCGACTACGACGCGAGCGCGCGCGACTTTGCGCGCACCGCGTCGCCAAAACTCCCTGCGGGTCTCAACCTTGGCCGGCAGCTCTTCTGGCAGCAGCGACAATTTCCGCGGGAGTTCGGCCGCGCGACGATTGTCCCGTACCCGCAATACTGGGCCGCGCGCCTGTGCGGCGTCAGAGCGTGGGAGCCAACCTCATTGGGTTGCCATACTGATCTTTGGGAGCCGCGGCACGGAGATTTCTCAACCTTCGCAAGAACGATGAGATGGGACTCGCGCTTTGGCCGGCGCGTGAGCGCATGGACTCCGCTTGGTCCTCCAATCCCGGAGGTCGTCGCCGCCACCGGCCTTTCCAGTGAGTGCAAAATCCTCGCGGGAATCCACGACAGCAACGCGTCGTACCTGGCGCATCGCGCGACTCGCGAAGATCCTTTCTGCGTCGTTTCGACCGGCACCTGGATCGTAGTGATGGCGCACGGTAGCCCGCTCGAGGTGTTGCGCGAGGAACTGGACACGCTCGCGAACGTCGATGCGTTCGGCAATCCTGTCCCGACCGCCCGTTTCATAGGAGGCCGCGAATACACCGCGATCTGTGGTGCCGACACCGGCGTTACACGGCCGTCAGTTGGCGACCTCGAGACTATTCTCGCATCGGGCGCGTTGGCGATTCCTTCGTTCGCAGACCAGGGTGGGCCATTTCGCGCGCAAGTCGGTCGCATCGAGGGCAACGCTCCCGACACCCTGCGCGATCGAGCCGCGCTCGCGGCGATGTATTGTGCACTGATGACGGACTACTGCCTGACGATGCTCGAGGCGCACGGCGACATCATCCTTGAAGGGCGGCTTGCATCCAACGAAGCGTTCACCTCGGCACTCGCGTCGCTTCGCGCACCACAGCCGGTGTTTCGTTCGTCAGATCAAACCGGCACACTTCGCGGCGCCGTATCGTTGTCGTTACTCTCGCGCGGAAAAAATCCGGAGCCTGCCCGGCTTGATCTGTGTGCGCCCGGTGCGGTCGCCAAGTTGAAAGCGACTCGGAGCAGATGGCAGGGCCTCCTTCCCACAAGTCGTCGAGCAGGTCCGCGAGCTTAGCGCCATTCCGCAGGGTCGCTGCCCAGCGGAGCGGGCGGAAGCTCCCATCGTGGCGGCGTTTCCGACATGCGCGCGATTGGCCCCAGGCGGGTCAGCGGACCCCATGCAGTGTTCATCTCGATGATCCACGCCGCAATCGACGCAGCGTCGAAGCCACCCGGTTTGGCATCCGGTGCGGTGCGCGGCAACGACATGATCCACATCGCGGTGCGCGCGAGCGACACGCGAACATGCCAGCTGCCGCCCTCAACTGTCCGTCGCGCGAGCGCACACATCGCGCCGAGCGCGCCGAGATAGCCGGTCGTGTAGTCGTTGATCGCGGTCGGCACCAGAGCTGGATTCTCATCGCCGGCGTGCTCGAGCGCCATGCCGGAAACAGTCTGCGCGAGTTGTTCCCATCCGGGGCGGCCCGCAAACGGTCCTTCGTGTCCGTAACAGTCGATCGAAACCACTATGATGCCGGGGCGCATCCGCGCCAATTCTTCGGGTGCGAAACCGCGCCGCGCGAGAGCGCCGGGACGGTATCCTTGCGAGAACACGTGCGCATCGCGGACCAGCGCGCGCAATTGCTCGACGTCTTCCTTGCGATCGAGATCGAGGAAGCACGAACGCTTGCCGGGATTGGTGTCGATGACGAAAGGCTCGATTGACGGCAGCTTGGGACTCCTAACGTGCAGGACGTCGGCGCCATGCTCCGCGAGCGTCCGCGCGCAGGTCGGTCCCGCCAGCACGCGCGTCAGATCGAGAACCCGCACGCTCGAAAGGGGCCGCGCGCCATGCTCATCGGCGCGGGGTCCGGGAACCGGCTCACGGTCCGCGTCGCCGAGGGGAAGTATCTCGACCACCGGCACTCGCGCGAGTGCGATCCCCTGCGGATGAACGCGCCACTCGTTGGCGCTGCGAAGCTTCGCTCCGCATACGCCGCGCTCGGCGAGCGTATCCTCGAGCGCTTGAGCGTCCCACGACGCGACGGCATTCGCGATCGCGTTGGCGTCATCGTCGCATTTCAAAAGCGCGAGCGTGCCTTCGCGCGAACTGAATCCGCCATGCAGATGAATCCATCGCCCGTCGCGCGCCCGATAGAGCGCGGTCGTGGCTTGCCCGCGCCGCTCGAACGACGCGTCTTGATACCTCAGGTATGCGAACGACACGAGCGACGCCGCCGCGGCACGCACGTCCACCTCGATACGCTGCGGACGACCGCCGCGTGCACACCACAGGTCGGCGGCCGCGGTCGCATTCGCGGCGAGCGCGGCGGCGGCAGCCTCGCCTGCGCGAAATCGAGTCGCGATTACCGGATCGTTTCCTGTGATTTGCAGCACGTGCTGGCGTGAATTGGCACCGCGTCCGAGCGAAGCAAGAAGATCGTTAGTCCAGCGCGTCGCTTCGATCGCTGAAGAGGTCGCCACGCATTGAAATTAGCACCCGCACAAACGAATCGGGAAACGGTTCGCTATGACTGGTTGAGAAGTTTGCCGATTATTGGGATACCTGCTTGAATCGCCTCCGAGGACGACATCATGAATTCGGAAATCGAATTGCGCGATCATGTGTTCGTCGGCCCATTGCGCCGATCTCAGAACAACGCTCGCAATGTGAAGGGCAGCATCCATGATGACGCGACGGCGACCAAGCTGGGTTTTCGCGGCGGCACCGTCGCCGGATCGATCCACCTGGAGCTGTTTCCGCCGCTCCTGCTCAAGGCGTTCGGCAAGCGATGGTTTGAGCACGGCACGATCTCGATGTATTTCCTCAACGCGACCACCGACCGCGAAGCGGTCCGCGCGTTCCTTAGAGAGCCGCCGCACGATGCGTCTGACGCGCAGGTCGAGATCTGGATCGAGCGCGATGACGGCATGCGCGTCGCGGAAGGTACCGCGTCAGTCGGAAATCCCGAGGAGCCGAGCGCGCTGCTACGGCGTCCGCTCGATCGATTCGATGCGGGTCAGTTGCGAATCCTTGGCGGGCTCAAGGTCGGCGACCAGTTCGAGGAGTGCGACGCTTTTCTGACGAAAGATGCGATGGCCGAACGGATGAAGGTCATCACCGAACCGCTCGAGTGGTACACCAAACCCTCGCTGTGGGGCGGCGCGATCGCCACGCCGGCCACGATGGTGCAGCTTCTCTATGCGCAGTCGATTGCGACTCTGCGCGGCAAACTCGGACAGGCGGTGGGGCTGTTTGGCGCGATCGAACTGCGCAACATCAACGGGCCGGTTCTGGTCGAGCATCCATACCGCGTGGGCGGGAGTATCGTGGCGCTCGGGCAAAGTCCCAAGACCGAATACATGTGGTTCGAGACCGCGCTGAACGAAGCGGACAGCAAGCGCGTCGCCGAGATGAGAATGCTGCTGCGCTTCATGAAGGCGTCGTCGCCGAAGTACCAAGACGCGAGCGCAACCTGATCCGATTGGGCTGGTTCATGCGACCGGCGGTTTGAAGGCACTGACAGGCGGTGGCTCGCCGGCGTATCTCTCGACTTGGACCAGTGTGGTCTGAGCGCTCGGACCTTGCGCCAGACTCGACGTTCCCTTGTCGAGCGTGAGCACGTTCGGGTTGCCGTGCTTGTCGAGGCTGCCAATCGTGCCCGGGTCGACCGGGTCGTACCACGCGCCGGTCGAGATCTGAATCACGCCGGGACGAATATCGTCGGTGAGCACCGCTCCAGCGAGGATCGCGCCGCGTTGGTTGAAGACGCGCACGACGTCGCCATCGCGAATTCCACGCGCGCCGGCATCACCGCGATTTATCCGCATCGGCTCGCGCCCCGCGACTTTGCTCTGCTGGCTGACGCGCGCCATGTCCATCTGGCCGTGCAGTCGCGTGCGCGGCTGCGTAGTCAGGAGATGCAGCGGGTATTCGCGCGCGAGCGGGCTGCCCAGCCATTCCGCGGGCTCTAGCCAGCTGGGATGTCCGGGACAATCGGCGTAGTTATAGCTCGCGATCTTTTTCGAAAATATTTCGATTCGTCCCGATGGAGTCGGCAGCGGATTGCTTTCGGGATTCATCCTGAACTCTTCGAAGAGAACGTGCGGCGTCGACGCTTCGGGAATTTCGAGGTATCCGCGCCGCCAGAACTCGTCGAAGCCGGGCCACTCCGCCACGTGTGGATTCGCGCGCTCGCACGCCGCCTCGTAAATGTAACGCAGCCACTGAATAGTAGCGCGTCCTTCCGTGAACGAGTCGCGAGTTCCGAACCGCTCCGCCAGATCGCCAAAGATTGCAAAGTCGTCGCGCGCCTCGCCGACCGGAGCGATCGCCTGCTTCATCGCGATGATGAATCTATCCCGCGCACTCGCACCGATATCGTCGCGCTCGAGCGTCGTGGTGGTTGGCAGCACGATATCGGCGTGGCGCGCAGTTGCGGTCCACCATGGATCGTGGACGACGATCGTCGAAGGGCGCCGCCACGCGCGAAGCAGGCGGTTGAGATCCTGATGGTGGTGAAACGGATTGCCGCCGCACCAGTAGACGAGATCGATATCGGGATAAACGAGGTCCTGCCCGTTGTACTGGAAGCGCTGCCCCGGGTTGAGCAGTAGGTCCGCGATTCGAGCCACCGGGATGAAGCTGCGAACCAGGTTGCGGCTGAGCGGCAGAGTCGGGATCGGCATATCCGGCAACAGGCTCGCGAGACCCTCCATGCTGCCGTAGCCGAAGCCGAAACCACCGCCCGGCAGACCGACCTGGCCGAGCACGGCGGCCAGTGCGATCGCCGCCCAGATCGGCTGCTCGCCGTGATCGCTGCGCTGCAAAGACCAGTTGACGTTGATGAAGGTGCGCGACGCCGCCATCCTGCGCGCCAGCTCGCGAATCTTGTCGGCGGATATTTCGCTCAAGCTGGCCGCCCAATCCGCAGATTTTGCGACGCCGTCTTCGGCGCCAAGCAGGTAGTCGCGGAAGCGATTGAAGCCGGTGCAGTACCGCGCGAGGAAGTCCGCGTCGTGCAGCCCTTCGACAATCAGCGTATGCGCAAGCGCGAGCATCAGCGCGGTATCGCTGTGCGGCCGCGGCGCGATCCATTCAGCATCGAGGAAGGCGGCCGCATCGTCGCGCATCGGACTGATGTTGCAGAACTCGACGCCCGCGGCCTTGACCTTCTCGAGCCAGCCTTGCGTCGTATGCTCGCCGACCCCGCCGGGCGTGACTTGAGTGTTGCGCATCGGCATCCCGCCGAACATCACGACCAGGTCGGCATGCTCCGCGATGCTCTTCCAACTGGTGCCGGGACCGTTCATCGCGTGCAGGCTGCCGAGCACGTTCTTCACGAGCACGGCGCCCGCGGCGTTGCTGTAGGTGTCGCGCGCACCGGTGAAGCCGCCGATGCCGCCGAGGAAGCGCTGAAGCTGCGTCCGCGCATGATGAAAACGCCCCGCGCTGCCCCATCCGTATGAGCCGGCGTAAATCGCCTGATTCCCACGTTCGCGAATCACGCGGCGAATTTCATCGGCGATCAAATCGAGCGCCCGTTCCCACGTCACGGTTAGGTAACGATCGGTTCCACGACGATCGCGCCCACGGCCGGGCCCGTTCTCGAGCCATCCGGCCCGCACCGCGGGTTGCGCCACGCGACTATGATGATGCAGCGCGTCGGGAATCGAGCGCAGCAGGGGCGAGGGATCAGGATCCTTCGCAAAGGGCCGCGCGTCCGTTACGCGTCCCTCCACTACGACCGGCTCGAACGCGCCCCAATGCGAATGGTTCAGCGCAGGCGTCGAGCCAGGAGTTTTTTCTGACTTCATGCCGACGCGGTGGAGCCCTCGGATTAAGAGATCCCCTCGAACAGTGCGGTGCTTAAGTATCGCTCGCCGGAATCGGGCAGCACGACGACGATGGTCTTGCCCTTGTTTTGCGGACGCTTTGCAATACGCGCCGCGACCGCGACGGCGGCTCCGCACGAAATGCCGGAGAGGATTCCTTCTTCGCGTGTCAGCCGCCGCGCGTACTCGATCGCCTCTTCGTTGGTGACCTGCTCGACTACATCGACAAGCGTGAGGTCCAGGTTCTCAGGCACGAACCCCGCACCGATGCCCTGGATTTTGTGCGCTCCCGGCTTTAGCGGCTGGCCGCTGCGATGCTGCGTGATCACAGGACTGGCACTCGGCTCGACGGCGACGGTGACGATCGCTTTGCCCTTCGTTTTCTTGATGTAGCGCGAGACTCCGGTGATGGTGCCGCCGGTGCCGACGCCCGACACGAAAATGTCGACCGCGCCGTCGGTGTCGTTCCAGATTTCCGGACCGGTGGTCGCTTCGTGGATGGCGGGATTGGCGGGATTCTTGAACTGCTGCAGCAAGACGTAGCGCTCACGTGCCGACGCCACGATCTCCTCTGCCTTCGCAATCGCTCCGGTCATACCGCGCGCGCCCTCGGTCAACACCAACGTCGCGCCGTAGGCGATCAGCAACTTGCGGCGCTCGAGGCTCATCGTATCCGGCATCGTCAAGGTCAGCGGAATATTGCGGGCGGCCGCGACGAACGCGAGCGCGATACCGGTGTTGCCGCTGGTCGGTTCGACCAACTCCTTGCCAGGACCGAGCAGGCCGCGCTTCTCCGCGTCCCAGACCATCGCCGCCCCGATTCGGCATTTGACGGAGTACGCAGGATTGCGCCCTTCGACCTTGCCGAGAACTACCGCCGGCGCGCCGTCGGTGACGCGGTTGAGCCGCACCAGCGGCGTATGTCCGATCGATCGCGAATTGTCTTCGTACCAATGTGGCATCGGCTGCCTCCCACTTCTGAAATCGTCGTTAATATTACCTGTTAAATCGAATAAGTAACGATTGAAGCCAACAACCCGGCAGTACTAGACATACGCGGAGGCCAATGGCGATGGCAAATTCCCAACGTAGCACCGCACTCACGACCTTGGCGATCCTGTTCGCGATTCTGGCGGTGTCCGACATTCTGAAGCCGTTGTATCTCGAGGGTCCGACCACGGAGCTGGTCCTTTTCAGCAAGCGGCTGAGCGGCGCGCCGATCGCGATACTGGGGCCGCTTCTGGGGATTTTTCTGCTGACCTACGCCGCCGGCATCTGGCGAATGCGCCGCTATGCGCTTTCCCTTGGCTACGCATACGCGATCTACGTGACCCTCAACCTCGTGCTTTTCTCGGCGAGGAATCCACCGCCGGCTTCGCAGGGCGAGATGATTTTCGGCATCGTTTATATCGTTTTTGCGCTCGCGCTCAGTTGGGGCACGGCGGTACTTCTTAGCCGCCACAAAGCCGACCTCACAGTAGGGGGGTTCTTAGGCTGATCTTCTAATCGCGCGATCGGCGGGTAAATAGGTCTTTGACGCGCCGGCCGATCCTATCGACGAGGTCGGCGCTCACGTCGACGGCGCCTAAGTCTCGCAAGAGCGCCCGCCGCGATGACGACTACACCGACTAACCCAAACACCGCCCACCACTGAAGGAAAATTCCCAGGAACAGGACCAGCCCCGTCAGCAAAAAGGCCGCTCCTATCACTCGCGCGCATATCCAGACGAAGGTTGCATAGGCGTCCGCGACAGCGGAGTCGAGAAATGCCATCACGTTGTCTTCGAACTCGTGCAACTCGGCGGTGACTATTCCTTCTACCACGCGCGCGAGAAGCCTGGGCCAGTCGGCATCTGAACCCGCTGGCTTGCTCGAGGTTGGTGCCGCTTCGGCAGCTTGCGGCGGTTCGTTAGAGTGGTCTTTCGATGGCATAGCTCAATAACCTCGCTTCGATTCATTCCGGTCAGAATACTCCAGGCTGCCCCTCATTGAGACATCGTTGATAGCAGTCGCTTCATTGGTTCCTGGCTGACCGTAATAAGGCCGCGGTCGGGTTGATTCAAATCCAGGGTAACAAAAATGACGAAGGTGACTAATATAATAAAGCTCACGGTGCCTGCCATATCGGTTTCGTCCGCTGCTCCTTGTTCTCTTCCTACCAGCATCGCAGAGCTGACAGCAGACAAAAGCAGTAATAGCACGATGCTTGTCGGCAGGCGGTCCTTGGCCGCTACCAGGCGTGAAGCATGGCTGCTGGTTACAGCGTTGAGGGTGTTGGTGAGCGAAACCGCGATAGGTGTGCCATTCTCCAGCGCTTGAGATACCAGTTCAACCATCTGGTCCTGCATTTGCTGGAATCGGACAAGGGCGCTTTCGAAAGTAGTTTCGTTATAACGATGTTGAGCAAGATTCACTCGCAGAGCCGCGTAATCGTGAATGACCATCCGCAGTTTGGAACGCACTGGTTCTTTGAGCAGGCTGGCGCAAGTGTAGAAGTCGCCGATAGCGTTGCTGTCGGCGACAACCATCATGCGCCGTTGGTCATGCTTGGTGAGAGCCGTTGAAAACGTAAATGCCAGCAGCAATCCAAGGACCGCAAGACTGGCGTCCACGAATTTGGAGACTGCGGGTTTGCCCGCCAGTTCCGCGCGCAGCCGGCGGCCTCGCCAGCGTCCTGCGAGCCAGCCGGCGACCATCGCGAACGCAACTGTCGACGCTATAGCCCACGCATCTATGTCATCAAAAATGTGTCCCATGATCCTAAAATCAATCTTCGGCAGCGCCACGGAGCGGGATCACCGTCCCGGGCGCAGTGTCGATGTGTATTGTCTCCCATTTGGTGAGTTTCAAATCGAGCACGAAGATTCCGTACAACACCCGCACCAGCAGCAGTTCGATGAAGGTGGTGACGCTAAGACCTCCTATCTGCGCGTAACATAGCGGCTCCCATAAAGGTCCGCCGCGAATCGACAGCGGCACCAATGCCAGCACCGCTGCGCCCACCGTTATCATCACAGGCAGTCGCTCGATGCCCGCGTCGAGCATCGCTTCCATGAACGGTTCACCTTTCTCGTGGATCTCCTCGATGAAGTCAAACAGCACGATAACGTGACTGACGATGACACCTATGAGACTCAGCCTTTTCCCATGATGGCAGACAATATATATGTCCGCCGTCTTTCGCCAATCTCCACTCGCTCCTCCTCGAGTTTTTCGGGGAAATGGACACGAGCTGCACGTGGTTGCGGAGCATTAGCTCTTTCGGGTGCGGCTCCAGATAGACCTGTCCTTGCAGGTAGGTGATTTCGCATTCGCGGACGTAATGGCGAAAGAGCGTGATCGACACGACCAGCGGCACAAGGCCGCGGCGGTAGTCCATAAACGCTAGCTCGTAGTCGTCACGCACCTTGTCTCGCGCGAGCTGCTTTGCAACCGCCGTCGAAACGCACCTCCTCGCCGAGCAAGCATGACGACACGCGGTTCGGTCGCGAGCTTCTCGGGCGAGGTCACGCTTTCAATCCTAGCCGCGCAGCAGGCGGGTAATCAGAAAAATTGTGAGCATCCCTGCACAAGTGGCGACGCCGACCAGCGGCGAGTCGTGCTCGCGCGCTTCCGGCAGCAAATCCGATGCGCCTATGTAAAGAAAAGAGCCGGCGAAGAATGCGAGCAGGAAGGGCAGGAGTCCCGCCCTTAGATTGAACATCAGCGTCGAGGCCGCACCGAGGACCGGCGTCAACATATCCACGATTAGCCAGAAGATGGCGTTCCTGCGCGAATTTCCGTGAGCAAGGACGACTGTCACTGTGTTCAGCCCGTCGCTGAAATCGTGCGCGATGATTCCCAGCGCAATCAGGAAACCCATCTGAACGCTGGTCTGAAAGCCGACGCCGATTGCGACTCCGTCCAGGAAACTGTGAAAGGCCAACCCCGCCGCGGACATCGCGCCAAGCTCCGGCTCATGAGCGCCGACCAAGTGGGGATGTTCGCGGGCGCGGTGCATCGCGGTGTAACGTTCGAGGCCGAAGAACGCGAGGAATCCTAGCGCGGTGATTGGCATGTACGATGCGCCGTGGGGGAACGCAAAGACTTCGGGCAGTATGTCGAACAGGGCCACTGCCAAGACCGCGCCGGAGCTGAACCCGAGCAGCAAATGAAGCCGGTCGCGCATGCGGATGGCGGCCGTTCCGCCCAAGCCGGTGGACACGAGCGTGACTAGAGCGAGAAGTATCGGCGCGAATCGCATGGGTGGATTTTGCTCAGAGTATAATGTCGATGGTCAAATTCAACTTGCTGTGGGAACCAGACTCTACTGCTCCGCATTGCTAATATGATGAACATGAAGTTGCGAACGAAGTGGATACTGGCGCTCTTGCTTACCGTGGGACTGTCAGCCGGCATGAAGCCGCTCGACGTTTTGGCCCAAGCCGCAGACAACGATAGCGCTACAGCGGTTTTTTCGGGCGGTTGTTTCTGGGGCGTCGATGCTGTCTTCAAGCATGTGAAGGGCGTGACCAAAGTTGTTTCAGGATACGCGGGCGGAGCGGCGAACACAGCGCAGTACGAGATCGTGAGCACGGGAACGACGGGACATGCCGAGTCGGTGCAGGTCACTTACGATCCGTCGAAGGTCTCGTACGACGATCTGTTGAAGGTGTTTTTTTTCGTCGCTCACGATCCGACCGAGCTGAATCGACAGGGGCCGGATTCAGGAACCCAGTATCGGTCTTCGATCTTCTATGAGAACGACGCTCAAAAGAAGATGGCCGATGACTACATCGCGCAACTCGATCAGCAGCACGCATTCCCCAAGCCCATCGTTACCAATGTAGTTCCGCTGACGGGATTTTATCCGGCCGAAGATTACCATCAGAACTACCTGGAGCTGCACCCTGATCAACCCTACATCGTGTACAACGATTTGCCGAAACTGGAACGGTTTCAGAAAGACTTACCCGGCCTGTACCAGCAACAGGCCGCAAACTAGGTCAGCCGGCGGCGGCGCGGCGCAGCTCGATCTTGCGCATTTCCTCGGCGCGTGCGCGTGCCTGGTCCGCGGCGCGTACCGCTGAGTCCGAGGCGTGGTAGAGCTCGAGGTCGCCGTCGAACTCGCCATCGACGACCGGGCTGAGCGCTACATCCATATAGTGCTTCGACGCCGGATCGTTCTCGATCTTTTTTCGCAGCCGTTCCAGCCGCCAAAAGAACCACAGCCCCGGCACATAGGTCGCTGACATCTCTCGCGCGCGCCGCATGAAGAACCTGAGCGCGTTCTCGCGCGGGTATCCAGGACGGCGCTGCGTGCGCGGCTTGCGGCGAATGATCCCGCCTTGCAGCGGATGCACCCGTTCGAAGGCGTGACTTCCGTAGAAATAAAAAATCATCGAGGTCATCCGCCGCGAGCGCATCCCACTGGCGACCGCCCGCTTGATCAGCGTCTCGATGTGAGACGGCGAGTAGTACAGGTGCCACGCCCGCTGGTAGATGTCCTGCCACTCGGCGGTGCTCATCCGCGGATGATCCGCGGTCGCGTGCTCGGCGTCGTATTTGTTGGTGTCCGCCTCCATCCGCTCGCCACGCAGGTACATGTCCTGGTGATCCTTGGAGCCGGGCAGTGGCGTGAGCATGAAGAACTCCATGATGTCGATCGGGAGTTCGCGCTGGATGATCGCGATGTCGCGCTCGATGCTCGCGGGCGTGTCGGACGGGAAGCCCAGGATGTAGCCGGCGTAGGTCAGCACCTTGGCGCGCTTCCACGCCTGCAGCATCTTGCGGTATTCGGTGATGCGA
>NZ_DATEQZ010000057.1:0-46439 GCF_035272065.1 Binatus sp. (SeqCode)
AAGCCTTGGTGAGGCTTTCGGCATCTAGGCCCGTGTGACTGATTGGGTAGTCACCGACCCGGCCCCGGAAGGGCTGCGACAGCATCCGGTCCAGACGCAGTTCGTGCAGGTCGCGGAACTGCTCGATACCGATAGTCATAGTGTCGTGACCGGCAGCCGCCTGCGCGCGATAAGCGGCATGATGCATCCGGTGTACACGCCACAAAAGCGGAACCGCGTGGAACATGACGTGTTGCAGGTAGATGACCAAATCAAGGAGCGCGACTGAGAGGATAATCGCGCACCAGCGAAAGGGCTTAATCTCGTTGAACAGTCCAAAGCCGCGCGTCTCGGCGACGAGTGCCAGGCCCAAGGCGGCAATGGGAAACAGAATGCGCACCGCAACCGTGTTCAACGCAGCAACCCCTAGATTGCCCGCCCACCGTGTCGTGCGAGACGCTGAGCGGATACGCCGCGGTGCGACGCTCTCCCTCAGCGCCATCACGACTAGAACGGCCGAAAAGGCGCTGAAGCGGATGAGATCCGCGTTCAGCACGGTAGCAATCCGAGGTGAGTGCTGTCGGCGCCTCGTCGCAGCGCGCTACCTAACCTAGGCAGCGTCGGGAGGGAACATCATCCGGCGTGAATGAAACTCGCGCGCGATGAAATCAACGAAGCCGCGGCGGATTGGCCATTCGATCCGATTGTCACGCCAATGCACACGTCCATCGGGACCCTCCAATTCGGAGCGCAGGTCGTGAATTTCCGCATGCCCGCAAGGTTCGGATGGTGCCCGACTACAAAGGCGTCCGATACGAGCCGCTCGAGCGGCGCACTGGTAGCGAATGTGAATAGCTTCAAACTGTCACCCGCCGGTACCTACTTGATTTCGGGGACGTGCTCAAGCTGCCTTTGCTGTTTGGCGCCCGGTGGTAGCCGCGAATCTCCCTGATCTTACCGCCGGCGATTTCGACTACTTCCGCCCCGATGGCTTCGATCGCCTGCCCGCTCTTAGTGAACGACCACTAGCAAGCTCCACGCTGCTGTCAATGGCCGACCTTGAAGGCTGGAACCGGGCCGGGCTCACAGTGACCAAGCAACTGGACGCCGAGTAACAGGGCTCAGGGAGATGGTTTCGGGAGGCGGAGGCGACGGGTGTCGCCTACTCTTGTGGTTACGCCGACATGGTCGAAGTGATCGAGAAGGGCGATTGCGAACTTGCGCGATGCGCCCAGCAGATCGCGAAATGTCGCGGCAGTTATTTCGGGATGCGTCTCGAGATATTTGACCAGGCGATCTTTTGCGGTGTCGGCGGCGGCTCGGCTGAAATACAGATCGGTCGCTATTTTCACGACGCGGTCTTGACGTTCCATCGCGAGCAGCACGGTTCTTAGATGCGGTAGTTGATTGGCGGGAAGCTTCAATGCTTCGGCTAACTGCTTGAGCTCCGGCGGTTGGAAATGCGCGCTGGTTAGCGCGGCTTCGATTTTCGCGCCGAGCGTTTCGGCGTCGCCGCCGAGTTGGACGCGATGGCTCTTCATGCGGACCACACTTTCTTCGCGCACGATTTCAGACTCATGGCTGAGGCGATCAACGATCGGACGGAATGCGCGCGCGCCGATTTCGTAGGGCAGGCGCGTGCGTAGCGCTTCCATCTCGAGGCCGGGCGACAGCGGCTCCGCCTTGTGATGCTTCTCGAGCGCGTCCAGCACGAAGCGTTTGAGTGTCTCCCATCTGGTCCGCGTAGTGAACGCTTCTTCGTCGCCAATCGACAGCTTGATGAAACGTTTCGCCTCGCGGAGTGCGGCTTCGGCCTCTGCGTCAGGGATGTTCATGAGGGTTGCGATCTTGGTCGGGCCGAGCGCGAAACTTTCCTGCAGATTGATGAACGCTTCGAGCGCGTCGGCGCCGGACGAGTCCCTGAGCATCCGTAGATTGGCGCGATAGGACTCGATTGGTTTGCGGACACGGCGGCCGAGCGGGTTCAACACAACCCCGCCGCCGAGGGTGCGCGAATTGGTCTCGTCGCGGATGACGAAGCGGTCGCCCGAGAGCGCGACGACGGGATCCTCGGTCACGAGCTGCGCGAAGCCGGAGGCTTTGGGCGCGATCGCGCTGGCGTCGTCGAGGACGATCGCGCGCGCGATCGTTTCAGCGGTGCCGACGAACAATCGCACTCGGGTGTTGCTCTTGAGCGCGCGCTTGGCGGCGGGGCGAATCTCGAGCCATGCGTCGAAGCGCGCGGTCCCGGAGTCGAGCCGCTCGTCGGCGAGCACGTCGCCGCGGGCCAGCTCGAGCTTTTCGGCACCGGTGAGATTGAGCGCGACGCGCTGGCACAGCCCGGCGCTCTCGACGGAGTCCGAATGCACCTGGATTGAGCGCACGCGGACCTCGTTGTTTGACGGCAGCACGCTGAGTTTCTGTCCCACCCGGACCTCGGCGCCCATCGCGGTGCCGGTGACGACGATGCCGTGGCCCTTGATCACGAACGCGCGGTCCAGAGGCAGCCGGAAGACACCGGTGGCGCGGCGCGCCTGGAAGCCGTCGAGCTGGCGAACGATCTCGGCGCGCAATGTGTCGAGGCCGAGGCCGTTGACCGACGAGACCTCGATTACCGGTGCGCCGGCGAGCGTAGTGCCGTCGGCGAGCAGTTCGATCTCGTCGCGCACGTCGCGAATCCGCGCGGCGTCGGCGAGGTCGGACTTGGTGATCACGAAGATGCCACGGCGGGTGCCGAGCAGATGGAGAATGTCGAGATGCTCCTCGGTCTGCGGCATCACGCCGTCGTCAGCTGCGATGGTGAACAGCACGAGATCGATGCCGTGGGCGCCGGCGAGCATGTTGCGGATAAAGCGCTCGTGGCCGGGGACATCGACGATGCCGGCGCGGGTGGCGTCGGGCAGCGTGAAGTAGGCGAAGCCGAGATCGATCGAGATGCCGCGCTCCTTTTCTTCCTTGAGGCGGTCGGTGTCCAGGCCGGTGAGCGCCTTGATCAGCGCGGTCTTGCCGTGATCGATGTGGCCGGCGGTGCCGATGATGGCGTGGGTGACAGTGGAAGCCATCTTGGGGTGGATGTTACATCCCTACGACATCTGCTTCGTGTACATTGCCATGTCGAAGTAGTCGCGCCATGCGCTGATCTTTGTGCCGGTTACTTCGAACACGCCTGCTACCGGCAGCGAGATCGTTTTGCCGTTGCCCAGGTCGAAGATGTCGACGCGCTCGTTGAAGACAACGTTGCCGGCGCTCGCGCTCTTCAGCACCTTGAACTGCACCGACTTGGCCATCGGCAGGAACATGTTGATTACGCCGCGGATCGCTTCTTTGCCCTTGGCCGGTTCCACCGGGATGTTGTGATAGACGGCGTCGTCGGTGAAGAAGCCGAGCAGTTCATCGACGTTCTTGCGCGGCCATGCGTTACAGAATTCGGTCACAACTTTTTCAGCGTCGGTTGCCATTGCGAGTTCTCCTTATTCGTTGTCGAGATAAAAGCGGTCCTCGTCCTTGTTATAGCCGAACAGCTCGGCGAAACGCCCCCAGTTCACCATCGTGATGAACTGGCGCTCCGGCTTTTCGCTCGGCAGCAGCATCGCGAGGTGTTCGAGCACGACTTCCTTGGTAAGAGACTTGTCCTCCTGGCCATGGAGCAGGCGGATGAAGTAGCTGAAGAGACTGTGCTTCTTCAACTGCTCGCGCACGATGAGTTTGCGCTCGTTGATCTTCGCCTCGAGAAATTGTTTGCCCAGCGGCTCGAGCACCGCGTCGCCAGCCGGAGTCGAAACCAAGCCGAGGATTTCCGCGGACTTCATGACCTTGAGCAAATCGCCGAATTTGAAATTGAGATCGCGCGCGATTTTGTAGCCGTCCTCGCGCCCGCCGCGATCCTCGAGCAATTCGAGCAGGCCAAACACCAGCGTCAGCCCGCAGTCGGGCAGCGGAGCTATGATCGGAGGCGCCATCAGCCGCGCTCCTCGATCATCGAAAACACCTTGTCGGTGAGCGCATTGAAAGCCTCGGTGCGGCGGTCGCGAGGCCTTGGCAGTTCGACCTTGAGATCCTTGACGACGCGGCCGGGTCCCGCCGCCATCACTATTATGCGATCGGCGAGCTCGATGGCTTCCTCGATGATGTGGGTGACGTGCACGATATTTTTCACGGGCATGTCTGGCGACTGCCAGATGTCGAGCAGCTCTTCGCGCAGCGTGATCGCGGTCAGGGCGTCGAGCGCGGAGAACGGTTCGTCCATCAGGAGCACCTTGGGCTCGACGGCGAGCGCGCGGGCGAAACCGACGCGCTGCTTCATCCCGCCGGAAAGCTCGCGCGGATAGGCTTCTTCGAAGCCGTCGAGTCCGACCTTGTCGATATAGATTCCGGCGCGCTTTTCGCGCTCAGCCGGCGGCAGTCCCTGTGCTTCGAGGCCGAGCTCGACGTTGGCCTTGACCGACAGCCACGGCAGCAGCGCGAACGATTGGAACACCAGCGCGCATTCAAGATTGATCCCATCGACCTGGCGGCCGCGGTACAGCACCTGCCCGGAAGTCATCGGCACGATGCCGTTGATGATGCGCAGGAGGGTCGACTTGCCGCATCCCGAGGGGCCGACGATCGCGACGAACTCGCCCTCCTCGACGTCGAAGGTGATGTCGTTGAGCACCTGCAGCATGCCCTTCGCATGCGCGAAACTTTTCGAGATGTTCTTGAGCTCGAGGAAGGCCATGGGTCAGATGAGTCCGAATCGCACATTGTAGGACGCGTCAGTAGTCCAGCCTGTAGCGTTCCGTGGCAAGGTTGTACAAGGGCCGCCACATCAGCCGGTTCAACAGTAGCACTACCGCTATCATTGATAGCAGGCTCAGCAGGATCATGACGCCGTTGCCGGACTTGTAGGTGGCGGCATCGAGCAGCGAGCCAATTCCGAGCACCTGGTAGGTCTGGCTTTTGTACACGAAGTATTCGGACAGGATCAGCGCGTTCCATCCCCCGCCCCACGCGGTGATGCTGCCGGTGATCAGCGACGGCGTCACGGCCGGAAGAATCAGCTTGCGGCATCGGTGGAAGCGGGAGAGCCCGAACGCGCGCGCGGCTTCCTTCAAGTCCTCGGGCACCTGGTTGATGCCGGCGAGCAGGTTGAAGAGCAGGTACCATTGCATGCCGGTCAGGATGAGCAGGATCGACGCGAGGTTCATCCCGCCGATAAACTCGATCACGAAGATTACGATGATCGGGAACAGCGCCGTCGCGGGCATCGAGCCGACAATTTCCGCGATCGGCGACAGGATGCGGTTGAAGCGCGGACTCTCGCTGGCCGCGAGCGCGCAGGGCACCGTCCATGCCAGCGAGATCGCGTACGCGATCGTCATTCGAATGGTCGAGAAAACGATAGCTTCAGGAATCTGCTTGGCGTCGGACGGCCACGGCTGCGAGAGCGTTCTGACCAGGGCGAGGAAGCCGCGGGCCAACGCCCACAGCATGAAGATCACGATCGCGGAGATCACCAGCGTTCGCACGATAGCGCCCGCGCGCCGGCTTTGTTCCGGAGTGAGCTGCGGGCCGCGCGGGATCGCGTTCAGCGTGCGGCCAATCAGCCGAATCGGAGGCACCAGGACCGATCGCAACGCGCGCGTGACTGCCGGGCCTACTCCGGACAGCGCGTCGAACATCCCGAGAGATTGCACAGCGCCGGACGACGCCGCGAATTCGTACTTGAACTTTTCCGCCCACGTGGACAGCGGCTGCCATACGATCATGTCCATCGCGACTATGATCGCGAGCAGCGCGAGAAGTCCTGCGGCGAGATCGAAGCTGCGTCCTTTTTCGGCGGCCTCCCACAAAAAACTGCCGAGCCCCGGCAGCCGGTAGCTGGCTGGACCGACTGTGATGATTTCGCAGGCGATGAGGAAGTACCAGCCCGCGACCCACGACAGGATCGAGTTGTACACCAGCTTCGGCACGCTGGCCGGCAGCAGCAGGCGCTTGAACTTGAGCCATCCGCGCCCGCCGAACGACTCGAGCGCGTCCCTGGAGTCGTCGGGAATCGTTTTGACCGCTTCGTAAACGCCGAGCGCCATGTTCCACGCCTGGCTGGTGAAGATGAGAAAAACGGCGGCCATCTCGACCCCAAGGCGGCTGCCGTGTGCAAGTGCTACGAAAAAATAAACCGCGGCGGGGAAAAATCCGACCACCGGCACCGACTGCGCGATATCGATGGCGGGAATCAGGATGCGCTCGTAGAGCCCGCCGCGCGCCGCCGCCATGCCATAGATGATCGAAAAAACCAGCGCGATGATGTACGCGGCGAGCATCCGGTAAAACGAGCAGAACGCGTAGTATGGGAGATGGCGGATCGAGATGGGGACGCTGTGCGGAATGAGATGCTGGGCGTGGCTGCGATACGCGAAGAACAGCGCGATGATCGCGGCGAGCGCAAGGAACGACAGCGTGCCGTTGACCAGGCGCCGCGGATTTATTTTCGTGCCGAACATTTTCGCAAGACCCGAAACCCCAAGCATAGCCGCGCCCCGGTTTCGCTCAAGGGCAAACTGCATTTCGGACAGATTAATTTTCGGCCCGCCAGCGTTGACAACGCGCGGTCCGGACAATAGCGAAGTCGCAAGAGTGGAAGACAATAGTGGCGGAAGCAGACAGAATTCCTGACGACGAGTGGCGGCTCGACGACAAATCAGTCGAGCGCATCGAGCAGGAGCCTCGAGCCGCGCCGGCGACGACCGGGCTCGCCGCCAACCTGAGCCACGAGCGGCTGGCGCGCGCGGTTTACGTCGTCACGGCGGAGCATCTCGCCTGGTGCCTGGTCGCGTCCTACGCGCTAATCACGCGCATCGCGGCTCTGGGAGCGCGTCCGCTGGACGCAGCCCAGGGAGCGGATGCGCTTTCGGCGTTCGCGCTGGCGACGAGTGGCCGCGACGCGCTCGCCTCGGTGGACGCGACGTGGGTCACAATAATTCAGGGCTGGATCTTCGCAGCGGTGGGCGCGTCGGATGCCAATTCGCGAATCGTCGTGATGCTATGCGGCCTGCTGCTCATTGCACTCGGATTTGCGATGCGGCCGATACTGGGACGTGCAGGCTCGCTCGCGTTCGCCGCATTGATCGCGGTTTCGCCGAGCATGACCTATTTTTCGCGCGGCGGTTCGACCGCGATCGCATCGGTCGCGTTGATGATGATCGCGATCGTAATCGCAGAGAGTGTTCGCCGGCGTGCGAGCCTGCCGCGGGCGGCTGGGCTGGGCGCCGCGATCGCAATGTGGCTCAGCGCCGATCCGATCGGCTACCTCACGGCGGCCGCGATGATTGTATCGATGATTGCGGTTGGCGCCGTCGACGCCATGCGACTCGACCATCGGCGCCTGCGAATCCGCGTATGGTGGGAGCGGCGCCGCGCGCTCGTCATCGTCTGTACGATCGTCGCGTTCGTCCTATGGCTCCTGCTGACGACGGCCTTCTTCACCCAACCGCTCGTGCCGATGCTCGATTACGATTTGCATGCCGCCTTCGCTCCGCCGTTGATCGCCTGGCATCGCGCGGTTCACAGGCTGATCCCGATTTTGTTGTTTTACGAGTTTATTGTCGCGGCGCTCGCGATCGTCGGCGTGGCGGCGATCGTCTCGGGACGTATTGGGGGCCGCTTCGCCGCGTGGTCGGTGGTGTGGGGAATCGTCAGCCTCGCGATGCTTGCGTCGGTCGGCGAAAATTCCGCGGACGCGGTCGTCGCGATCGTTGTGCCGCTGGCGATTCTCGGCGCTTTCGCGGTAGATTGGATGCATCGGACGGCGCAGTGGAACTCGATTCGCTACGCGACTGCGGCGGCGGTCGCGCTGACGCTGTACGTTCAGCTCGCCACCAATTTCGTGTATCCCGCGCCCGATACGAGTGAGGCGCCGTGGAGCCGGCACGCGCTGTTGTTCTGGTCCGAGCCTGCCACCTCGATTCAGACGGCGCGCGAATGCGAGCGCGTGCTAAGTGCGGTGCCGGCCAGTGGGAGTGCGATGATTCCTGACGACGCGCCGCAGGTGCAGTGGTACTTGCGCGATCTCGCGCTGACGGATTCGGTCGCCGAAGCGAACATCGTCGTGGACATCGGCGTCACGGAAAGCGGCGCGGTCGCCGGCAACCCTGAGGCGACGCACTTCGGATTCGAAGAATGGTGGACGCCGGATTTCCGCACGCTGACTGCGGCACGCGCGCTCACGTATTTCTTCACGCAGCGAACGTGGAGCGACGTCGAGATACGGGATCTCGAAATCGAAGTGTCGAAAACTGGCAAACCTTCGTGAATTGTTCGCCCCTCCGTCCGCGGCAGATTTGCGTGCGGACCTATGCTTTGCGATAAAATGCACAGGCCGCGCATCGCGCCGTGCAATTTCCGTTTCCGTCGCCCGCGCGTATCGCATCCCGTTCAATTCAAGGAGCATCGATGGACGCTGTCGTGAAATTCCTGCAACCCTACCAACTGCATCCGGTCGTCGATCACTTCTCGGTTGCTCTGCTCTTCGTCGCGGTGCTGATCGATCTTGTCGCGAGCGCCGCCCCGAATCGCATCTGGCTTCGCTACACCGCCCTGACGCTGATGATTTTGGGCGCTCTTGCGGCCGGTGGCTCCTTTGCCACGGGCGACATGGAGGCCGACCGCATCTGGAATGCGCTGGGTCAGCCGGCGCGGGAGGTGTTGAAGCGGCACTCGGAACTCGGCGAGTACCTCGCGATTACCTTCGGCATCCTGGCCCTGTGGCGAATTCTGATTCAGGCGTTCGGCTTCATGGCGGGGTCGCGCGCGATTTATCTGATCGTCGCCGTCCTCGCGATTGCGACGTTGGGTTACTCGGCGCATCTGGGCGGCGAACTCGTGTACGACTACGGCGCCGGCACGGCGCTGATGGCGTCCGCAGCGGTGCCGTCGGAAGCCGCGAGTCCCGCGTCGGCGCCTACTTCTTCGGGACCGCTCCCCACTGTGTCCGTGCCGACTCCCCAGGCATCGTCTAGTGCACCGCCGGTTCCAGCTGCGTCAGCATCCAACTCGACGGAATCGCCGAAGCCGGGCAGCATGCCGACCCCCATTCCTACCGTTCAACCGTCGGCCGCGCCGAGTGCAGCGAGCATGTGATGCGATCGAAGGCGGGAAACCAAGGAGCGCCACATGGTCAAGTTCGATCACATGAATCTTCCGGTCACCAACTACCAGGCTTCGCGCGATTGGTACGTGCGAAACTTTGGCTTCAAGATTGAATTCGAAGTCCCCGATCGCAAAACCTCCGCAATCCAGGACGACGCCGGCTTCACGATCTTCCTCTACGAACAACCAGCGCAACTCTCCGGCGCAAAATGCTCTCTCACCCTGCGAGTCGACGACGTAGATTCGAAATATAAAGAGTTGCAATCGAAGGGCGTCCCATTCGTGAATCCACCCGGAAAATATTTCTGGGGCTACGGCGCCGAACTCCGAGACCCCGACGACTACCAGCTACTCCTATGGGACGAAGTCTCAATGCGAGAAAAAGGCGGCTCGAAATAGCGACCTCGCACGCTTGCATCTCTAAGCCCGGAACCCTCACCCACCGGCGGCTGCGCCCGCCGCCGCCTCTCCCGTATAACGGGCGAGGGTAAGATCCCGACGCCTGGCTTCAATCCCCAAGGAACCTGAGAGCGAAATGTCGTCCGCGACATCTCGCGCTTAGACTTCTTCCTGTCACTGGGTGCAGGGGTCACCCCTGCCCAAGGAGGTGTGGAACCCACGGTGGGTTCCACATTCAATAAACCGATTTACCCTTCCCACTCCTCTGTTGCGCGCTCGCCTCGCCCTGCGGTAACACTCGTTCAGAACTGAACGAGCGTTACCGAATTGGAGGCCGTCGTGGACAATCGACTCGGCTTTGGCGTTTTTCTCGCTCCGCATCATCCGATCGGCGAACATCCGATGCTCCAATTGGAGCGCGACCTCGAACTGGCGACCCTGCTCGACGGCCTCGGCTACGACGAGTTCTGGGTCGGCGAGCATCATTCGGGCGGATGGGAAACGATCGCGTCGCCGGAAATGTTCCTCGCGGCCGCCGCGCAGCGCACCCAGCGGATCAAGCTTGGCACCGGCGTCGTCTCGATCCCGTATCATCACCCGTTCACCGTCGCGCAGCGCATGGTGATGCTCGACATGCTGAGCCGCGGGCGCGCGATGCTCGGCGTCGGACCCGGCGCGCTGCCGTCGGACGCGTTCATGCTCGGCATCGATCCGATGACGCAGCGCGACCAGATGGACGAAGGTCTCGGCGTGATCATCCGGCTGCTCAACGAGCGCGAGCCGATCACTGTCGATGGCTCGTGGTATCGGCTGCGCGACGCGGCGTTGCACCTGAAGCCGCTGCAAAAGCAGATGCCGATAGCGGTCGCCTCGATGATCTCGCCGGCCGGAATGAAAGCCGCGGGCAAGTACGGCGTCGGCGTGCTGTCGGTCGCGTCGTACATGCAGGAGGGCCTGACCGCGCTCAAAACGCAGTGGAGCTTCGCCGAAAGCTCCGCCAAGGAACACGGCAAGCAGGTCGATCGCGCGAACTGGCGAATCGTCATGCCGTTTCATCTCGCGGATTCGAAAGAGCAGGCCTATCGCGACGTCGCCGACGGGCTCAAGCGCTGGAACAACGAGTACGTGGTGGGAATCCTCGGCCGTCCCGACGGCAAAGATTTCGAAGACGGCCACCAGGCCGCGAAGTTCATGGACGAATTCGGCGGCGGAATCTTCGGCACCCCCGAAGACGCGCTCGAAAAGCTCGCGAAGCTGCAGGAGCTGTCGGGTGGCTTCGGCACGATTTTGAGTTTCGCGCACGACTGGGCACCGCGCGAAAAAATGTGGCGCAGCTACGAGCTGCTCGCGCGCTATGTGATGCCGCGATGCCAGGGCCTGCTCGATTCGATCGACGCGAGCGCCGCCCGCGTCACCGCCAAGAAGCAAACCCTGATGGCGGCCGCTACAGGCGCAATCATGAAGGCGATCAGTTCCGACAAGAACGCCGCTGAAGCGATGGCGACCACGGTGGCGGGCCCGTTCAACATCGCTCCCGCGCAAAGCGTCGAGACCGCCCGCCCCGGCAAGTGAAAGAGTAAAACCCGCTGACAACCGTTGTCCGCGCTGTGGAAACAACCCGCGCGGCCTCTTGCGAGATCCGAGCGCCGGAGCAGACGATAGAGATGTGGCGTGGCATCGAGCCGCGCCGCGCCGATGCCAGCTTCTCGTGAAATCATAATCTCCGAACGCGCCGCAGAACGCATCGCCGCCGCCCGCGCATGGCTCGAGTCTCAGCCGTCGGCCGCCGAAATCCTCGTGATCGCCTCGGTCAAGGAGGCCGCCGACGACCTCGTGCGCGCGTTCGCGCTCTCGCGCGGCGCGATGCTCGGCGTGCATCGCATGACGCTCAACCGGCTGGTCGGATTGCTCGCCGCCGAAGAACTCGCCGATGCCGGCCTGGCGCCCGCCGACGGACTGGCGGCCGAGGCGGTCGCGGCGCGCGCCGTCTTCCGCCTGGCGCCGTCGGGAGCACTCGCGCATTTCGCGCCTGTGCTGAATCTGCCCGGCTTCCCGCGCGCACTTGCGCGCACGCTGATCGAGCTTCGATGGAACAACATCGCCGTTGACGAGTTGCGCGTACTCGGCGCGGTCGGCGAGGCGATTGCCGCGACGCTCGCCCAGTTCGACGCCGAGCTGGCCGAAGCGAAACTGATCGATCGCGCCGGGATGCTGAAAGTCGCGACCCGCGCCGTGCTTGGAGGCGCGAGCGAGCCGCCGCGCTTCGTCGGCCTTCCGATCCTGCTGCTCGACGTTTCCGTGGACAGCGCGCTCGACCGCGACTTCATCGCTGCCCTCGCCGCGCGTTCGCCGTCGATTCTCGCAACGATCCCCGCCGGCGACTCGCCCGTTCAAACGCTCCTCGAAGATGCGCTCGATGTCCGCGCAACTGCGCTATCGCCGACCGTGGACGAAAACATCGCCCCCTCGCTCCAGCGTCTCCAAAGTCATCTGTTCGCGGACACAGCCCCGCCGGAGCGCAACGTGGACGAAACCGTGAAGGTGATTTCGGCGCCCGGCGAGATGCACGAGTGCGTCGAGATCGCGCGGCGAATCGCCGCCGAGGCGCGGCGTGGCATACCCTTTGATCGAATCGCCGTGCTGCTACATGACCCCGTTCGCTACGCGCCGTACTTGCAGGAGGCGCTCGCCCGCGCCGACATCCCCGCATACTTCGCGCGCGGCACGCGGCGCCCCGAGCCCGGCGGTCGCGCGATGCTCGCGCTGCTTTGCTGCGCCGCGGAAGACCTCTCGGCGCGCCGTTTTGCGGAATATCTTTCGCTCGCTCAAGTGCCCGATCCCGATCGCCCCCGTGTCGACGAGGCGACGATCGGCCCCGACGCGGAACTCGCGCCCGCGCCACTTGAGTCGGATCTTGAAGTCGAGGGCAACGTCGCCGCAGGCGAAAGTGCAGGTAATGCCGCCACCTCCGATTTCGTCTCTGATCCAATTCCGGTCATCGATGGAACGGCGCGCGCGCCGTGGCGATGGGAGCGGCTGCTCGTCGACGCCGCGGTGATCGGCAGCGCTGAGCGTTGGCGCAAGCGGCTGGCGGGTTTGGGCAACGAGCTCGTGGCGCGGCGCAAGGAAATGGCCGACGACGACGCGCACGCGGCGGGCCTCGAACGGCGCATTCTCGACCTCGCGCATCTCGGCGAGGTCGCGATGCCGATTCTTTCGATGCTGGAGGCGGCGCCGCGCGATGCGACTTGGGGCGACTGGCTCAAATTTCTGCGCGGGCTGGTTGAGCTCGCGATTCGCGATCGCGAAGCGGTGCTCGCAGCGTTGGCCGAGCTCGAACCGATGGCGCCCGTCGCTCCGGTCGGACTCGACGAGGTGCGCCTGGTGCTGAACGATCGGCTCGGGCGGCTGGAAGCTCCGCGGCGTGTGCGCCGTTATGGCGCGGTGTTCGTCGCGCCGCCGAATCGTGCGCGTGGCATGGAGTTTGACGTCGTTATCGTCCCCGGTCTTGCCGAGCGGATGTTTCCGCGCAAGCTGACCGAGGATCCGATCCTTTCAGATGCGGCGCGCGCGCGGCTGAGTCCGTATCTCGCGCGCAATGAACGGCGGGTCGGCGCGGAGCGGCTCGCCTTGAGAATCGCGGCGGGTGCGGCGCGCGAACGTGCATTGTTCTCCTATCCGCGCGTCGATCTCGATCAGGGCCGTCCTCGAGTGCCGTCGTTCTACGCGCTTGAAGTTCTGCGCGCTGCGGAGGGACGCCTGCCCGGCTTCGATGAGCTGGCGAATCGCGCGTCGTCGCAGCCGACGACGCGGCTTTCGTGGCCGGCGCCGGCGAATCCTGCAGACGCGATCGATGACGCGGAATTCGATCTGGCGGTGCTCGACAGGCTGGTTGATGCCGATCCGGATACGACGACTGGCGCGGCGCATTATCTGCTCACTGCCAACGTGCATCTAGGGCGGGCGCTGCGTGCGCGGGCGCGGCGGTGGCTCCGGCGATGGACGCCGGCCGACGGATTGGTCGATCCGGACGCGGCGGCGCTGGCGGCGTTGGGGAAGCATCAGTTGAGCGCGCGTTCGTACTCGCCGACTGCGCTGCAGAATTTCGCCGCATGCCCGTATCGATTTTTTCTGCAAGCGGTCCATCGGCTGGAGCCGCGCGAGGAACCCGAGGCGATCGAGACGCTCGATCCGCTCACGCGCGGCGGCCTGTTCGCGGAAGTCCAATACGAAATTCTGTCGGCGCTACGCGAACTCGACGTGCTGCCGGTCACGCCGGAAGATTTGGACGACGCATCCGCGCTGCTTGATGAGCGGCTCGACGAAGTTGCCGCGCGATGGCATGAGGATCTCGCGCCGGCGATCGAGCGTGTGTGGCTCGACGGAATCGAAGGTATCCGCGCCGACTTGCGAGAGTGGATGCGGCGCGCGGCTGAGGATCCGGATCATTGGCGCCCCGAATGGTTCGAGCTCGGCTTCGGCTTGAGCGATCGCGCGCAGGCGGATCCGCACAGCTCGTCCGATCCGGTCGCAATCGACGGCGGTCTTAGCCTGCGCGGTTCGATCGATTTGCTCGAGCGCGATCCGGCCGGACGCATTCGCGTGACCGATCACAAGACCGGGAAAGTGCGCGCCGAGAAGAACTTCGTGATCGGCGGCGGCAAGACGTTGCAGCCGGTTTTGTACGCGCTCGCGGCCGAACAGGTGCTCGGCGAGAAGATTTACGCCGGGCGGCTTTACTACTGCACGGCGGCCGGCGGCTACGAGGAGCGCGTCGTTGAGATCAACGACCCCGCGCGGGAAGCGGCGCGAAAACTTGTCGCGATAATCAAGGAGTCGCTGGAAGCGGGATTCTTGCCGGCCGCGCCGGACGCTCGCGAATGTGACTGGTGCGACTACAAGCGCGTCTGCGGCCCGTACGAGGAACGGCGCTCCAAAATCAAACCACAGAAACCGCGGCTGGAAGCTCTGAAGCGGCTGCGGGCGATGCCATGACGCTCGTCGTGACTCCGACGATCATATCCGACCAGGCGGTGCGCGACCGGATTCGCGACGACCTCGATCTCACGCTTGTTATCGAGGCGGCGGCGGGCACCGGCAAGACCACGGCGCTGGTGAATCGAATCGTGTCGGTGATCGGGTCGGGGCGCGGCGAGCTGGCGCGGATCGTCGCGGTGACGTTCACCGAGAAGGCGGCCGGCGAGCTGAAGCTACGGCTGCGCGCCGAAATCGAGCGCGCGCGGCAAGGCACCGAACCGTTGAGCGAAGCACACGCGCGCTTCGACCTGGCGCTAAAGCAACTTGAAGAAGCGCGAATCGGAACGATTCATTCGTTCTGCGCCGACCTGCTCCGCGAACGGCCGGTGGAGGCGAAAGTCGATCCGATGTTCGAAGTCGCGCCCGAGGATGTTGCGGGCGAGATGTTCGACGCCGCATTCGATCGATGGTTCGAGCGAATCCTGAGCAATCCGGGCGAGGGCATGCGCCGCCTGCTGCGGCGGCGCGATCTGTCGAATCGCACGGGTCCGCGCGCGATCGCGCGCCAGGCGGCGCTCGAGCTGATGAACTGGCGCGACCTCGATTCGCCGTGGATGCATTCGCCGCTTCAGCGCGACGCCGAGATTGACGCGATAATCGCTGAGGTCGAAGCGCTCGGCAAACTTGCCGAACTCGGCAAGGACGACGATTGGCTCGCGAAGGGCCTCGACGCGATCGCGCGGCCTGTGGCCGAGGCGACGCGGCTGGAGGCAGTGCGCGGGCGCGACTACGACGCGCTCGAGTCGGTATTGATCGGCCTTTGCAAGGGGCGTCGCTGGGATTGGAAGGGATACGGCGGCGGCTTCGGCGCAGTGACCCGCGAGGATGCCTTTCGCCGGCGCGCCGAGCTGCGCGCGCGGTTGGAAAAGTTTCGCGACGATGCGGGCGCGAATCTCGCGCCTCTGCTGCGCGACGAACTGTGGCCGATCGTTGGTATCTTCGAAGATATCAAGCGCCGCGCTGGACGCCTCGACTTCCTGGACCTGCTCCTGGTCGCGCGCAACCTGGTTCGCGACAACCCGGCGGTGCGCGCCGGGCTGCAGAGTCGCTTCACGCATATTTTTATCGATGAATTCCAGGATACCGATCCGCTGCAGGCTGAAATCCTGCTGCTGCTCGCGTCCGCCGATCCGGCCGAGACCAACTGGCTGAAGGTCAAGCCGATCGCCGGGAAATTGTTTATCGTCGGCGATCCGAAACAATCGATTTATCGATTCCGCCGCGCCGATGTCTCGCTCTACCAGGGCGTGAAACAACTGCTGCTGATGCATGGCGCGCAACTCGAATATCTGACGGTGAGCTTTCGCTCGACGCCCGCGATTCAAACCATGGTCAACGCCGCCTTCGCGCCGCTCATGAGCCAGGAATCGGGCACCCAGCCGGCGTATGCGCCGCTGATGCCGTATCGCGTCGAGCCCGGGGCGCAGCCGTCGATCGTTGTGCTGCCGGTGCCGGAGCCGTACGGCGAGTATGGCCGGGTCGTCAACTGGAAAATCGACGAATCGCTTCCCGAAGCGATTGCCGCGTACGCGCGATGGCTGGTGTATGAAAGCGGATGGACGGTGACCGAACGCGACGCGCCCGAGATGCGCGTGCCGATTCGCCCGCGGCATATCTGCATCCTGTTTCGCCGCATGAATTCGTTCGGGCGCGACGTGACGCGGCCGTACCTGCGCGCGCTCGAGGCGCGGCTTCTGCCGCACGTGCTGGTCAAGGGCGGATCGTTCAACGAACGCGAAGAGGTAATCGCGATCCGCAATCTGTTGGGAGCGATCGAGCGGCCCGATGACGAGTTGATTGTGTTCGCGGCATTGCGCGGGCCTGTGTTCGCACTGTCAGACGCGGCGCTGCTCGAATTCCGCATGACGCTTGGCAGCCTGCATCCGTTTCGCAAACTGCCCGACGATCTC
Source organism: Binatus sp. (SeqCode) (assembly GCF_035272065.1). Taxonomy (GTDB): domain Bacteria; phylum Desulfobacterota; class Binatia; order Binatales; family Binataceae; genus Binatus. Next base: position 16,452 of record NZ_DATEQZ010000057.1, read on the forward strand.
CCAGACAGTCTGAAGGAAGTGAAGGGCGCGCTCGAGGTGATCAAGAATCTGCATCGCGGGCGGAATCGACGGCCGATCGCGGAGACGCTCGCGATGCTCCTGGCTGAGACGCGCGCGCATGCGGGATTCGCGATCTGGCCGACCGGCGAGCAGGCGCTGGCGAATATCATGCGAATCATGGACCAGGCGCGGCGTTACGAAGCGCGCGGCGGGACCACTTCGTTTCGGGCGTTCGTCGATGAGCTCGAAGCGCGCGCGGAACGCGACGAGGCGAGCGAGACGCCGATCGTCGAGGAAGGGACCGAGGGCATTCGGATAATGACGGTGCATCGCGCGAAGGGCCTCGAGTTCCCCATCGTCATCCTGGCCGATATCACCTGCAATGAAACTCGCGCCGACGCGTCGCGATATATCGAGCCGGCGTCCAAGCTGGCCGCGATGGAACTTGCTAGATGCGCGCCGCGCGAGCTGCAGGAGAATCAGGCGCGAGAACATCAGCGCGACGAAGAGGAAGCGATTCGCCTGCTTTACGTGGCGGCGACGCGCGCACGCGATCTGATCGTGGTGCCGGCGGTTGGCGACGACCCCCAAGAGAGCGACGGCTGGCTCGCGCGGTTGAACCCCGTCGTCTATCCGGCGCAGGCGGAGCGGCGCGCGCCAATCTCGACGCATCCGCTGGGATGCCCCGAATTCGGCGACGACAGCGTGCTAACCCGGCCGCCGAAGGCGCCGGGCAAAGTGAAATCGGTCGCGCCGGGATCACATCGCGGGCAACGCGGAGACCATCAGATAGTATGGTGGGATCCGCGGCTGTTGATTCTGAACGTCGAAGAGAAGATGGGACTGCGGCAGGACAAGCTGCTGCAGGCCGACGAGAACAAGCTCGTCTCAGACCGCGGCGAAAAAATGCACGCTGAGTGGAGCGCGAACCGGGCGGCGATGCTCGTGGCGGGAACGACGCCAAGGATAAGCGTCGTGACGGCAACCGAGCTCGCGCTCGCGGCACCGGCGGACGGGCCGGCGTCCGGCGAAGCCATCGCGATCGAAGAGACGCGTCGCGACGGTGGCCGGCCTCATGGCAAGCGCTTCGGCACTCTCGTGCATCTGATGATGCTGCGTGCGCCTTTTGACGCGGACGCGCGCGCGCTCGGCAGGATCGCGGCGAGCGCGGCCAAGATGATCGGCGCGCCGGAGGAGGAAGTCGTCGCCGCAGTCAAGGCCGTAGATGCGGCGCTCAAGTCTCCGCTGATGCTTCGGGCCGGGGCTGCGCCGACGGTGATGCGAGAATGTCCGCTGATGATCCGGCTCGAAGACGGTACCGCGGTCGAAGGGATCGCGGATCTCGCGTTCGCGGCGAACACTGCGGCTGGCGCGGCCTGGACGGTGGTCGATTTCAAGACCGACGTCGAAGTCGCGGCGCGGCTCGGCGAGTATCGCGCGCAGATCAGGTTCTATGTGCGGGCAGTGAGAGAGAGTACGGGGCGGCCGGCCAGCGGTGCGATATTGTGGATATAGAGGAAGAGGAAATCACTCTGCTTAATGTGAAACCCGCCTGGGTTTCACGCTTCCTCGGGCAGGGGTGACCCCTGCACCCAATGTCAAGAAAGGATGCGGGACTTCGTCCCTGTTAGAAAGGGTTGAGGCGCAGGGATCCTAACCTCTCCTTGGACAATGAGAAGTTGGGATGCGGAGTGTTTTGTGCGGGTCGCGGGTTTGTGGTGAAATCTGGGCGCGAGGGTTAACTAACGATGGCTATCGATATTATATTCGGCGAACGCGATACGACTGGCGTCGATGCTGGATCGAACGGCGGCGGGTTGTGGCTTGGCGGCGACGACTTGAAGCGCGTCAGCGGATGGGAGTTTAAGCCGCAGGGATTCTGCAAGGGCGACGTCTGTTTGCCGGTGCCCGACGCGCGCAGGAGCGAGTTCGTCGCGGGAGGCCGTTACAATCTTGCGGCGCTGGCGAGTCTGCTTGGACAGCCGGTCGTGACGGACGCGGAGCACCATGCATGGTGCTTCGGCGAGGCTGCTGCTGGGAGAAAGCGCGTACTGACTTCGCTCGCCGCGCCGGATTTCAGTTTGCCCGATCTCGACGGCAAGACGCATTCGCTGTCCGAGTATCGCGGCAAAAAAGTCTTGGTCGTTTCATGGGCGTCGTGGTGAGGATGCCGCTTTGACCTGCCAGTCTGGCAGGCGCTTTACGAAGAACTCGGACCGAAAGGCTTCGTGCCCATCGCGATCGCATTCGATAGTGGCGGCAATGTCGTGACCGAGTCGTGGATCAAGGCGGCCAAGCCCACCTATCCATGCCTGATCGATCGGCGGCATCTTGTCGCCGAGCTTTACGACATGGTCAACGTGCCGACCGCGGTCTGGATCGACGAGCGCGGCAAAATCGTGCGGCCGAGCGAACCCGCCGGCGTCACGGACGCATTTCGAAAGATGAACCGAACGAACCTTTCGATTCCCACCGACGCGATGAGCGAGCTGCAGGCCAAGCGGAAGGCGTACCTCGACGCGCTCCGCGACTGGGTGGCGCACGGAGCGGCGAGCCGCTTCGTGCCTGGCGACGTGGAAGTGCTCAAGCGGATTCATACGCCGGATGACGCTCAGGTCCGCGCGGCGGCGAATTTCAGGCTCGGCGAATTTCTGTTCGAGCACGGACACGCCGAGGCGGCGCAGAAATATTTCGAGGAAGCCAAGCGGCTGCGCCCGGAAAGCTGGAACTACAAGCGGCAGGCATGGGCGCTCGAGGATCCGATGAAGGCGGGCGGTCCCGAATTCTGGGCGGCGGTGGATTCGCTGGGGGAAGGGAAGTATTACCCGGGCGCGGAGGACATATAGGAAGGGTAAATCACTTAATTAAATGTGAAACCCGCGGTGGGTTTCACGCTTCCTTCGGCAGGGGTGACCCCTGCACCCAATGTTCTGAAAAAGATGTGGGACTTCGTCCCTGTTGGGACGTTTTTTGTGTCATCCTGAGCGAAGCGAGTCTTTGCCTCGCCCGTTCGTCGGGAGAGGCCGACGCGCGTCCGCGCGCGGCGGGTGAGGGGCCAAATTTTCCGAGATTCTGAGAATCAGTTTTGCACCAGCGCGAGATACTAGTCGTCGGATATGGGTCGTTGCTTAGCGGCCGTGGTCTGAATAGAACCCCGCTTGTCGCGCGTGATGCGCATCCGGTTTCGATTCACAACGCACGGCGCGGACTTGCCAAGTGGTCCAGTCATGGAAGCTATTTGGCTATGGATGTTGAGCCGGTTGATCGCGCAAAGCCGATCTCCGCATCTATTGGACTAGATGGTGCTGGAATCGGTGGTTTGCTCCTGGCGTTTGATCGAGCGGATGCGCGCAAAATCGCACGACGGGAGGACTATAAGCCCGATGCGTTCGGGCGTTTGATTGAGCTTGCCGAGCGCGCGGGTATGCCGCTTGGCGAGTACCTCATGGAAATCGCGAGCGATACGAATTTCGATTTGCTCGCGTACCGGGGCGCGCTGCGCACGATGCTCGACTACACATCGCCGGGATATATTTTCCATCCAATTGAGATTGATGATGGACGTATCGCGATAATTGCGATCGGCTCGGGATTTGACGGCAGCGGAGACCCGGAGGTTGTCTCGCGACGCCGGGAATTCGGGATGGACCGGCTCCTGTCACTCGAGGAGTCGATCCGAGCCGAGATTCCAGGGTTCGATCGTGCGGGGCAGATTGGATATTACGCTGAGTGTATTCTCGGCGGGTTGCATGGGCTTGATATCGGCGACCTTGCGGCGGGATTCGATGCGGAGGCGGGTTGGGCGCGCGACCTGGCGGCGCATCTCGGGCCGCTCGCGCGCGGCGAGCGCGAGCGGTTTATCGAGGCGACCTCGCTCGACGCGGCGCGCTACGGCGAGCGGTTTCCGACTCGGCGCACATCGAGCCTAGCGGCGCTGCTGGAGCTGGCGGGAGTAGTGCAGGTATAGGGACGAGCCGATGGCGACGAAGGCGAAATTTTCAATTCATGTCGCGAAAGAGAATCTGAAATTTTCGGCCGCGCATTTTATCGCCTACCCGGGATTTCGCGAACCGCTGCATGGCCATAATTACCAGGTCGGCGTGTACCTCGAGGGGCGGCTGGCGAAGACCGGTTACGTGATCGATTTCGGGTTGATCAAGAAGCTCACCAAGGAGATCGTCGACCGGCTCGACGAGCGCACGATCGTTCCGGGTAACAGCGATTGCATGGCGATCGACGGACCCAAAAACGGCAGGGTGAAAATCCGCTACGAGAAAGACGAGTTCGTGCTGCCCGCCGCGGACGTGTGTATCGTGCCGCTGGTGCATAGCTCGGCGGAAGAACTCGCGCGGTACATCTGGGACGAGTTGGCGGCGGCGCTGCGGGCGCGCGGTGCGCTTAAGGAAGTGACCTCGATGGAAATCTCTGTGGCCGAGGGGCCGGGACAGTCCGCGCACTATCGCAACTCGACGGACGGCGTCTGATAGCGTTCTCTGCGTAACAATTTCAGCGGGTTTGCTTAGTCTAATCTGCTCACTGGCAGTCATCGTCCTGTCAACTGCGGGCGCGTCGTGCGACGATTGCGCACGTAACGCGGCGGTCTTTCTTCGCCGCTCACGGAGCAAAAACCAGATTGGCATTGCAGCGAAAATTCGCGGAGGCTGAGGCGCCTTTCGCAGTTGAACGGGCGCTCGTCGGCGAGCATCCGGCGATAGTGAAGCTGCGCGCGCTGATCGAGCGCGTCGCGCCGGCCGAGGTGACCGTGCGGATCACAGGCGAGAGCGGCACCGGCAAGGAAGTGGTAGCGCAGGCGATACATGCGCTGTCGCCGCGATGCAATCAGCCGTTCGTGCCGGTGAACTGCGCGGCGATTCCGCACGAGCTGCTCGAGTCCGAGATGTTTGGGCATGAGCGGGGCGCGTTCACGGGCGCGGCGGGCTCGCGTCACGGTCTGCTGACGACGGCGGATCGCGGCACGATCTTCCTGGACGAAATCGGCGAGATGCCCAACGGCTTGCAGGCGAAACTTCTGCGCGTGCTCGAGGACGGTGTGGTGCGTCCCGTCGGTGCGGACCGGGCGACGCGGGTCAATGTGCGGGTGATCGCGGCGAGCAACGTCGATCTCGCCGAGGCGGTGGCGCAGGGCAAGTTTCGCGAGGACCTTTTCTATCGGCTGCAAGTCGTCCCGATCGTGATTGCGCCCTTGCGCGAGCGGCGCTCCGATATCCCGCTGCTCGTGGAGCACTTTCTGGAGCGTATCCGCGAGCGCCCGCCCGGGCGCGAAATCGCAATCAGCCGCGAGGCGATGGTCGCGCTATGGTCGTACGATTCGCCGGGCAACGTGCGCGAGCTCGAGAATATGGTCGAGCGGCTGGCGATCCTGTGCGAGGACTCAACTATTGACACCTCGATTCTGCCGGAGAACCTGATGGCGAGCGCGCGGCCTGCGACGCCTCCGATTGCGGTCAATCTGAAAGGCGGCGGTCTGAACCTGAACAACTTGGTACGGGAATTGGAAGGTAGATTGATAAACGACGCGCTCAAACAAACCGGAGGGAACAAACAGGCGGCGGCGCGGTTGCTCGGGCTCAAGCGGACGACATTTTCCGCGAAGCTGAGGCGCTGCGGCGTGATAGCTCCGGCGTCTTTGGACGAAAGCGAGGAAGGCTAGACGGGCAGGGAATTGTATGGATGAAGCAATCAGGCCGCCACAGATAATGGTGGTTGACGACGATCAGGACACTGTCGCCATCCTCGCCCGCCATCTGCAGCGCGAAGGCTTTGTTCCAATAGAGGCCAGCTCCGGCGCACAGTGTCTCAAACTGGTGCATGAAAACGAAGTCGATGTGATTCTGCTCGACCTGATGATGCCCGATATGGATGGCTTCCAGGTCGTCAAGGCGCTTCGGGACAATCCCGTGACGGCGGAGATTCCAATCATTATGATCACCGCGCGCGACGATCTGGATGCGCGCGCCGAGGGGATGCGCCTGGGAGTCAGCGACTTCCTGGCCAAGCCGGTATTCCGTCGCCAGCTCGCCAGCCGCGTCCGCGCACAGCTCGAGGTGGTCGAGACGGCGCGCAATGCGACCGCTGCGATGGATCGCCTCGAGGCGGCGAAGCGACGTTCACAGTAACACGATCGAGAAGCCTGCCCCGCCGCAGTGCGCGCGCTGCATCGGCGCGTTGCGATCCCCTGACGCGTTCGACTACAAATTAGTGGCCGGTGCTGGTACCGGGTTGATCTCGCTTCCAGGTCATCGGTCGAGATGAGAGGAGGAATTCGCGATGGACGGTGATAGCCGAAAACCGCAGGCCAACATTATCGCGGCGCTGACTTACCTGCTGGGCTTCGTCACCGGCTTGATTTTTCTCTACCTCGAACCATACAACCAGGACGAGTACATCCGCTTCCACGCGCGTCAGTCGATTGGCTTCTCGGTTGCGTGGTTTGCCATCGCCGTCGTGTTCGGCGTTTTCATCGCAGTGCTGCCGCATGGATTGGGGGCGCTGCTCAATTTCATTTTGACACTGATCGACATCGCACTCGCGGTGTTCTGGGTGGTCCTGATGTACAAGGCCTACAACGGCGAGCGCTACCGTATTCCCGAACTGGCCGACATCGTCGACAGCATTGCCGGTACTCCCCCGGCGTAGCTCTCTGTCTCCTCTCCCTGTTAGGGAGAGGATGAAGGTGAGGGTCCCTATACAGCGCGCATTTTTCGCACGCGATTCAAGATTCTGCCCTTAAAAAAGTGCGCTCCGCGAAATCTACTTATTTGCGCGCGTCGTGCCGGCGGATTTTTCTTCGCCGGCAGTCGCACTCGGCGCATCCGCGGCCGCCTGCCCGTTGGCGTCGGCCGGCTGCTCGGCGCCATCTTCGCCGCTCGCCGACGGTGGGACCTGCGACTGGATGTTCGCGCTGCCCTGCGGCGCGAGGCGCAGGCTCGGCTCGCGGTTAATCGCGTCGAGCACGCGGCGCGAAATTTCGTCGGTGATTTGCGGAGCGCTGTAGGTCTCGGCGGGATAGCGAATGACTATTTCCAGCCCGGACTGGCTCAGGTGCAACCGGCTCTGCGGCTTAGGCGTCTCGAGCATGATGTTGAGGTCGCGCTCGAGATGCCGGTAGTCGCGCATCACGCGGTCGCGATAGCGTGCGAATACTTCGTTCACGGCGTCGAGCAGCCGCTTCTCCGCCAGCCGGTAGTCGATGTCGGGCGCGAGCGTGAGCCGCACCTCGTTCCATACGAAGCTGGTGCCGGGCGCCTGCTTGAAGAAGTTGCCTGACGGCTGAAACACGATCGCGTTGGAGAACACCGCCACGCGGCCGGTGGGCTCGCGATGCGTCCCGGTGCCGCCGAGTTCCATCAGTGAGAGTTTCACCAGCCCGATATCGATCACGTCCCCGGTCACGCCGCCGATTTGCACACGGTCGCCGGCCTTGATTCCGAAGCGCCCGATCAAAAAGAAGTAGCCGGCAATCGACAGGATCACGTTCTGCAGCGCGACGGCGATACCGGCGGCGGCAAATCCAACGACGGTGGCGGCCGAGCCCAGCTCGTCGGCGAAATTCACCATCACGACGACTACGATGATGATGCCGAGCACGAGACGCCGCGCCGCCATCACCTGGCCGCGGCGGCGGATGTCGGTCACGTAGCGATTGGTCAGCCATCGCCACACGATCGAGCCGAGGAAAATGATTAGCAACGAAGCGCCGAGCACGATCAGGCGGATCAGCAGGCTGCGGAATTCTCTTTTCCAGCGCTGTGAGATCGCGTCGTGCCAGCGGCCGAGGTTCTTGGTGTAAATCCCCAGCAGCACGATCTGCTTGCTGAGCGGCAGCGCGGACGCGCTCAGGAGTCTGTGCTCGTCGAGCAGATTCTCGAACGCTTGCTTGCGGTCTTTAAGCGAAGCGATGTCGGCGGCGCCGGCGCCCTGAGCGAGTGCGTTGCCGCGCGCGTCGAGCGTGGTGATCAAGGCGAGGATCGAGTTGCGGACGCCGGCGGCCCGCGTCGATAGCGCTTGCGCCAGCGCGCGGTTCTGCTCGAGGGCGTCGAGCTTGTTGCTGAGCGCGAACAGTTCGGTAACGAGGCCTAAAATCCCGGTGGGCTCGGTGCTCGCCGCCAGGGCGGTCTCGGCCGGGGCAAGCGTTTTCTTGCTGCTGTCGGAGATCGAATGCTCGAGCTCGTCGATTTGAGCGATCAGTCCGGCGTTCTGATCGGGCGCCGCACTGCCGCTTTCGTACTGCGCGAGCGCGTTGAGCGCCTCGACACGCGCCTGGTTGAGATCGAGCTCGTTCTGCGCGCCCTGGATTTCGGACGCGATCGCGTTGCGCTTGGCCGCCGGCGCTTTCGCGAGCTGCGCCTGCAAATCCTTGATGCGCGCGCGGAGCTTGCTCGCCGCGGCGTCGAGCGCATGCAAAGACTGCGTTACGTTGCCCAGCCCGGCGGCGCCGGGCGCAACCGCAGGTGCAGCCGCAGTACCAGCGGCGGCGGGCTTCGAGCCGGCCTTGGCGAGGTACGCCGCCTGCGCGCGCGCGTACTCGAAGGCGAGCTTCAGAACTTCGCCGGCTGTCTGGCGGTCATCGGCGAAGAAGAGCGTCTCGTCGGGATCGCGCACGAGCTGCGCTTCGACGCCGAGATGCCCGTACCAGTTGATTACGTCGCTCAGGTACGAAATCACGGTGTGCGCGTCGGGCCGCGATGCGGCCGCGGCCGTGCTCACGGCCGCGGGACTCGCCGCCGCCGCCGGCTGCGGCGCGGCAGCCGCAGCGACGCTCGGCGCCGCCGATGCGCCCTGCGACGCAGTCGCAGGACCCTGCGCAGATGCGGGCGCACTGGCGATCGCGATCGCAATCGCGATCGTGGCGGCGACTATTCGCGACGATCCCGACTTTTGGATCAGACGGAAAAGAGGCATTTCACACTACATATAGTGGTTTGATAGGAAGCTGCCGCTATGGCTAGTTTCGTTCCGTCAAATTCGAGATCGCAACCGGGCGTTCTTCTCCGGCCGGTAAAGAGACTTTGGCGGAGCGAGGGTTAGAGGAGCACATAGGCTCGACAGTCTAGCAGGTCTGCTGCCGCGCGAGCAGGCTTAGAAGTTCATCCCCACGGATGGATGAGGACGTGCGGCGCAAACGGACAACCGCGCCGCAAAATTGTCCCCCACCCTCGCCCTCCCCCGACGAACGTGGGAGGAAAACGGAATCAGTAGCCGACGTGCGCGGAGGCGCCAGGCGTCGGCGCCAGGTCCGCGTAGCGCGCGGGCGGGGTCCATGGCGTGCCGAGCGCGTCGAACTCGCGCATCAAGGCGTCGAGGTCCTTGACGTTGGCGGTCTTGCGAATCAAATCGCGGACCATCACCGGGCGCTCGTTCAGGCGCTGCCGCAGCATCGTGCGAATCCCCCGGTTCGCGAGATCGTTGACGACCTTGCGGCCGGACATGGGTTTGCCGTCGAGCGTGAGGAGCGTGCGCGCCTGAACTTCGGACAGCGCGGTGCGAAGGTACTCGACATGCGGCGCCTCGTCGGCGCGGATGTAGCGCACCAGGTTGGCGGCGGCGGCGGGCGCGTCGGAGACTTCGGGATCGGACAGGATTTCCTCGGCCCACGCGAACGTCGAGGCGGCAAAGACTTCGATCGCGAGCACGTTGACCATGAAGCGAATCAAGCGCTCGACCGGCTCGCCAAGCTCCGGAAACATCGCGACCGGCTGGCCTCTACGCCGTGCGATGATAGCGGCGTAGATTTCAGGCGAGATAGCGGGATTGGACAGCGCCGCGTCGCGGGCCGCGTCCCACATCTGGCGATGCCCGCCCTCCTCGGTCCATCCCGCTTCGTCGCGCGCATGCGCTTCGAACAGGCCGCTCGCGAGATGGGCCAGCGCGGTGCCGGCGGTATCCTCGCGGATGAAAGTGTTGAGGGGCGGCACCGGCAGTTCGCGAATCATCGCGCCGAAGCCCTCGACGATCGCGATTTCCGACAGCCATCGCACCATCGGCTTGCGCACGCCCGACCGGAGCAAAAATTTCACCTGCGCAACATTAGGCACCTGCGGCGAGACGGTATCGGCCGGAATCTCAAACAGCGCAGTCCCGGAAGTCGCAACATGCTGCTCCTGCCATGCCTTGATCGCGGGCACGCGAAACGCAGTCCGCGGCGACCGATAATTGCCGTCCGCATCAAACCCGCCATGGCACTTAACGCCCTTAACGATGAGCGGCTCGCGCGTATCAACGTTGGCCAGAATTTCGTCGGTAGAGAAGTTCAGTCGAGATTCATGAGGCATCTGATCACCCGATTTGCTGCGCCGCGATGTCCGCAGCGAGTCATCTGCCTAACATACGTTAGGGCCAAGAAGTGAGTCAACGCCGCCCAGATTGTAAGACAGGAGCCTCAAATTGTTCACCCGCCCTAGGCTGACGAAGTGTCTGTGAATGAACTGAGGGCGAAGAACTTGACGATATTCCGATCCGATGCTAAAAGCGCCTATATTCATCTTTTTCTATCTTATTGAGTCCAAATTAATCGCGCCGCGCTGATTTGGGGCGGCGCCAAACCGGGCGCTCTAATAGTGGAGCCCTTAAAGATGGGAGGAAATCATGAAGGGAATCGTGGGCCTTTTAGCAGGGGCGGCTTTGATCGCCGCAGTGGGTGCTCCAAGAGCGTTCGCCCAGAGCAGCGGCAGTTTCGAGTACTCAAACGCGGGCGGTCTCACCGCATGCGTGCTCAACAACTCCGACGGTTCAATAACCGGTGGCATGCCTTGCGGTCCGATTTCCTCCGGGGGCACCGCCTGCACGACAGACGCCAATTGTCCGAGCGGAACACAGACCTGCCAAGGGGCCATCGCTTGCACTGCGGGCGGTACACAGTGCCTAGCTAGCGGGACAACTTGCGATACCATCAACGGCTTTTGCTCGAACACAGGCATTTGCTCAGGCTCCGCGACTTCGTCGTGCGTCGGACACACCGACGTCGCTATCAAGACCAGTAGTGGGAACGGCAACGTGTTCGACGTGAGGCCCTCAGCGGTCATCGGCCTTCTGACGGACGCGACCATCAGCTCGAAGCAAACCACTTCGACGAGCTCCGCGTTCGCCAGGGTGGACTTCGCAGTGACTGTCCAATCTGGGCCGAGCGGCAATACCACCTTGCCCTCACCGAACTTCCCGGTCACCTACGATTCCCGCTTCATCCAGATTAGCACCAACCTGTTCCAGGGACTTCAAGCCACTTGCACGGCGTCGGCTGGTGGCTGCTTCATCAGCTTCAATGAGGGCACAGTTTCGGCCCACAGCTTCGACTGGATCCTCGCACCCCTCAGCTCGGGCGTCTACGATGTTCGGACGACATGGACTTCTTCTCTGGCCGATTTTGGGATAGCCAAATCGATGACTTGCGTCGGGCCGGTGAACCTCACCATCCAACAGAACAAGGTCTTCAAGCCAAGCGCTGAGGCCACTTCGGATCTTTCTTTCTGACGACTGCTCTCCGCTGAAACAAGGCAGGCCTCAAGCGAACCTAGCTTGAGGCCTGCTTTCGCTTCATGTAATCCGGAGTACGGCGCCCAACTTCAAATCCGCGGCGCGAGACAACCGCGAAGAAGAGGAAGTCCAGATGGGTTTGTGGTTACAGCGTGTGTGGTTCTGCGCCTTCGCCATTTTGCTCTATGCTCAGCCTTCGGTTGCCGCGGATCTTAAATCTGCCGAGCGCGCCTACAAGAATAAGGACTATGCCACGGCACTTAAGGAATTTGCGCCTGCGGCCAAACAAGGCGACGCGGAAGGGCAACTGTATCTCGGCAAAATGTATCTGCTGGGCCAGGGGGTCCCGATGGATCGTGACGAGGCAATTAAATGGCTCAAGGCGTCCGGCGATCAGGGCAACGCTGACGCGCAATTCTTTCTCGGCACTATTTACCTCCTGCCCCGCAAAGACGTCGCCCGGGGATTGATGTGGATGAGGCTTTCCGCCGAACAGGGAAACCAGGATGCGCAGTTACTGCGAGGCCAGACTTATATGCAGGGCCTCAAGGAGCTCCCACGCGATATGGTTCAGGCGGATATGTGGATGCGGCTCGCGGCCAAGGGCAATCTCCCATTTTACGAGCTCCAAGTTGAAGGAGCAGAACGGCAAATGAACTCGGCGGATATCAAAAAAGCCAATGCGCTCGCCGCCGCGTGGAAGCCGAAACATGGTCTGCGCCCTGACGAACAAGAAGCTTCAAAAAGCAAGCCCGAGAGTGTGGGTGGAAGGTAGATACAGTCTTCCCCCCAAGTCAAGGACGAAATCTACGCATTCCCGACCGCGATCGATATCGGCGAAGTGAGTACTTCTCAACGTAGCGGTCATCCGGAATGTGCCGCTCCGTGCGCCCGTCGGACCCGCTCCAACGACAAGTCCTTACATGGGAACGAAGCGAGGCGAGGTCGATTGGATCACCGCCGCAGCATCCGGACTTGAGCCAGCTCGAATCTCGCACCTAGCAGTCGTGACAATAGCTATCGCTATCAGAGAGCCCGAGCTTCTCAAGAAGGATTTTTCCGAAATTTCATACGATCCAGCAATCGAGCGGTTGCTTCCGCGCCGTCTTCAAACTCTGTGAACCAGACAGACCCGCAGTCATCGCAATTGGATCGAACTGACCCAGTTTGGTAAGGACTGGAAGGGTTCAATTCTCCCGGACCACCGACTCTAGGCATGACCTCCACCCCGAAAAAGCGCTAGGTCACGATACAGCGGCACCGGTCGCGATAACCGGGAGGCCTTCGCTCGGCGCGAAGGCGATGCCGCGGCGGGTGGCTCTCGCGACGTAGCCATCCACTGGCTTTAGCTCCACGCGCGATAGGATTTCTGCGATTACTATTTTCATCTGATACGTCGCGAAGGCTGCGCCCAGGCATCTTCTTGCGCCGCCGCCGAAGGGTAAGAACGTGTAGGGGCTTGGGCGGGATTCGAGGAATCTGTTGGGGTTGAATTGGTTGGGGTTTGGCCATAGTTCGGGGCGGCGATGCACCAGGTAGATGCATGGTGCGATCGTCACGCCTGCGGGTAGATCGCCGCCTGCGATCTTCAGCGGCCTTTTCAGCGTGCGGCCGAAGTTTGGAATCACAGGGTCCAGGCGCATCGTCTCGTTGATCACCGCCTCTACATATTTCAATTTGCCGACGTGAGACGAATCGAGTTGTTGGTCTCTTAATATTGAAAAGACTTCGGCGCGGGCGCGTTCCATCACGTCGGGATTCGTGAGCAGGCGGTTGATTATCCACGCCATCGTGGCTGCGGTGGTCTCGTGGCCGGCGAGCATCAGCGTGTACATCTCGTCGCGGATTACGTTGTCGGGGAGCGGTTGTCCGTCTTCGTAGCGCGCCGCCAGCAGCATCGAAAGGACGTCCGCGCGTCCTTCGAGGCCCTCCTTTCTCCGCCGCGCGAACTCCGCGTAGAGGATCGAATCGATCTGACGCGTCAGCCTGACCGCGCGGCCCCATGGACTCCACGGGCCGGCGTCGATGCGCATCGCGGGCAGAGACAGCAGCGTGCCGAGGCGGCTCGAGTAGAGCGCGAACAATTTTTTCATTAAGGCGCGCAGCTCCGTGCCAGATTCATCGTCGGCGAATCCGAAGACTGTGCGGATGATCGTTTCGAACGTGATCGCGCGCATCTGCGGATGAATCGCGAACTGCCGCCCAGTCGGCCACGACGCGATCGCATTGTCGGCCGCCGTGCGCATCGCATCAGCGTGCGAGGCCATCCGCTCGCCATGAAACGCCGGCAGCAGCAGCCGGCGCTGGCGCAGATGCTCTGCGCCGTCGAGGAACAGCGACGACCGCTCGCCCATGAACGCGCCCAGCGGACGGTTGGCCTCGCCCGCATGAAGCGCGTCGGGGTCGCCGAGAAAAACCTCGCGCACTGCGGCTGGATCGCTGGTGAATACGAACGGCGAGACTCCCGGCACGCGCACCGTGAACCAATCGCCGTAGCGGCGCGCGCATGCGTCGAGGAATCGAAACGGATTGCGCACGAAATCGAAAGTCGCGATCAGGCCGGGGCCGGCTGGCAGGGCGGAATGAGGCATGAGGAACTTGATTGTAGTGGAACCCACGGCGGGTTTCACATTCAATAGAGTTCCTGTCGATGCTGTCGCGATGACCGCATCGGCGGTTCAAGTCTTTTGCATCCTCGACAACGCCTTTGTAGCCTAGAGGCGAGGATTCCCTCTATGGCTGTTGCGCCTAAAACTCTCACCCAACCGACGCACGAGGTGCATGAGTTTTCCTCGACGCGCAAGTGGGTGATCGCGTTCGCCGTGATGCTCGGCACGGTGCTCGAGGTGCTCGACAGCTCGATCGTCAACGTCTCGCTGCCGCATATGCAGGGTAGTTTTTCGGCGAGCGTTGACGAGATCGCGTGGGTCGTTACTTCGTACCTGGTTGCCGCGGGAATCATGATCCCGATGACCGGCTGGATTGCCGAGCGCTTCGGGCGCAAGCGCTACTTTGTCGCGTCGATCACGATGTTTATCGTGTCGTCGGCGCTGTGCGGGGTGGCGCAATCGCTCAACCAAATCGTTTTTTTCCGCCTGATGCAGGGAGCGGCCGGCGCGGCGATGATGCCGCTGTCGCAAGCGATCCTGATGGAGACGTTTCCGCCGCGCGAGCAGGCGATGGCGATGGCGGTGTGGGGAATCGGGATGATGGTCGCGCCGATCATGGGTCCGACGATCGGTGGCTATATCACCGACGCGTGGAGCTGGCGCTGGAACTTCTATATCAACGTGCCGATCGGCACGCTGGCGGCGTTCATGGTGTATCGCTTCGTTGACGACCCCGCCTACATGCGCAACCTGCGGCGCGGTCCCATCGACCTGCTCGGCATCACCTGCCTGTTCGTCACGCTCGGACTCGGCGAAATCGTGCTCGATCGCGGCGAGCGCGCCGACTGGTTCACCAGCCCCTGGGTCGTTTACTGCACGGCCGCCGCGCTCGTCTCGCTCGCGGTGCTGATCTATCACGAGCTGCACACCGAGGACCCGGTCGTCGATCTTTCGATTCTCGAGAACATGAACTTCACCCTGCCGGTGGTGCTGATAATTTTTCTGACCTTCACGCTCTACGGCACTGCGATCCTGAATCCCGTGTTTCTGCAGGAGACGCTCGGTTACACGGCGTCGAAGGCGGGACTGGTGATGGCGCCGCGCGGCTTCGGCACGATGTTCTCGATGATCGTGTTGGGCTCGATTGCGCGCCGCGGCGGCGATATCCGGCCGCTGGTCGGTATCGGCTTCATCCTGGTCGCGATCGCGATGTGGCGGATGGCGGGGCTGAATCTCGCGTCCGACGTGCGGCGAATCGTAGTTCCGACAGTGATCCAGGGTGTAGGCACCGGGCTGATATTCCCGGGCTTGTCGGCGGCCGCGCTCAGCTCGATGGAGAAATTCAAGATGGGGCGCGCGGCGAGTCTCTATTCAGTCACGCGCAACCTCGGCGCCGCGATCGGCACGTCGTACCTGACGACCCTGCTGATACATCGCCAGCAGATCAATCAGAGCTACCTCGTCGAGCACATCACGGTCTTCACTCTCCCGCATATGCAGATGCCGGGCGGCCTCAACATGGGCACCGAATTCGCGATGGGGCACAAGCACGGCATGGCGATGCTCTACGGGATGGTGCAGCGGCAGGCGATGATGCTGTCGTTCAACGACATCTACCGCATCCTGACGGTGCTGATGCTGGTGCTGGTGCCGACGTTCCTGTTCCTCAAGCGCGACACGCGCAACCTGCCGGCCGAAGCGGCCCATTAAAAAAAATTTCCAGGGTGTAAATCTTTTCCATTAGACCGCGAATGGACTTGCGGTCATCCGCGCAAGACAGAGGATTTGTTCGCTTAATTCTCGCGCGCTCGGCGATTGCAAAGCGGCGCGTTCGGATCAGCGTATGTCGAAGAGTGCCTCCGCAAGTGTCGCATATGCGACAAACCCTATTCCGGCCTGCGGCAGTGGATATTTTGATTTCGAGGCGTTTGCGGACCACGGTGTTTTAGCGGCGAGCGAAGTTCATTAGCTCATCTCATTTAGCTGCTGTGGGCACGGCTCGATCGCGCGCGAAAAGGTGCACTTGCGCCACCGGTTGTCAAGTTTGCAATCGGATCTTAATCGCTCGCGCGATGTTGCCCGACCACGGTACGCGCGCTAGTTAAGATGCCGTCTTACTGATCGTTACTCTTGATGGCCTGAAAACGTCGCGCGGATCGCAACGGCCAAGTTTGGGGGATTTGACCACTTAGTTCGACGCGCGCATATCCATCGAGCCGCTGCTTGGATTGAGGTGTGGTGCGGGCAGGCGGGCGGGCATCGCGAGATGCCGAGCCGGGCTGATGGTCCGATGAAAAGAGCCGGTGCGCATGGCGCAAGTTTGTATTGGCGCTTTTCGATCACGCAGCCCTGAAGTCGGCGTCGCCGGGCGCCGCGGCTGTTGTTATTGGCGCGGCGCGAGGGCGATAGGGACCATTTCCCGCGCTTCCCGATTCGATTTCTCACACATCACTCGCAGTTACAATTCGAAATTTGAAATATCCATCCGACGGCCCCTGACGGTGTCCGGCGGCAAGGCCGCGCGCGCGGCATACCGACCGGAACTCGAAGCCTTGGGAGGTTGAGACTGTGCGAAACGGACCCCTGGTTCATCGACGCGCCCACGCATCGCGATTTGCTTACGGCGCGCCGTCGCCGTTGGAGCGTCTGCAATCATTGTCGGTATTCGGCAACCCGCGGACGTTTTCGCGCCCGTCGCGCGGCACCCCAACCGAGCCCGCGCCGTTCGAGACGCAGCGCTTGCAGCTTGGCAGCCGCCTGCCGATCAACCTGCGCCACTTCCTGGCCGAGCAACTCGGAGCCTCGATGCGAATCGAGGACGACTCGATCGTCGCGCTCGAGCCGCGCTCGAATGAAACGCTGATGCGCGAGCTGGCCCGCGCGATTCGCCGCTTTTCCGCCGAGCGCGCGCGCGAAGCATGGTGCGAATGTGCGATGGGACTCGATCGCCTCGAGCGCGAGTTCTTCGCCGCGCCCAGTGACACTCGCGGACCGGTAGTGCTGTGCCTGCGATGCTCATGCGTGGGCGCCGGCACCCTCGATCAGCATTGCGGCGCTCGATGCCTGCCGGTCCATCTCGGCGCCGAGGTGCGCGCGCAGCAGCTCGAAGGCAAGTGCGTTGACGGGACGCTGACTCCAGACGCGTTGCATCGCGCGGTCGAAAATTTCCGCGTCCACCGCGCCGAAGGCGGCCAACCTCATTATGATTTAGACTGCTACGTCGCGGGCGGGCAGGTGATCTTCACCTGGCGCCCATTGCCAGCGTAGTTTACTTCGCGGACAGGAAGGGAAATTTCACTCGATCATCCGCAGAAAAGCGGATTCACTGAAAAAAGCTACATCGCGGAGGCGCGGCGGCGGCGCTGTTCCTTGCGGCGGCGGCGCTGGGCCTCGGAACGCTTGCGCTTGCGGCGGACGCTGGGCTTCTCGTAAAAAGCCCGCTTCTTCATCTCTTTGAAAACGCCCTCCTTGGCCAGCTTGCGTTTGAGCACTCGCATCGCCTGATCAAGAGAGCCTTCGACCCGAATTTCCATAGTCCTCCGTCCGTCCGGTGATTAGCCCGTCGAGTCTAGGTCCGCCCCCGGTCAGAGTCAACCTGCGAAGTCGCGGCAACAGGTTCTTTGCGGATCGCGCAGTTCCACTTCATGAGCACAACCCGCGTCTGGTAAAAGAAATCACCTGCGCAGTGGGCGGCAGGGGTGACCCCTGCACCCAGTGTTAGGAAGGAGCTCCAGATGGACTTGGGATTGACGGGAAAAGTCGCGATGGTAACGCCAGCCGCGGGTTGGGCCTTGCGATGGCTCATGCGCTCGCGGACGAAGGGATGCACGTCAGCGTATGCGCGCGAACGCGGGATACGTTGAACGAAGCGGTCGCCGTGCTGACGAAAACGGGGTCGGCGATGGGATTCGTCGGCGACGTGACCAAGCCCGGCGATGCGCAAAGGTGGGTTGACGAGACAGTGAAAAAATTCGGCGGAATCGACGTGCTCGTCAACAATGCGGGCGCGGCGCGGCCGGGGGCGCTCGCGGAACTGCCCGAGTCTGCGTGGCAGGAGCAGTTCGATCTGAACCTGTTCGCGCCGGTGCGGCTCGCGAGGCTTTGCGCCGCGCACATGGAGAAGCGCGGCGGCGGTTCGATCGTCAATATTGGTTCGATCTACGGGCGCGAGTCGGGTGGGCCGCTCACCTACAACGCGTCGAAGGCGGCGCTGCATTCGTTCACCAAGATGCTCGCGCGGGAGTTTGCGCCGAAAAATATCCGCGTCAACACGATCGCTCCCGGCTCGATCCTCACGCCCGGCGGCAACTGGGAGCGGCGCTTTCGCGAGAATCCAGCCTTCGAGAAGGATTTCATCAGCCACGAGATGCCGGCCGGGCGCCTGGGCCGTCCCGACGAAGTCGCGTACGCGGTCGTGATGCTGGCGTCGCCGCGCGCGAGCTGGATTACGGGCGCGAACCTCCCCGTGGACGGTGCGCAGGGACGCTCGATTCTCTGATGACGCGTCCGCGCTTTTTTCAGTATTGGCTGCTGGCTATCGTGGCTACTCTGACAGCATGCAGTTCGCCGCTGCCGAGCACCGAACTTCCGCCCGCACGATACATCGAGGTGGCGCCGGAGTTTCCCGGCTTCCACGACTACCGCGGAATCGTCGACCTGCCGATCAAAGCGTCGGGGATGGATCAACCGGGAATCGCGGACCTGGCCAAGACTGCCCAAATCGATTTTATTTTTCTCGCCGATCGCGTCGGGCCCGGTGACACAGACTTCGGAATCGCCGGCTTCACCAACGACATACTTTTTGTTTCAGGCGGCGCCTTCGACGTCGGTGGAAGCCAGATAGTCGGCGCAAACCTCCACGAGCCGATCAAGCCGAATCTTGCATCGAACGATTTGATTGCGGCGATCCACGACCAGGGCGGACTCGCGATTGCGAGCGACCCCGCGAAGTTCGCGTCGTCGGAGGACTACGCGCTTGCTGACGCGATGGAAGTTTACAACGATCGCTCGGCGTGGCTCGCACAGAGTCCCACGACGCTCTACTTTCGCGCGATTTTTTCCGGCACCGATCATTTCCTGGCCGGCCTCGACGTCCGCCCCGACGCGAACCTCGCACTCTACGACCGGATGACGACCGGCGCGCGTATTTCGATGCTCGCGGGGATAGGCGCACCCGACAACCTCAACGTGCTCGGCGCGAAGGTCGGGACGATTCCGCAACTTTTTCTGTTCTGCACGACCCATTTGCTTGCGCGCGAGCGCAATACGGCGCCGCTCCTCGAAGCGCTCCGCCTCGGGCATTCGTACGTGAGCTTCGACTATTTAGGCTACGTCGGCGCGTTCGCGTTCTTCGCACACGTCGGCGACACGATGGCGATGATGGGCGACGAAATACATCTCGCGCCGGGACTAACGCTCAGGACCGAGCTGCCGGCGCCGGCTGATATCATCGCAATGTATCAAAACGGCGCTGAAGTGGCGTCAGCCGAGAACGCATCGACGCTCGAGTTCACGCCCAAGTCCCCAGGCGCATACCGAATCGAAGCCTACCGCAGTGGCAAGCTGTGGATACTGTCGAATCCGATTTACGTACGGTGAGAGTGCACACCAGCGCGAAGAACCAATTGAATGTGAAACCCGCGGTGGATTTCACACTTCCTTCGGCAGGGGTGACCCCTGCACCGGTAGTAGGACAAAGAGGCGGGACTTCGTCCCTGTTAGAACTTCCTTTGAGTGACTCTGAGCGAAGCGAATCCTACCTCGCCCGTTATTTTCACGGGAGAGGCAGCCGGCCGCGTCGCGGCCGGTAGGTGAGGGTTCTGCGGATCAAGATGCAAGTTGTCGACGCCGTAACGAAGCGCTGTGGTCCGTCTACTTCTCCGCTCTCAGTTCCACCGTGTTGCCGTCGGGATCCGATATCCAGATTTGCCTGCCCGCGCCCAGCCTGGACGGCGCCTCAAGGAAGTCGATGCCGACTTTCTGAAGCGTCCGCCTGGTCTCGTCGAAATCTTCCACCTCCAGCGCCAGATGCGGTCCGAACGGGCTTCCGGTGCGTTCCGTGTGCCCGGGAGTCGCAATCAGATGAAGCTGCGTGCTGCCCGCGGCGAACCAAATCCCACCGGTAGGCTTGGGTACTCCCTTGCTTGACGCTACCCCGTCGCGGAATTCCGCCGCCTTCTCGCGGTCCATCGTGGGAAACGGCACGACCTCGAGACCGAGCAGCTTGCCGTAAAAGTCAGATGCGCGCGCGACATCGCTGATCCTGATCGCAATATGGTTCACTCCGCGGGTCTTGATCATGACGAGATGCCTCCCAGCTCGGTTTCTATCTAACGTTAAACCGTCACGCGATCGAGCACATCAGCGAATGCCCGGTGGCGGAATCGACGCGCACGTTAACGGTGTCGCCCGCGCGGACTCCCTCGAGACCGCGAAAGATCGCAGTCTTGAACTGCGGCGTCTTGCCAGACATCATCGCGCCGCCGCGCCGCGCCGGCCCCTCGACGAGCACCGGGAACTCGCGCCCGATCATCGCGCGATTGCGCGCCAGCGACATTTCTTCCTGTAATGCTATCAGGGCCGTCAGCCGGCGGCCCTTTTCTTCTTCGCTGACAGAATCACCGAGTTTGAATGCGCGCGTGTGCTCGCGCACCGAATACTTGAACATGAACGCGGAGTCGTAGCCGACTTGGCGCATGATCGCGGTCGTCGCCTCGAAGTCCGATTCCTCTTCGCCGTGAAAGCCGACGATGATGTCCGTCGAAAGCGCGACTCCGGGAATCGCCGCGCGCACGCGCGCGACCAGGTCGAGATATTCCGCGACCGTGTAGCCGCGTTCCATCGCAGCAAGAATTCTGTCCGAGCCGGACTGGATCGGCAGATGCAGATACGGCTGGACTTTCGGCTCCGTCGCCATCGCCTCGATGATCGACTCGCTCATGTCGCCCGGATGCGGCGATGTGAAGCGAATCCGCTCGATCCCATCGATTGTCGCAATCGTCCTGAGCAGCGCGCCGAAGTCGGTGTCGCCGAAGTGGTAGGCGTTGACGGTTTGCCCGAGCAGCACGACCTCCTTCACGCCGCGCGCGGCCAGTTCGCCAATCTCGCGCATCAGGTCGGTCGGCGGAATCGAGCGCTCGCGGCCGCGGACGTATGGCACCACGCAGAACGCGCAGAACTTGTCGCATCCGCGCATCGCAGTCACGTATGCGCGCACGCCGCCGCCGTAGTCGGGCGTGATGTCGGCGTAGGTCTCAGCGCGATCGAGGCGCACGTCGATCGACGGGTCGAAGCCGGCGCGGCCGATCATTTCAGGCAGGCGGCGATAACTGTCGGGCCCCGCGACCACGTCGAGGAACGCGGCCTTCTCCATGATCGCGACGCGATTGTGCTGCGCCATGCATCCGAGCAGCCCGAGCTTCACCTCCGGCCGCGAATTCTTGAGGCGCGCAAGCTCCCGCAGCCGATGCAGCACCTTCTCTTCGGCATGCTCGCGAATCGCGCAGGTGTTGAGCAGCACGACGTCCGCATCTTCGACGGCATCCGCGGTGACGTAACCCGCGCGGCGCAAAACCGCGCTGACCGTTTGCGAGTCGGCGACATTCATCTGGCATCCGTAGGTCTCCAGATAAACCCGCGGACGCGTCGTATTGGCGGTGCGTTCATTCATTGGACGAAAAGAAATCTTAGGCTACCCTACCATTCCGATGCGAGAGCAGCGCAGGCCATCGTTCGAGCGGATGGAGGCCACATTGCTGGCGTGTCCGCAGTGTAAGCGCGCGGTCAAGGTGCGCAAACGCCTGCTGCTTGTCCTCCCGCAGGGCGACAAGTACTTGTACGTCTGCCCCGATTGCGGCTCGACCTGTGGCGAGACGATCGAGACGCCGCCACCTATCGCACGATAGCGAACGCGCGCGCTACGGCTTGTCGCGCATGCTGTCAAGATCGCGCATCGCGCGCTCGAGTATTTCCCGCACCTTGTCGATGCGCTCCTGCGACGCCGACTCGCCTGCCACCGCTCTGAATGCGGCCTTGACCAGGCGCTCGGCTGGGCCGCGAACCTCGGCCGCGTCCGGGTCGTTCGCGTGACGCCATCCGGCCCATCGACGCGCCCGCCACCAGATTCGCCGCACCGTCTCGTCCTCGCGCTTGAGTTCGGCGGCACCCGCGTCGGTGATCGCGTAGACGCGTTTGCCTTCTTTTGAATCGGAGGAAATCAGCCCCTCATCTTCGAGTTGCTGGAGCGTGGGATAAACGGTGCCGGCGCTGGCGCTGTAGATTCCGCCCGAGCGCTCTTCGAGCTGACGCATCAGCTCGTAGCCGTGCTTGGGACCGTCCGCGATTAGCGACAGGAGCGCGAGCCGAACTTCGCCCGGGCCGAAGAATCGCGCGCGCATGCCCATCATGCCGAATTCTCCCCAGTGGCCGCGTCTGTGAAAACGTCGAGTTCCGCAAACCATCATGAGTGATCCTCCGCAACAGCGTAATACATGATGGAAGGTATATCGTACGATATAGCTGGAGTCAACGCGAAAGCACCGCAGCTTCGACCGCGACACCGACTATTCTCGACATTCGCAGACTAGCGCCGCGTTAGCCTTGGCTGTGCACCGAGGTGGGCTCGATCACGTACGTCACGCGCTTCTCGCCCGGCGTGCGGAACGGATACTTGTCCTGATTCAGGTACTTCTTGGCCAGGCTGTCGATATGCGCGTCAGCGCCGGTCTCGTCTTCGCTGATGACCGGACCGCGGATTCCGACGTACCGGTAAGCATTATCAGGGTCCACGATCGCCAGCGCGACCTTTGTGCCGACTTTCATATTCTTTGCCTTCACCCGTCCGCGCGCCGTGTTGATACGGATTTTTCCGTTGGTGTAGTCGAACCACACCGGGGTCACTTGTGGCGATCCGTCGGGCATTATCGTCGCGATATTCGCGAGCGGCTTTTTGGTAGTGAGGAGGTCGAGAAATTTCTCGGGGATCGTGCTCGAGGCCATCGGGGATACTCCTTAATTAGTGACGGTATCGATTCAGATTAGACGATCGCTCAGTTGAGGCAACCGTCTGTGCGACAAACTGCCGGATGAATTTGACACCTACATTTGCATGGGTTAATAGCCAAGCCTAAGCTCGAATCTGGAATGCGGCGCGGGGCGAAAGCCCGTTTGCGCCGAGGAGTGTTTTGCGATGGCGCTGTTCACGAAAGAGCCCGAAAAGAATCCGAAAATTCAACCGACCATGACGCCGCAAGCTTCGTCCACATCGCCAGCGCCTGCATCATCGGCTTCCTCGACGACGTCCGCGATGGCTCCACGAGCCAACGGGCCTGCTCCGGCCGACGGTCGCGCATATCTCGATCGCGGCTCGAAAATCTCCGGCAAGATCTCATTCGAAGGTCCCGCGCGAATCGACGGCCAGGTTGACGGCGAGATCAACGCCAAGGACAGCCTTACGATTGGCGAGGCCGCGGTGATCACCGCGCATATTCGCGCCGCCTCGGTGTCAGTCGCCGGCAAAGTCAGCGGCGACATCGTCGCGACCCAGCGAATCGAAATCCGCCCGTCGGCGAAAGTCAGCGGGAACATCACGGCGCCCGTCTTGTCGGTCCAGGAAGGCGCGCTATTCGAGGGGCATTGCTCGATGCAGCCCGAGGGCATCCGCGACGACCGCAAAGTCACAGTATTCCCCAAGGAGGAGCGCGTGCCGCAGGCCGCCGTCGGAGGGCAGAAGCAGGCCTGAACTGCCCCGGCCGGTTGAGCTGGTATAGTCCGCGTTCCCATTCCCGATGATGGAGAGAACTTCGATAGTCCCCCCAGGGGAGACGCCGTAAAATGCATATCCCGCCGAATTGGGGGACGTTCTTTGCGCTGATTGTTTCGTTCCTGGTTTTCTGGTTTATATTCAGCCGATTATTTTTTCGCCCGTTCCTGAACCTGCTGTCCGAGCGCGAACGCAGATTCAAGGACTTGAACGATCGCACCGAGCTCTTGATCAAGCAGGCGCGCGAGGCCGAAGCGGAACGCGAGTCGCGGCTCGCCGAAGTTCGGAAGGGCGCGATCGCGCGGCGCGAGGCCGAGCGCCGCAAGGCCGAAGCCGAAGCCACCGAAATGATGGAAAGGGCAAAGGCCGAGGCGCGGGAGGCGCTCGAGCAGGTGCGCGTCAAGATAGAAGCGGAGCTCAAGGCGGCGGAGCGAGAGCTAGAGCAGATGGGGCATAGCCTCGCCAGCGAGCTCGCCGAGCGCGTGCTGGGCCGGCCATTGAATAGCGGCGCGGCGACGGGCAAAAACAATTAGGCACGACTGCTTTCAATCCCAAATGAAGAAGTGGATCACATCGGCGGCGATTTTCGCTGCCGCTTTTTTTCCGCAAGCCGCCTTGGCCGCCGAAGAGGGAGGCGCGGAGCACGGCTCATGGCTGCTGCTGATGTTCTTCGCGATCAACTTCTTCCTGTTCGTCTGGGTGCTGGTTCATTTTGCGGGTCCTGCGCTGAAGAAATTTTTTGCCGATCGCGCCGTCACGATTCGCACTGCGCTGTCCCGCGCGGCAAGCGCACTGGCCGAGGCCGAGGATTTAGCCAACAAGGCGGCGGCGCGGATGGCCGCGCTCTCGGCGGAACTCAAGAAGCTTGCGGACGAGCTGGAACAGGAAACCGCTTTCCAGGTCAGCAAGGTCGCCGATCTGGCGAAATCCACCGCCGAAAGAATCCATCGCGATACCGAGATGAGCAGTTCCGCACTGTCGGAAGCGGCGAAGCGGCGCGTGCGCGCGCAGCTTGCCGAATCCGCCGCGACGTTGGCGAGCAGTTTGATCAGTCGCGATTTTCAGCGCAACGATCAGGGCCGGCTGCTCGACAGCTTCATGGACAAGCTCGGCAACGGTGACCGCCAATGAAAGGCTCGCGAGTCGCCAAGCGCTACGCGCGCGCCCTGCTCGATCTTGCCGACAAGGGAATCGAGGAGAAGTGGGGCGCCGAGCTCGACCGGCTGGCCGCGATGGTCGAGTCGCCCGAGCTGCTCGAGCGCCTCGCCTCGCCCGAGCTGTCCGAGCAATCGCGGCAGGAGGCGATGGCGAAGATTGCCGAGCGCCTCAATCTCAGTTTCCCGGTGCGCTCGTTCGCGGTCGTGATCGCGCGCCACGGGCGCGTCCGCGAAATCGGCGCGATCGCCGAGTCGTATCGCGACTTGCTCGATCAGGCGATGGGCCGTGAGCGCGCGACCCTCACGTTTGCGATTCAGCCCTCGGACGCCGAAGTCGCGCGCGTGGTCGGCGGCCTCGAGACGATCGCGAAATTGAAAATCATCCCGACTGTGAAAGTCGACGCAGCGCTGCTCGGCGGCGTCACGGCGGAATTGGGCGGTAAAATCTACGACGGCAGCATTGCAACTCGCCTCGCGGAGGCCAAGCGCCTGCTCGCGGGCTAGGCAGGAACAAACGACATCTATATGGCAGAAATCCGACCATCTGAAATCAGCGAAATCCTCAAAAACGAAATCAAGGGTTTTGAGGGTAGCATCTCGGTGCGCGAAACCGGCCGTGTGCTTTCATGCGGCGACGGTATCGCCCGAATCTACGGATTGCAGAACGCCGCCTTCGGCGAGCTGCTCGAATTCCCGCATCAGATTTACGGCCTAGTGCTGAACCTCGAAGAAGACAACGTCGGCGCCGTGCTCTTCGGCGACCCGCAGGCCATCCAGGAAGGCGACGAGGTCAAGCGTACCGGCAGAATCGCCGAAGTTCCCGTCGGCGAGGGCCTGCTCGGCCGCGTCGTCAACGCACTAGGTCAGCCCATCGACGACAAAGGTCCGATCAAATCGGCCGAGACGCGGCGAATCGAAATCAAGGCGCCCGGTATCATCCGCCGCCAGCCCGTCAAGGAGCCGCTGCAAACCGGCATCAAGGCCATCGACACGATGCTGGTCATCGGACGCGGACAGCGCGAGCTGATCATCGGCGATCGCCAGACCGGCAAAACCGCCATCGCGATCGACACGATCATCAATCAGAAAGGCCTCAACATGCATTGCTTTTACGTGGCGATTGGGCAGAAGCGCTCGACCGTCGCGCAGGTTGTCGAGAAGCTCACCAGCGCCGGCGCGATGGAGTTTACCACCGTCGTTGCCGCGACCGCTTCCGAAGCCGCCCCGCTGCAATACATCGCGCCTTACAGCGGTTGCACGATGGGCGAATATTTTCGCGACACCGGCAAGCATGCGTTGCTCGTGTACGACGATTTGAGCAAGCACGCGCAGGCCTATCGCCAGTTGTCACTCCTGCTGCGACGCCCGCCCGGACGCGAGGCTTACCCCGGCGACGTCTTCTATCTCCATTCGCGATTGCTCGAGCGCGCCGCCAAGATGAGCGACGAGATGGGCGGCGGCTCGCTCACCGCGCTGCCCGTGATCGAGACCCAGGAAGGCGACGTGTCGGCCTACATCCCGACCAACGTCATTTCGATCACCGACGGCCAGATAATTCTCGACAAGGATCTTTTCAACTCGAACGTGCGTCCCGCCGTCAACGTCGGCCTGTCGGTCTCGCGCGTCGGATTCTCAGCCGCGATCAAGGCAATCAAGCAGGTGGCGGGCTCGCTCAAGCTCGACCTCGCGCAGTACCGCGAGATGGCGGCGTTCGCGCAATTCGGCTCCGACCTCGACGCGTCGTCGCAGCGCCTGCTCGCTCGCGGCGCGCGGTTGACCGAGATGCTCAAGCAGGGTCAGTACAGTCCGCTGCCGGTGGAAAAAGAAGTGCTGATCATTTTCGCCGCGAAGGAGGGTTACTTCGACAAGCTCTCCGTCGAGCAGATTCGGCCGTTCGAGATGGGACTCTACACCAACTTCGATTCGCTTCACGCCGACCTGCTCGCCGAAATCCGCGACCAGAAACAAATCTCCGACGAGCTGACGAAAAAGCTCAAGGCCGCACTCGACGCCTACGAACAATCGTTCATGGCCGAAAACAAAACGGCCGCGCCCGCAACGGCGGCGTAGTTGCGATAACGCTCGACGATGGCATCACTCAAGGCAATCCGCCGCAGGATCGCGTCGGCCAAATCGACGCAACAGATCACGCGCGCGTTGAAACTGGTCTCGGCCGCGCGGCTGCGTCGCGCGCAGGAAGCGCTCGTCAATGCGCTGCCATATAGTGAAGCGCTCGCGCGCGTCGCCGACTCACTGCTCACGTCGGAAGGAATTTCGGTCGGTCCGGTCGAAGGCGCGCAAAAGCGATCGCTGCTGGTGGTGGTCGCGTCCGATCGCGGCCTGGCCGGCGGCTACAACTCGTACC
Source organism: Binatus sp. (SeqCode) (assembly GCF_035272065.1). Lineage (GTDB taxonomy): Bacteria > Desulfobacterota > Binatia > Binatales > Binataceae > Binatus. The sequence continues at coordinate 43,833 of NZ_DATEQZ010000057.1, forward strand.
TGTTCCGCGCGGCCGAAGCGGCGCAGCGCGAGATCCGCGGCAACGGCCTCGACATCGAATTGTTCGCAGTCGGCAAAAAGGCCGTCGATCATTTCCGCCGCACCAACGTCCCGGTCGCGCTCTCGCGAATCGATAATTTTCCACGCCTCGCCACGATTGCTCTCGCGCGCGATATCGCCGCCAAGATGCTCGCCGACTACAGCTCCGGCGCCATCGACGAAGCCGGCATCGTCTACACGCGTTTCCAATCCGCCATCGTGCAGAAGCCGGTTTACGAGCGCCTGCTGCCGATCAAGCCGCCGGGCGACGCCGGTATCAAAGAAGGCGCGAGCGTTGACGCCACCATATCGAAATCCGAGGCAGGCAAAATCGACTACCTCGTCGAGCCGTCGCGCGCTGAACTCGTGCCCGTCGTGCTGCGTGGATATCTCGAGGCGAGCGTCTACCACGCGCTGCTCGAATCCGAGGCCAGCGAGCAGGGCGCACGCATGACCGCGATGGATGCGGCGACCAACAATGCCAACGAGATGATCTCGTCGCTCACGCTCGAGATGAACCGCGCCCGCCAGGCGCAAATCACGCGCGAGCTGATGGACATAGTCGGCGGCGCCGAGGCGTTGCGCTGAAAACACGTATCGAAATCACACGGGGAAATCACCGTTTATGAGTACTCAGATCGCTCCAGGAAAAATAAACCAGGTGCTCGGCAACGTCGTTGACGTCGAGTTCGGCGCCGGCACGCTCCCGCCGATTTTCTCGGCGCTGCGCGTCAGCAATCCCTCGATTAGCGACGAGGTCGGCAACCTCGTGCTCGAAGTGCAGCAGCACCTCGGCGAGAACACCGTGCGATGCATCGCGATGGACTCGACCGACGGCCTCGTGCGCGGGATGGAAGCCGCCAACACGGGAGCGCCAATCTCGGTGCCGGTCGGCCCGGGCACCCTCGGCCGCATCATGAACGTGACCGGCAACGCGATCGATGAGCGCGGTCCAATCCAGGGCAAGTCGCTGATGCCGATACATCGCGACGCGCCGCCCTTCGCCGACCAGGCAGTCGAGGCGGAAATCCTCGAGACCGGCATCAAGGTGATCGACCTGATTTGCCCCTACGCGCGCGGCGGAAAAATCGGCCTGTTCGGCGGCGCCGGCGTCGGCAAGACTGTCACGATTCTCGAGCTCATCAACAACGTCGCCAAGCAGCACGGCGGCGTGTCAGTGTTCGCCGGCGTCGGCGAGCGCTCGCGCGAGGGCAACGACCTCTATCGCGAGCTCACCGAGTCGGGCGTCATCTCGAAAACCGCGCTGGTCTACGGCCAGATGAACGAGTCACCCGGCGCGCGCGCCCGCGTCGCGCTGACGGGCGTCACCGTCGCCGAATATTTCCGCGACGAAGAAGGCAAGGACGTCATCTTCTTCATCGACAACATTTTCCGCTTCGTGCAGGCCAACTCGGAGGTCTCCGCGCTGCTCGGCCGCATGCCCAGTGCCGTCGGCTACCAGCCTACCCTCGGCACCGACATGGGCGAGCTCGAAGAACGCATCACCACCACCAAGAAAGGGGCGATCACGTCAGTGCAGGCCATCTACGTCCCCGCCGACGACTACACCGACCCCGCGCCCGCGACCACGTTCACGCACCTGGACGCCGTCACGGCGCTCGATCGCAAAATTTTCGAGAAAGCGATCTTCCCCGCCGTTGATCCGCTCGGCTCGACTTCGCGAATTCTCGATCCGCAAGTCGTCGGTGAAGAGCACTACGACGTCGCGCGCCGTGTGCAGGCCATCCTCCAGCGCTACAAGGACTTGCAGGACATCATCGCGATCCTCGGGATGGAAGAACTGTCGGCCGACGACAAGCTGGTCGTCGCACGCGCGCGCCGCGTCGAGCGCTTCCTGTCGCAGGCGATGTTCGTCGCGGAGCCGTTCACCAATCAGCCCGGCAAGTACGTCACCCGCAAGGACACCGTGCGCGGCTTCGCCGAAATCCTCGACGGCAAATGCGACGACCTCCCCGAGCAGGCGTTCTACCTGGTCGGCACTATCGAAGACGCGCGCGAAAAGGCCGAACGCCTCGCCCGCGGCGAATAGCACTCGTTGTGGAACCTATGGCCTCAACGTTCCCATTCAGACTGGTCACTCCTACCGGCGTAGTCTTCGAAGGCGACGCCGAAGAAGTCTCAGCGATCGGCCCGCTGGGCGAATTCGGCATCCTGCCCGATCACATCAACTTCATAACGTCGCTGGTCCCCGGCGTCCTGGAAGCCAAACTCCCCGACGGCACGAAGATGCACTGGGTAATCTCCGGCGGCCTCGCCGAGGTGAAGGACAGCGCAATGACGGTTCTAGCCAGCACCGCCGAATCCCCGGAGACGGTGGACGCCACCGCCGCCGCCGCCCAAGTAGATGAAGCCGACAAACAATTCTCAACCCTGAGTTTCTACGACCCCAACTACCAGCCAGCCCAGGAAGCGCTACAACTAGCCCGCGCAAGAGTAGAAGCCGCCACCCTGAAGACCACCGCGCGCTAATTCCAAATCCGATTTATCGCTCGTTCCGCTCCAGCCGCTGCGGCCTCCAAATACCTCGCCCGTTATTTCTACGGGAGAG
>NZ_DATEQZ010000058.1:0-95301 GCF_035272065.1 Binatus sp. (SeqCode)
GCGCGCTGGGCGCGTTGGGGAATCGCGGCTATGGCGACGCGCATCTTGAAGCCGGGATTCTTGGCGGCCGCGCGTATCTTGCCGCGTACTCGCTGGGTCGCGGCGCGACGGGACTGACTTTTTACGACGACGACACGACGAAATTCTTCAAGCCGCATGCCGCCGGAAAGAGTCCTCTGCTGATGATAGCGCTCGGAGTTCCGCGGTCGCAAAAGAAATCGTAAAAATTGCTCGACCTGGTGTTTGGACCGGCGAATTGGCAATTCGAATCGCTTGGCCGCTGAATATCGGTCCGGAAGGAACCGAACACTGACGCTGGTGACTCGCTGATGAGCGGCTGCCTGTCTGTTAGGCAGGTGCATTGCATTTTTCATTAAATTTATTCGACTTTGAAATGGCACTTTTCATGCTTTGTGCCTCCATACTCCCGCCCGTAACGGGAGCAACGCGTGCGCGCGGCGGACAACCACCTCCGCCGTGAATCGAAGGAGGCAAGAATGGCTGAAGAACAGAAAAAGATGGTGCCGACCCTCGGCTTGACCGGAGTCACGGTCAATGCGATGGCGCTCATCGCCCCGGGAGCATTCCTGTGGATTACGTTCGTCCAACAGGCGGGTTACGCGTTTCCGTCGGGGATGGCGATGTGGGCCGGAATTTTCGTCGCGCTGATGCTGGCGTACGCCACCGCTTTGTCGTACTCGGAGCTCGCCAAACTCTACCCGGGCGCCGGCAGTTCGTACCTGTTCGCCGAGCAGGCCTTCCTGAGCAAAACCCACGCGTACAGATTTTCGCGCGTGGCGAAGTTCGTAATCGGATGGTCCTCGCATCTTTATTATTGGATGTATCCCGGTGTCATGGTCGCCACGATGGGAATCATGATCGGGTACATTGTCGGAACGATCGCGCCGGGCTCGATGAACGCGGGAATTCCCGGCCCGGTTTTCATGGCGCTGATCGCGATAATCTTCGCGTACGCCGTGGCCTGGATCGCGTTCCAGGGCGTGAACGGTTCCACGATGGTCAATATTGCCATCAACGGAATCCAGATCGTCGCGCTGCTGTTTTTCTCGGCGCTTGCGATCGCGTACCGTGCTGCGCATCCCGCAGGTTCGTCGGGCCTGGGGCTCGATGCGAATGGCAACACAGTCGCCGCGGTACTGGGACCCTACGCGATAGCCGGCGATCACCCGTCGCACGCCAGCGCGCTCTCGGTCATCCTGCCGCACAGGTTTGACTGGGTAATGTTGCAGGCGACGGTCGCGATTCTGCTGCTGGTCGGTTTCGAGTCGGTGACCGCACTTGGCGAGGAAGCAATAAACCCCAAAAAGGACATCCCGCGCGGCGTTCTGCTGTCGCTGACGATCCAGGGATTGTTCTGCTACCTGATCGAATACTTCGCCGCCAACTATTTCCTGAACAGCGCCTACAGTCTTGCCGAGGCCAAAGGATCGGCGGCGCCGCTCGGCGACATGATGGTGATCATCGGTAACGCGCTGCTCGGCGGGCACGGTACCGCGTTCATGTTGATGGAAGCGCTGACGGTATTCCTGGCGCTGATCGGCACCACTCTTTCGTGCATCAACACCGGCGCGCGCGTGACTTACGCGATGGGACGCGACGAGGAAGTGCCCGAGCACTTCGGCCTGCTGCACGGCAAGAACCTGACGCCGCATCGCGCGATCTGGGTGCTCGCGACCATCTCGGCAGTACTGGGTGCATACGCCGCGTTGTTCTACTTCGCCGGCGGTTCGGCGCCTGATGACAAGACGATTGCGACGCTGCCGCACAACATCTGGTACTCTATGGGGATGAGCTCGAACGCGTCACTCTCGTCGCTGCCGAATGGGTTGCTGCTGGTCACACTCACGTCGAACTTCGGAACCTTCCTGCTCTACGGTCTGACCAACATAGTATGTATCGTCGCCTACTCGGAGCGTCACGAGTTCCATGGATTCAAGCACATGGTGGTGCCGATATTCGGCGCGGTCGCGAATTTTGCCTGCCTCGCGTTCTACATCATCGGGCCACTGGAGGGGCTCGGCAGCGTGAAGGAACCGCTGATGGCCGTCGCGATATCGGCGATTTGGGGAATCTACGGAGGAATTTACTTCGTACGTAACTCCAGGAAGAAGGGCAAAGAGACAATTCTCGTAACCAAGCCGGCCTGATCCCTACAAGCTGGCTTGGCGAATAAATCCGTGGGGCGAGCTGCGAGCGATCGTGGCTCGCCCCTTGGCCATTGAAACAACTTTCACTTCAAGGCCAAGTTAGTCTGGGTAACGCACTGCAAATGGATTCGCCGTCCTCCGCTCCCCCCGCCGTGGAGCAGGCTTTCGAGCTGGCGCTGCTGTCCGACGTGGGTACGACGCGTCCTGACAATGAAGATTCGTGCGGGCATTTCATCGAGAATCCCGACAGCGTAGCGTTCGCAGTTGCCGACGGCGTCGGCGGCTACGAAGGCGGCGAGATCGCAAGCCGCATGGCGATCGACATAACGCTCGAAGCCTACCGCGAAAGCCCGCCGGAGTGGGGTGCAGCCAAGCGGCTCTATCGCGCGATCACGCGGGCAAATATCGAGATACACGACAAGGCGCTCACGGTGCCTGAACTGTCCCGCATGGCCACCACGATGACCGCGGTCGTGGTGGAGAAGGGGATACTGTCGGCGGTGCACATCGGAGATTGCCGGCTGCATTTGATCCGCCACAGCCACATCTCAGTTCTCACCAAAGATCACACGATGGTCGCCGAAAAGGTCAGGATGGGGATGATGACCGCCGCGCGCGCCAAGACTCATCCTGAGCGTGGGATGCTTCTGCGCAGCCTTGGACGTGAGTTGATAGCGTCTATCGATCGGATCACGCTGCCGCTGTTCGAGCGCGACCGGCTCGTGCTATGCAGCGACGGACTCTACAACGTGCTCGATGCCAAGGAACTCGAATCAATCACGCGCGACGTTGACGCTGAGACCGCGTGCCGCAACCTGATCGATACTGCCAATGAGCGCGGTACGCACGACAACCTGACCTGCGCCGTTTTCAGAATGACGTCGCATACGGGGCATACGGCGAGCACGGGCGGATGGCGCGATCGATTACGTGGATTGTTCGGGCGATGAAGCAATGCGGCGTCGCCCTCCCCTTCCATTGGTGACGTGCCGGGTGTTAACGTCCGCTGACCCTTTTCCCCGAGACGGTCCAAAAGATGCGCGAGGTCAGCGTCGGTGAAAACCTCGATCAGTACAAGTTGATCGAGGTGATCGCGCGCAGCGGGATGGCGTCGATCTTCAAAGCCATCGATCAAATTGACGGCAAGACCGTCGCGATCAAAGTCCCTTACATGCAGTTCGAGAGCGACGTGGTCTTCTACGGCCGCTTTCAGCGCGAGGAAGAAGTCGGGCGTCGCCTCGATCATCCCGGCATCGTCAAGGTTCTCACGCCCCGAAAAAAAAGCCGGATGTACATCGCGATGGAGTACGTCGAAGGCGAGTCGCTGCGCGCGATGATGCGGGAACCGGGGCTGCCGCTGGAAAAGGCGCTCGATCTCGCGCGGCAGTTGGCGGAGACGCTCGTTTACATGCACAGCGAAGGCGTGGTGCATCGCGACCTGAAGCCGGAAAACATCCTGGTGACCGCCGAGGGCCAGACCAAGATCATGGATTTCGGAATCGCGCTCGACGAATCGGCGCGGCGACTGACGTGGTCCGGGCTGTCGTCGACGATCGGCACGCCTGACTACATGGCGCCCGAGCAGGTCAGCGGCCGCCGCGGCGACGTCCGCACAGACATCTATTCCCTGGGCGTGATTCTCTATGAGATGCTGACCTGCCACCTGCCGTACTCGGGTCCCAACGTCTACAACGTGATGCGCGCGAAGACGGCGGAAGATCCGCAGCCGCCCTCCGCGTTCAAGCCTGATCTCGATCCGCATCTCGAGGAGATCGTGCTGCACGCGATCGAGCGCAATCCGCGCGACCGCTACGCGAGCGCTGGCCAGATGCTCGAAGACCTGCGCGACCCGTCGCGCGTCGTACCCCAGAACCGCGCGGAACGCCTCCATCCACGCAGCCTCGCGATGCAGAATATGCGCCGCAGGCTTGGGTACGTGTTGTTTTTCACCTCGCTCATCGGGGCCTTTTTGCTTTTGATTTGGCTCGCAAACCGTTACCCGGCAACGCAGTCTCCGCCGCGCCGGTCATATCGAGGGCAGACGAGATGATGCCGAGACGATCGCAACTCGGATTGGCCGCCGCGACTGTCGCCGCGCTGATGCTATTTTCGTCCGTCGCACGCGCGCAGACCGCAGCGTCATCGCCGCCGCTGGATAATTCGCTGAACCTCGCGTGGCTGCTGGTCGCCGGTTTCCTCGTGATGTTCATGCAGCTCGGATTCGCGATGGTGGAGACGGGGTTCACGCGCTCGAAAAACGCGGTCAACACGATGGCGATGAACCTGATCATCTACCCGATCGGCATCATCGGTTTCTGGCTTACTGGCTACGGCTTCATGATGGGCGGCGTCGCGCACTGGCCCTCGCTCGGGATGGGCGCGATCGGCCATCACGAACTTTCGATCACGATCGGCGCGCATTCGTACGGAATCCTCGGGTTCAGCAAGTTCGCGCTGCTCAACGTCAGCCGCGATCCCGCCAGCCTCGGCATGTTTCTTTTCTCGCTGGTGTTCATGGACACCGCCGCCACCATTCCGACCGGCGCGATGGCGGAGCGCTGGAAGTTCAAAGCGTTCTTCATCTACGGACTGTTCATGTCGATGTTCCTGTATCCGCTGTACGGCAACTGGGTGTGGGGGGGAGGATGGCTGTCGCAGCTCGGCGCGAACCTGGGCCTCGGCCACGGCCATCTTGATTTCGCGGGATCGTCGGTCGTGCACATGACGGGCGGAGTTACCGCGCTCGCCGGCGCTTACATGGTTGGTCCGCGCATCGGAAAGTTTCGGCGCGACGGCGCAATCGGCGCGCTGCCGGGACACAACCTGCCGATGGCCGTCAGCGGAACGTTGATACTCGCGTTCGGATGGTTCGGCTTCAACTGCGGCTCAACGCTGGCCGCGTCGGATCCACGAATCGCGATCATTGCGGTGAACACTATGCTCTCCTCGGCGGCCGGCGCGCTCGCGGCAATGCTGTTCCTCTGGCATCGCTACAACAAGCCCGACATCGCGATAGCCTGCAACGGCATGCTGGGCGGGCTGGTCGCGATCACCGCGCCATGCGCCTTCGTAACGCCCGCGGCGGCGGTTTTGATCGGTACGATTGCGGGACTGCTTGTCGTCTGGGCGGTGCTTGAACTCGAGCGCCGTTTTCGAATCGACGATCCGGTCGGCGCGATCGCCGTGCATGGCGCGTGCGGAATATGGGGTGCGTTGGCGCTCGGCCTGTTTGCCGACGGCACCTATGGCGACGGCTGGAACGGTGTCGCAGGGCCGGTGACCGGCTTGCTCTACGGCGACGTGGGCCAATTTTTTGCGCAGCTGATCGGCGTCACGGTGAACATCGTCGTGGTATTCGGCCTGGCGATGCTGTTCTTCAAGATCGTCGAGCGCTCGGTCGGCAACCGCGTGCTGGTGGAAGTGGAATGGTCGGGGCTGGATGCGCTAGAGATGGGCAGCGATGCCTATCCGCATTCGTAGTACATATCTGTAATCACGCAAGGAGCTATTGCCATGCCCTACAGCGACATTCTTTACGACAAGCGCGACGCCGTCGCGACCATCACGATCAATCGCCCGCACGCAATGAACGCGGCCACGATCAAGACTTACGACGAGATGCTCGATGCGCTGCGCGACGCCGAGGCGGACGACAGCGTGCGCGTAGTCGTGCTGACGGGCGCGGGGCGTGCGTTCTGCGCGGGTGACGACGTCAAGGAAGTTTTTCTCAATCCCGAATTCCGCGATGCCAAACCTGCGCAGCGCACTTTGGTCGAGGAATGGCGCGAGCATCGTCCCGTCGCGCTCGATTTGCTCGTCACCTACCCGAAGCCGACTATCGCGTCGGTCAATGGCGCCGCCGTCGGCTACGGTTGTGACATCGCGCTGATGTGCGACATGCGCGTCTGCTCCGACCAAGCGCGCTTTGGCGAAGTCTTCATTCGTCGCGGATTGATTCCCGAGGCGGGCGGATTGCTCGTGCTGCCGCGGCTGGTCGGACTCGCGCGCGCGTACGAACTCATCTTGAGCGGCGACATCATCGACGCCGCCGAGGCCGAGCGAATCGGGATGGTGAACAAAGTCGTGCCGCACGCGCAGCTCGGCGAGGCGACCGCCGCATTCGCGAAAAAAATCGCGGCGCAAGCCCCGCTTGCGCAGCGTTTGGCGAAGGAAGCTTTGCGGGTCGGTCTGAATCTCAATCTGCCGTACTTTTTCGACTACCAGCGCCACGGCCAGCACCTGATGCTCACGTCGAAGGATCACCTCGAGGGCGCAAGATCATTCGTCGAAAAGCGCGCCGCGAACTTCAAAGGCGAGTAGCGCGTGCGAAAAATCGGCTTCGGCACAAACGGCGCGTCGCCTGAGCAATCGCGCCTGTGTCGCTCAACCGAGTTATAGGTCAGTGGCGATCATCCGTTTCGGCCTATATTTCGTCGGATGAAGTCAAATCGACCTGACAAACTCTTGTTCTATTGAGTAAAATCCTTACAAACACTTGACACAATTTTGTTTTCCTTCTATGTTCATCGTCACTCGACGAGGATAACCTTATGAAATTCGGCGGAGATTCCCCCGAACTTGATGCTATTGACCTGCAGATTATCGGACTGTTGCAGGAACACGGCAGGATTCCGCTCGTCAAACTCGGTGAGCAAGTCGGGCTGTCGGCGCCTTCAGTCAACGAGCGCGTAAAAAAACTCGAAGACGGTGGGGTCATCATCGGCTATCACGCCACCGTCGATGCGACGCGCCTCGGCAAGGACGTCACCGCGTTCATCGGCGTGTCGATCGTGCACCCGAAAACAATTTCGCTGTTCGAGGAATCCGTGGCCCTGCTCGACGACGTGCTCGAATGCCATCACGTCACCGGTCAGCACACGCTGATGCTGAAAGTCAAAACCGAAAACACTTCGTCGCTCGAGCGGCTCATCAGCGCGATCCGCTCGATCGAGGGAGTGGCGCGGACGGAGACGATGGTGGTGCTGTCGACACATACCGAGCGCGGTTTGATTTCGCCGCACTCCAACGGCGACGCGAACGAGCCGGCGAACGGCAGGCGGCATCGGCACGCCTCCGCGAAATCCGCGCCCCCGGATCCAAGGCGGGTGTCATGATGCATAACTACCGAAGCATTCCAAAAAAGCAGGGGCTTTACGATCCCGCGCATGAGCACGACGCGTGCGGCGTCGGCTTCGTCGTGAACATCAAGGGCGAGCGCTCGCATGACATTGTCGGCAAGGCACTGCAGGTACTCGACAACCTGACGCATCGTGGCGCGTGCGGATGCGATCCGCGTACGGGCGACGGCGCCGGAATCCTGCTGCAGATTCCGCACGAGTTTTTCGCGAGCGAAGCGGCTCGGCTCGGCTTCCAACTTCCCGCGCCCGGAGAATATGGCGTCGGCCAGGTCTTTTTGCCGCTCGACGCGGTCAAGCGCAAGGAATGCGAGGACGCGTTCGAGAGAATCGTCAACGAGGAAGGGCAGCGGCTGCTCGGATGGCGCGACGTCCCGGTAGTCGAGTCCGCGTGCGGCGATATCGCGCGGCGCGGGATGCCCGCAATCCGCCAGGTCTTCATCGCGCGCGGCGCCGACCTGTCCGACGCCGAGGCGCTCGAGCGCAAGCTGTACGTAATCCGCAAACGCGCTACGAGCGAGGCGGAAAAACTCGGCCTGTTCGATCCGGAATTATTTTATTTTTGCAGCCTCTCGGCGCTGACCGTCGTTTACAAGGGTCAGTTGATCTCGACGCAACTGCCGCAGTTCTTCCCCGATTTGCATCACGACGCGCTCAAGACCGCGCTCGCGATGGTTCATCAGCGCTTCTCGACCAACACGTTCCCGAGCTGGGACCGCGCGCATCCGTACCGCTTCATGTCGCACAACGGCGAGATCAATACGCTGCGCGGCAATATCAACTGGATGCACGCGCGCGAGAAACTTTTCTCGTCGCCGCTGTTCGGCGATGACATCAAGAAGCTGCTGCCGATCGTTGAACCCAACGGCAGCGACTCCGCGACCTTCGACAATTGTCTCGAGCTGTTGATTCGCACCGGACGCTCGATCCCGCACGCCGTGATGATGATGATTCCGGAAGCGTGGCAGAACGACCGGCAGATGAGCGACAGCAAGCGCGCGTTCTACAACTTCTATTCATGCATGATGGAGCCGTGGGACGGGCCCGCGTCGATTGCCTTTACCGACGGAATCAGGATCGGCGCGGTGCTCGATCGCAACGGCCTGCGTCCGTCGCGCTATACGGTGACCAAGGACGGGCTGGTCGTGATGGCGTCCGAGACCGGCGTCCTCGATATTGCGCCGGAAAACGTCGCGCACAAAGGGCGGCTGCAACCGGGAAGAATGTTTCTCATCGACACCGCGCTCGGCCGAATTGTGCAGGACGAAGAGATCAAGGAGTCGATAGCGGCGCGACAGCCGTATCGCAAGTGGCTCGACAGCAGCCTCGTCGCACTCGAGTCGCTTCCCGAGGCAAGCGGCGCGCCTGCGGTTGACGGCTTTGAAGCCGGCGAGTTGCTCAAGCAACAGCAATCGTTCGGCTACACGATCGAGGATCTCAAAATGATCCTCGCGCCGATGGCGACCAACGGGCAGGAGCCGGTCGGCTCGATGGGCACCGACACTCCGCTCGCGGTGCTCTCGAACAAGTCGCAGCCGCTTTACAACTACTTCAAGCAGTTGTTCGCGCAGGTGACGAATCCGCCGATCGATCCGATTCGTGAGGAGTTGGTGACCTCGACCGAAACGACGATTGGCGCCGAGGACAATCTGTTCGAGGAATCGCCGAGGCATTGCCGCCAGCTTCAACTCAAGCAGCCGATTCTCACCAACGAAGAACTCGAAAGGATCAAACGGCTCGACGTCGACGGCCTGCGAACAATCACGCTATCGACGCTGTACCGGGTTAATGATGGTGAAGTGGGGCTTCGCGCCGCGCTCGACGCGCTTTGCAAAGGCGCTTCCGACGCGATCGAATCCGGCTACACGATAGTCGTGCTTTCGGATCGAGGAGTGAACGCCGATTACGCTGCCATCCCGGCTCTGCTCGCGACCGGAGCCGCGCATCATCATCTGATTCGCGAAGGGACGCGGACCCGCGCCGGCCTCGTCGTTGAGTCTGGCGAACCGCGCGAGGCGATGCATTTCTGCCTGCTGGTCGGCTACGGCGCCGGCGCCGTAAATCCGTATCTCGCATACGCGACGATGGCCGGGATGATTCGCAACGGCCAACTGCGCGACATCGACGAAGACACTGCGGTTCACAACTTCGTCAAGGCCGTCGGCAAGAGCATCACGAAAGTCGCGTCAAAGATGGGCATCTCGACGACGCAGAGTTATCGCGGCGCTCAGATCTTCGAGGCGATCGGATTAGCGCAGGATGTGATCGACAAGTACTTTACCTGGACGCCGTCGCGCGTGGCCGGCATCGGTCTCGACGCGATCGCGCGCGAGACGGCAGAGCGTCATACCTACGCCTTCAAGGTCGCCGCGAACCTCGACGGTGATCTCGATGTCGGCGGCCAGTACCAGTGGCGCCGCGCCGGCGAGTTCCACATGTACAACCCGAACACGATCGCGCGCCTGCAGCATTCCGTGCGCTCGGGAAGTTTCCGTCTGTTCAAGGAATACACAAAGGCGGTTGACGAACAGAGTCGTTCGCTTGCCACACTGCGCTCGCTGCTGAAGTTCAATTCCAGCCGGGCGCCGGTGCCGCTCGAGGAAGTCGAGCCGGCCACTGAGATCGTCAAGCGCTTCAAAACGGGCGCGATGTCGTTCGGCTCGATCGGCAAAGAGGCGCACGAAAACCTCGCGATCGCCATGAACCGCATCGGCGGCAAGAGCAATACCGGCGAGGGCGGCGAGGATCCAGCGCGTTTCGTGCGCGATGCCAACGGCGATTTCCGCCGCAGCGCGATCAAGCAGGTAGCATCAGCGCGCTTCGGCGTCACCAGTCACTACCTGGTTAACGCCGACGAACTGCAGATCAAGATGGCTCAGGGAGCCAAGCCGGGCGAAGGCGGCCAGCTTCCCGGTCACAAGGTTGACGACTTCATCGCGAAGATTCGCTACTCGACGCCCGGCGTGGGGTTGATCTCTCCGCCGCCGCATCACGACATTTATTCGATTGAAGATCTCGCGCAGTTGATTCACGATCTCAAAAATTCCAACAATCGCGCGCGTATCAGCGTCAAGCTGGTCGCAGAGGTCGGCGTCGGCACCATCGCGGCCGGAGTCGCAAAGGCCAAGGCCGACGTCGTGCTGATCAGTGGCTACGACGGCGGCACCGGCGCGTCTCCGCTGCAATCGATCAAGCACGCGGGAATTCCGTGGGAGCTTGGACTCGCCGAGACGCAGCAAACCCTGGTGATGAACGGTCTGCGCGGCCGCATCAACGTCGAGACCGACGGCCAGCTCAAGACCGGCCGCGATGTCGCGATTGCTGCGCTCCTCGGCGCCGAGGAATTCGGTTTCGCGAGCGCCGCGCTGGTCGCCTCGGGATGCATCATGATGCGTGTTTGCCACCTCAATACGTGCCCGGTCGGCATCGCGACGCAGGATCCGGTGCTGCGCGCGAAGTTCGCGGGTAAGCCCGAGCACGTCGTGAACTTCATGATGTTCATCGCGGACGAACTGCGCGAATACATGGCGCAGTTGGGCTTCCGCACCGTCGCCGAAATGATTGGCCACGTCGAATGCCTGGACGCCAACGAAGCGATCGCGCATTGGAAGGCGCGCAACGTCGATCTGGCTAATATTCTTCGCCGTCCCGATGTCGGGCCAGACGAACCGCTGCATTGCGTCGAGCTGCAGGATCATGGCCTCGACAAGGCGCTCGACAATCAGATCATCGCGCTCGCGAAGGATGCGCTCGAACATCGCAAACCCGTCGAAATTCATCTTCCCATCCGCAATGTGAACCGTACCGTCAGCACGATGCTGTCGGCGGAGGTGTCGCGGCGTTTCGGCGCAGAGGGACTGCCGCCCTACACGATTCAGATTCATCTGAAAGGCTCGGCCGGTCAGAGTTTCGGCGCGTGGCTCGCGCCCGGAGTCGCACTCCATCTTGAAGGCGACGCGAACGACTACTGCGCCAAGGGGCTGTCGGGCGGATTCGTCTCGGTGCGTCCGCCAAAGGAAGCGACCTTCAAGGCCGAAGATAACATCGTCATTGGCAACGTCGCGCTATACGGCGCTACCGGCGGTGAAGCGTTCTTCCGTGGCGTAGCCGGCGAGCGATTCGCGGTGCGCAACAGCGGCGCGCACGCGGTCGTCGAGGGCGTCGGCGACCACGGATGCGAGTACATGACGCGCGGGCTGGTCGTGGTCCTCGGCAAGACCGGGCGAAACTTCGCGGCCGGTATGAGTGGCGGCGTCGCGTACGTGCTCGACGAAGACGGCTCGTTCGCCTCACGCTGCAACACCGGAATGGTCGAGTTGGGCCCAATTGGCAACCAGGACGAACTAAAGCAGTTGCACGCGCTAATCGTGCGGCATCAGCAATACACGCAGAGCGCGGTTGCGCGGCGAATCCTCGACCAGTGGGACGAATACGCCAGGAAGTTTGTAAAGGTATTGCCGACTGAGTATCGGATGGTGCTCGAACGGCAGCATCTCAACATGGATTCCGATCTCGCGCGGCTCGCCGCAGTTTAGCCGAGTGAGTAATCGACTGACTAATCAGAACTGACCTGAATCGGGAGAGCACGGCTTCGATGGGCAAGATCACGGGCTTCATGGAGATCAAACGCGAGACTCCTTCGCGGCGTCCGGTCGGCGAGCGCCTGAAGGACTGGCGCGAGTTCGATCTCAAGATGCCCGAAGACAAGCTGCGCGCGCAGGGCGCTCGCTGCATGGATTGCGGAATTCCCTTCTGCCACAAGGGTTGCCCACTCGGCAACATCATCCCCGACTGGAACGATCTCATTTACCGCGGCAGGTGGCGCGAAGCGAGCGACCGGCTGCACGCCACCAACAACTTTCCGGAGTTCACTGGCCGAATTTGCCCCGCGCCGTGCGAAGAAGCCTGCGTCCTCAACATCAACAACGATCCCGTCACGATCAAACTGATCGAGAAGAACATCATCGATCACGCCTGGGCGGAAAAATGGATCGCGCCGCTTCCGCCTGCGCGCAAATCGGGCAAGCGCGTCGCGGTCGTCGGCTCGGGGCCGTCTGGGCTGGCGTGCGCCCAGCAACTCACGCGCGCCGGCCATTCGGTAACGCTCTACGAACGATCGGATCGCGTGGGCGGATTGCTCACTTACGGCATCCCGGACTTCAAGCTGGAGAAATGGATCGTCAACCGCCGCGTCGAGCAGATGAAGACCGAGGGGCTCGAGATTGTCACCAACTGCCGCGTCGGCTTGGACGTCCACGCCGACGAGATGCGCTCGAAGTACGACGCAATCGTGCTCACGATGGGCGCGACCAAGCCGCGCGACCTGCCGATCCCGGGACGCGAGCTCAAGGGAATCCATTTCGCGATGGACTTCCTGCCGCAGCAGAACAAGCGCAACTTCGGCGACGCGCTCGATCCTGCCGCTGAGATTACGGCGAACGGAAAGCGGGTGGTAATTCTCGGCGGCGGCGATACGGGGTCCGATTGCCTCGGGACTTCGAATCGGCAGGGTGCGATCGTCGTGCATCAGTTCGAGCTGCTCCCGATGCCGCCGGAAAAGCGCACTGCCGAAATGCCGTGGCCTGATTGGCCGATGATCATGCGCACCTCGAGCTCGCACGAAGAGGGCGTACAGCGCGATTGGAGCGTGAGCACGAGCAAATTCTCCGGCGAAAACGGCGCGGTGAAAAAGCTCCACGGCGTGCGGCTCAACTGGAAGCGCGACAACGGGCGCATGGTGATGGAGCAGATTCCCGGTACCGACTTCGAGATCGAGTGCGACCTCGTGCTGCTCGCGCTCGGATTTCTCGGCCCAGAGCCCGACGGCATAATCGCGGAGCTCGGTTTGAAGCTCGACCCGCGCAGCAACGTGCAATGCGAGAACTACATGTCGAGCGTGCCGGGAGTGTTCGCCGCCGGGGACACACGTCGCGGACAATCGCTGGTGGTGTGGGCGATATGGGAGGGACGCGAAGCCGCGCGCGCTGTCGATGCGTATCTGATGGGTGAGACATTCCTGCCCTCGAGTCCCGAACTCTGATTTCCATATAAATCTGAGAGGAGGCGACGATGATTCGCCTGTACGATTATCTGCCGTCGGGCAACGGCTACAAGGTTCGCCTGCTGCTGACGCAACTTGCGGTTCCGTTCGAGCGGATCGAGCTCAACATCATCAAGGGCGAGACGCGCACGCCGGAATTTCTCCGAAAATTTCCGAACGGTCGAATCCCCGCCGTCGAACTAGACGACGGCAAGTTGCTGTTCGAGTCCAATGCGATCATCTCGTACTTTGCTGTGGGCACGCCGTTCCTGCCGGCGGATAGTTTCCAACGCGCCCAGGTTCTTCAGTGGCTCTTTTTCGAGCAGTACAGCCACGAACCGTACATCGCGAGCGTTCGCTACCTGGTGATTCACCCCGATGTGCAGGACCCTCGCCGCCCTATTCTTGATACGCTGATGCGCCCGCGCGGATACGACGCGCTCCGCGTGATGGAAGGGCATCTGAAGTCGCGCGAATGGTTCGTCGGCGAGCGCTACTCGGTTGCCGATATCGCGCTCTATGCCTATACGCATGTCGCCACTGAAGGCGGTTTCGATCTGGCGGGCTATCCGGCGGTTCGCGCGTGGCTCGAGCGGGTGAAATCGCAGCCGCGGCACATTCCCATCACGCAGGGCTGAATTTCAGCGGCGAAGACCCATCGCGTCGAGCTTGCGAATCACCCATTCGATTCGATCCTCGCCCCAGAACGGTTCGCCATCAACTATAAAGGTCGGTACGCCGAAGACCCTGTCGAGATCGGCTTCGGCGAAGCATGCATCCAGGTCGGCGCGCGCGCCGGTGTCCACATAGCGGAGAAATTCGGCGGGCTCGAGACCGACTTCAGCAATGATCGCTGAAATCGCGTCACGGCTTTCCACGTTGAGTTCCTGTTTCCAGAATCGATCGAAGACGCGATCCGAGTACGGCCGGAACTGTTGATTCTTCGCTGCGTAGAGGCCGCCATAGAACGCCAGTCGCGCGCTGAAAATCTTTTTCGGCGGATAGATGACGAGCGCGCGCTCCTTCGCGATTCGGCGCGCGTCGATGTACAGATACCGAACCTTGCGGCGGTCGGCGTCCTCGCGATCAAGCGGTCCGTAGACCTTTCGGATGTTCACTCCGTACGGGATGAAGCGCACATGCACGCTGTGAGACAGCTCGAGGTCGTAGGCAGGTTGCATCGCGAGGTACGAGTACGGACTCGTGTATGCGAAGTAGAGCTTGATGTCGTGAAGGTTATTGTTCACTGGGACGCCATCGCGAGAAAGTTTGCCAGGTGCACGACTTTGATTTTCGAATTGCGACGACGGAGCTCTGCGGCAATTTGAAACTCGCATCCGGGATTTGCGAGCACTACACAGTCGGCGCCGATCGCGACAATATTGTCGGCTTTGCGGCGCGCCAGCTCGCGCGCCATTGCGGGTTCGGTCAAATTGTAGGAACCGGCTGAGCCGCAGCAGAGGTCGGATTCGGTCATCTCGATGAGTGTGACGCCGGGAATCGATGCGAGCAATTTGCGCGGCGCTTCGCGCACCCCGAGTCCGTGTGCGAGGTGACAAGCGTCGTGATAAGTGACGCGGCATTGGAATTCGCGTTTCGAACTTGCAGGCGCGTCGAGCAGCAGAGAGCTCAGGTCACGAACTTTGGAGGAAATCGCGCGCGCTTGTTCGGCGAATTCCGGTTCGTCTTCGAGCAGGCCGCCGTATTCGGCGATTGCTACCGAGCATCCTGACGCGGCCGATACGATTGCGTCGGCGCCGGAGTTCTTCAGCGCACGAACGTTCGCGCGGGCAAAATCGCGCGCTCGCGAAGCGTTACCGGAGTGCAGATCGAGCGCCCCGCAGCATGTGGTCGGTTCGAGCTGGACAACGCGATAGCCGGCGGCGCCCAGCAGACGCTCGCTGTTCAGGGTTTCCGAATTCGCAAGCACTTGCGCGACACATCCGTGATGCACGACGACCGTTGGTGCGTCCTTGCGCGGAGCTATGGTTGCTTCGCCGGCGAGCGGGCGCGAGTCGTGCTCGAGTGGCGGGAGAAGATCGAGCCAATCGCGGATCACGCGTGGCGTGATGGCTCTCAGAGCCGGCCTCAGGCCGAGACGATCGGCGACCTTCAGAGGCGTTAGCAATGCGCGGAGACGATTTGGGTACGGGAAAATCGCACCGACTGCGCGCCGCTTGAAGCGATCGACGACGTCGCGACGATGATGTCGCTCAACGAACGAACGCGCGCCTTCAATCAGACGGCCGTAATGAACGCCGGACGGGCAGGCGGTTTCGCAACCGCGACATCCGAGGCACAAGTCGAGATGGCGCGCCGCGTCGGCGTCGAGGTCTATGCGGCCTTCAGCGATGGACTTCATCAAATAGATTCGGCCGCGCGGCGAGTCCATCTCGGACCGCGTTACAACGTAGGTCGGGCATGCCTCGGCGCAGAGCCCGCAATGAACGCAGTCGAACAGCAGGTCGTAATCGCAGATGTCGCGAACCGGATTCGATGATGTGACGTCTGCCTCGGCCATCAGATTCCTCCGACGAAGCATCCAGGATTGAAGATCCCGGCCGGATCGAAAGCCGCCTTTAGCCGGCGCATGAGCGCGAGCGCGCCGTCGTTGGGAGTGTCGAAGAATTCCAGCGAATCGCGAATTGGAGGCGCGGCGGCGATGAGTCGAAGAGTGCCGCGCTCGGAGTGCGCAACTTCACGCCATCGGGCGACGGTTTTGGCCGCGGCATCGGCCGGGGCTTCTTCGGCGGCAACGATCTGCGCGACTCCGGAGCCGGCATGGGCGCGAAATTCCACGCCGCAGGTCGCCAGCACTTGAGGCAAATGTGCGGGTGGAACTGCGATTTGTGCTGACAGAGGTGCCGAATAAAAATCGGTATCGCGCAGCAGTTCGTAACTCGAGCGAGCGGCGTCGCCGTCGAGAATTTCACCTCGCGCGATGAGCAGATCGCGAATTCGCTCGGCCTGGTAGCCGATCTCGAGAGGACTTCCAGAGAAACCCGCTAGAAGTAGAAATTGACTTGTAGAATTAAAGCGCGTTGAGAGGGCCGGACTGAGTATATCGAGATTACTCAGTGGCAGCGCATCATTGAGTATGTAAGCGGCGGCGAACGCATCGGCTGCCCGCGCGAAAGGAACGATAGCGAGACAGTACTCAGGCGGAATGGGGCGCACTTTGAACGTCACTTCAGTTATGATTCCGAGCGTTCCGAATGAACCGCCCATCAGTTTCATCAAATCATAGCCGGCCACGTTTTTGACGACGCGGCCGCCGCCGTGAATAAGGTTGCCGCCGTGGCCGACGAAGCGAACTCCGATCAGCAGGTCGCGCGAGGTGCCCTCTGACAGGCGCATCGGTCCGGTGTGCGCGGCGCCGACCAACGAACCGAGTGGTGTTATCGCGGGACCGCATGGATCGACGGGAAGTCGTTGGCGGGCAGGCGACATCGCGGTATTCAGTTCGCCGATTGTGATTCCAGATTCCGCGACAACTGTCATGTCGTCGGGTTCATAGGCGACAACTCGCGCGAGTCGCGTCATCGAGATGCCGAGTGCGACGGGCGAGCGCCGAATTGCCGCGAGCGAGCGAGCCCCGCCAACAGGAGCCAGCGCAATACGATCTGCTTCGCACATACGGACGATCTCGCAAATTTCGTCGACTGAAGCAGCCTCAACGATCGTATCTGCAGCGCGCGCCTCACTAGATGTAGGCGCGCGAACCTGGCCGGCGCCGACGATTGAGTCGAGGCGGTTCGAAAGATTTGAAGATGCAGTCAAAGCCAAGACAACCGTTAGATCGGCACCTGGCGGCGTGGCGTTGCAACCTCGACGCAAGCGCCGGGCCGCGGGATCACTTTGCCGGGATTCGATCGCTCCATTGGATCGAACACGTGGCGCAACTCGGTCATGACGCGAAGATCGTCGGTCGAGAACATCAGCGGCATTTCGCTGATTTTCTCGACGCCGATTCCATGCTCGCCGGTGAGGCTGCCGCCCATCTCGAGGCAGGCTCTGAGGATGTCGCGACCAGCGTCGATCGCGCGGCGAACTTGATCGGGATTGCGCTCGTCGTAGAGAACGATTGGATGCAAATTTCCGTCGCCGGCGTGGAATACATTGCCGATGCGCAAGTCGTATCGGCGGCTGACGTCGGCGATCACGCGCAGAATTCGCGGCAGGCAGGTTCGCGGGACTACGCCGTCCTGAGTCGCGTAGTTGGGCGAGAGGCGGCCGACGGCTCCGAAAGCGCGTTTGCGCGCTTTCCACAACAGCGCGCGTTCCGCTTCATCGCGCGCGAGCCGGATGCTAGACGCGCCGGCCGCGCGCACAGTCTTTGTAACTTCATCGGCGTAAGTTGTCAGCCCAGCTTCGAGACCCTCGAGCTCAATGATGAGCACCGCGCCTGCGTCGAGCGGGAGGCCTACATGGAACGCCTCCTCGACGGCGCGAATGATGAGCTGGTCCATCATTTCGAGGGCGGCCGGCACAATTCCCGACGCGATGATCATCGACACAGCGCGCGTCGCAGTGTCGACGTCGGGAAAGGTGGCGAGGAGCGTGCGATGATTTTCGGGCTCGCGCATCAGTCTGAGCGTTGCGCGCGTGACGATTCCCGTGGTGCCCTCCGCGCCGACGACTGCGCCGACTAAATCGTAACCGCACCGCTCTTCGGTGGGCCCGCCGAGCTCGACGACCTCGCCGTCGGGCAGCACGAGTTCGAGCGAGAGCACGTGATTGGTGGTCACTCCGTATTTCAAGGTATGCGGACCGCCAGAATTTTCGGCGATGTTGCCGCCTATAGTGCATGCCACCTGCGACGATGGATCGGGCGCGTAGAAATAACCTTTCGACTTGACGGCGTTGGTGACGTGCAGGTTGACCACGCCGCTCTCGGCCACGGCGCGCCGGTTGTCGAGATCGATTTCCACGATATGGTTCATCTTCGACGTGCAGATCATCGCGGGCGCGTTCAGCGGGAGGCATCCGCCGGAAAGCCCCGTGCCCGCACCGCGCGGAACGAAGGCAATACCATGGCGATGGAGGGCGGCGAGAATCGCGCTCAACTGCGAGGTCGAGCGCGGTAGCAGCAGCACGTCGGGCACGCTTTTTTCGACGGTCCATCCGTCGCACTCGTAGACCTTCAGCTCGGTGGCGCGCGAGACGATCCCGCTGTCGCCTAGAATTTCGCGAAGCTCGTCGAGAAGTTTGCGATCAATTGCACTCATTAGTATTGCGGAGGCTCGTTGGATCTCCGGAGCAGTCTACCACGACCAGTGCTTTTGCGGTTGATCCTTGCGGGTCATAATAGCAAGGTTCGATTTCAGCAATCCCGTCGATCTATTGGAAGGAGAAACACAGGTGGCGGATTCATTTCCAGAACTGAGGCCTGCGGCGCGGATTCTGCTCGGTCCGGGGCCGTCCAACGTAAATCCGCGCGTGATGAAAGCGATGGCGTCGCCGGTCGTCGGGCATCTCGATCCGGACTTCCTGAAGGTGATGGAGAATATCAAGCGGCTGCTGCGCATCGTGTTTCGCACCAAAAACGAGATCACGTTTCCCGTCTCGGGGACAGGTTCGGCGGGGATGGAAGCCGTGATGACGAATCTGATCGAGGACGGCGACGAGGTCGTGGCCGGCGTCAACGGCGCTTTCGGCACGCGACTGGCGGAAGTCGCGTCGCGGCAAGGCGCAAAGGTTCATAAGGTCGAAGCGGATTGGGGAACGATCGTCGAGCCGGCGAAGGTCTCGGCGGCGCTGAAAGCGGCGAAAAATCCGAAACTGGTCGCAGTGGTTCACGCCGAGACGTCGACCGGGATACATCAGCCGATCGAGGAAATCGCCGAGCTCGCACATCGACACGGCGCGATGATGGCGATCGACGCGGTGACGTCGCTTGCATGCGTGCCGGTCGAGATCGACAAGTGGGGAATCGACGCGTGCTACAGCTGCACGCAGAAGGGAATCGGCGCGCCGCCGGGGCTGTCGCCGGTGACGTTCAGCGAGCGCGCGATGGAGTCGGTGCGCAAGCGCAAAACCAAGTGCCGCTCATGGTACTTCGATGTCGCCTTGATCGAACAGTACTGGGGGCCGGACCGGCTGTACCATCACACGGCTCCGATCACGATGAACTATGCGCTATACGAGGCGCTGCGGATCGTTGTCGAGGAGGGATTGGACGCGCGATGGCGGCGGCATCGTATCAACGCCGCCGCGTTCCAGGCCGGGGTGCGCGCGATGGGCCTTCAGCTCGCCGCGCAGGAAGGATACAGGTTGCCACAGCTAACGACGATCGCGGTGCCGGCGGGAATCGACGACGTGAAAGTGCGAGCGGAATTGCTGCGGCTGTTCAATATCGAAATCGCGGCCGGGCTCGGACCGCTCAAAGGTAAGATCTGGCGCGTTGGTCTGATGGGCGAAGGTTCGCGGCGCGAAAATGTGATGCTGGCGCTGAACGCGCTCGAAGAAATCCTCGGCTCGATGGGATTCGAGATTGCGCGGGGCAGGGCGCTAACCGCCGCCGAGTATGCCTACAGTGCGGAGGGAACAGGGGCAGGCGAGCCGCCCGCCGAAGCATCATGAGGATGTACGACTTCAGGCTTGCGCCGAGCCCGCGGCGAGTGAGGATCTTCCTCGCGGAGAAGGGGATCAGCCTCGAGCTGGTGCAAGTCGATATCATGCGCAACGAGAATCGCACGCTGGAGTTCTACAAAAAGAACCCGCTCGGCTCGTTGCCGATTCTCGAGCTGGACGACGGCAGTTGTCTTTCGGAGAGCGTCGCGATTTGCCGTTACTTCGAGGAAGTCCAGCCGGCGCCACCGCTGTTCGGCATCGGCGCGCGCGAGCGGGCGGCCGTCGAGATGTGGAATCGCAGAATCGAGCTCGAAATCTTTGCTCCGGTCGGGCACGTATGGTCGCATCTGAGCGAGATCGCGAAGGCACGCGGACGCCGGATACCGGAGTTCGGCGAAATTCAAAAGCGTGCCGCGATCGAGCGCATCCCATGGCTCGACGCGGAGCTTGAGAATCGAGAATTCATCGCAGGCGACCGGTACTCAATCGCGGACATCACGACGCTGTGTATGATCGACTTCGCGCGCACAGTTGATATCCGGATTCATCCGGCACAGGCGAACCTGGCGCGATGGTATAGCAAGGTGTCTTCACGGCCGAGCGCGAAGGCATAATCAGTGACCATTTGCGAATTGACTATTATGCAATAGTCAGTCGATTAGCTACTCGTCCGAATCCTCCGCATCGCCGCTTCCGTTGGATCCGTTGCCGTTGGCGTCGTCCTCGTCGCGCTCCGCCATCCCTGCCACCGCGCGGACGCGTTCGTCGCCCTCGAGCCGCACCATGTGAACGCCCTGCGCGTTGCGGCCGGTGATGCGGACTCCCTTGACGGCCAATCGAATCACCTTGCCGCCGTCGGTTATCAGCATCACCTGGTCGTCGATGCCGACCTGCCGGACGCTGATCACCTTGCCGGTCTTCTCGGTCACGTTCATGGTGATAACGCCCTTGCCGCCGCGATGAGTCAGGCGGTAGTCCGAAGCGGGAGTACGCTTGCCGTAACCGAGCTCTGAGACCGTGAGGAGGGTTTCGTCGTCGCGCACCGTGGACATCGAGACGACTTCGTCCTCGACCAACGTGACGGTCTTGCCCTCCTTGACCGGTTGCGACTCGAGCTCCATGCCGACAACGCCGCCGGTCGCGCGGCCCATCGGGCGTGCTTCTTCTTCTTTGAAACGAATCGCCTGACCCTCGCGCGTCGAGAGCACGATCTGCTGATTGCCGTCGGTGATTCGCACGTCGACCAGCGTGTCGCCGTCTTCGAGATTGATCGCGATGATTCCGGTCGAGCGGATGTTTTCATATTCGTCGAGCGCGGTCTTTTTCACGCGGCCGCGACGAGTGGAGAAAAAGACGAACTTGCCGGCGGTCTCGCGCGGCACGGGAATAAATGCGGACAGCGTTTCGTCGTTGGCGAGGCTCAGCAGGTTGGCGATCGAGCGTCCCTTGGCGGCGCGGCCGCCCTCGGGCAGCTCGTAGGCCTTGAGCTCGTAAACCTTGCCGGCGCTGGTGAAGAACATCAGGCGGTCGTGGGTCGAGACGCGCTCGAGATGTTCGACGAAATCTTCTTCGGTGGTGGTCGCGCCAATCTTGCCGCGGCCGCCGCGCTTTTGCGTGCGATAGAGCGAGAGCGGGGTGCGCTTGATGTAGCCGCCGTGCGTAACGGTGACTAGGACGTCCTCCTCGACGATGAGATCCTCGACCGAGAACTCGCCTTCCGCCTCGATGATCTGCGTGCGGCGTGGATCCGCGAATTCTTTTTTGATTTCGTCGAGCTCGCCTGCGATCAGCTTCAACAATTCCTTTTCGTTCGCGAGAATTTTCTTATAGCGCGCGATCAGAGCGACGGTCTCCTTGTGCTCATTCTCGATCTTTTCGCGCTCGAGCGAAGTGAGGCGGCGCAACGTGAGATCGAGGATCGCCTGCGCCTGCAACTGCGAGAGGCCGAATTGCTTCATCAGGCCGGTGCGCGCGACTTCGGCATCCTTCGACTTGCGGATCAGATTGATCACCGCGTCTAGATTTTTGAGAGCGATCAACAGGCCGTCGAGGATATGGAGCCGCGCCTCGGCTTCCTTCAACTCGAAGCGCGTGCGGCGCGTTAGTACAATTTTGCGATGCTCGAGGAACGCGACGAGCATCTGCAGCAGCGTCATCTCTTTGGGGCGGCCCTCGTGGATGCCGAGCAGGATGATGCCGTAGCCCTGCTGCATCTGGGTCAGCTTGTAGAGCTGGTTGAGCACGATACGGGGCTCGGCGTCGCGCTTGAGCTCGATGACGACGCGCATGCCGTCGCGATCGGATTCGTCGCGGATGTCGCTGATGCCTTCGATGCGCTTGTCGTTGACCAGCTCGGCCATCCGCTCGATCATGCGCGCCTTGTTCACCTGGTAGGGAATTTCGCGAATGATGATCGAGGCGCGCGAGCTGCGCTTGTCGGTCTCGATGGCAGCCAGAGCGCGCATCGTGAGAGTGCCGCGGCCGGTGAGGTATGCCTGGCGAATCGCCTGACGGCCGAGCAGTTGCCCGCCCGTCGGAAAATCGGGTCCCGGAATGATGTCGAGAATTTCCTCGTGCGTGATGTTCGGGTTGTTGATCAACGCCTGCAGCGCGTCGCAGACCTCGCCGAGATTGTGCGGCGGGATGTTGGTTGCCATCCCAACCGCGATGCCGTCCGAGCCGTTGACGAGCAAGTTCGGAAATTGCGCGGGCAGGATGTCGGGCTCCATGTGTGAGCCGTCGAAGTTCGGGATGAAGTCGACGGTGTCCTTGTCGATGTCGGCGAGCATCCGCTCGGCGAGCCGTGTCAACTTACACTCGGTGTATCGATACGCAGCGGGCGGATCGCCGTCGACGGATCCGAAATTTCCCTGGCCGTCGATGAGCAGGTAACGCAGGCTGAACGGCTGTGCCATGCGTACGAGCGAATCGTAGACCGCCATGTCGCCATGCGGATGGTATCGCGCGAGGACTTCGCCGACGACGGCGGCGCACTTCGTATAGCGCCGATTCGAGAGCAGGCCCGTGCGGAACATTGCGTACAGGATGCGGCGATGCACGGGCTTGAGGCCGTCTCGAATCTGCGGCAGCGCGCGTCCGATATTCACCGACATCGCGTAGTCCAGGTAGGACTGACGCATGTCGTCTTCGATATTCAGCAGCGCGGGTTCGTTGCGATGCGGTTCGTTGCCGTTGGTTTCAGCCATTTAACCTGGTGCTCCCGGGAGTTCCGTACGCTCGAGCATTAGAAATTCAGCTAGCCGCATTGCTGTTCAAGCGCCGCCCATTCCTGAATTTTACGCAGCAATGTTTCGCGATGAAGTTCGCGCCGATGCGGCAACAGGTCGTACGCGAACGAATCTTCGGGGTGCGCTATACCGTCGAGCGCGAGCAACACGCCAAGGGTTTGTTCTGCGTCACGCGCGTCACGCTCGCACACGGCGCAATTCGTCGCCATTATGCGAATTTCTTCGTGCAAAGATTCCCTCGATGACATGCGACGCGTCACGCTCGCGCATCAAACTTGCGGCTCGTCAGATGTCGAGGTTGCGGACATTGAGCGCGTTCTCTTCGATGAACTGTCGCCGCGGCTCGACCACGTCGCCCATCAGCGTGCCGAAGATTTCTTCGGCTTCCTCGCGCGACGAAATCTGCACCCGCAACATCGCTCGCGTCTCCGGGTTCATCGTGGTCTCCCAGAGCTGCCCCGGATTCATCTCGCCCAACCCCTTGTAGCGCTGGATGTCGACGCCCTTTTGCCCGGCGGCGAGCACAGCCTCCGCTACTGCCTTGAGCGTATCGACCGTCGATTCGCCTTCGCCAATTCTCAGCTTGAACGGCGCCTTGATCGCGTCGAGCTCCGGGCCCAACCGGCGAATCTCGCGCAGCTCTCCGCTATGCAACAGCGTCAGGTCGACCACCGTCGGCGGCGTCGCGCCGTTTTTCGAATGGCTGAAGACAGCGCGCCAATGCGCTTCGCCGTCGGCCTCGAGCTTGTACACGAGGTTGTCGTTCTTCGAATCCTTGCGAATCGCCTCGGCCATCTGCTTGGCGGCTTTCTCGGATTCAAAATTCTCGTCGCCGATCGTTTTGTCGGCCGCCAGCTTGGCGAGCGTCGCGATGATCGAGCGTTCCTTCGAGCGGCGCTCGAGCGCCTCGAACATTTTTTCAAAGAACAATGCCTTGCGCACAACGGTCTTCAACGCGGCGCCCTTGAATTCGCGCGCGTCCTTGCCCTTGCCCGCTTCAAATGTCACCGCCTCGGCGCCGAGGTCGGTCAGGTAATCTTCGAGTGCCGTTTCGTCCTTGAGATAGCGCTCGGTCTTGCCCTTCTTGGCGCGGAACAGGGGCGGCTGCGCGACATAGAGATGGCCATTCTCGATAATCTCGATGAACTGGCGGAAAAAGAACGTCAGCAGCAGCGTGCGGATGTGCGAGCCGTCGACGTCCGCGTCGGTCATGATCACGATCGTGTGATAGCGCAGCTTGCTGAGGTCCTTGTCGTTGCCGATTCCCATCCCGAGCGCCGTGATCAGGATGCGCAGCTCCTGCGACGACAGCATCTTATCGATGCGCGCGCGCTCGACGTTCAGAATTTTTCCGCGCAGCGGCAGAATCGCCTGCGTCTTGCGATCGCGGCCCTCTTTCGCGGTACCGCCTGCCGATGCACCCTCGACCAGGTACAACTCGCTGAGCGCCGGGTCGCGCTCCTGGCAGTCCGCGAGCTTGCCCGGCAGCGAGCCCGAATCGAGCGCGCCCTTGCGCCGCACGAGCTCCTTGGCTTTGCGCGCGGCCTCGCGCGCGGTGGCAGCTTCGACCGCCCGCGCGACTATCTTCTTCGCGACCGGCGGTGTCTTTTCAAGGAACTCGCCGAGCTTCTCGTTCACGAGCCCCGATACGATTCCTTCGACTTCGGAGTTGCCGAGCTTGGTCTTGGTCTGGCCTTCGAACTGCGGCTCAGCGATCTTGATGCTGACGATCGCGGCGAGACCTTCGCGGGTGTCGTCACCTTCCAGCCGCATGTCTTTGTTTTTGAAGAGGCTGTTCTTGATCGCGTAATTGTTGATCGTCCGCGTCAGCGCACCCTTCAGCCCCGACAGATGCGTCCCGCCCTCGGCGGTGTGAATGTTGTTGGCGTAGGTGAAAATCACCTCGTGGATCGCGTCGGTCCATTGCAGCGCGACCTCGACGTCGACCCCCTCGCGCACGCCCTTGAAGAAAATCACGTCGTGAAGCGCTTCGTTGCTCTTGCTCAGCGTCGCGACGTACTCCGCGATTCCGCCCTCGTAGTGAAACTCTTCGGCCTTGTTGATTCGTTCGTCGCGCAGCCTGATTCGCAGGCCTGCGTTGAGGTACGCCATCTCGCGCAGGTAGCGCGCGATAATTTCGTACTTGAACTTTATCTCGGGAAATATCTTCGAGTCGGGCGTGAAGGTGGTCTTGGTGCCTTTGCTGTTGGTCTTGCCGCGCTCTTCGACTTTGGTTTTCGGAATGCCGCGCTCGTAGCGCTGAAAATAAATTTTGCCGTTCTTGTGAACTTCGACTTCGAACTCGTCGCTGAGCGCGTTGACGACCGATGCGCCCACGCCATGCAATCCCCCCGAGACTTTGTACGCGCTCTTTTCGAACTTGCCGCCGGCGTGGAGCACCGTATGCACGACTTCCAGCGCCGAGCGCTTTTCCGTCGGATGCATATCGACCGGGATTCCGCGGCCGTTGTCTTCGACCGAAATCCGATCGTCGCTCAAGATTACGACGTTGATTTCGGTGCAGTGACCGGCCAGCGCCTCATCAACCGAGTTGTCCACGATCTCGGTGACGAGATGATGCAATCCCCGCTCGGCGGTGTCGCCGATGTACATCCCGGGGCGTTTGCGAACTGCTTCGAGTCCTTCGAGAACCTTGATGGACTCGGCGCCGTAGCCGTCAGACGATTGTTTATTTGCCATAGAAAAGGACGAGCGATGAACTACCTTTCCCATCCCCACCGCCTGTCACAATTGTATTTGTCTAAGGCATTAAAGTAAAGGAAAAAGTAATGGCGCGATCAAGTAATCAAACAGTATTTGATGAGCGAGACTGTGGATAGAAAAGTAACCATTCAGTGGGCGTTTTCCGGGTTGTCTTCGCTCAGATTTGTCGGCGTTTTTGCAAAAGGATGCTGTGTCGGTAACAGAACGTCATTTTGCGAAATGAGATGCGCGCAGATCAGCCTGAAAAAGAGGTCCAAATCAGCCGAAAATCCTACTCGCAGGCGCGCTGGATTCCGTCGAAGAATTGCCACCACATGTCGAGCGAGCGCTCGACCGCGGCCCATACTTTCGCGCGTTCCACTTCGCTCATCGGCGCGTGACTTAGAATGTTGTCGCCGACGTCGCTGTGATCGCGATCGGCGATTTCATGCACGTCGAAAAACGCGACCTGCTCGCGCGAAAGTCCGTAATGCTTTTCGAGTGCGCGCGCGAACGGCGCGAAGTTGCCCGGCACCTGGCCCTCCGCCGCAAGATTGATTGCGCCGATCCCTTCGGCGAACGAGCGATCCTTGGTCGAGAGTTCGAACCAATCGATCAGCGCCGCCGTCGAGGGCAGCGCCTTGCCGTGAATCATGTCGTCGCGGCTAAGCCCGAGCCCGAGTCCGAGGCGGATGAACAATTCAGGATGCGGCGCGCTGCCGGAAATCTTGCCGGTCTCCTCTTCATACAGGCTCTCCGCGAGCTTCACGCGCTCCTCCGCGTTGAAGCATCGCGAATGCAGCGCGCTCAGCGCGCGAGGGAATTCACGCACCTGCAGAAAGAACTGGGTTGCGAATATACACAGCCCAGTTTGCGAGACTTTTCCGTCGGCGATTCGATGCCAAAACGGATGACGGCCGAAAGAGCGGCGCTCTTTAACCATCGCGAAAATCTCGCGCACGAAACCGTCATTCGCAGCCATGGCTAAACCTCATACCGCGAATGTACGAGAGCGCGCACCCAATGTGAAGCGAAGCGCGTCGCAAGAATCGTATGCGGGCCTGCGCGCCCCGCGCCTGCGGCAGGGGTGACCCCTGCACCCAATGAAAAGAAGAAAGAAGATACGGGACTTCGTCCCTTTTCGAACTATTTTAGTGAAGAAACGTCGGGGTCTGTCCGCGACTGTGGGCACGAGCTCGCTTCGCGTCCTCGCGGCCAGAACTTCCTAACAGTCGTCAGCCCGCATCTTTCCTTTTTCTGAATTACCGGGTGCAGGGGTCACCCCTGCCGAGGGTGCGGGGCGAGAAGCCCCGCGTCTTAATCCACGTGCCTTAGTTCCGCGAGCATCTCCTGCGGGCCGATGTACCCGACTTTGCGCTGCGCCACCCTGCCGGCGGAATCGATCAGCATCGTCGTCGGCACGCCCTGGATCTCGTATTTGGTCGTCAGCTCTTCAGTCTTCTTGTCCTGCGCGGTCAGATTCGCCTTCATCCGCACGAAGCGCTTGGCCTCGCTGACCACGGACGGATCGACGAAGGTCGAATGCTCCATTTCGCGGCATGGGATGCACCAGTCGGCGCTGAAATCGATCAGCACGGGCTTGCGCGCTTCGGTCGCCGACGCGAGCAGCTCGGAGTTGAACGGCTCGAAGCGAAGTTTCTCCGGCGCCTGTCGCGGATAGACCATGAATGCGAGCGCCGCCAACGCGACCACTCCCAAAGCCGATCTCAGCACCAGGAATGGACGCCAGCTTCGGCCTTCGCGCGAAATGAAGCCGAGATAAATTCCGACGCCGGCCGCGTAGTACGGCAGGATTCGCGTCATCAGGTTGTTCGGTACTACCGGATCGAGGAAGTAGAGCGCGAGTCCAACCAGTACGAACCCGAAAAGGTGCTCGATCCACGCCAGCCATTCGCCCGACCGCGGCAGGCGGCGGATATGCCCGGCCGCCATCGCGAGTCCGATGTACGGAACACCAAGGCCCAGCGCCAGCGTGAAGAACAGCGCGAACCCGAAAAGTGCGCTGCCGCTCCGCTCGACCATCAGCAGCAAGCCCAGCACGATCGGCCCGATGCATGGCGCCGCCACCACGCCCATCCCCAGGCCCATCAGCAACGCGCCTGCGTATCCGGGGTGCGCAGCGCCCGCACGCTGCAGCATCCACTGAGGCGGCTGCAGGACGAATAATCCGAAGCTCGACGCGGCGAGCGTCAGCAGCACCATCGACAGCGCGACGAGAACGAACGGATTCTGCATCGCGGCGCCGAACAAACCACCAGACATCGCGACCACCACTCCGACCGACGAGAACATCAGCGCGATTCCGAGCACGAAAACGATCGCCAGGTACATCACGCGGCGATGGCCGCCGCCCTGGTTGCCGAAGTACGCGATCGTCACACCGATTAGCGGATAGACGCAAGGCGTCAGATTCAGCGCGAGTCCGCCGAGAAATACCGCGAAAAAGCCGAGGAACCATCCATGATTAGCGAAGATGCGCGCGATCGCGCCGCCGGAATCATCTGCGCCACCGCCCAGGCCGCTGCGCGTCGCGCCGCCAGCAGCGATACCTTCGAGCGCACCCGCTGCCGCTCCTGGAGCAGCCAACGCGACCGTCGTGCTGACGGAGGCCGGCCGCAGGCATTCGTTGTTGTTGCAGCCCTGGTAGTCGATCGTAACCGTGAGCGCCTCGCCCGGCTTCGGTGCGAAGTCGGCAGCCGCCTTGAGCGGCACTTCAAACTTGATATCGCCGCCGAACACCGAGATCTTGCCGCCGCCCGCCGCGACGTCGAGCGTCATCGTTTCCGCCGCCGGATACTTTATTGCGCCCGGCTTCACGCTGATCGGGCCGCTGATCTCGAGCTTGGTTGGGATGTAATCTTCGCTGAGCGGCTTGTCCGAGTTGATATGCCATTCCGGAATCACAGTCGCATCGACTTTGAGCGTGCTCGACCCACCGGCCCTTAGCGGAGGATCGATCGTGGCGGAGGTGATTTTTACGAGTTCATCCGCCTTGATTGCATGCGCTGGCGGCGCCGCGATCAAAGACACGGCGAGAAAAACTCCCGCCAGTAGCGTGCTGTGCAAAAGCGCTCGGAAAGTTCCTGTCAGCATTTTCCTGGAAAAAGAACCACGCGAGCAGTGCCGCGGTTCCTGAGCAGTGTACATCTATTTGGCGGCGGCGCTGTGCTTGCCGTTGGTCGAAAGCGGAACCGAGCCGACGATCTCCAATCCATAACCCGGCAGATTCGCCAGCCGCGGCGTCGCGTCCGACATGATAATCATTTTGCGCACACCAACGTCGCGCAGAATCTGCGCGCCGATTCCGTAATCGCGGAAATCCGCCTCCGGCGTGTTGGCCCGCGTGGTAGCGCGGCGCGCCGGCCGACCGCTGTCGAAATCCGACGCCAGCGCGTTCGACTCGCGCTTGAGATACAACAGCACGCCTTCGCCCGCCGCTGAAATTCGTTCCATCGCGGAGCGCAGCAGGTTGCGCGTGTTGCGCACCGAGTAGCCGAACACATCGCCGGGCAGGTATTCGCGATGCGCCCGCACGAGGATCGGCTTTTTTGGATCGACCTTGCCCATCACCAGCACCAGGTGCTCGGTGTAATCGACCAGGTTGCGATAGACGAGCGCACTGAACTCGCCGAACGCGGTCGGCAGCTTCGCCTCCGCGATCCGCTGCACCATCGTCTCGTTGCGCAGCCGGTACTCGATGATGTCCGCGACCGTGACTATCTTCAGCCCGTGCACCTTCGCGAACTCGACCAGGTCGTCGCGCCGCGCCATCGTGCCGTCTTCCTTCAGAATCTCGCAGATGACGCCCGCCGGCTTGAGTCCCGCCAGCCGCGCGAGATCGACCGCGCCTTCGGTCTGCCCGGTGCGCACCAGCACGCCGCCGTCACGTGCGCGCAGCGGATAGACGTAGCCGGGCGTGATGAACTCGGCGCCGCTGGCGTCCTCGCGCACCGCCTGTAGAATCGTGGTCGAGCGATCCTGCGCCGAGATTCCCGAGCCCGACGCACGCCGCGCGGTGATCGCCGTGGTGAACGCGGTGCCGAGCGGCGCCTGGTTGTCGCCAATCATCATGCTGAGTCCGAGCCGATCGATTCGCTCCGCCGACATCGGCAGGCAAATCAGCCCGCGCCCGAACCTGGCCATGAAGTTGACGGCTTCGGGGGTGGCCTTCTCGGCCGCCATGCACAGGTCGCCCTCGTTCTCGCGCTGCTCGTCATCCATCAGGATGATCATGTGGCCGCGGCGCGTTTCCTCGAGCGCTTCCTCGATCGAAATGAACGGCGCGCGCGCTTTCTTGCGGGGGTTTATCTCACCAAACATTTGCGGCTCTCGCTAAACTCTTACTCAACTATATACCGCCAGCCAAGCACACTTGAACGCCCGCGGGATGCTATCTTGGGCGGCGTGGCGGTGGAAATTACGACGGCGGTCCTGCTGGCGGCGGGGCGCGGCAAACGCCTGGGCGACCTGACGGCGGACACGCCGAAACCAATGCTCGACATCGCCGGCGCGCCGCTGATTTCGCACATCGCCGACGTGCTCGCGGGCACCGGCGCCGGGCTCACGCATTTCATCGTCGTGACGGGCTACCTGTCCGAGCAAATCGAAAGATGGGCGAAAACCTATCAGGCCGAAAATTCGGGAATCGAAATCACCACCGTCAGACAGCCGGAACTGAACGGAACCGGCGGCGCGATGCTCGCGGCCAGGGCGCATCTTGCCGGCCATCCGCGCTTTATCTTCGGATGGGGCGATATTCTGATGGATCGCGCGAACTATCCGCGCTTCATCCATCACGCGCGGATCGACGAGTACGATTTGATGCTTGCGGTGAATCGCGTCAGGGATCCGTTTCGCGGCGCAGCCGTTTACGTGGACGCGCACATGATGGTCGAACGGCTCGACGAAAAACCAGCGCCGGGAACCGCGAAGACCGAATGGAACAACGTGGGACTTTTCGCTACCGGCCAAACAATTTTCGACTATCTCGCGCGGCTTACGCCGTCCGCGCGCGGCGAACTCGAAATCCCGGGCGCTATCGCGCAAATGATTGCCGACGGCCGCGTCGTGCGCGCGGTTGACATGCGCGGGTTCTGGAGCGACGTCGGCACGCGGTCAGAGCTCGAAGCGGCGCGCGCGTGGTTCAAGCCAAAGAGGAAGCAGCGATGAGTCCGCCCGACGGATGGGACGCCGACGAGCTTGCGCGCGCCAAACGGCTCGCCGCCCGAGTCCGCGCCGGGGACGATCGCGCCAGTGGTGCCGCGCAAATCTTTGCGGCCCGCGCGCCGGGACGCGTCAATTTGATCGGCGAGCACACGGACTACAGCGGCCTGCCCGTGCTGCCGGTCGCGATCGATCGATCCACAATCGTCGCCGCCGCCGCCAACGCGGCAGGCGAAATCGAGGTGGCGAACGCCGACCCCGCGTGGTCGTCCCGCCGTTTCGCAATCGAACGGCGGATCCCGCCATACCAAACCGGCGATTGGGCGAACTACGTGAAGGCCGCAATCCAGGGTGTGATCGATCGCTTCTCCGCGCGCAGCAACTGGCGCGGCGCGTCGATGGTCGTCGATGGTCGCGTGCCGCCGGCGGCCGGGCTGTCGTCGTCTGCCGCGCTCACCGTCTCGACCGCGATGGCGTTTATGGCGCTCAACGAACTTGAACTCGAGCCGCTCGAAACGGCGACGATGGTTGCGCGCAGCGAATGGTACGTCGGCACGCGCGCGGGTGGAATGGATCAGGCGGCGTCGATTCTTGGCCGTCGCGATCACGCACTGTTCATCGAGTTCGACCCGCTGCGCGTGCGCGCGGTGAAGATGCCGGCGAACGCGGTTCTCGTGGTGGCAGACAGCCGGGAAATCGCGGACAAGTCGGGAACGGTGCGCGCGGAATACAATCGGCGCGTCGTCGAGTGCACGTTGGCGGCGCGGATTCTCGGGCGCGCGCTCAAGCTCGACGGCGTTACGATCCTTGGCGACGTGGTTCGCGCGCAGCCGGGGTGGAACGCAGCGGACCTCGTCGAGAAACTTGCGGCGGCAGCACCCGCGCGGCTCGACGCAGCTCTGAAAGAGGCGGCAAACCTCTTGGGAGTCTCGCAGTCGGAACTCGATGCGGAGTTGCTTGGCGAGGGATCGAATCGAATCGCGCTGGATACGAAGCGTCCGCTGGAAATCCTGAAACGTGCGCGGCACGTCCTGAGCGAGACCGAGCGGGTGATTCACGCGGCGGAGGTGCTCGAGGCGGGGCGCCTCGATGAAATGGGAAAGCTCATGAACGCGTCGCATCAGAGTCTCGCAAATGACTTCGAATGCAGCACGCAGCGACTCGACGGAATCGTGGAATACGCGCGGCGCGGCGGCGCCCTCGGCGCACGGCTGACGGGTGCGGGCTTCGGCGGCTCGATCGTCGCGCTGTGCGACGTAGCGGACGCGGACGCGGTGATTGAATCGATTGATCGGGGCTACTACGCGAAGCTGTACCCGGGCGCGGCGCCGGAAAATTGGCGAGCCGTGTTGCACGCGGGCGCGGGCGCGAGCGTTATCGATTTACGCGCTAACGCTTGATGCGCAGGATGCGCGCCTAGTGCGGCGGTAGATCGATCGTATCGAAGACTTGAGTTTTCTCTTCGACGGCGAGATCGAGCGCCGCAATTGCGCCGGCGCCCAGCTTCAAGTCGGAGGTTTGCATGCTTGCGCGAGAGTCGCCGCGGTTCAGGAGCATCGCAATCGCGCCTCCGCCGTCGGCGTTCTCAGTGATCAAGCCGCGGATGTCGCCGGTAGTCATCAGATCGAGCGCGAGGACCGGTTCGCGCGCCGCGTTGGAATCGATCTCCTCGGCAATTTGCGCGACCGCGCGAAATAGTTTTCCGGCCTCGGCGTCGAGCAGGCTCATATCATCGGAAATCAGCAGCATCCCGCCGCTGGCGACTATCGTTG
The DNA here is from genome assembly GCF_035272065.1 of Binatus sp. (SeqCode). Classification (GTDB taxonomy): domain Bacteria; phylum Desulfobacterota; class Binatia; order Binatales; family Binataceae; genus Binatus. The sequence continues at coordinate 32,824 of NZ_DATEQZ010000058.1, forward strand.
CGGCCAGCGCGGCGCGTTCGTCGGCGGTGAGGCGGGTTTTGCGTGCCCGCAGCATCAGGCAGTCGGGGTCGTTCAGCCACAAACGCCGATGCATGAAGCTGCGCGCGATGATCGCATCGAGCGCGTAGACCGTGGACGGGTCGCCGGCTCCGGAAGCGGTCGAGCCCCAGAACGGAGACACGTCGGGACCGATGCGCATCCCGTCCACGACGCCGATCGCCTGGCCAAGCGGGCAGCCGCATCCGAGGATGAACGCGTCGTCGCCGGCGCCGGCGCGAATCGCCTCGAGGCCGAGGCGCAAGGTTTCGCCGCGCGTGAGACTCGGGTCGTGACGCCGGCCGGGCGCTGCGGCGGCGTAAAGAAAATCGAGTTTCAAATACGAGTAGCCGAAGTCGCGGGTGAGTTTCGCGAATAGATTTCGCAGGTGCGCGCGAAACGCGGGGTTGCTGGGGTCGAGCGCGTACGCGAACTTGTCATCGCTCGCGGTCCAGTTCGGGTTGTGGCCGGCGCGAACCGGCTCGCCGGTCTCGGCGTGCATGATGAACCAGTCTTGATGATCGATCATCAGGCGCGAGTCGCGCGCGGCGAGAAACGGCGCCGTCCAGATGCCCGCTTGAAATCCTGCGGCGCGAATTTCTGCTGCGATTTTTTTGAGGCCGCGCGGAAATTTGACGTTGGTCGTGTCCCAATCACCGAGCGCTGACTGAAAGCCGTCGTCGAGCTGAATCACGTCGAGTGGAAACTCGGAGCGCATCGCCTCGAGCGACTTGATGTTGGCGCGCAGCGCATCCTCGGTGATCGCGTGAAAGTAGTGGTACCAGGAGCACCATCCGCGCTGAAACGGCGCGCTCACCCGCGCGTTCATCCATCGGCCGGTTGCGTCGGCCCATCGCGCGGCCATCCGCGCAGGTGACTCATCGGCGGCGGCGATGAACAGGGGATCGACTTCACGATGCACGCCCGGCGCGAGTGTTACATCGTCGAGGATAGCGCGCGCGAGTATTTTTTCAGGGCGGGCGATGGTGAGTGTCGAGAGCGAAGTGGCGGCTCCAATGAATCCAGCCAGGATCAGCTCCGCGACATTATTGCTTTCCACGATTGTGAATAGCTCGGAGGTCTGCGCCTCCGGAAATTCAGGCGGACGAGTGGTTTCGCTCTGATGATTGACGCGCGTGATGAAGTGGGCGGTGTCGCGCGGATGAGTTTGCGACGCGGATACGTCGTGGCCGCCCGACGCGCTCCATGACTGGTAGCCGTGCTTGAAGAATCGCGCGGGTGCGGTCGGCGCGAAGCCGGTCGCGACCTCGAAGAGTGCGGATGTCAGTCGAACCGCGTCGTCGCCGCGATTGGCGACGGCGGCGCGGACGATCGTGCCGCCGAGCGCGTGTTCGAGACGCGCTGAGATGGCGACGCCGTCGCGGACCGCGCTCGATTCGCGCCCGGCAGTGGGCGCATCGAGAGCGAGCGCGCGCGGTTGGCCGGCGGCGTCGATGTAGCGGAGCTCGATCCGCGATAGGAGAGTCTCAGTCACGGGTGAAGGGTTGCAAAGAGACGGCATCGCGGCAAGGCACTCGATTGATTAAATCGGCTCTGGCAAAGTGGGGGAGTTCACCTGGTCGCGGAGCGAAAAGTCATCGATACGGTGCCGGAGATAGAAGCCGCTGAGGCTGACGAGGCGGGCGGGGACGTTCCCGCGCAGGATAGCTGGAGCGGACGGCTGACGGCGTTCCGCGCGCTGCGGCATCGGAATTTCAGGCTCTTCTTCGTCGGTCAGCTAATCTCGCTGATCGGCACCTGGATGCAGTCGGTCGCACAGGCGTGGCTGGTGCTGAAGCTCACCAACTCATCGCTGATGCTGGGCGTAGTGGCCTTCGCGAGTTACATGCCGATCGTGCTGGTCGCGTTGTTCGCCGGCGTGGTGGTCGATCACGTCGATCGGCGACGCTTGATAATCGGCGCGCAAACACTATTGATGCTAAGCGCGTTCGTGCTCGGAGGATTGACGTGGGTCGGCGCGGTACGCGTGGAATACGTGATCGCGCTCGCTGCTCTCAACGGACTCGTGAGCTCGTTCGACATGCCAGGACGGCAGGCGTTCGTGGTCGAGATGGTCGGGCGTGAAGACCTGCCGAATGCGATCGCGATGAACTCGATGATCTTCAACGGCGCGCGCATGATCGGGCCGGCGATCGCGGGCCTTTCGATCGCGGCAATTGGAGTCGCCGGCTGCTTCATGCTCAACGGTGTCAGCTATCTCGCCGTTATCTGGAGCCTGTTCCAGATGGAACTGCCGCGACGCGAGCGACGCGAATTCGGCGCCACGATGATGCGGCAAGTGCGGCTCGGGCTGGCCTACGTCTGGCGTCATCGCCCGACCCTTTGGCTGATGGTGCTGGTCGCGATCAACATGGGAATCGGAATGCAGTACTCCGTGCTGATTCCCGTGTTCGCGCGCGACCTGCTGCACGTCGGGGCGCACGGTTACGGCTTCCTGATGGCGGCCCAGGGGCTGGGGGCGGTCGCGAGCGCAATCGTGATGAATATCCGCTCGACGGCTCCCAAAGCGCTCCGGCAGAATCTGGTGTTCGGAATATTTTGCATGGCGATAGCGACCGCGTGCTTCGGCGTGTCGAGTTGGATGTGGCTCTCGCTGCTCGCCCAGATGTTCATCGGCGTCGGCCTGATGAATCACATGGTGACGACCAACACCCTCCTGCAGATGTTCGTCAGCGACGATCTCCGCGGGCGCGTGATGAGTATCTACACGTTGTCATTCATTGGCACAGCGCCGCTTGGCAGCCTGGCGGTCGGCTTCATCGGGGAGCATTTCAGTCCGCGTGCGGCGGTGATGTTCTGCGCGGCGTTCTCACTGCTGTGTGGATTTATTTTGTTGACGAAGCTGAAGTTGATCGCGCGGGCGCAGGCGGAGATAGAGCAGGCCACGTAATTGAATGTGAAGCGTCGTTCCGCCTCTGTGTCATTCAGAGCGAAGCGAAGAATCCCGGATACTTCCTTGCCTCGCCCGTTGTCGAGAGAGGCCGACGCGAGACCTTCAGCGGCCGGTGAGGGACGAGAGTCTCCGTGATTCCGAAATGTGCGGCGCATCAGGTTGCGCCGGGGCAGCGCTGTCTTTGATAATCATCTCGCCATGGCAAAGCATTCGAGAAAACGTTCTGAGGCAGAGGACGATAAGCGCGCGGAGCTGATTCGCGCACTTGCGCCGATCGATGAGTGCATCAAGGCTGCGGAGGCGAATCCGGCGCTTGCGGGATTCAGCCGGAGCTATCTCAAAGTCGTGGTGCAGCGGGCGCAGGCGGAATTGCGCGCTGCGATTCTTTCGGGGCGCGACACGCATCCGCGCGATCGCGACGCGATGATCGATGCTGTTGTGCACGCCGTCGCGCGGGCCGTTGCTGCCGATGAGCCGGCGCTTCGGCCGGTCATCAACGCTACCGGGGTTGTGCTGCATACGAATCTTGGGCGCGCGATTTTGGCGGAATCGGCGATCGAGGCAGTCGAGATGGCGGCGCGTTCTGCCGTCAACCTGGAATACGATCTTGAGACCGGCGGGCGCGGCGACCGCGACACGATCGTCGAGGATGAGATTTGCGCGCTGACTGGCGCCGAGGCGGCGACCGTCGTCAACAACAATGCCGCCGCTGTTGTGCTTGCGCTCAACTCGCTGGCCGAGAGGCGTGAAGTGATCGTGTCGCGCGGCGAGATGATCGAGATTGGCGGATCTTTTCGATTGCCCGACGTGATGGCGAAAAGCGGCGCGATTCTGCGGGAGGTCGGGACGACCAATCGGACCCATCCGGGAGACTACGCGGATGCCGTCGGCCCTGACACCGCACTCCTGCTGAAAGTGCATCCGTCGAACTACCGCGTGGTCGGCTTCACCAGCGAAGTGACGCTGGAAGACCTGGTCGAAATCGGGCGCGTGCGCGGAATCGACGTGATGGAGGACCTCGGCGCGGGCGCGCTGATCGATCTCACGGAGTTCGGGATTCCGCGCGAGCCGATCGTGCGCGAGCGAATCGCGGCGGGCGCCGCGGTCGTCACGTTCTCAGGGGATAAACTGCTCGGCGGTCCGCAGGCCGGCGTGATCGTGGGGCGGCGCACGGCGATCGATCGAATCAAGCGCAATCCAGTGAAGCGTGCGCTCCGATGCGACAAGATGACGCTTGCGGCGCTCGCGGCGACGCTGCGGCTGTATCTTCGCTCGCGCGACCTGGGCTCGGAGCTGCCGACGCTTCGAATCCTGGGACGTAGTGTGAGTGAAATTAACGCAATCGCGCCGCGTGCACGGGAGATTGTCGCGGAGCGGCTCAGCGGCGGCTACATCGTCGAGATTGTCGATGCGGCTTCGCAGGTCGGCTCGGGCGCGATGCCGGTCGAGCAACTGAAGTCGGTCGCGCTGCGCGTGACCCATCCGGAGAAATCGGCCAACGCGATCGCGGCGATGTTTCGGCGCGCGCGAATTATCGGGCGGGTGGCCAACGATTCTTTCCATCTCGATTTGCGCACGATCGAGGATCCGGCGGTCTTCGCGGTAAGGCTGGAAACTGACTAGCAGTATTGTTAAACGTCGCGCGCAGGAGCGTAGAACGCAATGAAATTCGGAACATTCTTATATCAGACGTCACCCAACAGTATCGCGGCGGTCGCGCGCAAAGCCGAGGAGAGCGGTTTCGAATCGCTTTGGATCCCGGAGCATATTATTTTGCCGGTAACGTACCGCTCCCCCTATCCGTATTCATCTAGTGGAAGGATGGGCGCGCCGCCGGAGACGCCGCTGCATGATCCGCTGCTGGCGCTGGCGTATGTCGCGGGCGTCACGACGAAGATTCGCCTGGCGACGGGAGTTTTCGTGCTGCCGATTCGCAACGCGTTTACGACTGCCAAGGCCGTCGCGAGCCTGGACGTGCTGTCGGGCGGGCGGTTTATTTTCGGTGTCGGGATCGGGTGGCTCGAAGAGGAGTTCGAAGGAGTAGGGATGAACTTCAAGGACCGCGCGCTCCGCACGCGCGAATATCTCGCGCTGATGAAAGAGCTGTGGACCAAGGAGTCGCCGGAGTATCACGGCAAGACGATTAGCGTCGAAGGATTTAAGTTCATGCCCAAGCCCGCGCAGAAACCGCACCCGCCGATCGTGTTCGGCGGTAACACCGAGCCGTCGCTCAAGCGGGCGGCGAAACTCGGCGACGGGTGGTACGGAATCGCGGAGGGTAACGACGAGATCGCGGCGACGATCAAGCGCCTGCGAGAGCATGAGCGGGCGGCGGAGCGGACGGTGCCGCTGGAAATTACGGTGAGCAGGCTGCGCGAGCAGTTGAAGCCTGGAGACGTCGAGAAGTTCGCCGAGATGGGCGTGTCGCGAATAATTTTCGGGCCGGCGGCGACCACGCGCGAGCACCTCGCGGCGATGGAAAAGTTCGGCGCCGAAGTGATCGCGAGGAATTGATTGGCGTGTCGCAATTCGCGCCGATATCATCGAAACCTGCACCAGAGGATTTCTTACCAACATGAAAAGGTGCCCGCGCTGCGAAAAAACCTACCCCGACTCGGAAACGTTTTGCGACGCTGACGGCTCTGCGCTCGTGCAGGCGGGTCCCGCCTTTGCGGAAAGCGCTGGACGCGCGTCAGCGGACGAGGGCGCGCAGATCGAGTGTCCGGTATGCGGCGGCAAGGCGCAGCCGGGCGAGCTGATCTGCAATTTCTGCGGCGCACGGCTCGGCGTGGAATCGCCAGCGGAGCAATACACGCCGCCGCCGTCGAGGCCGGTGACGCCGCCGCGTACTGCGACCGTACGGCGCGATTCGTCGCCGTCGATGCGAATCACGGGCAAGATGGCGGACGACGACGGCGAAGAAAAAGGCCGCGGAATGTTCGGCGTCGCCGCGTACCTGATTGCGGCTATTGTTGCGCTGGCTGGCGGCGCGTGGCTCGCGCTTCACCTCAGCAGCAAGGGCGCGGAGGCGCCGGTGGCGAGCACGTCGCCGGCGGCGGTCGCGTCGATCGCACCGACGCCGACCGAGCCGATGGTGGCGTTGGCGAGTGCGATGGGAGTGCAGGTGACGGGGGAATCGGCGGCGGCGCCCGAGCGCAACCAGGACACCGCGCGCAAATTGTTCGAAGATCACAAGGTCGGGTTGCTCGACAGCTATACGCATGCGTTGGCCGGCGACAGCACGCTGCGCGACGCGATGATGGTGCGAGTCAGGGTGCTGCCCAACGGCAGCGTGGACGCGGCGTCGGTACGGACCTCGACCAATCCGAATCCGGCGTTCGACGCGGAAGTGGTCAAGGACGTGTCCGCGTGGAATTTCCCGCCGTTCAGCGGCAGCGAGGTCGAGATCGATTACCCAATGATCTTCACCAACGATTCGACTACGAAGGATGCGCTCGAGTCGCAACTCAGCAGCAAGCTGGCGGGACTGAGCCCGACCGAGGCGCCGGAATTTGCCAGCGCGCCGCCGTCGCCGGCCGCGTCCGAAGCGGCAGCGCCGACGCCGGCGTCAGTTGAGACTCCCCCCGTGGAGGCCGTCGCTCCAGCGCCTCCGCCGCGCAAGCATCACGCGCCGCGACCGCCCAAGCCGCCGACTCTTACCTTGCAGCAGCGAGTCCTGCAGGCGCTGTCGTCGAATCCGAAGACACGGCGCGTCAACTGCTACACCAGCGGCAGCACGGTGACGATTTTCGGCAAGGTGTTCGACAACGACGCCAAGTTGTACACCGAAAAAATCGTGCGCCAGGTGCCCGGAGTCGGCAACGTGATCGATTCGCTGCAGACGGACACCGCCGATTGGGCGGCGCGGCAAGCTGCGATCGCGTCACAGCTTTATGCCGCGGGGCTGACCGGTGTGACGGTAAAGGTGATTGGCCACGACGCTTACCTTGACGGCACGGTCAAAACCGATGCGCAAAAGCAGCAGGCGGTGACGATTACCGAGAACGCGTCGCCGGTGCATGTGCGGGGAAACATCATCAGGGTCGTGCCGGGAAACATGTTCGGATTCTGATTAGCTAGGCGGTGGAGTGACTAATCCCGCGGGGCGTGTTACTATTGACACGGTTCGAGCCGAACGCTTATATGGCGGAAAGAGCGCGCACCGGGCGCTCCCACCAGGAGGACTCAATTTTCCATGGCTGATGCAGCACCTACGACACCAAAAGAAATCTTCGCGGCGATGCCCAGTCGCTTCAACAAAGACGCGGCCAAGGGTCTGACTGCGACGTACCAGTTCGACCTCTCGGGCGATAACGGCGGCAAGTGGCACGTAATCGTCAACAACGAAACGTGCACGGTCAAGGAAGGACCAGCCGCTTCGCCGAGCATCACGATCTCGATGACAGCACAGGACTACGTGGACATGACGACCGGAAAGCTGAACGGGCAGGTCGCGTTCATGAGCGGCAAACTGCGAATCGCGGGCGACATGGGTCTCGCGCTGCGGATGCAGAGTCTGTTTGCCTAAGCAATCAATCGAAGACAGCAATGAATTGAACGCCGGCCGGGGCGAAACAAACCCGGCCGGCGGAAAATCCGCCTGAAAGAATCCCACACAAAAATCATCCCAAGCCGAAACGCGCCGATAAAATTCAGATTCGGTACGCAGTCGAGACACAATCTTATCCACTGATTTAACGATTCCAGGCTGCCGCGAACGCGGGCGCCGATTACTGTCAGTACATCAATTTCGAGAACTAAAATTCTGTTTCTTAAACAGTCCTAAGCAAAGGAGGACAAATCCACGTCACAGGAAGAGAGAACGCAAATGAGTTCCGCGGAGTTCGAGGGCGACCTCAACAAGGAAAGCGGAGAATCGACCGAGGACGGCCAGGACAACGATTCGCTGGCCTCAAAACTGTCGAAGGAGCTCAGCAACTGGCGGCGCAAGCGCACCTCGTCGCGGCCACGAAATTCTGACGGACCTAGCCAGAACTTTTCGTCAGACCCCGCGCGCACGATCAAGGTTCGCGGTCATGAGACTTTGGTCGTTCGAAAGCCGAAGCTCGCCAGCAAGCCCCCAACGAATACAAATCGCACACCAAATAATCAGTAGTCAGTTTTTTTCACTGTCCGCGGATGTGGGGTGGGGCGGTTCAGGAGCTAGGAGCGGAAGACTTCGACGGGCATCTCGCGCGATGCTTGCCGGGCCGGATATACGGTCGCGAGCAGGCACAGAAGCATCGAGGCCAGCGCGACGGCGGCGAAGTTCGACGGCGCGACGGCGATCGGCAGCGTCGAGATGCCGTAAATTTCGCGCGGGATGTGAATGAACTGGTAACGCGCCAGCGCAAAGCATCCGGCGGCGCCGAGGATTAGTCCGGCGGCGGTTCCCGCGGCGCCGACGATAAGTCCTTTCAGCACGAAAATGAGGCGCACGTCGCGCCGCGTCGCACCCATCGCGATCAGCACGGCGATGTCCTTGCGCTTTTCCATCACCACCATGATTAACGTCGCGACGAGGTTGAACGCGGCGACGCCGATGAGCATCACGAGCACGAGCGCATACACGCGCTTGAGGAGTTCGAAGCCGGCGGCGGCGGACTCGTTGAACTCGATCCAGTTGCGGACGCGGTATGGATTCGGGAACAGCTTGGTCACCGCGTCGGTGACCGCGTCGGTCTCGTCGAGATTGGTGAGATGGATATCGACGCCGTCCACTTTGGCGGTGCGGCCGAAGAAATCCTGGGCGTGCGCGAGGTCCATGAAGACCATGTTGGTATCGATGAAGTTCATGCCGGAGTCGAAGATCGCGCCGATTGCGAATTGCCCGCTCTTGGTCGAGAGCGATCCATCCGGCGAGATCACCGGCGCAACCATGCGCACCGCGTCGCCCGGCTTGGCCTTGAGTTTTTTCGCGAGGCTGACTCCGATGGCGAGGCCGCCTGTTGTAACCGCCGGCCCCGCGGCGTTTGCGGCGATCGTGTAGCTGCGCGAAAGATCGTCGAGACTGCCGGCCATCATGTAGCGGCCCCATTGATCGCGCACGACGGGATTGTTCGGCTCGACCCCGCGCACGACGACACCGCCGATTCCACGCCCCGAACTGAGCATTGCCTGCCCGATGATATAGGCGTCGGAGCCGTTGACGCCGCGTACGCCCGCGACCTTCTTCTCGATGTCGGCGTAGTTATCGATCGATCCTTGCGAATTGAGTATCTGGACCTGCGGGCTGAGGCTCAGCACGCGGTCTTTGAGGCTCTGCTCGAACCCGCCCATCACCGAGAGCGTCACAGTGAGCGCGGCGACGCCGATCATCACGCCGACGGCGGTAAAGATCGTCGTGATCGAGATGAAGGCGTCTTTGCGGCGCGCGCGCAGATAGCGGAGCGCAATTTTGAGTTCGTATCGCACGATAACAAGCGAGACGAACTCAGAATATCACGTTCTCTTTCTTTAGCTGCTCGATTTCGTCGGCGCTGAGCGAGAGCATCTCGCGAAATACTTCGTCGTTGTCCTGACCGAGAATCGGCGCGGCCGAGCGAAGCGTGCCTGGCGTGCGGCTCATGCGATGCTCGAGTCCCTCGTACGGCGACGGACCCATTTCCTTGTGCTCGAGCCAATGCCAGAAACCGAACACCTCGAGGTTGTCGTCCTGATGAATATCGACGCAGTTCTCGACCGGGTAGGCGGCGACGCCGGCGGCCTGCAACTTCGCGGTGAGATCGTGCGCATTGTGCGCGCGCGTGAGCGAGCCGACGAACTGATCGATTGCCGCGGCGTTCTCGATGCGCGCGGCCGCAGTCGCAAACCGCGGGTCGGTGGATTCGGATGCGAGCGCCGCAAGCATCGCGCGCCACTGCTCGTCGCTCGCGACGGCGATTGCGATCCATCGCTCGTTGCCGTCCTCGTCGGCGCATCGGTAGGCGCCGTGCGGTGCGTAACGCGCGGACGCGTTGCCTTGCGGGCCGAGCACGCGTCCGGTCGCGTGGTAGTCGATCAACGCGGGCGCGAGATTCTGCATCGCGGCTTCATACTGCGCCATGTCGATGTACTGGCCCTTGCCGCTGCGGCGGCGGTAGTCGAGCGCGGCGAGCAGCGTGAACGCGGAAAAGCGCGGCGCGATGAAATCGGTATAGGCGCCGTAAGGCGGCGTGCATGAGCCGGGGCCGTAGCCCGAGATGTAGTAGAAGCCCGACAGCGCGGCCATCAACTGGCCGAAGCCGGGGTAGAGCGCGTTCGGCCCGGTCTGTCCCTGCATGCAGGTCGAGAGCATGATCAGGTCGGGACGCAGTTCGCGCAAATTGTCGTAGCCGAGCCCCCACTTGCGCATCGCCTTGGGCGTGAAACTCTCGACGACGATGTCAGCCCACGGCACCAGCCGTTTCGCGAGCTCGCGCGCCTTGGGTTTGCCCAAGTCGAGCGCGATCGATTTCTTCGAGGTGTTGTAGCTGGCGAAGAACTGGCTGCGGTTGATGCCGGGCATCGCGTCCTTCCACGGCGGACCGATGCGCAGCACGTCGGGGCGCGCGGCGGACTCGACCCGAATCACGTCAGCGCCGTTGTCGGCGAAATACTTGGTCGTGATCGGACCGACGCCAACCCAGGCGAAGTCGAGTATGTGAACTCCTTCCAATGCGAAACGGCTCATCTCGAATTCTCCTGGCTAAATCGAACCCGCGGCGCGGAGTTTGGCAATTCGCTCAGACGCGAGGCCGAGCAGGCCGCGATAGATCTCGTCGCTATGCTCGCCGACGCGCGGTGCGCGCGTGGTCGATCCGATGGGCGTCGCCGACATTTTCGCGAACGGCCCGGGAAACGTGAGCGTGCGGCCGATCGTGTCGTGCGGCACCGACATCCAGAAGTCGCGCGCCTTGAGCTGTTCGTCGGCTGCTATGTCCGCCGCCGTCGCGACTGGCGCGAGAAAGATGCGGCGCTTGAGCCCCTGCGCGTAAATCTCGTGCTTCGTCATCGTAAGCAGAAAGCGCTGGATCGTGGCTTCGAGATCCTCGATCTCCTTGTAGTCCTGCTCAGTCATTTTCATGAAGACGCCGGGCACCCACGAAATCCAATCCTTGGTGCGCATCCACTCGGAGCCGAATCCGTTCTCGTGCATCCACTCGATCAGCGCCTTTGTCGAATTGCCGAACGTCACGCCGCCGGCGATGAGAATTGAGATGTGACCGTCCTTGCATTCGTACACCATCTTGCGGCGCGCATCCGCCGAGCCAACGAAAATCCCGGTGCGCGAGAGATGGCTGCCGTGCAGGAACGGCATCGCCTGCTCGTTCATCAGCGTCCACACGATGCAGGCCTGCATGTTGACGACGATACGCTGGCCGAGCCCGTCGATCTGGCGCGGGTAGTGCGCGAGCATCATCGCGACGCTGGCCTCGCCGCCTGCGTGCAGTCCGGCCTGCGGCAGACTCATCTGCAGCGGCGGCTTTCCCTCCTCGCCCATCAGGTACATCACGCCGCCGGCCGCCCACGTGATAATGTCGGCCCAGTTGTAATCCTTGCCGGGACCGGTGTCGCCGAACGGCGTGATCGACGCATAGATGAGGCGCGGATTTTTCTTCGTGAGCGCGTCGTAGCCGAGTCCGATCGAATCGAGATAGCCGAGCGGATGCGACTCGACGAGAAAATCGGATTGCGTCGCGAGGTCTGCGACGAGTGCGCGACCGTCGGCATTGGCGAGGTTGGCGGTCACGGATTTTTTGCCGGAGTGATACGCGATCGAATAGAGGCAGTGCTCGGCATCGGCTTTGTCTTCGAGATAAGGCGGGATGCGTCGCGTCGAGCATCCGCCGGGCGGTTCGACCTTGATAACCTCGGCGCCGAGATCGGCGAACATCTTGCCGCACAACGCGCCCTTCTCGTCGGTCAAATCGAGCAGCCGAAATCCCTTGAGCAACTCTGATGGCATCGGTGAATAAACCTCGCGGAACTCGGAACTTTATATCCTACCGCGGCAAAGATGTAACGGCGCGAGGAGTGCTACTTCTGCTGGCGGGCGTGGCGCGCGGCGCCGATGGCGGTTGCGAAATCGGCGTGCTCGGGTATGACGAAGCGCCGGCCAAACGGAAAACTGAGCCGCTTCATCTCCTGCATGAATCGGAACAGGCGCGACAGCTTCCCGGTCAGCACGATATTTTCCTGGCCACAGGCGCGCGCACTGGCGAGCGCGAGCACGCCGATCGATTCGGTGATCATGTTCATGATCGCGAGCGCCTTGTCCTCGGGCGTCGCGTCGGCGCTTATCTTGCCGAAGTTTGCCGCCGTGGTGCCCGGCGGCAGGTCGCCGATCGCGCCGCCTGCTATGTCGCGAACGCTGAGATCGATGCGGCGGAGGTCGCCCTTGCTCGCGAGTTTTTCGAGACGCTCGATCGTCGAGACACCGAGCATGTGCTTGGCGAGTCCGAGCAGCGTGCCGCCGCCCACTCCCGTGCCGCTGAAATGCGCGATTTTGTCGCGCGTGACGGAAACGATTGCGGTGCCGGTGCCGAGCGAGACAACGAGCGCGCTCTCCAGGCCGGCCAGCGACGTGCCGCCGATTCCGATTGCCGTGAACTCGTTGACCTTGATGACCGGCCTGCCGAGCAGCGATTTCGTCAGCACGCGCGATCCTGCGCCGGTGGCAGCCACGCATTCGACGTCTTCGAGCTTGATACCGAAGTCGGCGACGAGTTTGCCGAGCGCGCCCGCGGCCGCGGCGACCGGGTCGTTAGCCTCGATCGTGACGACGTGCAGGCCGCCATTTTCGAGGATGACGGCGTCGGTGGTCGAACCGCCGATATCGATGCCAACGATCATAGGTGGTGCCGGCTCCTGTCCAGCCCGTCATGAAGCTAGATCAGCCACTGCCACCTGCGCAACGACACGTCGACCGGCCGAGTGCCAAAATGACTTGTCCTCGAACAAGAGACATTTGCTTAACCCCGCCGCGACTTTTTTCGCGCGCGATTCAAGATTCTGCTCTGTCCTTCCGCCAAGGTTGTGCAAAGCTCTCTCGGACAGGGAGAGGCCAGGATCCATTAGCCGAAGACGGCCACTGTGCTACGTTTCAAAAATGGCACGGCGCAAGGCCGATTCATCGCAGAGTCTCTTTCCACCGCGCACTCCGCTCAGCCAGCCGCTGGCGGATCGGATGCGTCCGCGCACGCTTGACGAAATTGTCGGCCAGGAGCACCTGCTGGGTCCGGGGAAATTCCTCAGCCAGATGGTCGCGGCGCACGTCCTGCATTCGATGATCCTCTGGGGCCCGCCGGGCACGGGCAAGACGACGCTTGCGCTCGTGCTGGCCGAGCAATCTGGCGCGGTGTTCCGCAAGCTCGCGGCGGTGACCTCGGGCGTCGCCGATTTGCGCGACGCGGTCGAGGCGGCGCGCCGCGATCTCGACGCCGGCAAACCCACGGTCGTCTTCATTGACGAGATCCATCGATGGAACCGCGCACAGCAGGACGCGTTCCTGCCCCACGTCGAGAGCGGGCTGATCACGCTGATCGGCGCGACCACGGAGAATCCGTCGTTCGAGGTAATCTCGGCGCTGCTCTCGCGGATGCGCCTGCTCGTGCTGCATCCGCTTTCAGACGAGAACATCGCAACGCTGGTGCATCGCGCGCTCGCGGACAAGAACCGCGGGCTCGGCAACACCGGACTCAAGCTGGCCATCGGCGCGATGGACGAGATAGTTCGATTCGCCGCGGGCGACGCGCGACGCGCACTCGGCACGCTCGAGATTGCGGCGGAGTTCGCGCAAAACGTGGGCGCGACGCTAATCACGCCCGAACACATTCGCGAGTCGGCGCAGCAGAAGGCGCTCCTCTACGACCGCGCCGGCGAGGAGCACTACAACGTCATCTCGGCGTTCATCAAGAGCATGCGCGGCAGCGATCCCGACGCCGCAGTTTACTGGATGATGCGGATGGTCGAGGCGGGTGAGGAGCCGCTGTTCATCGCGCGCCGGATGGTGATATTCGCGTCGGAAGATGTGGGGAACGCCGATCCGCGCGCACTGCAAGTGGCGATTGCGGTGAAGGAGGCGGTGGACTTCGTCGGGATGCCGGAGGGTGTGATCCCTCTCGCGCAGGGCGTGACCTACCTGGCCAGTGCGCCTAAGTCCAATGCTTCGTATCTCGCAATGCGCGCGGCGGCCGAAGATGCGAAAACTCTTGGCGCACTTCCGGTGCCGCTCCATTTGCGCAACGCACCCACGCCGATGATGAAAGGACTCGGCTACGGCAAGGACTACCGCTACCCGCACGACTTCGAGGGCGCGCTGACTGCGCAGAAGTACCTGCCGGACGAACTCGGCGAAAAGATCTATTACGAGCCGTCCGAGCGCGGCTACGAAATCAGGATTCGCGAGTTCCTCGCCCGCGCACGCGAGGCGCGCAATCCCTCGTCACGGCGCAAGCCCGGTGGAAAAGACTGACCGGAAAAAAGTGAACCGCGAGAACCGGACCGAGTCCGTTCCCGCGGTCCACAAAAAACGGGCCGACTATTTCGTGCCGAGAACCGAATCCTTCAGCGCTTTGGCGGCGGTGAAGCGAAGCCGGGTACGCGCCGGAATCTTGATCTCCTGACCGGTGGCCGGATTGCGGCCCATGCGCGCCTTGGTCTTGCGCTTGCGGAAGATACCGAGGCCGGCCAGCCGCAGTGATCCTTCCTTCTTGAGCTCGCGGACGACCAGTGCGTTGAGTTCCTCGAGCACGGTCTTCCCCTGCTTTTTGGTGAGTCCGAGCTTTTCAGCCATGTAGGCTGCTACCTGCGACTGAGTCATCATCCTCCTCCTTGCGTCCCGGGTTGCGGGCTTCAGGTGAGGGTGAACGAGTAGCGCGGGAATTTCAAGGGCGGGAGGCACAAAAATCGCGATTTTTTCTAGGGATCGTGATGGGTTTTGCACAGCCCCGTCGCCTTCGCATTGAGCCCCAAGGGTTTCGCGCGAAAGGATCGCGGCAAGCTGCGCGATCGCGCCGTCAGTAGCGGACTTCGACGAGGTAAAGACCGCCGGGCGGCGCATTGGCCGGTGCCGCATGACGATCGAGTCCGGCGAGAATGGTCGCGACTTGATCAGGTGTGAGCTTGCCGCGTCCCACGTCAACCATCGCTGCGACCATCGCGCGCACCATGTGCCGCAGGAAACTGTTCGCCTCGACGCGATATAGCAGGACATCGGCGTCGCGCGTCCACTCGCTTGAAATCACGCGGCGTATCGTGGTCATCACTTCAGCGCCGAGAGAACGGAACGCGGCGAAATCGTGCTCGCCGACAAAGATGCGCGCGGCTTTGTTCATCGCAGCGAGATCGAGCTGGTCGCGAACCAGCCAGCTGTAGCGATACTCGAAAGCGGACGCGACTTTGCGATTCAACACGCGATATTCGTACACGCGCGAGCGGGCCGTGCGCCGCGGGTCGAAGTTGTCGGGCGCCGGCGAGATGTCGAGCACTACGATGTCGGCGGGCAGAATCGAGTTGAGCGCGCGCTGCAATTCAGACGGTTCGAACGGGCGCGGAATTGAAATCGAGGCGACCTGTCCCCGCGCGTGCACCCCGGCGTCAGTGCGCCCCGAGCCGTACACGCGCACGGGCGCAGCAAAAATTCGTTCGAGCGCAGCCTCGATTCTTCCCTGTATCGAATCGTGGCGCGGCTGAAGCTGCCATCCGGAATAGTTGGTGCCGTCGTACTCGAGCGTGAGCTTGAGAACCATCGCGCGGCCGGATCACGCGAGAGTTGGCGAGCTGAGCGCCAGCGTCTCCGCGATCCAGAGCGCTCCCAGAGCCGCCAGGCGCGTGTTGTCGAACACGCACCATAGCGACAGCGAGTCGGCGCGCGTCTCGACGCTGACGACGATAGCCTCCTGGCCCACAGCATCGATCACGCCGAGCGGTTCGCCTTCTTCGGCGATCAGAATGCCGGGCGCGGCGCGCAGCAGCTCGACCGCGTCCTCGCCGTTGCCCCTGATTTCGCGCGGCCGCCGAATATCGACCGTCAACGCGGAACCGTGAAGGACGGGAATTGCGGCGACCTGCACGGAAAGCGGGGGCGCCTTGTCCAGCAGTTTCTCGACTTGCGCGGCGATTGCGCTCGCGACCGAGCGCTCATGCTCGCGCATAAACGCGTTGAAGCCGCGCTGGACTTCATCGTCGTCGAGCTCGAGGCGCGCACTCAGAAGATCGGTGGTCTGATCGACCGTGGCGGTCAGCATTTCCATGCCGCCGGCGCTCGCGCCGAGCATCGCGGTCGCGGCGACGAATCCTCCGCGGCCGCCAAGAGCTTTGAGACAGGTGGCAAGCACGTGGGCGGCGGGATGAGGAATTGCGAAGACCTTCGCGTTGCGCAATTTCGCGATCGCCTCGCGCGAAGTGAGTCCGGGCGCGACCATCGGAACGTCGGATGCTGGCCGATTCGCCGCGCTCAGATCGATCAGAATCGGTCCAGGTTGCGCGGCAATAATTTCGGCAGCGCGCGGCGCGGGGATCGCGAGGAATGCGATGTCGAAGTCGCGAAGATCGGCTGGACTTTCGAGCGCGTCGACCAGGCGCTCCTCGCCGCCGGCGTCGACCGTCTGCATTGCACCGGCTTCGGTGGTGAAAAGTTTCAGTTCGCTGAGCTGGAACCCACGCGCGGTAATCAGTTCGATAAGCTGGTTGCCGACCGCGCCGGTGGCGCCGACAACCGCCACTCTCGGCTCGCGGGTATTACTCATTCGCCTTCGCTTTCGCTGCTCTCGATTTTTTCGCGCACCAGCCGGCCCATCGCCTTGCATCCGACGATCTGCGTGCCGGTGCCGCCGTGAAGATCGCGAGTGCGATAGCCGTCGCGCACGACGGAATCGACGGCCTGGGAAATCAGCTCGGCTTCGGAACGCATCCCGAGCGAATGCTCGAGCAGCATCGCCGCCGACAGGATCGCGGCGAGCGGATTGGCCTCGTCGCGGCCGGCGATCTCCGGCGCGCTGCCATGAATCGGCTCGTACAGCCCGACTCGGAACCCGGCGCTGTTGAGTTCCTCGCCGAGCGACGCTGACGGCAGCAGACCCATCGAGCCGGCGAGTACCGAGGCCTCGTCGGTCAGGATGTCGCCGAACATGTTCTCGGTGACCACCACGTCGAAGTCCTTGGGGCGGCGTATCAGATGCATCGCCATCGAATCGACCAGCTGATTCTCGAAGGCGACGTCCTTGAATTGCGCGCTCAACTCGGTAGCGATCTCGCGCCACAAGCGGGAGGTCGCAAGCACGTTGGCCTTGTCCACCGAGGTCAGTTTCTTGCGGCGCTCGCGAGCCAGCTCGAAACCAAACTTGAGCACGCGCGTAATCTCGGCTTCGGTGTAGAAGCAGGTATCGACCGCCTCACGTCCGTCCTTCGCCGTGCGCTTTTCGCTCGGCTTGCCGTAGTAGATGCCACCGGTCAACTCGCGAATGATAACCACGTCGACTCCAGCGATCACTTCGGGCTTAAGCGGAGACGCCGCCATCAGCTCTCTTACGGTTTTGACAGGGCGGACGTTCGCGAACAGTCCCAAAGCCTTTCTAAGTCCAAGCAGCGCCTGCTCGGGACGCTTCTCCGCGTTGGGCTTGTCCCATTTTGGTCCGCCGACGGCGCCCAGCAGTATCGCGTCGCTATCCTGCGCGTGCTTGAGCACTTCGTCGGGCAGCGGAGTGCCGGCAGTGTCGAGCGCGTGACCGCCAATCATGCCCTCCTTGAACTCGAGATCGACGGCGGATCGGCGTCCGATGATTTTGAGAACCTGCAGGGCCTCGCCGACGACCTCGGGGCCGATGCCGTCACCTTTGAGAACTAGAATTTTATAGGCCATGCGAAAGCGCTGAACGCCTGGACGTGAATGATCGGGAGGAGCGTCGGACAGTCTCGACCCGTCAGTGTCTAGCCTCGAAAATTAGGAGCGCAGATGGACGCGACGGCGCGGTAGCGAACCTCGCCACAAGTCGCACGTCGCGCAGGATGAAGAGCGAATTCAAGTTCAAACTCAAGCCCTCAAAGCACTAGCCCAAGTATGATGTTGCGGCAAGCCCCATCGCGGTTCACGGAACGTCGGTGGTGGGCTTGAGGGGAGCATGCTTGCGCGCCTTTAGCCGGTTGAGCGCGTTTACCAGCGCGAGCGCACTGGCCATGACGATATCGCTATGCGCGCCCTGGCCGGCGACGGTCACGCCGTTTTCACGAATCATGCAGCTCACTTCGCCGAGCGCGTCGGTGCCGCCGGTGATCGCCTTTACCGCGTAACGCTCGAGCGCTGGATTGATCGCGGCGATTTTGTAAATCGCCTTGTAGCACGCGTCAACCATCCCGTCGCCTTCGCCCTCGGCCGATCTCTCTTTTCCCTCGACGCGCATCGTGACTTCGGCATGCGGCGTGCTCTTGCTCGATGAGCCGACCTTCAAATCGACCAGCTCGAAGTGATCGATCGTCCGGCGCGCGCTCTCGGTGACGAGCGCCAATATGTCGTCGTCGTACACGATTTTCTTTTTGTCGCAGAGCGCCTTGAATTCGGCGAACGCCTTGTTCACGTCCACGTCGTCGATATCCACGCCAAGTTCTTTGAGCCGGTTGGTAAACGCGTGGCGCCCCGAATGCTTGCCCAGCACCAGCTTGTTCGACGGGATGCCGATATCTTCGGGCTTCATGATCTCGTAGGTGAGCTTGTACTTCAGCACGCCGTCCTGATGGATTCCGGCCTCGTGCGCGAACGCGTTGTCGCCGACGATTGGCTTGTTGGCCGGCACGGACTGGCCGATGACCTGCGAGAGCAGACGCGACGCCGGATAGATCTGCTTCGTGTTGATACGCGAACCGACGCCCATCAGGTCGTGGCGCGTCTTCATCGCCATCACGACTTCTTCCATCGAGCAGTTGCCGGCGCGCTCGCCGATTCCGTTGATAGTGCATTCGATCTGACGCGCGCCGTTGCGCACCGCCGCCAGCGAATTCGCGACCGCCAGGCCGAGATCGTTATGACAGTGCGCACTCCAGATGACCTTGTCGGCGCCCGGAACTTTTTCGCGCATGTATGCGAACATCCGGCCGAATTCCTCGGGAATCGCGTGACCAGTGGTGTCGGGCAGATTGATCACGGTGGCGCCCGCGCGAATCACCTCGCTGCAAACGTCGACCATGTAGTCCCAGTCGGAGCGCGACGCGTCCTCGCAGGAGAACTCGATGTAGTCGAGATGCTTTTTCGCGCGCGTGACCGCCCATGTCGCGGCGTCGAGCACGTCCTCGCGATTCATGTTGAGTTTGTACTTGAGATGGATTTCCGAGGTTGCGATGAAAATGTGAATCCCCGGATGCGCGGCCTTGTCCACTGCGCGCAGCGCCGAGTCCACGTCTCCTTCTTGCGTGCGCGAGAGACTCAGGACGACGGGTTCGGTGACTGCCTGCGCGACGCGGCTGACGGATTCGAAATCGCCGGGCGAGGAAACCGCGAACCCGGCCTCGATGATATCGACATTGAGCCGCTCCAGTTGCCGAGCGAGAGCGATCTTCTCCTCGACGTTCATCGTGCAGCCGGGCGACTGCTCGCCGTCGCGCAGCGTCGTGTCGAAGATTCGGACGTAGTCGTTGTCGCCGTGCGAAGCCGTGTTCGCGTGTGCCATCGTCATTCCTCCCGCATCGTCGCCGCGGGATCAGGTGCCGATCGTTTCGCCATGAGCGGATAGTGAAAAAGAAAACGCCCCGGGCGGCTTCGATCGGCCCACTGCCCGGGGCGTGTGTCTCAGTTTAATCAGGCCGTTAAACCTGTCCGGACGCGCGCCTGGCGTGGACCCCTGTAAGGGCCAGGCTCAGAAGCAGCTCCGGTAACAGGTTGCAAAACATACTGTACGGATTCTAAGCGGCAGCGGAGACGTCAGTCAAGCAGCGTCGATGGCGCTAGTTGGACAGTTTGAAATCTCATCGCGACACCCAGCCAAGAAGCAAAAGAAAAACGATGACGGAGAAAAATCCCATTAGGGAAAGAACTTAGGCTAGTGCTGGATGATTTTTGTAAGCCCATGCGTAGAGCAGGGCTCCGCCCACAATCAACAAAGATGGCAATGTTATCAGCGCTGGTCCGAGAGGCCACTTAAGAACTACCGCTAGAAGCACAGCGGCATGGCGGAGCGTCATTTTGATTTCTCGCGTTCAGCTTCCCAATCGTCCACGAATTTCAAACTGACCCATTACCCGATGCCTCTAGCGTTGCACCGGTTGATGGTCGCGGAGGCTGCGAGTGGTTCGAGAGGTGTCGGCCTGAGGCGCGGCGCCGTTGGCGTCGTGGGATTTGGCCGCGACCGGTCTCAGCACCGAGACTTTGGCGCTCAGCCGTTCGCCGCGAATCATCAGTGCGGGACCCGACAGCACGTACGCAGTCGAGGACAGGAAGGCTGTAAGCTGCGGCATCGCGAACAGCATCGCGGCAAACACCATCATCGTCACTACCAGTTCGACCTGCGCGCGCTTTTCGAGCTTGATCGTTTTGAAGCTGGGGTAGGGCACTCGCGAGATCATCAGGCCGCCGAGTGCGAGCGTGATCGGCACCATGAGAGTACACAGCATGCGCGGCGAGTCGAGTTCGAAGTAACTGTAGGCGAGCGAGAGTCCGGAGATCATCACGGCTGCGCCAGGCACGGGCAGGCCGACGAAGCGGCTCTTGTCCGCCGTGGCGGTCTGCACGTTGAAGCGCGCCAGGCGGAGCGCCGAGCACAGCACGAACAATCCGCTGACGCCGATTCCGAGCGAACCGATCGGTTTCAGCGCCCACGAATACGCCAGCATCGCGGGTGCGACGCCGAAAGCGACCACGTCGGACAGGCTGTCGTACTCGACACCGAACTGGCTCGAGGTGCGCGACGCGCGAGCAATGCGCCCGTCGAGTCCGTCGCACACGAACGCGATCACGATCATCACGGCGGCCACCTCGAAGTGTCCGCTCACCGCCGAGACCATCGAGTAGAAGCCCGACAGCAGGCCGATCGAAGTGATCGTCGCGGGCACTAAGAAGACGCCGCGACGCAGCGGGCCGTCGGCTTTCAAGCCGGGTTCGCGCCCCTGACCGGAGTAGAGCTCCATCCGCAGGCGTTCTTCGCGCGAACGGCGGGAATTGCGGCTCATTGTTCGATTGCTCCGATGATGGATTCGCCAGCGCGAACGCGTTGCCCGAGCGACACCGTGACCCGGTACTCGGACGGAAAAAAATGATCGACGCGGCTTCCGAACATAATCAGGCCGATCCGCTGACCTGCTTGTATTCTATCACGCGCGCGAAGCCGGCAAACTATCCGCCGGGCGAGATATCCAGCAACCTGTAGCATCCCGAACATGCGGCCCGCCGCGTCGGTCATCGCTATCAGGTTGCGCTCATTGTGCTCGCTGGCGTCGTCGCGAAACGCTGCACGGAACTCGCCCGCGGTATGCTCGACCATCGTCACCTCGCCGCCGACCGGGGCGCGGTTCACGTGGACGTTGAGCGGAGACATGAACACCGACACGCGATGGTACAGCCGCCCCGTTGAGCCGGGAAAAGATGCGTCGGAAATGTCGGTGACTTTGCCATCAGCGCCCGAGATTACGACGTTTTCGGTACGATCCGGGTAGCGTTCGGGATCGCGAAAGAAAAGCGCAATCGGGATTGCGAGTATTACCAGGATCGCGCCGACTGATTTCAGGCCGAGCGCAATCAGAATGATTCCGAATATCGCCAAACCGAGCGACAGCGCCGCGCCTTCGGTCGCTATTCCGATCGCGCCCGCGACGCGCGCGAGTATCGCGCCCGGTGCCGGGCGCCCGCTGTCGGTTTCGCCCGCCACGTGAATCTAGTTCTTCGACTTGTCTACCAGCCGATCGCTCGCGAGCCACGGCATGAACGCGCGCAGCTTGCGCCCGACTTCCTCGACAGGATGCTTCTCGGCTTCCTTGCGCAGTTCGCGGAAACGCGGCAGCCCGGCCTTGTAGTCGCCGATCCATTCATTGGCGAACTTGCCCGACTGTATATCCGCAAGGATCTGCTTCATCGCCTCGCGCGACTGCTTGCCTATAACCTTCGTGCCGCGCGTCATGTCGCCGTACTCGGCGGTGTTGCTGATCGAGTAGCGCATGTTAGAGATTCCACCCTCGTAGATCAGATCCACGATCAGCTTCACCTCGTGCAGGGTCTCGAAGTACGCCATCTCGGGCGCGTAACCGGCTTCGACCAACGTCTCATAGCCGGCGCGAATCAGCTCCGTAAGTCCGCCGCATAGAACAGATTGCTCGCCGAAGAGGTCGGTTTCGGTTTCCTCTCTGAACGAGGTTTCGATGATCGCAGCGCGGCCACCGCCGATCGCGCTGCCGTACGCGAGCCCGACCTTCGCGGTGTCGCCCGACGGATCCTGCTGCACCGCGAGCAGGCACGGCACGCCGCGGCCCTTGGTGTACTCGGAGCGCACGAGATGACCGGGTCCTTTCGGCGCGATCATGAAGACGTTAACGTCGGCCGGCGGCTTGATGAATTTGAAATGGATGTTGAAGCCGTGACCGAAGGCCAGATACTTGCCCTTGGTGAGATGCGGCGCAATTTCGGCTTCGTAAATTTCTGCGCCCATTTCGTCGGGCACCAGCATCATGATCACGTCGGCGCGCTTGGCAGCCTCCGCCGTGTCGAACACGGGGAGGCCTTGCTTGGCGGCCTTCTCGCGCGACGGAGACTTAGCGCTCAGCCCGACGCATACGTCCACGCCGCTGTCGCGCAGGTTGAGTGCGTGCGCGTGTCCCTGGCTTCCAAAGCCAATGACCGCGATCTTCTTACCTTTGAGCGCGGACAGGTCCGCGTCGCGGTCGTAGTAAACCTTCATTTGAATGTTCTCCCGAATTTTCCTGCTATCGGACTATTCAGCTTCGCGCGCCCGGCGGCTCTGATGATTGTCGTGATTGAGCTGGACCGAGCGCGCCATCGCGACTTTACCCGAACGCACCACTTCCTTGATTCCGAGCGGACGCACGATCGCGATGAACGCTTTGATCTTTTCCGAGTCACCGGTCAGCTCGACAGTGATTGCGCGCGGGCCGATATCGATCACGTGCGCGCGAAACGCCGCGACGATCGAGTCGAGCTCGGAGCGCGTGCGCTCGTCGACCGAGACCTTTACGATCACCATCTCGCGATCGATCGTCTCGACGTCCTTGAAGTCGGTGATTTTGATCACCGAGACGAGCTTGTTGAGCTGCTTGTTGATTTGCTCGACGATCTGATCGTCGCCGGTGGTGACCAGCACGATCCGCGAGACCGTCGGATCGAGCGGATCCTCGTTCACGGTCAGGGACTCGATGTTAAAGCCGCGGCCCGAAAACAGTCCGGCCACGCGTGCGAGCACGCCGAATTCGTTTTCAACCAGAACCGATATCGTATGACTTGTCATGCGGTAGCGTGCGCGCGCTCATGGCCGGAACCGGTGGCGTCAGCGAGCCTCTTGTTGATAGCGGCCGAGAATCGCCATCATGCGATCTTTCGAGGCGAGCTTAAGCTTCTGGATCCGTTTTTCTTCGACTTCCTCTTCGTTGGTCAGGTAATGCTTACTTCTAAAGACTTCGAGTTTTTGTTTGAGCGCTTGATGCTCTGTGTAGAGGGCCCTCAGCTCCTCGTCATGGGTCAGATGCTGCCGAATGAGTTCTTCCTCTCGATGCTCCATACGCCCTCCGTGCCTATGCCCGCCGGATTTTTCGAAGTGGGCTTGAACGTAGCCTCCGGCGTCCTGATATATAGCGGCTCCAGCGAAGCCGCATGATCCGTTTCACCACGGGCAAACCGCGCCCCGCCCAGCGCCGCGACGCAGACTCCGCGCAAATCGAGCATCCCTGTTCCGAAAACCGCCACCCTATGGCCCCGCGATTCCACGAGGGCCGCCGCATCCTTCGCTCTATCGTCACCGACGAACATGACGTCCTCAGTGATGCGCGACGCCAAGTGTTCCAGCGCGATTACCAATTCCTCTGACAGTTTTTCTAGCCCATCGGCCACGACCCGGTAAAGGGCCGCGTAAACTTCGCCTTTTCGAGCATCCACAACCACGCAGACCAGCCTGCCTGTTTCAATATTGTTGCGCTCGAGCGCAGCTAACGCCATCGCGTCGAAACCGGGCACACCGACCAGCGCGCATCCCGACGCCATCGCGATTCCCTTGGCGTAGCTCAGCCCGATGCGCAGTCCGGTGAACGAGCCGGGCCCGGTGCCGACTGCGATCGCGCCGACACCGCCAATCGCGAGTCCCCCCGCGCGTAGAAGTTCGTCGATCGCGCCCGGCAATGCGGCGCCGTGCGACGTGACCGGCCGCTCGAGCGACGCGGCGACCTTGCCGTGTGCAATCACGGCAAGGCTTGCGATTGATGTGGAAGTGTCGAGTCCCAGGACCGGGCTTGTTGCGGCTGTCTGCTCGAGCAGCCGATTAACCCTGCACAATTCGCGAGATGTCATTGAAGATTACGAAAGCCATCAGCGCTACAAGCAAAAACAGGCCGACCTGGAGCATCGCCTCGCGGTAACGAAGTTCGAGCGGCTTGCCTTTTACGCCCTCGAAGACGAAGAACAGCAGGTGGCCGCCGTCGAGCAGCGGCACCGGCAACAGATTTATGACGCCGAGCTCGAGGCTCAGCATCACGGTAAACATCGCAAGGTTCGCGAGGCCACGATGCGCCTCCTGCCCGGCCATCTGCGCTATCATGATTGGTCCGCCGAGCGCGTCTTTGACGGGCGTGCTGCCGGTGAAGATACTGGCGATTCCGACCACCATCTGCACCGTCATCTCGACCGAGGTTTCGCCTGCCTCTTTTACCGCGCCGATCGGACCGTACCGCTTGGTAACCTCGTCGCCGCTCGGCTGCACTCCGATTACCCAAGTGGTGGCGTTGGTGCCGTAGAGAGTCTTTTGCTCGAGCCGGGTCGGCTTGATCACAATCGTGCTGCGCGCGCCGTGCGGCCGATCGATTTCCAGCGTGATCGGAGAGCCGTCGCCCGCCTTTACGGTCTTCGAGAAATCGGCCCAAGTTTCCATCGGCTGGCCGTTAACCGCGAGAATCCGATCGCCGGCTTGAAGTCCTGCCTTCGCCGCCGGGAGATCTTTCGTCGTCTTGCCAACAACCGGCAGCAACTGCGGCACGCCGTACATGAAAACGAACGTGAGCAGCAGAGGCGCGAATACAATGTTCGCCATTGGTCCCGCCAGCACGATCAGAACGCGCTTGCCGAGCGACTGGGTCGGGAACGCGCGCTTGCAGTACGCCTCGACGAGCAAAGTGGGAGGATGTTCCGACAGCGATTTGATTATATCGCCAACTTTAGCCTGACCGCGCGCCTCATTGAGCAGCAGCGCCTCGTCGGGCTTGAGTTCGCGCCCGATGACTGAGTGGGCAACGCCGGCGGCCGACTCGCTCAGACGCTCGGCCAGCGCGTGCAAATTGTCGTCGAATCCGGCGCCGGTAGGGGCCGCGCCGTGCTCGCGCGCCGCGCCGATCAGGTCGAGCCCGACTTCGTGAAGATACAATGCGATTTCTTCC
Source organism: Binatus sp. (SeqCode) (assembly GCF_035272065.1). Taxonomy (GTDB): domain Bacteria; phylum Desulfobacterota; class Binatia; order Binatales; family Binataceae; genus Binatus. The sequence goes on from NZ_DATEQZ010000058.1 coordinate 58,301, forward strand.
GGCGTGGGCTTCTCGCCGACTTCATCGCCGAGCATTCGGACGTAGCCGCCGAATGGAGTCGCGCCGATCGAGTAGTCAGTTTCGCCACGCCGGAATCCAAATAATTTTGGCGGGTAGCCGATCGAGAATCGCAGCACGCGAACCCCGACTTTCTTCGCCATCGCAAAATGTCCTGCCTCGTGCACGACCACCAACACGGCGAAGACCAGTGCTGCGGATAGAATCGAATGTATCATTTGGCCTGCTCGCAAGTCCGATGAGGAGGTTTCCGAGCGTGAAAATGCGGCTCCCAAAGCCGCATCATCGAAACCAATAGTAGGTGAAAAACACCGCGAAGACCAGTGAACAAGTGCGATCGAGCAGACCGCCATGGCCCGGAAAAATCCAGCCCGAGTCCTTGATTCCGGCGCCGCGCTTCAAGGCTGAGCCGGCCAGATCACCAAGCTGCGCGAGGATGGAAATCATAGCCGCAAATAGCAGAATTCTGCTCGTATCCCACGTCCCGCCTTTCATCTTAAACAGCAACCACCCGCCGACTATCGTCGCGATCAAGCCGCCCACCGCACCCTCAATTGTTTTGTGGGGACTGAGGCTCGGCGCGAGTTTCGTCCGGCCCAGATACCTGCCGACGAAGTACGCGCCGCTGTCGCTCACTACTACCAGTAGGATGACCAGCAGGAGCATTTCGATGCCGCCGGGGGCGTTGCGGAGCAGCGCGAAGAACGGGAATAGAAATCCCACGTAGGCCGCGCCCATGAAGACCAGCCGCGGGCCTCTGAACCTTTCGCCGCCGCCCGCGAGTTCGATTCGCACCGCCAGCCCGAGCATCATGAGGATCACGAGCACCGGCACCAGCCATCCAACCAATCCCAAGTCGCCGCCGTAAAGAAGCCCGAACAATGGGACGCCGCCGACCACTGCGAACAGCGGAACTGCGACCCAGTGCAGAGCGCCGGTCATCGCGGCGACTTCATAGAGTCCCCAGATGCCGGCGACCGCGTTGAAGATCGTGAAGAACCAGGCCGGCGCGAACAGCACCAGCGCTCCCACCGCGGGCAGCAGGACCGCCGCGGTCAGAAGCCTAGCTCTGAGCACGCAGGCGGGTGTCGGAACCGTTGTTGACTGTGCCGAAGCGGCGCTCGCGAAGCTGGTAGGCGGCAATCGCGCTTAAGAACTCGCGCTCGCGGAAATCCGGCCACAGCGTGTCAGTGAAATAGAGTTCGGTGTAGGCAAGTTGGAAAAGAAAAAAATTGGAGACACGCAGTTCTCCCGAGGTTCGAATCAGCAGGTCGGGATCAGGAAGTCCTGCGGTAGTCAGTTCGCGCGCCACCAGGTGCTCGTCGATTTGTTCGGGCGAAATCGCGCCGTCGGCGACCGCGCGCGCGATCGAGCGCGCCGCGTTGACGATGTCCTGGCGACCGCCGTACGAGAGCGCAAGCGCCACGGTCATCCCGCGATTCTCTCGTGTCGCGGCGACGGTCTCGGCCAGGGCGTCACGCACCCGCGGCGGCAGCCGCCCGGTGTCTCCCAGAGCCACCACGCGGATGTCGCGTTTCATCAGGCGCTTGGTCTCGGTGATGAGGTAGCGATGGAAAAGACCCATCAGGAAGCTGACCTCGGTCGTAGGCCGGCCCCAGTTTTCGCTCGAAAATGCGTACAGCGTGAGGTACGGGATGCCGAGTTCGCGCGCCGCATCGACCACCGCGCGGACTGAATCCTTGCCGCGGCGATGGCCCTCGTGGCGCGAGAGCCCGCGCCGGCTCGCCCAGCGGCCGTTGCCGTCCATCACGATCGCGACGTGACGCGGCATCCGCGATGGGTCCAAAGACAGGTTCGGGAAATCGTTTAGTGGTAGTGAGATGGCCACTTGGGGTTCAGGCTTCAACTAAGATCGCACCGTCGGCGGGCGAACTCAGACCTCCATGATTTCCGCTTCTTTGGCGGCGAGCACTTTGTCGATTTTTTCGATGAACTCGGTGGTGTAGGTCTGCACCTTGGCCTCGCCCGCGCGCATCTCGTCCTCGGTGGCCTGCTTTTCCTTGTGCAGTTCCTTGAGCATGTCGTTGGCGTCGCGGCGATGGTTGCGGATGCCGACGCGGAATTCCTCGCCGATCTTGCGCACGTGCTTGACCAGGTCCTTGCGGCGCTCCTCGGTCAGCTCGGGAATCGGAATGCGGATGATCTTGCCGTCGTTCATCGGCGTCAGGCCGAGATCGGAAGTCTGGATCGCCTTTTCAATGTCGTGCATCGCGCCCTTGTCGTACGGCGTAATCACGATCAGACGCGGCTCCGGCGCCGACAGCCCGGCGAGTTGCCGCAGCGGCGTTTTCGAGCCGTAGTAATTCACTTGCAGATTTTCGACCAGCGCCGTGGATGCGCGTCCGGTGCGGACGCGGGCGAGTTCGTGGCGAAAGGCCTCGACGGTCTTGTCCATTTCCTTGCGCGCGTCCTCGATTGTTTCCGTAAGCATGCTCACGGTGCGCTCTCCACCCGGGTTCCGATTTGCTCGCCCATCACGGCCCTTCTTATATTACCCGCTTTGCGCAAATTGAACACGATGATCGGCAGGCGATTATCCATGCACATCGAGATGGCTGTCGAGTCCATCACTTTCAGATTTTTTTGCAGCACCTCGATGTATGTGAGCCGATCGAAGCGCTTGGCGCCCGGCTCGCGCATCGGGTCGCGATCGTAAACCCCGTCCACCGTGTGGCTCGCTTTGAGGATTACCTCGGCGCCGATTTCCATCGCGCGCAGGCTCGCGGCCGTATCGGTGGTAAAGTAGGGATTGCCGGTGCCGGCCGCGAAGATGACGACGCGGCCCTTTTCCAGATGGCGCACGGCGCGGCGGCGGATGTAGGGCTCGCACAACGCCTGCATTTCGATGGCGGAAAGCACGCGCGTGACGACGCCGCCATGCTCGAGCGCGTTTTGCAGCGCGAGCGCGTTGATAACAGTCGCCAGCATTCCCATCTGGTCGGCGGTCGAACGATCCATCCCGCGCGCTTCGTAGTCGCTGCCGCGGATGTAATTGCCGGCCCCGATTACCATCGCGAGCTGCACGCCGAGCGCGGCCACTTCCTTGATTTCGAGCGCAATCTCTGCGAGCGCGTCGAGATCGAGTCCCGAGCCTTGCGCGGGCGCGAGCGCCTCACCGGACAATTTAAGCAGAATACGGCTGAAGCGCGGCTTGCCGTCAGTCGCCCTTTGAACGTCAGCCATCTCTCGAAGCTCCCGTCGATGCCCCCGTTGAAGCCCCGTTCTGTCCGCAAAATGCGCCCGCGTCAGGCGGCCGCAGTGGTTTCCTTGCCGTCCAGCGCCTCGCCCAGCTGGTAGCGGGTGAAGCGGCGCACGTCGATCTTCTCGCGCATCTGGATGGCGGCCTCGCCAATCAGATCGTTGACAGTCTTGTTCGGATCGCGCGCGTAAGCCTGCTCGAGCAGGCAGGCTTCCTTGTAAAATTTCTCGATCTTGCCGTCCACGATCTTCGTCACGACCGCCGCCGGCTTGCCCTCGGCCTGCGAAGCGTAGATCTGCCGCTCCTGCTCGATAACGGGGGGTGACAGCTCCTCGCGCCGCACGACGCGAGGATTCAAAGCCGCCACCTGCAGCGCGAGTTCTTTCACCAGCGCCTGGAACGCTTCCGACTTGGCGCAGAAATCTGTCTCGCAGTTGACTTCGATCAACACGCCGATCTTGCCGCCTGCATGAATATACGATCCGACCGAACCTTCCGATGCAACCCGGCCCGCGCGGCCCGCCGCTGCCGCGATTCCCTTCTCGCGCAGCCATACGATGGCCTTCTCGAGATCGCCGTCCGTCTCCGCTAGCGCCCGCTTGCAATCCATTATGCCGGCGCCGGTCTTCTCGCGCAGTTCCTGAACGAGCTTCGCAGTTAGTTTCATGACAATTCCTGAGTTGAGCTAGTATTCTTGGCCGGTCGCTCTAGTGCAAGCAACGTCCAGAACTATCCCGCTCTGTTTGCGGACCGAAAGATTGAATCTGTCGACTAGACCGCGCTTGGCGAATCGGGCGCCGACGGACCCGCGTCTGCCGCCGCGCCCGCGTCGGAGCGAGCATCCTGCTGCCCCTTGGCGCGCTCCTCGGCGATCTGCTTGCCCTCGATAATCGCGTCGGCGACGGCCGCCGTGAACAGCTTGATCGCGCGGATCGCGTCGTCGTTGCCCGGGATTCGGTACGCGATCAGGTCGGGGTCGCAGTTGGTATCGACCACTGCCGCAACCGGGATACCGAGGCGGTTCGCTTCCGCGACCGCGATGTCTTCTTTCTTGGTATCGATCACCCACAGCGCGTCCGGGAGCTTGCGCATATTCTTGATCCCGGCCAGCGTGGCCATCAACTTTTCATGCTCGCGCGCGTTGTCGCTCATCTCTTTCTTCGTGAGCGCTTTGATCATTTCCGGATCGGCCATCGTCTCTTCGAGCTTCCGGAGCCGGTCGATCGAGGCGCGAATAGTCTGGAAGTTGGTCAGCATTCCGCCCAGCCAGCGGTTGTTGACGTAGAACATCCCGCATCGCTCGGCTTCTTCCTTGACGATGTCCTGGGCCTGCTTCTTGGTGCCGACGAACAGCATCGTGCCGCCCGCCGCCGCCAGATCGCGCGCGAAGTCGAAGGTCGCGCGAAACATCTTCACGGTCTGCTGAAGATCGATAATGTAAATACCGTTGCGGGCGCCGAAGATGTACTGCTTCATCTTCGGGTTCCAGCGGCTGGTCTGATGGCCGAAATGAACGCCGGCCTCCAGAAGCTGCTTCATGCTGATTTCAGTCATAGAATTTTGTCCTTGCCTCTCGGCCCCGTGCGCGGGGCAATCTCGAAGTATTATCAGGCCGCGCCGCGCTAAGAAAGCGGCAGGCGGGTCACTTACTTTTTGCCGCTTTCAGGCGGAAATCGTCACTCGCGACGCACGCGGCGTTGATCGCGCGCGCTTTTCCCAAGGCCGCATCATGCTTGTTGAGGCGCGCGAGCTTGCCCGTTTTGTCAAGCTCGATCGGGTCCTGGAAGTTGTTCTGAAGGTCTGCGAGCGGCTTCTCGCAATGTTCCTCGGTGTCGAAGCTGGCGACAGTAATCCAGCGGGCAAGAGGAACCTCGGAATCAACTTCATGGGGAATCTTGGTCGAGTCGGGCGGCATCATCAGATACCATCCCACGAACGCGAGCGCCGCGAAGTGGCGGCTTTTCCCCTGGCTCACCCGGCAAGTTATACGCCTCTTGCCGGTAGAAAGTCATCGAGGCACCGGCCTCCTAGGCGTTCATCGACTCGAGGAATTCCTCGTTGGTCTTGGTCTTGTCCATCTTGTCGATCAGGAATTCCATAGCTTCGACGGCGTTGAGCTGGCTCAGGAGCTTGCGCAGAATCCACACGCGATTGAGCGTGGCGCGCGGCAGCAGCAGCTCTTCCTTGCGCGTCGAGGAGCGCTGGATGTCGATGGTCGGGAAGATGCGCTTCTCCAGCAGGCGCCGGTCGAGCGCAATTTGCTGATTGCCGGTGCCCTTAAACTCTTCGAAAATAACCTCGTCCATCCGGCTGCCGGTATCGACCAGCGCCGTGGCAATAATCGTCAAACTGCCGCCGTCTTCGGTGTTGCGCGCGGCGCCGAAAAATTTCTTGGGCTTGTGCAGCGCATTGGAATCGACGCCGCCCGACAGGATCTTGCCCGACGGCGGCACCACGGTGTTGTACGCGCGCGCCAGCCGCGTGATCGAGTCGAGCAGGATCACGACGTCGCGCCCGTGCTCGACCAGCCGCCGCGCTTTTTCGATCACCATCTCGGCCACCTGCACGTGACGGGTGGCCGGCTCGTCGAAGGTCGAGCTGACGACCTCGCCCTGCACCGAGCGCAGCATGTCGGTGACTTCCTCGGGCCGCTCGTCGACCAGCAGCACGATCAGCACGATCTCGGGATGGTTGTGCGCGATTGCCTTGGCGATCGCCTGCAGCATCATGGTCTTGCCGGTGAACGGCGCCGCGACGATCAGTCCGCGCTGGCCTTTTCCGATCGGCGCGACCAAATCGATGATGCGCGTGGTCAAATCCTCGTGATTGTATTCGAGCTTGATGCGCTCCTCGGGGTAGAGCGGCGTCAGGTTGTCGAACAGGATCTTGTCGCGCGCCTTTTCGGGGTCCTCGTAGTTGATCGACTCGACCTTGAGCAGAGCGAAGTAGCGCTCGCCTTCTTTCGGCGGGCGAATCAGGCCGGAAACCACGTCGCCGGTGCGCAGGTTGAACTTGCGAATCTGGCTCGGCGAAATGTAGATGTCGTCGGGACCGGGCAGGTAGTTGTAGTCGGGCGCGCGCAGGAAGCCGAAACCGTCGGGCAGGATTTCCAGCACACCCTCGCCGAGGATCGAGCCGTTCTTGGCGGCTTGTGCCTGCAGGACGGCGAAGATCATCTCCTGCTTGCGCATGTTGGTGGCGCCGTCGACATTGAAGTCGCGCGCCATCTGCGCCAGCTCGGTAATCTTCGCCCGCTTGAGCGACTTGAGGTTGAGCACCCCTTCTTCGCTAATCACCGGCGCCGGCGGCGGAAGATTCGGATTGCTGTCGAGATTTACCTGCCGCGGTGTTCCGTTGGATGAACGCGGGTCGTCGAAGCGACCCTCCTCGCTCTTCGCAACGTGTCTGCCCTTGCCCATATGCCTTCCCCGCAACCTGGACTCCATAGTCTTACTGCTGCAAATCGCCGCCGTCTGAGCGCGCGCATCGCAGGTTATGAACGTTTGTTCGATTGGGCTCCCACGCGGGAGATGCCATCGTAGATTCTTGAATGTTCAAGCGGCCGGGATTCGGAACAACTAACGCCTTGAGTTCAAGTTCGGAATTACGGACCGCAGGGGAAACGGGATTCTTCTTGCCGCCCAGCCCGTTTCAGCGTCCTCAGTGCGGAAGCTCAAATAAAACGCTACCCGCGCAATGCCGCGATGTCAACGGGGGCTTCGATGAACTGTGCTCAAGTTGCACTCGACGCGTCGTGCTGTCTCCCCGCGTCCGGTTCCCCTTCCACTTGGGGAAGGGGTTAGGGGGTTAGGTTTGCACGCATCGCTCGCAACACCCGCGCACTAATTTTCTTGTGTCATCCAGACGAAGCGAGCAACGCAGGCGGATGGATGGACCTCGGACAGCGGCGCGTAAGTGCCGCCAGTTCCGGTTTTGCGTCGCCGCATCCACTGAGAATTCGGAGGCTTGCGCGACGACATCAACAAAGGACCGCTTCGCGATTTCAATACCGGTACCGGCTTCGCTGGCGCGAAGCTGTCCGAGATCCTTCACTGCGCTCGCGATGCTCGCTTTGTTCAGGATGACAAGCAATGCCGGCCTTGTGAACGTAGCCGTAAAAAACCTCTCCTTCATCTCAACTCGATCCATCGCCGCAATTCGCGCGCATCCGCCGCAAACAATTTCTGCGCGAGAAACTCTACAAAATCGCTCGGCAACGGCGCTATGAACTCGAGCCGCTCGCCGGATCGCGGATGCGCAATCGAAAGTGCCAGCGCATGCAGTGCTTGTCGATTGAAAAATCCGCCGCCGCCCGCCTTGCCGCCGTATAGAGGATCGCCCAGGCATGGATGACCGATCGAGGCGAGATGCACGCGAATCTGATGCATCCTGCCGGTGTCGGGTTTCACGCGCACCAGCGAGGTTCCTGCTTCGTCCGGATTTGCGGGACCGAACCGCGCGAGCACGGCGATATGGCTGACTGCGTCGCGCGGCGTGTGCGATGCCACCGACATCCGCTTGCGCTCGACCGGATGCCGTCCGACCGGACGCTCGATCGTCAGGCGGTCGCGCGCGACGATGCCTTTGACGATCGCGAGGTAGATTTTCGTGACGCTGCGATCCTTGAACTGCCGGGAAAGCGCGGTGCGCGAAAATGGGGTGCGCGCCACCACCATCACGCCCGAGGTGTCTTTGTCGAGGCGATGCACGATGCCGGGGCGGAGCACGCCGTCGGGCTCAGCCATCGCGGCCAGCTCCGGAAATCGCGCCAGCAGAGCGTCCACGAGGGTGCCGGCGGGATGCCCGGGTGCGGGATGCACCGTCATTCCCGCTGGCTTGTTCACGACGATTATTTCGTCATCAGCGAAAATTACCGAGATCTCCGGCGCGTCGCCTTCCTTGTAACTCGAAGGATCGTACGGCGCGCCAACGGGAATCGCTGCGACATCTACGCGATCCCCCGTTCGCACTCCGCTCGACGCGCGCGCGACCACGCCGTTGACTGTCACCAGTCCCGCCTTGATCATCCGCGCCACCTGCGAGCGCGAGCACTCCGGCGCCAGGCACGTCGACACGAATACGTCGAGCCGCATGCTGTCGTGCGCGGCGCTCGCGGTGATTGTCGTTGGAAGAATCACGAACCGGATTTACCGCATCGACGCTGAGATCACATCAATGCGGGCGAGGGTAGGGGTGGCGGCAGCGATGGTGCCCTCGACGCTGGCGTAGCGGTGGCTTCTGGAGCAGGAGCGCAACTTTCGGTACTGGTTGTGGCGACCGCGACGCCGTAGGTGGTCTTCTGACAGCCTGCCGCCGTCGCGTCGGGCCTCGAATAAAACCAACATCCGGCGAGAGCCATCGAGAACAACGCGACGATTGTCATTGAAGCGATTGCTTTCATGCGACGCCTCTACTCGAAGCGATGGGGTAGTGGATGCGCTTTCTCGTACGCGACGATTCGATCCTCGTGCGCGAGCGTCAGCGCGATGTCGTCGAGACCCTCGAGCAGGCATTTCTTCTGATGCGGTTCGATCTCGAAATTCGCCGTCCAGCCGAAATCGTCGGACACCGTCTGCTTTTCGAGATCGATCGTGAGCCGATACGCCTCGTAGTCGGCGGCCGCGCGAAAAATCTGCTCGACCTCGTCGGCCTTCAGCGTCACCGGAAGAAAACCGTTCTTCAGGCAGTTGTTGTGAAAGATATCGGCGAACTCCGGCGCAATCGCCGCCCGGAAACCCGCGTCATCGAGCGCCCACACCGCATGCTCGCGCGAACTGCCGCATCCGAAATTATTGCGCGCGACCAAAATCGACGCGCCCTGGTAGCGCGGCTTGTTCAGCACGAAATCCTTGTTCTCGCTGCCGTCGGGATTGCGCCGCCAATCGATAAACAGCCCGGCCTTGAGGCCGGTCCGCACGACCGCCTTCAGAAACTGCTTCGGAATAATCTGATCGGTATCGACATTTGCGCGATCGAGCGGCGCCACCATGCCGGTAAAATTCTTGAACTTCTGCATGCGCTATCTCTCCTACCTTACAAAACTCCAAATAGGGACGAAGTCCCGCATCCTGATACTGGGTGCAGGGGTCACCCCTGCCCAGGGAAGCGTGAAACCCAAGCGGGGTTTACATTCAATAAAGTATATTTCCCTACCGCGCCCATTCGCGCACATCGACGAAATGCCCTGCAATCGCCGCCGCCGCCGCCATCGCGGGGCTCACCAGGTGCGTGCGCCCGCCCTTCCCTTGCCGCCCCTCGAAGTTGCGATTCGACGTGCTGGCGCATCGCTCGCCCGGTTGCAGCACGTCGGGATTCATCGCCAGGCACATGCTGCATCCCGATTCGCGCCACTCGAAGCCGGCGTCCTTGAAAATTCTATCCAGGCCGAGACTCTCAGCTTCCGCTTTGACTTCCTGCGAGCCCGGCACCACCATCGCATTCACCGTCGGCGCAACTTTGCGTCCCTTGACGACGCTGGCGGCAGTCTTGAGATCGCTCAGCCGCGAGTTCGTGCACGATCCGATGAACACGCGATCGATCTTGATGTCCTCGATTTTCGTTCCCGGCCGCAGCGCCATGTAGGTGAGCGCCCGCTCGACTGTCTCGCGCTGCTCCTTGTCGCTAATCTCCGCGGGATTCGGCACGCTGCCGCGAACGTCGGTGACCATCCCGGGATTCGTGCCCCACGTCACCTGCGGCGCGAACGTGGCCGCGTCGAACACCACGCTGCGATCGAACTTCGCGCCGTCGTCGCTGCGGAACTGCAACCATCGCGCCGCCAGCTCGTCGAACTCCTTGCCGCCGGGGATATACCGGCGCCCGCGCAGGTAATCGACGGTCGTCTTGTCCGCCGCGACCATCCCTGCGCGCGCACCGCCTTCAATCGACATGTTGCAAACCGTCATCCGCTCTTCCATCGACAGCGCCTCGACCGCAGCGCCGCGGTACTCGATCACGTGCCCGGTCGCGCCGTTGGTCTTGATCCTGCCGATGATCCCGAGGATCAAATCTTTTGCGCCGACTCCGGTGCCGAGTTTTCCATCGACGCGAATCTCAAACGTCTGCGGCCGCTCTTCCCACAGGCATTGCGTCGCCAGCACGTGCTCAACTTCGCTGGTGCCGATTCCGAATGCCAGCGCCCCGAACGCGCCGTGCGTCGCGGTATGGCTGTCGCCGCAAACGATCGTCATCCCCGGCTGCGTGAGCCCCAGCTCCGGCCCGATTACGTGCACGATCCCCTGCTCGGGCGAGCCGATATCGAACAGCCTCAGCCCAAACTCCGCGCAGTTGCGCCGCAGCGTCTCGATCTGGAGTTTCGAATCGGCGTCGGTGATCGGCTTGCTGCGATCGGTCGTCGGCACGTTGTGATCCTGCGTGGCGTACGTGCGATGCGGCGCGCGAACTCTGCGCCCCGAACGGCGCAGTCCCTCGAACGCCTGCGGCGACGTCACTTCATGCACGAGGTGCAGGTCGATGTAGAGGAGGGAAGGCTCGTTATGCTTTTCGCGGACGACGTGCTCTTCCCAGATTTTCTCGAACAGTGTCTTTGCGGCCATAGCGCTAGCAACTCCCGCCGCATCGGCGGCGTAACGATTTTATTCTTATTGCGAAACTTCGCTTCATCAAACCGCGGCAGCCTTTCGCCCGTTCTTGCCGCGCGAATATCGCTCGATCCGATCCGACAGCTTGCTCGCGAACGTGCTGAACGAGGCCAGCTCGTCGCGCGAAAATCCAGTCCAGATCGCCTCGATCGCCGCCTGCCGCGACGCGCGCAGCCCCGCCAGCGTGCGCGTCCCCCTCGCAGTCAGCTTGTAACTCCGGTTCCTGCGGTCGTCGCGCCCAATCGCAGCCGAGACCAGCCCGCTGTCGAGCAGTTGCCGCAATATTTTCGAGACCGCGGCGGCCGAGCTGTCGCGGCTGCGCGCGAACATCGACGGAATAAAACGCTCGGTCGAGATTTCCTCGAGCACCCGCCACTGCTCGATCGTGATGCCGGCGTCGCGTGCCAGCGCCTCGCGCCGCCGCTCGAAAATCTCCGCCAGCGCAGTCATCGCCTCGATCGCGCGGAAGATCGGGTCGTTTCGTTGCCTCCCAACTGCTTGCATCAGGCAAGATATTAACTATAGTTAATCAATCTTTGCAAGCAGGAAGAATAAGAGCGATGTCCAAATTCTTCGACCAGATCACTAGCGAACTGACGCAGTTCATCCGCGCGCAGAAGGTCTTCTTCGTCGCCACCGCGGCGCCCGAAGGTCGGATCAACCTGTCGCCGAAGGGGATGGACACCTTCCGCGTGCTCGATGAAAAGCGGGTCGCTTACCTGGACCTGACCGGCAGCGGCAACGAAACCGCGGCCCACCTGCTTCGCGACGGCCGCATCACGATAATGTTCTGTTCCTTCGACAGTAACGCCGAGATCGCTCGCATCTACGGCCGCGGCGTCGCGATCCGCCCTGATCACGCCCGCTGGCCGGAACTCATCGCCAACTTCCCGAAGCTTCCCGGTATCCGCCAGGTAATGGAGATTCGCGTCGAATCCGCGATGACCTCGTGTGGCTACGCGGTTCCCAGGATGCGCGAGATGACCCCGCGGGATACGCTGGAAAAATACTGGACGAAGAAAGGCGAGCTTGGAAAGGAGGAGTACTGGCAGAAGCACAACTTGCGCAGCGTCGACGGCCTCCCCACGGGCATGCGGGAAACCAAATCGTAGTCTCGGCGGTCGCCCGCCTCACTTGATTCGCCGCGTCGGTGAGGCGCGCTCCGCCCGGGCCAGTCCGCGCGTAACGGCCTCGTCGCCGAATTTCTTCGCCACCGAATCGAGCGCGCGATTCAACCGGTCCCGCTTGCGATCTTCCGCCGGTGCCGACTCGAACAGCCCGAGCTGCGAATTATCCGAGCGCTCGAGCTGATGCACCTGCACTCCCGCAAGGCGAATTTTCTCCTTACCGCCGACCTTCGACAGCAACTGCGTCGCGACTCGCGAGATTTCCGGTCCGTCATTGGTCGTGCCGTCGGTTGAAAAACTGCGCGTGATCAGTGGATAGCGCCCGCCGCCGAGCGGACGCGCAAGTTTCAGCTTGAGCGTGATCGTTCGCGCACGAACCCCGTCCGCGCGCAGCCGCCGCGCGATCGCGTCGCCATGCGCGATCAGCACGCGCCGCAATTCATTCGAGTCGAGCGCCAGGTCGTGCGCGAACGTATTTTCCTCGCCGTACGACTTGCGCTGCCAGTCGGCGATCACCGGCCGCGTGTCGTTGCCCGACGCCAGTTCATGCAGATGCGGCCCCATAGTGCCAAACATGCTTTTCAGCTCGGCCGGTTCGCGCCGCGCGAGATCGCCGACCGTCTTGATACCGCACTCATGCATCCGAGCGAGTGTCACGCGTCCGACGCCCCACAGCCTCTCGACCGGTAGCGGCGTCAGAAATTCGCGCAGTTTTTCCGGTGTTACCGAGAGCAACCCGTCAGGCTTCGACATGTCGCTCAAAATCTTCGCCGCCATCTTGGTCGGCGCCACTCCCACCGACGCGACCAGCCCGGTTTCGTCGAGCACCCGGCGTTTCAGATCGCGCGCCGCGTCGAGCGGCGGCCCGAGCAGACGCTCAGTGCCGGTCAGATCGATAAATGCTTCATCGAGCGAGAGTGGCTCGACCACCGGACTGAAGCTCTCGAACACGCGCATCACGGCTCGCGAGATCTCCACGTAGCGATCCATTCTGCCCGGCACGAAGATCGCCTGCGGGCACAGCTTGCGCGCCTGCCCGGTCGGCATCGCGGACCGCACGCCGAACTTGCGCGCCTCGTAGGACGCCGACGTGACGACGCCGCGCGCACTGCGCCCGCCCACTATCACCGGCAAGCCGCGCAAGGCAGGATTGTCGAGGACTTCGACCGACGCGTAGAACGCGTCCATATCGGCGTGCGCGATCACGCGCGGCCAGTGTGCCGCGCTACCGGCGAAAGCCTCGATGCTCATTTCGTCGTCGAGAGTTTCGCGAAGATCGCATCGGCCGCATCTTCGCCGCTGCGCACGCAGTCCGGAATCCCAACGCCTCGATACGCTGCGCCCGCGATCGCAAATGCTGGTATTTCCGCCACCCCGCGCTCGATCTCCGCGACCCGCGCCAGATGCCCTACCTCATACTGCGGCATTGAGTCGGGCCATCGCCTGACTTCGGTGAAACCCGGCGCCACGCTCACTCCGAGCAGTGCTCGGAACTCGTCGCGCACCGCGGCGATCATATCATCGTCGCTGAGACTCATCATTTCGCGGCTCATCTCGCCGCCGACGAACGCGCGCGCCAGGATTGCGCCGGCGGGTGCGCGTCCTTCGAACTTGAAGCTGGAAAAGCTGCCCGCGATTATACGGCGCCGCTCGATTGCCGGCACCACGAAGCCGAACGCTCGCGGCGGCCCGTCGAAGTCGCTCTCGCGAAACGTCATGTTGACGGTCGCTGCCGACGCATAACCGATCTCGCCCAGCATCTTCGCCGCCACCGGTGCCAACGTCGCCACAATTCGCGAGGCTGCGTAGGCCGGCGCTGAGCAGATCACCGCGTCGGCATCGATCGAGTCGCCGCCTGCCGTCGCGAGCCGCCACGCGTCGCCGTTTCTCGCCATCGTAATAACTTGCGCGCCCTTGCGAATCGAGGTGCCCAGCCGCGCCGCGAGCGTCTCGGGCAGCGTCGCCATCCCGTTCCTGAAGCTCTGGAAGAGACTCCAGCGCGCGCCGCTGACGTCCGAAGTCTTTGCCGCGCGCGCGTTCTCCGCCGCACGCATTCCTTTGACGAGGCTGCCATAGCGTCGTTCCATCTCGACAAAGCGCGGCATCGTCGCCGCCATGCTGAGCCGTTTCGGGTCGGCAGTGTAGATTCCGCCCGCAAGCGCCTGCGCAACGCGATCGAGCACCTCGCGTCCGAGTCGCCGAGTCACGAATGAATCCAAACTCTCGTCGTCGCCGCCGGTGCGCGCCGCGATGAACGGTTCCATCGCAATCCGCAATTTTCCGAGCGGCGAAAAAAGCGGGCTTCGAAGAACCGGCCCGAGATGCGCCGGCGCAAGCAACGAAAATCCCGCGGGTATCTCGACCAGTCGCCCCGCGCGCACCACGAACGTCTTGCGGTAAGTCTCGCGCGTCGGAATCAGTTCTGCGCCGAGGCCGAGTCGCCGCGCCAGCTCGGCGGCCGCGGGCTTTTCCGACAGAAAGGAATCCGCGCCGGTCTCGATTACAAATCCGTCGCGCCGAATCGTTTCGAGTGCTCCGCCGCATCGCGCGCCGCGCTCGAGCAATTCCACTTCGAGCGGGAACTCCCGCGCCGCCGCCAGTTCGCGAAGCCGGTACGCCGCCGCGAGTCCGGTGATTCCAGCGCCAATTACCGCAACCCGCTTGATTTGTGGGTCGGTGCCCGTTTGAGGTTCTCCCAAATGCGTCGATCAGATTTCGTCTGATCGATCAGCGCGCGTATGCCGCGACGATCGACGCCATCATCTCGATAAACAGCGGATGGTCTCCGACAGTTGGAGCGCGTTCCATCCTGATTCCCGCGTCGCGCGCGACTTGCGCCGCCTCGATATCGAGATCGTACAGCACCTCGACGTGGTCGCACAAAAAACCAATTGGCACGACGAGGGCCGTCTTCGCGTCGAGGTTCCGCAGCGTTTCCTTGATGTCGGGTTCGAGCCACGCGTCGCGCGGACTCCCACTGCGGCTCTGATATGCGAACTGCCAGGTATCGATCCCCAGTTCCGCTGCGACAATCCTCGCCGACTCCGTAAGCTGCTCGACGTACGGCCCCGCCTGCGCCATTGCGAGCGGAATACTGTGCGCTGT
This sequence comes from Binatus sp. (SeqCode), assembly GCF_035272065.1. Classification (GTDB taxonomy): domain Bacteria; phylum Desulfobacterota; class Binatia; order Binatales; family Binataceae; genus Binatus. Next base: position 73,372 of record NZ_DATEQZ010000058.1, read on the forward strand.
GAATATCAGCCGCGCGCGCGATCGCTCCGGGAACTCCAGCCTCGAGTACGCCTCGCGCGCGCGCGAGGCGACCGCCGTGGTGAACAGCGGATGGTCATGCCACGTCTCGGGATACACGACCTCGGGCGCCGCTTCGCCCAACGCGGCGAGCGCGTCGTTGACTGTTGCCTGGTAGCGCCCGAAGCTCGCCTCGCTGCGATGCGCCGCCATGATGAACCCGAGCACGCGGCGCGCTCCACCGTTGGCGAGCCTGCGCATCGAGTCGGCAACGTACGGCTGCCAGTTGCGCATCCCGACCGCGACTTGCATGCGCGTGCCTTTCTTTTCCAATTCCGCACGCAGCGCCGCCGCCTGCCGCATCGTCAGATCGTTGTACGGCGAGCGGCCGCCGAGCAGATCGTAATGATGCACGACTTCCTGGTAGCGCTCGCGGGGAATCGGCCGTCCTCGCAAAACGTTGTCAAGAAACGGCCGCACCTCGTCGGCGCGCGTCGGTCCGCCGAATCCGATCATCAGGATCGCGTCGCACTTTGCCTTCGCGGCCATAGCGTCAACGTGCGCTCATCTCGTGAACCGCATCGACCAGCGCGATCACATGTTCGGCCGGCGTCTCCGGAAGTATTCCGTGGCCGAGATTGAAAATGTGGCCCGGACGTCCGTCCGCCTGATCGAGAATCGCGCGCGCGCGCGCGCGGATTTCGGGAATGTCGGCGAATAGCGCGATCGGATCGAGATTGCCCTGCACCGCGACACTGTAATTGAGCCGCGCCCACGCCTCCGCGAGATTGACGCGCCAATCGAGGCCGATAACGTCGCCGCCCGCCTCGCGCATCAGCTCGAGCAGGTTGCCCGTCACGGTCCCGAAATGGATTACGGGCACGTCGGCCGGAATCGCCGCGATCACCGACGCTGTGTGCGGCAGCACGAAGCGGCGGTAGTCATCGGGGCCGAGGCTGCCGACCCAACTGTCGAAAATCTGCACGATGTCGGCGCCTGCCGCGATTTGCATTTTCAGATAATCCGCCGTGACGCGCGCAAGCAGCTCCATCAGGCGATGCCACGTCTCGGGCTGCGTGTACATGAAAGTTTTGGTCGCCTGGTATTGGCGCGACGAGCCGCCTTCGATCAGGTACGACGCGAGCGTGAACGGCGCGCCGGCAAATCCGATCAGCGGAGTCGTCGCGGCGAGCGCACGATGCACCAGCTTGATCGCGTCGCCGACAAAGCCGAGCGCCGCCACATCGACGGCGGGAATACGCTCGAGGTCGGCCTCGGTGCGAACGGGGCGATCGATCACAGGCCCGTCGCCTTTTTCGAAATGCAGCCCGACTTCCATCGGTATAAGCGGCAACAGGATGTCGGCGAAGATGATTGCCGCATCGACCTTGAGCCGCTCGACCGCCGTGACGGTAACCTCGGCAGAAAGCTCGGGCCGCTTGCACATCTCGAGAAATTCATGCTGCTCGCGAACGCGCCGATACTCCGGCATGTAGCGTCCCGCCTGGCGCATCAGCCAAACCGGAGTGTAGGGCGTCGCCTCGCGCCGGCACGCTTTCATCATCGGATGATCGGTGAGCAGAGATCGCGGGGCGTTGGAACTCGCAGCGCGCCTGGGACTCGGCGATTCGACCGCTTCAATCCGACCCGCATCCGCGCGCTTGGCAATAAGAATCAAAGTCGCTAGCGCTGCCGCCTCTTTAATCAAGTGGCCGAGCTTTGAATGCTCGGGCTCGAAGTCCACGCCGAGCCCGTACGCGCGAATCTGCTCGGAGCAGACCGGCCCGATCGAGCCGACCGCCATCCGCGCGAATCCGCGCTTGACGGAGTCGCCGATGCCCTCGGCCTCCGCGAGCTGAATGACATTGGTGACCTGGTTCGAGCTCGTGAAAATCGCGACGTCCGCCGCGCCCGCCGCAATCGCGTTCAAGGCCGCGCGCAGCGGCCTGCGGTCGGCCGGCAGCGTCCATCTGTAGACCGGCACAATCGTAACACGCGCACCGCGCGCTTCGAGTCCCGCAGTCAGCTCGTGATTGGAGACTCCATATTCCTGCACTGCGACGCGCTTGCCCTTGAGCTCGACCTTCGCCGCGAGCGCGCTCAGCAGTTCACGCCACGTATTCGGTTCCGGCACGACGATTGACGGTTCGATCCCTAGATCGCGCATCGCGCGGATCGGTTTTGGCCCGCGCGCCACGGTTGTGATCGCAGCCAGCGCCGTGACCAGAGCCGGCCGTTGATGCCGTGTTTCCATCGCGGCGAACAGCGCGCGCGTGCCGACGCCCGTCATGAAGACGACCACCTCGAATTCGCCGCCGAGCAGGCGCTCCGCGAAGTCCAGCGCCGCGTGATTGTTCTCGAGCGGCACCTCGCGCATTGCGGGCGCGATAATCGCCACGCCGCCGCGCCGCCTGATCATCGTCGCGACCTCGGCCGCCATCCGGCTCTCGAACGCGACAACGCGCAACCCGCCGAAGCTTGGTGTAATATCTGAGGAACTCGATTCGGTTTCTGAATTCATCGCGAGCGGCCGCACCGCATCGTCAATCTTGCCGCGTGCACGCCACCCCGTCCACTCCTCACGGTTGTCCAATCAGCCTCTCCGGATCAAAATGGGTAAGCAATGAGCGCGGTAAACATAAGAGCGTTTGCTGGACTCCTTCAGCTTCTCATCATCATGGCAGCGATAATCTTCCTGCCGGCGTGGACTTTCGACTACTGGCAGGGGTGGATTTTTCTGACGGTGCTTTCCGCGTCGGTGCTGGCGATCACGATCTACCTGATGAAAAACGATCCGAAGCTTCTGGAGCGTCGCACCAATGCGGGGCCGGGTGCCGAGCAGCAGAGGAGCCAGAACGTCATACAATCGCTCGCCGCGGCGGCATTCGTCGCGATGTTTGTTGTCTCCGCGCTCGACCATCGTTTTGCGTGGTCCACGGTGCCCCTGTATGTGAGCGCGCTCGGCGACATCCTGGTCGCGCTCGGACTCTACTTCGTGTTTCTCGTGTTCAAGGAAAACACCTTTGCCGCCGGAACCATCGAAGTCGGCACCGAGCAGAAAGTCATAGCGACCGGACCTTACGCAATCGTACGTCATCCGATGTATATCGGCGCTCTGGTCATGCTAGTGGGCGTGCCGCTCGCGCTCGGCTCGTGGTGGGGATTGTTCGCGATCGTTCCGATGACGCTGGTGATCGTGTGGCGACTCCTCGACGAAGAAAGATTCCTCGCGAAGAACCTTGCGGGATATAAAGAGTATCAAGGCAAGGTGAAGAGCCGATTGCTGCCATTGATTTGGTGAGTCTCGCTTCTTTACGATTGAAGGCGTGATGAATCGACGTATTTGTTTTCGCTGCTGCGACCGTGCTGACCTGCATTGCGCTGGCCAATCTCGCTTGCGCCGACACAAGCGACCTGCAGGCGTCAATTGATTCGGCGCACGAACCCATCTTCGACGGTCTCGGCAGTCTGCATCATCCCGTCACTACGAAAACGAATTCGACGCTCGCGCAACAATTCTTCGACCAGGGACTGACGTTCGTTTACGCGTTCAATCACGACGAGGCGGCGGATTCCTTCAAACAGGCGGCGCAATACGATCCCGACATGGCGATGGCTTACTGGGGAATCGCTCTTTCGCTTGGCCCGAATATCAATCTGCCCGAGGACACGGATCGCGGCAAAATGGCTTGCGCGGCGATCATGAAGGCGAAGTCGCTCGAAGCTAACGCGACTCCCGCCGAGCGTGAATATATCGACGCGCTCGCCAAGCGCTATGCGCCCGACGGCAAGATGAATGACGCGCTTCAGCTTGCGTATGCGAATGCGATGCGCGAGGTCGCGCGCCAAAATCCCGACGACCCCGACGCCGGGGCGCTGTTCGCCGAATCCATGATGGATTTGCATCCGTGGGCACTCTGGACGCCCGACGGCAAACCCGTTGCCGGCACCGACGAGATTGTCTCGGCGCTCGAAGGCGTGATGGCGAAGCATCCAGACCACATCGGCGCCAATCACTATTACATCCACGCGGTCGAAGCGTCGCCCAACCCGGGCCGCGCGTTGCCAAGTGCTCAGCGGCTTCCAAAGCTCGCGCCAGCGGCCGGCCATATCGTGCATATGCCGTCGCACATCTACTTTCGCGTCGGGGACTACGACGCGTCCGCGACCGCGAATCTTGCCGCTATGAAGGCCGACAAGATTTACCTGCGCGAGCGCAATCCCAAGGGCCTCTATCCGATCATGTACGTGTCTCACAACATTCAGTTCCTCTGGGCGTCGTACATGATGGAGGGCAACAGCCGCGGCGCGTTCAAAGCGTCGCGGGAACTCGACGACGCGGTGCCGCTCGAGATGGTCCGGCAAATGCCTATGGCGGAGGGCATGACGCCGACGCGATATTTCACCGAGGTGCGCTTCAGCAAATGGGACGCTCTTCTGAAAGAGCCTGCGCCGCCGAAGGATCTATCGTTCACGACCGGCGTTTGGCATTACGCGCGCGGTCTCGCGTACGCCGCGAAGAATCGTTTTGCAGACGCGCTGAATGAGAAAAAGAAACTCGATACGATTGTTGCGGCGACGCCGCCCGAGCGGATGGTCGGATTCAATTCGGCAGACCGCCTGCTCGCGATGGCCTCGGCGACACTCGGCGGCGAGATCGATTCAGCACAAGGGCATCATGACGACGCGATCAAGCATCTCAAGGATGCCGTCGCTCTTCAGGACGCACTCAATTACGAGGAGCCGCCGCCCTGGTACTTTCCCGTGCGTGAAACGTTGGGGATGGAACTGCTTGCGAATGGCAGGACGGCGGATGCGGAGCAGGTCTTTCGCGACGACCTGAAGCAGTATCCTGAAAATGGATGGTCGCTCAACGGACTCGCGATATGTCTTCGCGCTCGTAACGCATCGGACGAAGCGGCGAGCATCGATGCCCGATTCAAGAAAGCGTGGGCGCACGCCGATGTGACGCTGCCGGCGTCCGCGGCCTCCGAGAGCAAAACACTTTCTTTAAAGTGAAACCCGCGGCGGGTTTCACGCTTCCTTCGGGAGGGGTGACCCCTGAAGCCCAGCCGTGCGAGAAATCGCGTTGCCCGGTTCGCGATCGGTGTGTTAGCTGTCGGTTTGTAGCGAATCGTCGGAACAACAAATCCACCGTCACTCGGAGAATCGAAATGAGTATCAGAGCGCGGGTCGGAATCTTCTCAACCATGATCGCATTCGCCGGATTCGCATGGAGCTCATTGCCGGCGCGCGCACAGATAACGCCCGTTGCGGCGAGCGTCGCTGAAACCGCGCCCGTTCCTGCGTCGCAGATTCCCAAGGAAGTTACCGACGCGATCAACGCGCCCGATCGGCCCGCGGCCGACAAGGCGCTCGACGCCGGACGCCGTCCAGATCAGATCATGGCGTTCTACGGAATCAAGCCCGGCATGAAAATCGCCGATGCTTTCGCAGGCGGCGGCTACATGACCGAGCTGTATGCGCGAATCGTCGGACCGAGCGGCAAGGTTTACTCGCAGAACGGCCCGTTCCCCGAGAAGTTCAAAAAAATCGAGGATGCCTGGGACGCGCGGCTCAAGGAGCCCGCGCTTAGCAACGTTGTTAAAGTCAGCAAGCCCTTCGACGCGCCCGACCTGCTGCCGGTCCCGCCGGATTCGCTTGACGCCGTCATCATCCATCTCAACTACCACGACATGGTCGGACTCAAGGTCAATCGCGAGAACGTAAATGCGGCCGTGTTCAAGGCGCTCAAGCCCGGTGGGATTTACGGGATCGTCGATCACAGCGCCAAGCCGGGCACCGGCGATACGCAGACCACGACGCTGCATCGAATCGACGAGGACTTCCTCATAAAGGACGTCGAGAAGGCCGGCTTCAAACTGTCGGGAGCGTCGAGCGCGCTGCGCCATCCTGAAGACGATCGCACCTGGTATGTCTTCAAGCATCGCGGCGAGACTGATCGTTTCATGCTCAAGTTCGTGAAGGCGCCGGCCGTCGCCGCGGCCGCAAACGGTTCGGCGTCGGGCCAATGAAAGTCGGACTGTTCGCGCTGGGAATTGGCACTGGGGCGCGTCCCGGCACAATTTTGAAGACGGCCACGGAGGCCGAGCGCCGCGGAGTCTCGACGCTGTGGGTGGGAGAGCACGTCGTACTCTTCGATCGCCAGGACTCGAAGTATCCGTACGCCGCGAGCGGCGAGTTCCCTTTGCCCGGCGATGCCGACTGGCTCGATCCATTCATCGCGCTGACAATTGCCGCCGCCGTGACCAAAACAATTCGGCTGGCGACGGGAATCTGCCTGGTGCCGGAGCACAACCCAGTCGTGCTGGCCAAGGAAGTCGCGAGCCTGGACCGGCTCTCGGGCGGGCGATTCGCGCTGGGCGTGGGAATCGGATGGTCGGCGGAGGAATTTGCGGCGCTCGGAATTTCGTTTGAGCGGCGTGCGCAGCGTACGCGCGAATACCTCGAAGTGATGTGGCGGCTGTGGTCGGATGGCGCGGCGAGTTTCCACGGCGAGTTCGTGAATTTTGATGCGGCGAACAGTTTTCCGAAGCCGGTGCGCGGCGGCAAGTTGCCGATAATTTTCGGCGGCGAAAGCGTGCCCGCGCTAAAGCGCACGGCGGACATCGGGGTCGGATGGTTCGGCTTCAATGTCGGACCTGATGACGCCGCACCGCTGGCGGACAAGCCGCGCGCGATGCTGAAAGCCAACGGACGCGAGGCGCGCGAAGTCGAGCTCATCGTGTGTCCGTACACGAAGAAGATCACTTCTGATGATTTGAAGAAGTATGGCGCGGCGGGCGTGAACGAACTGGTGATACTTGCGAGTCCGCCGGAAGATGAGTCGCAGATTGGCGGATGGATCGAGGGCGGCTCGCACGTGATTGGGTCGAGCCGGCCGCAAAGATCCGCTAGCGCTATGCCACGGCTAGGATTTCGCGCGCCTTGCTTAGATCGAGCGCGATCTGCGCCTTGAGCGCTTCGGCGTTGGCGAATTTTTGCTCGGGGCGGATTCGTTCGATCAGTTCGAGCTTGATTCGCATCCCATAGATGTCGCGGGTGAAGTCGAAGATGTGCGCCTCGATCGAGCGCGCGCTCTCGGCGAACGTAGGACGCATGCCGACGTTGGTGATCGACGCATGTGCGCCGTCGTCAAGGATGACGCGGGTGGCGTAGACGCCGTCGGCGGGAATGCATTCCGTCTCGCAGGCGAGATTCGCGGTCGGAAATCCAATCGTTCGTCCGCGCTCGCGTCCGCGCACGACGGCACCGCTCAGAAAGTGGTAACGGCCCAACAGCCGCGCCGCGCGATGCATGTCGCCGATGGCGATCGCTTCGCGCACCTTGGTCGAGCTGACTTCGATGCCGTCGACTTTCACCGGCCCGACCACATCAGTATCGAAGCCAAGTTCGCGCCCGAGCTCGACCATCACAGCAGCGTTGCCTGCGCGATTGTGGCCGAAGCTGACACTGTGCCCGACGACCACTTCGCGCACGCCGATTTTAGCGCGCAGGTAGTCGCGCACGAAGTCGCGCGGCGGGAGCATGCTCAAGTCGAGCGTGAAGTTGATCACGATCACGCCGTCGATGCCCGACAGCCGCAGCATTTCGAGCTTGTCGTCCGGCGTCAGGATCAATCGCGGAGCGCGCGCCGGAACGAGCAGCTTGGCCGGCAGCGGATCGAACGTGAGCGCGAACGCGGTGCCGCCCGCCGCGCGCGCGCGATCGATCGCCGCCTTCAGGATCGCGCGATGCCCGAGATGGACACCGTCGAAATTTCCGATCGCGGTGACCGGGTACGGATGGCGCGCGAGCGCTTCGAGGTCGCGAATTATTTCCATTCAATCGTGCGCGAGTGCGCCGCTTTAGTCGCTCGCGAGATCTTTCATCATCGTGTTGGCAGCTTCTGCCTGGGGTGTTCCGGCGTGATCGGCCACCAGCTTCTGCAGGGTCAGGCGCGCGTCGATTCGATCGTTGAGCTTCACGAATGCCTGCGCCTCGCGCAGCAGCGCGGCGCTGGCATATTTGCCCTTGGGAAAACGCATCACGAGATCGTTGAACTGCAAAATCGCCTGGTCGTAGCCGCCGGTCTCGAACAACGCGTTGGCCGCGAAGTATTCGGCGGGCTCGCTCAGCGGAGATTTCGGGTACGCATGCTGCAGCTTGGTGAACCTGGCGACCGCGAGCGGATACTTGGCTGCCTTCATCGCGTCGAGACCTTCGCGATAAATCTTGATGCCCGGTTCGTCCGAGGTCGCGGCGTCGGCAATCTCCTGATCGAGTTCGGCCGGCCAGGTAGGCGCGATCTCAGCCGGCGTTGCGGGCGGAGCAGGGACGCCTGCGGGCGCTTCTGCCGACGCTACTGCCGTGCCCGGACCGACGCTGTCCGCCGGTGCACCCGGCGGCGGAACCGCGCCCGGAGTCGCCGCCATGCCTGCCTGGAGCGCCTTCACTTCGGCTTCGAGGCTCGCGACTCGATCGTTCACCCCCGACGCGTTGCCGCTCGTGGCGCCCGCGCCGTGCTGAAGCTCCTCGATCTGATCGTTCTGCCGCGCGACTTGCGCCTTCAACGAGTCGATTTGCTGGCGGTCGCTCGCGATCATTCCGCGCAGCGTGAACTCGTTTTTATTGAGCTGCTCCATGTCGTTCTGATCGGCGCATCCCGTCAGCGCGAACGCCGCAAGCACGGCGACGACTCCGATCATCCAGTTCGTTTTTCGCACGCGTCTAATCCTTATTGTCGCTCACCGCAAAGTGATCGCGCCGGTTCTGCTGCCAGCAGCTTTCGTCGTGCTCGGTGCAAAGTGGAAGCTCCTTGCCGTAGCTGATTGTCGAGATTCTGCTGCCGCTGACTCCGAGCGTCACCAGGTAATCCTTGGCGGCCTGCGCGCGCTTGGCGCCGAGCGCCATATTGTATTCCTCCGATCCGCGCTCATCGCAATGACCCTCGACCTGCACCTTCGTCTGCGGATACTTCTGCAGCCAGCTCGCGTTGGACTTCAGCACCGAGCCGTCCTGATCCTGGATCGTGTAATCGTTGTATCCGAAATGAATGTCGCTGAGCGGACCTTGCCCGGGGATGAGTCCCTTCTTCCAGTCCTCGAGTGTGCTGCTGTTGGTCCCGCCGGAAGTGTTTTCATTAAGTTGATTTGCATTGGGATTCGTATCGCCGACCGGCGCGGGCTTCTTTGACGAGCACCCCGCCAATGCCAGCATCAACCCGACACTCACAATCGCCATCGCTTTCGCCAATGTCGAACGACTACTCACCCAACCACCCCGACCACGCTGGACAGGAATCATTACCATTACCCTCCGTCAAAGCGGAAATAATCTTCCGGTTACTGACCATCATTATATAGATTCGCGAGTTGTGTCCGCGCGTCGAACTGAACGCGAGATAGCGCCCGTCCGGCGACCAGCTTGGATACTCGTTCGAGCCGTTGCCGTCGGTCACCTGCACCGGGTCGCCGCCGCCGACGGGAATCGTCCAGATGTCGAAGCGCCCGTTGTTGCGGCTCTGGTACGCCAGCTTGTCGCCCTTGGGTGAGAAGGCCGGCGTCGTGTTGTAGTCGCCGCTGTAGGTGACGCGTCTCGGAGAACCGCCCGCCAGACTCATCACGTAGATTTGCGGCGTGCCCGAGCGATCCGACGTGAACGCCATCGTAGCGCCGTCCGGCGAAATCGCAGGACTCACGTTGATCCCCGACGTGTCGGTGAGTTGGCGGATCTCGGCGCCATCGCGCGTGAGCAGATACAAATTGGTGATGCCGTCGCGCTCGATAGACGCGACGATTTGCTCGCCGTCGGGCGAGAGGGTTCCACCGATCACGCGGCCGTGCGGGCTGTCGATCTTCGCCTCGCGCCGCTGCTGCAGGTCCGCCAGGTAAAGAGCAGGCGCCATGCTCTTGAACGAGAGGTACAGCACGTAGCGCGTGCTCCGGTCGAAACCCGGGAAGAGGTTGATCGTAGGATTGTCGGTCAGTTTGAACAGGTCCTGCCCGTCAATCGACTGCGTATAGATTTCCTTGAAGCGTCCGCCGCGCGTCGAGACGAACGCCAGCCTGGAATCGAACGGCCCCTTCTGCCCGGTCGCCGCTTCGAGGATCGCGTCGGCGAATCGCCGCGCCATCCGCGGTACGTCGCCCGCGTCGCCGCTGTAATTCTTGCCCATCATGCGCCGCTGCTGCGCCACGTCGTAAAGATACGCGGTCAGTTTTACCCCGGGGCCGCCGGCCCCGACCGAACCCTTCACCACGAAGTCAGCGTTGATCGAGCGCCAGTCGGCGAAATTGAACTGCCCCAGCTCGAAGCCCGACGTTTGCGGATCCTCGATATACGCGTGCGGATCGATAAGTCTGAAGTAGCCCGAGAGCTCGAGGTCGCGCCTGAGAGTGCCGACGAACGCGCTGCCGATGCGATGGTCGTCGTCGTCGCCGAGATTTTTCAGCCCCGACACCGCGATCGGCGAGAGCTGCCCGCCCGGTCCCGCGATCGTGATCGTAATCGGCCCCGCGCCTGCGCCCTGCGCGGCGGCTTGACCCATCGCGGCTAAAACAATCGCGCATACAAAAGCGCACCCGTGAAGTAACCCCTTCATGTTTGAATACTGGAGAAATAGATACTGAAAAAAGACATCCGCACCTCCTGCAACATTCCCACCATCAGGACTTGAGTTCGCCGAGCTGAAACACCGCTCTGATCCCGGCGGAAAACTGATCGCGAAACTTTTCCGGCGGCGCGGGAAACGGCGCTGCCCGCCGAATCGCGCGAATCACCGAATCATCGAATGCGCCGTCGTTCGAGCTCGTACCAATCTTCACCGCGGTCAGCGCGCCGTCGGGCCCGATTGCGAAATTCACCGTCGCCGTCAGATCATTCGAGCCGCCGGTAAACGTCCACGCCTTCTTTATCTGTTCCTGCACGGTCTTATAGTACAGCAGAAATTCCGGGTCCTTAAGAATCCCGACGCTGCCCTCGCCCGCGCGCACGCCGTAGCCTTTTCCTTCGCTGGCGTTACTCGCGACGACCGGTCCTCCGCCGGCCGGCCCTTTGGCCGTAGTGTCGGGCGCCTCCGTATCGTCGTCACCTTCATCTTCGGGGGGTGGATTTTTCTCCAGCTCTTTGACGTGCTCCGCGAGCAAATCCCGCTTCAGCTTCGCGAGCCGCTGCTCGACGCTCGGCGTCGCCACAATCATCGCCATCGTCGATCCGGACTTGGGTCGAATGCGCGCCTTGTCGGGGGTCGGCTTCGGCGTGGGATGTCTCGTCGGCTGCTGAGTCGGTTCGGGCGTTGGTGCGATCGTCGGTTCTTGCGTCGCTTCGATATTTGGCTCGAGCGCCGGCGCGGGTTCGGCCGTCGGCTCGGGCGTCGGCGGCGTTGGCGTCGCGGTCGGCGCGTCAGTCGCCTTCGCATTAATCTTGAGTGCGTTCTTATCGGTGTCGTTGAGCGAGATTTCCGTCTTCGCCGACTCGATCTTGACCTTCGCCTCCTCCGGCTTCGGTGGAGCCTTCGATTGATCCGCCTGATGCCGATTGATCCGCGGCAGATGCGTCCCCAAGTCGCCGGCTGGAATATTGTTCACGATCTTTACCGTGTATGCGGTCGGCGCCGCTTCCGCGGGATGCAAAAATCGCGGCGCGATGAAAAACACGAGCGCGAAAATCGCCGCATGCCCGAGCGCGGAGACGAAAATCGCCGCGAAGTATCCAAATCGCGACGGTTGCTCGTCACCGTTATGGTCCGGCGATGCCACGACTGGCGCTCACTTCGCGCCGCTGCCGGTGCCGTCCGCCGGCATCTCCGTCACCATCCCGACGTTTTCGATTCCCGCCGCCTTGATCGCCGCCATCGCGCGGATCACCTCGCCGTACGGCACCTGGTCGTCGGCGCGGATGAACACCTCGCGGTCGGGACGCTCCTGCGCAATCGCCTTGAGCTTGGCGGCCAGGTCGTCCGCCGAGAGCTTCGCGTCATTGAGATAGATCTGCCGGTCGCGAGTGATCGACACCACGAACTGCTCTTCCTTGCCCGGCAGCGCCTCGGCCTTGACCGCCGGCAGCGTGACCTCGACACCCTGCTGAATAATCGGCGCCGTCACCATGAAGATAACGAGCAGCACGAGCATTACGTCCACCAGCGGCGTGACGTTGATCTGAGAAACCATCTGCCCGCGCCCCTGTCCTGAATCCATTGCCATGATGATGCCTTACGAAAGGAAATGACGCTCGGCGATATTCAAAAATTCGGCGGTGAAGTTGTCCATCTCGGTCGCGAGCACGCGCACGCGCGCGATAAAGTAATTGTAGAACATCTGCGCCGGAATCGCGGCGACCAGCCCCACCGCGGTTGTGATCAGCGCCTCGGCGATTCCCGGCGCGACCGCCTGGATACTCGACGTATGCGACGCGGACAGCCCGAGGAACGCCGTCATTATTCCCCACACCGTGCCGAACAGTCCGATAAACGGGCACGACGAGCCGGTCGTCGCGAGGAACGTGATTCCCGATTCGAGCTTGGTCAGCTCGACGTTTTCCTGCCGCTTCATCGCGCGCATCACGTTGGCGATACCGCCAAGGTCGGTCGAGAAACCGCTATCCGAGCCGACCGCCTGGCGCTTGGCGCGCGTTAGTTGCAGCAATTCCTGGTAGCCGGAGCGGAACACCTGCGCGACAGGGCTGCGCTTCAGGCCGACGCTCGCGGTATGAATCGCGGCGAGATTTTTCGATTCCCAGAAAATCGCGATAAACTTTTCGGACTCGCGCCGCGCCCGCGAAATCTGGATCAGCTTGTAAAGGATGATCCCCCAGCTACCGATCGAAAACGCGACCAGCAGCCACAACACGGCGGCGACGACCGGGCCAGTGCCTAGCACCAGTTCCACCACCCCCAACCCGCCTGCACCGCTCACCTGATGGAGCATAAAACCGCCATACAACCGAAGAATCGAACCATTATAAGGGTATCAGCCGAGCCAAAACCAGCACGCCCCCCTGTTACTACGAATTCTAAGGTGCAGGGGTTACCCCTGTGCAGGGAAGCGTGAAACCCACGGAGGGTTTCACATTCAATCAACTGATTTCCCCCCTCCCCCTGCATTCGCGACGCGCCGCGGCGTAGAATCTGTACATCGGACCCGGACTTATCTAAGGTTCGGGTCGCTTGCTCTTTTCAGTGAAATCGTAGTGGGAGGATTCGAGCGGTGGCGATAAAAGTCGGAATTAACGGATTCGGCCGAATCGGCAGGATGTTTCTGCGCGCGGCGCTGACCAAAAGAGACCTCGAGGTCGTCGCCGTCAACGACATCACCGACGCGCCCACCCTCGCGCATCTGCTCAAGTACGATTCCATCCACGGCACGCTCCGCCACGAGGTCAAAGCCGAAGGCGGGTCTATCTTCCTCGATGGCAAGCCGCTGCAGGTGCTCGCCGAGCGTGACCCCGCCAAGTTGCCGTGGAGCAAGCTGGGCGTGCAGGTCGTCATCGAATCGACGGGACTGTTCACGGCGCGTGACAAAGCCGCGATGCATCTGGCGGCCGGCGCGAAAAAAGTCGTCATCAGCGCTCCTGCCGACGGCGCCGACGTCACGCTATGTCTCGGCGTCAATCACCATGTGTACCACTCGAAAAAGCACGACGTGATTTCCAACGCGTCATGCACTACCAACTGCCTCGCGCCGATCGGCAAAGTCCTGCATGAGAGTTTCGGGGTAGTCCACGGCCTGATGACCACGGTGCACAGCTACACCTCCGATCAGATGCTGCAGGACGGCCCGCACAAGGATCTCAGGCGCGCGCGCGCCGCCGGGATGTCGATGATTCCGACCTCGACCGGAGCCGCAAAAGCGATCGGCCTCGTGCTGCCCGCGCTCAACGGCAAGCTCGACGGAATCGCGATTCGAGTGCCGACGTCGAACGTCTCGCTCGTCGATCTGACCGCGACAGTTGAGAAGGACGCCGAGGTGAAAGCCGTCAATGCCGCGATGAAGGCGGCGGCCGACGGCCCGCTCAAGGGGATTCTCGAATACAGCGAGGCGCCGCTGGTCTCGGTGGATCTCAACGGCAATCCGCATTCGTCGATCTTCGACGCGCCGCTGACCAAGGTGGTCGGCAAGCGGCTGGTAAAAGTATTTTCGTGGTACGACAACGAATGGGGCTACTCGCAGCGCCTCGCTGACATCGCCGCATTCGTCGCAGATAAGTTGTAGCCGCTAAGAGCTCAGCTCGTCGAGCAACGCCTTCGCGTCCTTCAGGTCGGCGGTGTCGAAGCCCTCGCTAAACCAGTTGTAGATGTCGGCGAGCATCGCGCGCGCCTCATCGCGCTTGCCTTGCTTGTCCAGCAGACGGGCGAGGCTCGTCGTTGCTTCCAGTTCAAACAGCCTCGTGCTCTGCCGCCTGCTAACTTCGATGGCTTCGCGGAAGGACTGCTCGGCCGCGGCGGCGTTGGCTGAGTCCAGCGCCAAAAGCAACTCACCCTTCAGCCGGAGCAACCTGGCTTCGTAGAGACGCTCCCCCGTTTCTTCAGCTATCGCGATCCCCTTGGCCACCGCGGTCAGCCCTTCCTCAAATCGTCCCGCTGTCAAGAATGCCCTCGCCAGGTAGGTCAGAAAATGCGATCGGAATAGGCGCGCCCCTGTAACTTGGGCGGCGGCCGACCCACGCTGAATCAGCGCGATTCCTTCCTGCGTCTGTCCCTGCGCGACCAGAGCGATTCCCCGATGCACAGTTGCTTGCGCCAGAATACCTTCAAATCCTTGCTCGGTGCACAGTGCGATCTCCGCCTCCGCTTGTCGCAGCATGGCTGGCCAGTCTCTGCGAAGGTGATGGACCGTGAACACGTTATTCAAGGCGACCGCCAAGCTAAAGTGGTGAGCCTGTTGCTGGGCCAAGGCGATTGCCTCGTCGGCCTTTTGCAGACCCCGGTCCGGATAGCCGCGAAGCGTCAAGCCCCAGGCGATCCGGGCGAGGCAAAACACTCCCGGGTCCAGTCCATAGAGAAACGCATGACTGTGATGCTTGCGAGGATCGTAGATGATGACAGCCCGCTCGAAGTGATCCAGGGCGGGGAGCAACTCTCCAAAAATAAAAAGCGAATTGCCTCGCGCCAGATGGGCTTCCACCAGCAAACCAGAGTCTTGCAGGCTTTCGGCCAGGCTCACGAGTTGCTGCGCGAGTTCCGATGCAGGCCGCAGCTCCCCACGGACAAAATGGTAGGATCGCAGTCCAAACAAGACCGGAAACAGTTGAGCATCTTCTCCCACTTGCCGAGCCAGCTCGACCGCCAGCTCGTAGACCGCTCCAACTTCCGGCGCCGCGTTGCCTTTGGTGGCGATCAAAGCAGGACCAAGCATCGCCGCTAATTCCAATTCTTGCCGAGCGCGTTGCGGGGCGTCGGGCAGTGACTTCAATATTTCCAGGGCGCTCGTGAAATTTTTGATCGCCTCAGCATTTGCAGACCGCTGTGCGGCTTGTTGCCCGGCCAGTCGCAGGTACTCCGCGGCCTTCGGTCGGTTACTGCTGCGACTGTAGTGATGCGCCAAATCGGCGAAGTGAGCGTTCAGCTGTTCGGCGAACATCGATTCCAGCGCTTGTCCCGCGCGCTCGTGAAGAGCTTTCCGCCGCTCGATCAGTACCGAGTTGTAGGCGACCTCCTGGGTGAGCGCGTGTTTGAATGTGTAATCGATGTCGCCAACCGCCGGCTGCTCATAGATGAACTCGGCAAGCTGCAGATCATTCAGCATCCGGCTGATTTCATCGTCGGACTTCTTGAAGACCGCTCGTACAAGCGACAGCGAAAACTCCTTGCCGGTTACCGCTAGCGTCTGCAGTAATTCTTTTTCATCCGTCGGCAGCCGGTCGACGCGTGCGGCGAGAATCGCCTGCACGGTAGGCGGGATCTTGAGGTCATTGAGTGACTTGGTGAGCTTTACCGTTCCGTTGCGTACCAGCGCCCCTTCGTCAAAAAGCACCAGCACTGTCTCTTCCATGAAGAACGGGTTGCCCTCGGTCTTCTCGACGATCAATCGCTTGAGCGGGCGCACTTCCGCATCGTCGCCGAGTAGCGAGCTCAGCATCTCGTCGGCGCTCTCGTTGCCCAGCGGGTCAAGTCTGAGCTGCGTGTAGTAGGTCTTGCTGTTCCATTGATGCGAGTACTCCGGCCGGTAGTTCACCAGCATCAGGATACGCGCGGTGCCGATACTGTCGGCGAGAAGATTCAGCAACTCCTGAGTCTGCTCGTCGATCCAGTGCAGATCCTCGAAGATCACCATCAACGGCTGATTGAGCGACTCGCGCAGCAGGATCCGTTTTATCGCATCCAACGTGCGGCGTTTTCGAATCTGCGCATCCGTCTGCGCCAGCGGGTCTTCGCCCTCGACGATTCCAAGCAGCGCGAACAGGTAGGGGCGTGCATCCTCAAGCGAAGGGTCGAGGATCGAAAGCCTGCCGGCGACCTTTTCGCGCCGTACGCGCTGGTCATCTTCGCCAGTGATCCTGAAATAGCTCTGCAGCAGATCGATCACCGGCAGGTAGGCCGAAGCTTTGCCGTGCGAGACCGAAAACGCTTCGAGCACCATCCAGCCCGACTGGTTCTTGGCCTTGAACTCAAAGAACAGGCGCGACTTGCCCGTGCCCGCCTCCGCCATCGCGGCAACGATCTGTCCGTGTCCCCATTTGGCGCGCTCGGCCGCGGCTTCCATCGACGCCATCTCGCGCTCACGCCCGACGAATTTGGTGAACCCGCGCCCGGCTGAACGCTGTAAACGGGTGCGCAGAGGCCCCAAGCCCGTGATCTCATAAACGTTGACGGGCTCGCTCACGCCTTTGACCTTGGTCGGGCCGAGCGGTTTGAGCGCGAAGTATCCCTCGACCAGCGCGCGCGTCTGCTCGCTGATGGCAATCGAGCCGGTCGGCGCAAGCACCTGCATCCGCGAGGCTAGATTGGCCGTATGCCCGATCGGCGTGTACTCAGTATGTCCTTCGCCGGTCGTGATCGAACGAACGACAACCTCGCCAGTGTTAACACCGACGCGCGCTTCGATCGGCAGGTTGCCGGCCTCGCGCAATCTCGCGGAGTAGCGTTTCAGCTCCTCCTGCATGCGCAGCGCGGCATACAGCGCGCGTTGCGGATGGTCCTCGTGCGCGACCGGCGCGCCGAAAAGCGCGAAGATGCCGTCGCCGGTCGATTGCACGATGTAGCCGTCGTAGCGGCGCACCGCGTCGATCATCAGCCGAAGCGCGGGATCGACGATTGCGCGGGCTTCTTCGGGGTCGAGATCCTGCTCGAGCTCCGTGGAGCCCTTGATGTCGGCAAACAGCGCGGTGACCGTCTTGCGCTCGCCTTCGAGATTCTCAGGGGCGGGCGTCTCAGCTACTCGAATCGGCGAATCATTCGATTTCTTTGCCGAGGCAGCCACCGCGGGCGTTCCCAACGCCGCGCCACACTCTCCACAAAAGCGTTTGCCCGCTGGATTATCGGCACCGCATTTCGCACAAAGATTCGCGAGCGCCGCGCCACAATCACCGCAGAACTTCTTGCCAGCTGGATTTTCAGTTTTGCAATTCGAGCAGCGCATCGCTTCGACCTGCTGAGGCAAGGGCAGGCCCCTCTTCTATCACTTGGCGCTCGCCGAGCACTACACGGCCGCCAAAGGACTAAGGTGCAGGGGTCACCCCTGCCCAAGGAAGTGTGAAACCCGCAGTGGGCTTCACATTCAATCAAGCGCGCTTCGCATGTTTTTCCGCATCCTGTTAGATTAATCGCCCGGATGTGCGGCAAATTCAAAATGCCCTTGTACCAGCGCGAGACTGAATGAGTGCTCCCGCGATGTCCGTAGTACCGATCACGCGCCTCGAGTTCAAAGACAAGAAGGTGCTCGTGCGATGCGATTTCAACGTGCCGATCGCCGAGGGGAAAATCCAGGACCCGGCGCGAATCGACGCGAGCCTCGACACTATTCGCTACATCCTCGAGCACGGCGGCTCGGCCGTGCTCTGCTCGCATCTCGGGCGTCCCAAGGAGCGCACCCCTGAACTCAGCCTCAAGCCCGTCGCCGAGTATCTGACCAACGTGCTCGGGCAGAAAGTAAAGCTCGCGCCCGACTGCGTCGGCGATCACACCGGCAAAATGATCGACGCGCTCAAGCCCGGCGAAGCGCTGCTGCTCGAAAATCTGCGCTTCCACAAGGAAGAGGAAGCCAACGATCGCGACTTCTCGCATGAGCTCGCGCGCCACAAGCAGGTCTACGTGAACGACGGCTTCGGCACCGCCCATCGCGCGCACGCCTCGACGGTTGGAGTCACGCGATTTCTCGCGGAGCGCGCCGCGGGCTTCCTGATGATGCGTGAGCTCGACGCGCTGCGCGCGGTCACCGAGAATCCGCAGCGGCCGTCGGTCGCAATCATGGGCGGCGCGAAAGTCTCCGACAAAATCGGGCTCATCAGAAATCTGCTCAACAAAGTCGATTCCATCCTGATAGGCGGCGCGATGGCGTACACGTTCCTCAAGGCGCAAGGCATCGCGATCGGACGCTCGCGGGTCGAAGACGACAAGCTCGAGCTGGCGAAGGAATTGCTCGCCGAGGCCGCGCGCAAGGGAGTGAAAATCATCCTGCCAACCGATCACATCGTCGCAGCCGCTCCTGAAGCCGGCGCGACGCCTCATATAGTCACTGAAATTCCGTCCGAGATGATGGGCCTGGACATCGGGCCGCAAACCGCCGCCGCGTTTATCGCGGAAATCGCGCGCGCCAAAACCGTCATCTGGAACGGCCCGCTCGGATTCTTCGAAATCCCGGCGTTCGCGGCAGGCACCATGCTCGTAGGCGAGGCGCTGGCCAACCAGGCCGGGGTCATTTCGATAATCGGCGGCGGCGACACGGCGGCGGCCCTCGCGCATGCGCCGTGGGCCAACAAGTTCACGCACATCTCGACGGGAGGTGGCGCCACGCTGGAATTTCTGGAAGGCCGCGAGCTGCCAGGCGTCAAGGCGCTGGAAGGCTGAGATGCGCAAGAAGCTAATCGCCGGAAACTGGAAGATGCATCTTGTCCCGGTCGAGGCCCGCGCCCTCGTCGAGGGAATCCGGCACGAGATCGATCGCGACGCCGCGACGCTGGCGAAAGATCGCGACGTGTTGGTAGCGCCGCCCGGCATCCTTATCCCGGCTGTGGCGCAGGCGCTTGCGGGTTCGTCGATCCTGCTGGGCGCGCAAAACATGCACTACGAGGACAAGGGCGCGTTCACCGGCGAATTGTCGGCGCCGATGCTGCAGGCCTACGGCGTGACGCACGTAATCGTTGGACATTCGGAACGCCGCCACATCTTTCATGAGACCGACGAACTGATTAACCGGAAGGTGCTCGCCGCGCTGCACCATCGAATGACGCCGATTTTGTGCGTCGGCGAAACCCAGGACGAACACGACGGCGGGCGCGCGCTGGATATCGTGTTGGGCCAGCTGCAGCGCGGACTCAAAGGCGTCGGCGACGATCACGTGACCACGGTGGCGATTGCGTACGAGCCGGTGTGGGCGATCGGCACCGGGCGCACGGCGACGCCCGAGCAGGCCGAAGTTATCCACGGCGCAATTCGCGGCGCGATCCTCGAACGCTGCGGGCGCGAACGCGCGGATGCGGTGCGGATTATCTATGGCGGCAGCGTCAACGACGAGAGTGTTGACTCGCTCGTGTCCAGGCCCGATATTGACGGGGCTCTGGTCGGCGGGGCAAGCTTAAAGGCTGACTCGTTCGCGCGCATCGTTAGGGCGCGGACCCGCTGAAGAAGACAAAATGGTTTCAATAGTCGTTTCGATACATGTAATCGTCTGCGTCGCCATGTGCATCATCATCCTGCTGCAGCAGGGCAAGGGCGCGGAGGTCGGCGCTGTTTTCGGCGGTTCGAGCCAGACCGTGTTCGGCGCGAGCGGCGCAGGGAACGCGCTGACCAAGGCGACATGGGCGTTCGCGATAATCTTCTTCGCGAGCTCGATCTTCCTGGCGCTGGCGTCGGCGCGGCGCGTCACCGGCAGCATCTTCGATCGGCCGTTTTCGGCCCCCGCGTCGAGCGTGATGCCGCCGGCCTCGAAGCAGGCGCCCAAGAACGCGAATCCCGCGGCGCCCGCCCCGGCGGGTCATAATCCCGCCGGCGCAGTGACGCCGTCGTCGACCAAGTAATCGCGGTACTGTTCGCAGCCGCTCCGGAGCGCTCAGACCCTCAACCTAAGCTCCGGCCGGCACGCACGATATGCGCGGGTGGTGGAATGGCAGACACGCCAGTTTGAGGGGCTGGTGGTAGCAATACCGTGCGGGTTCAAGTCCCGCCCCGCGCACCATAAAATAAATCCAGTCTATTGAATGTGAAACCCGCGGTGGGTTTCACGCTTCCTTCGGCAGGGGTGACCCCTGCACCCGGTGTTAAGAAAACAGTGAGCTCTGTCGGGGTGGCTGCGGTGCGGCCGGAGGCTGCACTGTGTGGCGTTCGTAGTCTACGGGGAAGCCGTGGCGGGCGCGGATGCGATCGAAAATCCGGCGCATCCGATCGTCGTAGGCTTGCGGCACGTACTCGGCGCGGCCGTAGAACATGTCGATGCGCTCGGCCAGGTGTGGGAAACGCTCCTTGACGAATGGAATGAAGCGGCGCGCCGCCGCGGGCTTCAAGAACAGCGAACGCCACCACACGCCCGACGCGTTGGCGCGACGCGCCGCGCGAATCACGTTCTCGATTGCCGCGGGATCGTCGGTCAGGCCGGGAATCATCGGCATCATCAGCAGGTTGCATCGGATTCCCGCGCGCGCCAGCTCGAATAGCGCGCGCAACCGCAGGCCTGGGCGCGGCGCGCGCGGTTCGAGGATTCGTTGCAGTTTGCGGTCGAGGGTTATCAGCGAGAAGTTTGCCGATAGCTTCGAGCGCCGGTTGATCTTTCGCAGAAGCTCGAGGTCGCGAACGATCAGGCTCGACTTGGTCGTGATCGACAGGTCCAGCCCCGAGAGCTGCGCGAAAACTTCGAGCATCGAGCGCGTCAGCCCGTACTTGCGCTCGGCCGGCTGGTAGGGGTCGGTCGCGGTGCCGATCGCGATAGCGTCGGTGCCGATCGAACGTGCGCGAAAGCGTGCGCGACAGGACCTCGGCTGCCATCCGCTTGACGAAAATCTTGCGCTCGAAATCCATCGGGTCGCGCAGCTCGAGGAAGTCGTGTGTGTAGCGCGCGTAGCAGTACACACATCCGAACTCGCAGCCGCGGTACGGGTTGATAGTCCATCGAAACGGCACGCGCGGGCTGTCGCATCGATTGAGAATCCGCCGCACCGGCATCTCGATAAACTCAACGCCGCGCGTGGCGTCGAGGTCTTCCGGCGGAGTCGAGTAAAGTGGCAATGTGGCGACGGCATTCATCTGACGCGTCTATTTTCGCTTTTTCTTCGCTATCCAGTCAAGTCGCATAACCGCCCGAAATCGCGATGAATCCAGGATTCTGCCTTCTGTTTTCCTTGTGCTCCGGTTTTTCGCTTTTCACTGGGCGCGATTGAGGCCTCGCAAGCTGCTAGATTCTAGGCGCAGAGCGCGGCGCGAGGTACATGACGGTCCGCGCCGCAGCTGGAGGAAATCGCGATGGCGGACAACGGGCGCAAATATCGTGAGAAATACGGCGAGTGGGCTCTCGTGACGGGCGCGTCGGCGGGAATCGGACTTGAGTTTGCGCGTACGCTCGCGCGCGAGGGCTTGTCGATAGTGCTGACGGCGCGGCGCGAAGATCGATTGAATGCGCTGGCCGCGGAAATCAAAGAGAAGCATCACGTGGACACGCGCGTGGTCGCGGCCGATCTAGCGGCGCCCGACGGCGCGGATCGGCTGGCCGACGCAGTCGCGGATTTGCCGATCGCGTTTCTCGTCAACAACGCGGGCTTCGGCTACGCGGGCCGTTTCGACAAGCTGGC
>NZ_DATEQZ010000059.1:0-54329 GCF_035272065.1 Binatus sp. (SeqCode)
TGAAGTGCGGCTGCCCCACCCGTAACCCACGGAATGAAAAGTCGGTGAGATTTTCAGCTCGACGCATTTGGCCCAGAACGGATCGTAGTCATATTCGCTGTCGAGACCGAAAGTGTCCATCCAGTAGGTATAGCGAGCGGCTTCGGGAAACTCGCGTGCCACTTTCGGTATAGGCCGCCGGACATAACTGGCGACCATCGCGACTTTGAGCCCCAGTTGTTTCACAGCGTATTCGAGCTCTGCAATCGCCTCATCCGGAGTGTGCATCGGGATCACGGCGGCCGGAGTCAGGCGATCCGAAAACTCGCGGAACAGATCAGCTTTCATGGTGTTCATCGCGCGTGCACACGCACGTCGCAGTTCGGCGTCTTCGATGGCAATGGTGACGAGCCCGATTGTTGGATAGACAACTGCGTAATCCAGGCCCAGCTCCTCGAGCCGCTCATGCATCAATTTGGGGAGCACGGCGGTCGCGAGGTCCCGGGTGTTTCCCGCGGCATTGGCCCACCAGGTCGGCTTGAGAGTCCTTCGCGCGCGGCGTTCTTCGATTGAGAAGCTGGACCAGCGCGGGTCGATGACGCTGTCGAAGAAGGCAGTCCGGAAGCTTTTGGTCATTCGGCTTCCAGCCACCAACTTCAGGTATTCCATGAATACCGGGATCGCCTCGATCGTGTGACCGTCGGAATCGATGACTGGATGACCAAGGCGCGAGCGGATCGCCGCCGATTTTGATTCCATCTTTGTGCTCATCCTTTTGCTCCGGCTATTCACCAATGATTCGTGCCAAACGATCAATTCATCAAGCACCGCACAATACTGAGACTCGCGGCTCTGATTCATCGGCTTACTAAAGCCGCATCGCCAAAGTCCATCGAACAGACGGAGATGTCCCTTGCTCTTCGGGTTCACCGCGGTCTATGTGCCGGGCCAGCCCGCGCCTACGGATCCAAGTGTACGGGCGCTGGAGCAGACGATGGCCGGTCTGATGGCGGAAAACCTGCATACAGGATTAAACGAGAACCTGATGGCGGCGATGGCGGATCCGGTGGAAGAGTCGATGCTGCACATGGTCACGCTGGCCGACTCGGCACGCACGCCGACATTTACGTTCTTCGGCGATCTGAACTTCTTCTTCGAGTCGCCGCCGTCCGCTAGGGGCACCCTTCCGTTCGTTGGCATGGGCTTCGCCTGGAATCACGGTGATATCCAGCCCGAGATCGCGCGCACCTTTATCGGGATCGCCGGTCCGGGCGTCAGAAATCCCGGTGTGACCGACAGCTTCTTCTCAGATCATACCGACGTGCGCCCGACGATTGTGTGGCTATCTGGACTCACCGACGACTATGAGCATGACGGCCGCGTTCTGATGGAGCTGATCGCGCCGAACACGTTGAGCGGCCATCTGCATGCGCATCACGAAACGCTGCTCAGGCTTGGACAAACATACAAAGCAGATTAACGCGCCGTTTAGCCAGCTCGCAATGAGCAGGCTGGTCATCTCGACCAAGGCGCTCCAGATCGACGTCTACCGGAAAGCAGCTGTTCTTCACGGGGCGACGGACGATGAGATCCTGGAAGTGATCCACATCGCGAGTCTCCTATGCTGGACCTCCGCGGGCGGTCAACGCCGCTCACGCGATGGTGATCTATCTTTTCTACGACTCGGAACTAGAGGATGCCGGAAACAACGGAGACAATTGTTCGCGAGGCGACCACGACACCATGGCTTGGGATAACGGCAAGGCTGGTCCTGCTATCCTGCTTATCCACACTCTCCGCATGGATCACCGACCGGCAGCCAGACCGGTCGATCACGGCGGCCAATGGTTCCATCAGTTCAACGACAACGCGTTGTACAATTATGCGGTTGCAAAGGGCTACAGTACGCTGCCGCAAAGCCCCGAGCTTGCATACATGCATACAACGGTACTAGGCTTGCAAGCTTAGCGGAGGCGGCACCGGCGTACGACTTGAAGGAAACTATAGAGGAAGCGATCGAGAACGCCGGCGAGGCCGCATCACAAGGGGCGGCTTGACGTAGCGGCGGCAATGGCGACCGCGCAGTCACCTCCTGTTACCTCTCAAAACTTAATCAATTACGAATTCATTGGTCGTCTCGAATTCCTGGCGATAGCCTGCCTTCATGTCGATGCCGGCTTACAGGCAATATTAGAGCCGTTTGGCTCCCCGAGCTTCACGGCGCCAGTGAAACGCTATTTCGCTGGCTTTGGGTATTTACTAAATGTTACAAAATTGTTCCGGGTCATTTCGAGGGATAACAAAGATGGCGTGGGTTTCAACTGGTTGGCTTAAAGCGCGCTCGCGGCGAATCGCTCGATTCGTTTCAATTACAATCGTTTTCTCGATCGGCTTCATCTGCACGGTTTCTGCCGGCGGACCATCGCATTCGTCGAATCGCGCGTCGATTCCCGAATTCCTGGCATCCGCCAGTGACACATCGCTTTCGACCGAGCGCCGGCAGGCCTTCCCGACTGCGAACAATGACGATACATGCCCGGATGCCAATGGCGATCCGCTCGGACCCGGCAACGCCGCTGTCGACTTGGTGGTGAAGAACGGTACCTGCGTGGTGAACGCAGGTCCTCACATGTACCACAACATCAACATTATCAAAGGTGGAACGCTGCAGTTCAGCGACGCGGCGATCGACCTTTATGCGGCCAATATCATCATCGAAAACCAGGGAACGATGCGTGCCGGCAGCGTCGATACCACCACCGGCGTAATAACGCCGATCACCGGACCGCTAAGGATTCATCTGTACGGTTCAAATCAAGGACCGGGCGGCATGGGAGCGAGCTGCAAGACCGACGCGACTTGCGGCGTTCCCAATAAAGACGGCAACGACGTCTGGCGATCCAACGACTCGATGGAGATGTACCCGAAAGGTTGCAAGGAGACGAAAAACCTTGGGGAGGGCGGTGTCGAGGACTGCTTCTACCAATACGACCCGCTGCCTTTCGACAACGGTAAGCCCGCCGACAGCGACTTCGACCAGAAGGTCGGTTACTACGGCTACAAGGTACTAGGGGTAGGCTACGGCGCAACTCTTCAGCTTTACGGAAAAAAAGGCGCGACCTACGACACGATGGGCGACCCAACCAACACCGGCACGAGTTGGGTTCGCCTGAACAACTGCAATCCGGGCGTGAACGATCCTGCCAAGCAGTGCAATAAGGGTGTGCTGCAACCCGGCGCCAACACGCTGGTATTGTCGAAACCTGTGGACTGGCAGGTGAACGACAACATCGTCATCGCCTCGACCGACTATTTGCCGGGGCATGCCGAGGAGGTGCAGATCAACTGCATCAACGACTCTGTGAAATGCCCCGGAAAGATGACCTTCACGCCGGCGCTGAAGTTTCCACATAACGCGTCGGTTTACAGTCTGAGCAAGGTCACTGGTGGACAGTCGCCGACTGGCTGGACGTCGGTTGACACTCGCGCGGCAGTGGCGCTGCTGACCCGCAGCATTCGTATCGATTCCTATGGAGACACGGTAGCGACCCCCTTTCCGGCGGCGCCAACGCCACCGATAACCCCGGCCACCCAGGGCTACTGGTTCGGCGGCCACATGGTAATCCGCCAGGGATTCAAGGAGGTTCAGATCCAGGGAGTTGAGTTCTACCAGATGGGGCAGGGTGGAAAGCTCGGTCACTACCCGGTGCACTTCCACATGGCGCGCAAGGTTCCAAGCACTACTTTCGTGAAAGACAACTCGGTCTGGGATTCGATGACTCGATGGTACGTCCTGCATGCGACCCAGGGCGTGCTGATGGCGCGCAACGTTGGCTATGCGTCGATCGGTCACGGTTACTATTTGGAAGATGGCACCGAGACCGACAATAAGCTGTATGCCAACATAGGTGTCTTTGCGCGCGCTGCGGTCACCAATATTGAGAATCCCCGTAACGTCCCGGGCATCCTGGCGGCGCCCGACTATCCAATCATCGACCGGCCTCCCGAGAACGGCGGCCCCCTGCAGACTGGCCCCTCGGACGATGTGGTCCCCTACCATTCGGACTGGGACCATCCGACCGTGTTCTGGATCATGAACGGCTGGAACGATTTCGAGAACAACATGGCTGCCGGCGCGGGCACCTGCGGAGTCTGCTACTGGTTGCTGCCCGGTATCAACAGCGGCGGGTCACGGAACATGAACTGGACGTCCTACGCATCCGAACAACAGTTGCCAGACAAGAAGACTGACGGGGGCACTACGCCACTGCAAATCTTTACGGGCAACAGTTGCGTTTCCGCGATGTCTTCATTTCTGACAGTCGGCAATACGACGGCTTGCAATGGCGTTCAAATCGGGCCGAATCGAGACAACGCGGCGTTTCCGGTTTTGAACCAGTCGGCAGCGGTGCCCTCGTCGCTCGACTACAATCTGGCCCCGTCCTCAAAAAACATGCCGCCGGACAAAAACGGGTTCACCACCGACAATTACTATCCGCATATCGGCGGTGGCGGACGTTTCCCCACCAGATGCCCCGGTACGGGAGATTGCAGCAAGCAAAAAGTGTGTAGCAGTACGGATGAGTCGAACTGCGTAATCACTAACATCGACCACTACGCCAGCTCGTTCAATTGGCAGGCGACAAACTTCGCCGCAATCTGGCTGCGGCCGTTGTGGTACTTGTTCATCAACAGCGCCCTTACCGATGTGCAGAACGGTGGAATTACTTTCGTGACCGGAGGCGGTTACACGAAATCCGACGCCATCAACGGACATTGGGCGCTCGCCCGCAAGGACGTCTTTATCGGGAACACGCAAGATCCCGCAGCCAACAGTTTTGCCTTGAACGTGGGACCGTTCAACCCGGGGACCAAGCTGACGTGCGCGGAAGCAGTTGGTGTCGGCAAGCCCGGCAATTATTGTCTCGACGCGAACGACGGCATTTCGTTCGCGCTGGCCACTTTCGCCAATAACCAGCGCTTTTTCAGCATCTATGACGGGCCCGCTTACGAGGATTCCAACGCCTATCTCGATATCACGCGCGCGAATCTGCCTAACGACCCGATCCTGGGATGCAACCCTCAACCCAGCACAGATCCGTCTCCCGACCACAATTGCGCCAATAGCGTCTATTCGCAGGCCGGCAAGATGTTGGGGATGCCGTACGATTCGGTCAATAACGTCTGCTATCTACCTAATGCTGCCATCGCGTGGAAACAACCAAACGGGTTCTACTACCCGCCTGCTTTCCACTCGGACAATCTCTTCTTCAACAATGTCGATATTCGCCACTTCGTCATCGAACCATTATTCAAGCCGACTGGCCTCTTCGTAAGCGATCCAGTCCAGTCCAAAACGAGATACTGTACCTATGACCCGTCGATGTTCACGGGTTTTACCGACATCGATCGGCAGACGGAACTCAATGACGACGACGGGACTTTGACCGGGCTTGTTGGGCCGACAGCGCAGACCGGACTGGTAGGCTCGGTCTCGGTCAACCAGGACCCGTTCTTCAATGCACCCTTGCAGACTCCGGAGTGCCTGTCCGACGTGAACGTAACTCCTTCGAACTCTATAAGTAATCCAAAACTCTACGCGGGCACAGCGGTTACCAGCCCTTACGACTATGTGACCACGGTAGTATTTCCAAACTGTGCCGCCTCGGGAGCCAAGTGCGACGACGAGAACAAGAAGGACTCTATTTCGCCCTGGAGCGCTGACTGTACCAATCAAAATTGCTACGGAGTCCCGCTGTACAGAGAAAACCTGATTCCCGGAGAGATCGAGAAATCGCCGATGGGAGTCCCAATCCGGCTGATGGGTCAAGCCACTTTCCAGAGAAGCAGTCTTACGGTCAATAACGGCAGGTATTACATTGACACCAGTGCAAGCCTGGCGGCACAGAAGGCGGTCAATCCGCCGCAGAACAATATCAAGTTGTGGAACGTCTTCCGGAAGGGCGGCAAGTATTACGTTTTCCTCCTATTTGCCAAGCCCAAAACGGCGAATACTCCCGGCACGAAGCAGACCTATGACATATACGTCGGAACGGGTTTCGATCCGAAAGACAGTAACCAGCTCTGGTTGACGCAAGTAAACCTGCCAAGCTCTTACATCTTCAAGGACGAAGGGCAATTCCCACAAAACCAGGTGTCATACGACAAAACGACGGGTATCCTATCGGTCACTCTGGACATGAGCAAGTTACCAAACTTCGCCACCGAATACGCCGCCGAGCAGAAAAACCAATGCCAACCGTCGTCGTTCTGCCAATGGATCGCCAACCCGGAGATGGGCCAGGATAACTGTCAATGCGCGGCCTCCATATTCTCACCTCCGACTTCGACTTTTCAAACGGCCGAATGTACCAAGACTAACGGTATCTGCAGTTGGGCCACCGAGGATGTCAGCTGTCCCGCGGGCGGTTGTTACGGATTCGGCGTTAAACTGTCCAAGTTTGAGACTAGCGACAGTCCTCCGAACCCGGCGCCGCAGAACGTCGCGTGCCTGACCAGACCTGTTCCGCCACCATTGTCGCCTTACGATGTCAAATGGACTTTGACGACCAATAGTTCGGACTGCAACTACTCGACCACAAATCCGGCAAACTTCTGTACTAGTCCGACCGGCGCTGGTCCCGAAGACTCAGGCAGCAGTCCGGACGCAACCGGCCCTGATTACTCAAACTGAGGGCAGGTCAGTGGAATAGATTCCGACATCTTTGGTACCAACATCCATCAACCGTAGCAACTGACGTTCGGCCCGATTCCATGAGCCGCGAGTCGTAGGGACACCAGATGAGCGCGCGGCGCACATCAAACGCTGACGGTGGTCCCGCGATAGTAGTGCTGCAAGATTTGTGTGTAGGTCTTGCCCTCATTTGCCATAATCGCCGCGCCGATCTGGCATAGGCCGACACCATGGCCCCAGCCGGCGCCTATCAGGACAAAGCGGCCGGACTCCTTGTCTACGACGAATGCGGAGCTGTACAGATGCGTCCGCGATAGGGCGCGGCGAATTTCCAGTTCCTTGCCGATGATGAGGTAGTCGCGTTGCCCCGTGATCTTCAGGCGAAATATTCGGCCTGAAGGTCCGCGCGCTAGCGCCTGCATGTCGCGAATCGGACCAAGGTCCGCGCCTAGCCTTGTGCTGATCAGATCGCCGAGTTCTTCGGGCGTGTACGCAACCCGCCAGCGATAAAAATCCCGGGTCTCCTGATCGAATCCCGGGAGAACACGTGAGAGAAGCTCCGAATCGGTCGTACTGCAGTAAGCAGGCGGGCTTGAACGTATCCATGCCTCAGGAGTGTAAGAGCAGGATTGCGCCGGACCGTCGTAGATAGATTCAAGATAGGGAATATCTTCATGTTCCCAGGCGGTCGCATAGCGCTCGGTTATTCCGCCACAGCACTTGGAAAACCGTGCGTCGCAGATAGCGCCTTTGTAACAGAGAAACTCGCCGGCCGTCGCGCGAACCGCTTCGGCTGCAGCTGGCGAGAATGCTTTGGTGATGCCCTGATACCGCTGGCAGTGGTCGTCGGCGCACACGTCGAAATCCGGATGCGCTTCGCGGCCGTACCAGCGAAGGATTTCGTGAGCATCGAGACTCTCACTTTGCGATTCCACTGAGTGAGAGGGGTTTGCTTTGGGAAACCACAGCCAGCTGCGCGAAATCACCGCGTGAGCTTTCAGCAGTTCGAGCGGACAGCTTGCGCTCATTTCGGATGAAATCACGCTGGCGACGTAGTCTTCGAGCGAAAGATCATTGATCACCGTCAGCCGGGCTTCTCGTTTCATGAGGCGAAGAGCCCCGCGGAATACCTGGCGCTCCTTGCGTTCCCAATGAAATCCGATTCCGATCGTGACGTCGTCGAGCGCAAACGCGCACGATGCCAGGTCCGACGGAGTAAGTGTAACTTCTGAAGTAAACCTGTGGCGCCCGGGGGTGTACGGCTTGCCGAGAGTGTCAGTGAAGGTACCCGTCAATTCGACTTCGACAGCGGATTGTCCTTCGAGCAGTCCTACCGATACGTTCAAGGCTTACTCTCCAGCTTGCGGGCGACTTCCTGAAACTGATCGTCAGGCAAAGTGACTTCTCGGAAAATCGCCGCAATCGCATCACCTGCAATTCTTGCGAAATCATGCGCCAGCGGCACGACAAATATTCCGCACAAATCAATCGATGCCGGACTGACCATCAGTTCGCCCGTGTGAAAGACCTGTGGCCGATGTTTTCCTCGCGGAAACAGATATGTGACCCACTCACCTCTCTCATGAAAGACCGCGATGTTGACCAGCGGCTCCGGCCGTTTGCCGGTCGTTTCCGCGAGCAGAGCGATGGCACGATCCACTCGATCGATCAAAGCGGATCGATCACGTCCACGAAGCATGAACACATTTCTTCCGTAATTCGGAACAGTGACGCCGGTTATTCCAGCCGTGTCGTTCTCGATCGGAAACAATCCTCGCAAGCCTGCCTGAAAGTGCAGGTGGTCTGGTGCGGACGCGCCGCATTCGGGGCCGTTGTAGATTACGAAATATCCGGGGAGGGCCGCAGCGATGTCGAGCATACTTCCGAACTGGTTTGCGATGCGCTGCGAGCCGTGTTCTCCGTGGGCGATTGTCAGGTGATGATCCACGATAGGAAACGGATTGCAGTAGACCGTGAAGTCCCCATCGAACCGCACTCCCTCCTCCTCCGAAGGCAGATTCTCTGCGCATAGGAAGCAGGGGCGTTTGGCAACCGACTCACGGTCGACCGGCGCCGTTGTGCTGGCCATACGATGGGGAATGTGACGGACGTAGATGTCGAACCAATCGATCCGTAGCGGCCGTGTCTTCGCCCGCGCGAGGCCTGCAACGCCTTTCGCGAGTTGCGGCCATGCACGCGTCTGCCGTTTGAACAGTTCTTCTATTTCGTGGATCATCGCCGCGCTCGAGCCTGAAGCTCGATAGTACGGAGCCAGTCCTTGTACAGATCGTATCGATTCGCAACCTCAGGGGGCAGGGCGCTGTCGCTATTGCCTTCCCATCGACGGCAAAGATAAACGGACTGGTAGATGCGGCCGATCTCGTAGTCGCGGCTGATGCGCAACGCTACGGCGTAATCCTCGCCATAGCTGACGTTCGGAAATCCGATACGGCGCAGAACCGACGTGTTGAATGCGCGCGGCGCGCCAAGACCATTGATGCGGAGTGCGTTGTTTCTGCCGTTCTCGCGACTCCACTCGCGGTGATCGATTAGACCAGGCGGGATCTCCTTCAAGGAAAAATCGACCATCGTATAGGAGCCTATGACCATCGCATAATGTCCAGCTTCAAGTTCTGCGACAATCCGGCGAAGGACGCCGTCGTTGAGGTACAGGTCGTCAGAATCAAGCTGGATGGCGTATTGTCCGCAGTGCGTGGAGTAAATCGCCTCGTTCCAGCATCCGCCGATTCCCAAGTCCCGGCGTTCGGGAACGATGTGCTTAACCCGCGAATCGCCGATGCCGCGCAGGATTTCTGTCGTCCGATCGGTCGAATGGTTATCGACAACGAGCACATTGAATTCGAAATCGGTGCCTTGGGTGAGGGCGCTTTGCACGGCGTCGAGAATCGTGCGCTCGCGATTGCGAACCGGGATGACGACGCTGACTTTTACCGGAAATCTTTCTGCCGCGGCGGGAACGTTCTCGAAGCGGGGCGGCAACCAGGCGCCGATTCGTTTGAGATGCGCCGTTGCGATGCGCTCCATCTCGATCTGGTAATCGCGATTGCGCAGATCCACATAGTCGAATTGCTTCTCACCCGTCGGCCGCGCGTCAATCGTCGACGCGCTGTACAACGGTTCGGGAATCCGGATGACGGCGTGACTTTCCGAAATCCGCAGGCGCAAGTCGTACAGGGCTCCCCGTTTCCAGGTGCTGTCGATTCGCGACTGACGTGCAGCCTGAACCGACACGGCGACTACCGGGCCGAAGTCGAAACCGTCGCGGATGCTGCCGCGTTGATAGTCGATACGAGGATGGCCTGCTGCGTCGGCATAGACCCAGCCGGCGCCGGCTTCGCGGATGACCTGCGCCATTCGATCGAACAGGCGCGGCCCGGGCTCGATGTTCACACGCGGGTCGCCGAGGAAGAGGACATCGGAATTGGCGGCGTCGAGGACGCGCTGAATAGTCGCGGATGAGTGGTCCTGTGGGTAGACGATGTTCACGAAAAGCTGATTCTACACCATATGTTGTGGTTTGGAGCCGGAGGTACCACCAGGGGTAGTTTCGTCAAAAACCATTTCGACGGGAAGCGGGAGTCGCCCGGTTGCGAGCGAGCCACGCGAGTGTCGGTCATCCTGGCATTTATCCATACCGTCAAAGTAGCACGCCTAACGCATCGATATCAGGCTGGAAAGTTCATCCCCAAAACTGAGCCAGCGGCGTCATCTTTAGCCTCCAACTGCAGCGCGTCGCGACGACGGTTGTGACCGCACGACGATGACGCCAGCCATCCGATTTGCCTTGAGAAACTCGCTGAGTTCCTGTTCCATGGCATAGCCTTGGCTGCGCGACGCGTGGCGCATAAGGACTCTTTCGCCATCGCGCACGATGATGCCGGCATGAAACACGTCGAGATGCTTGCGCGTCGACGCAAAAAAAATCAGATCACCGGTTTGCACATAGCGTTCGAGCCGAGGCGCTGAGCGCTTCGGCACGCATCTTATGCGAGCCGTATGCGGAGCGAGTCCCGGTACGATATTCAGAACGCGTTTCCTGATGAGTGTTGGGACGGCCGGTATTGAAAGCGGCCTGAATATTCCCTCGCGTATATTGTTGCGAATCCATCGGGTCATGTAGTGGTTGCGTCGTCGCCATTGAATGCGGCCGCGTTCATAGCGAATCTTTCGCAGCCACCCGACGAAGTCATCGACGTTCGAAGCGCGGGCGAGCGCCACGACTGTTTCGATGTATGTCACGCAGTCGAATCCATCGAGGGAGGCCGTGAACACTTCAGGTGTATCGGAGGAGCCGGTCAGCGGATTTGATCTGTAGGGACGTCCAAGGAAACGGCGGGAGAGAACGTCGATTCGGCTGCCGATGGAACGGTGATGCTTCGTTTTCGATAGAAGCTGCTCCACGCGCCGCCGGTTGAGACCTCGTGGTTGCGCGTGCTTCATCAGAATTAATTTTAATGAAACCCACCGCGGGTTTCATGCTTCCTTGAGCAGGGGTGACCCCTGCACCCAATCTCAAGAGAAAGATGCGGGACTTCATCCCTGTTAGAACTTCTTTTGCGGGTCTGGGGGCTCAAGCAGCAGGGCGAATCCGTCGGCGTTGTGAAAATCCGGTTTGTCGGTTGGATGGCGAAGCGCCCAGTACGAGAATCCATCACTCGCCTCGATGACCGCCGAGAGCCCGATGCGGAGAACCGCACGCGGGTGGATGGCAGACAGACTATCAAGCCGGACAATGGCGTCGAGCTCGAGCCGGCTGTCGGTAGAGCGCACGGCGATTTGCGGGCGCATCGTTTCGTCCGCAATGGGACCGCCGTTGCGATAGCCGGATAAGGCGTAGAGGGTCCATTCGCCCGACGGCGCGAAGTTGAACTCGTGATACGCAGATTGCCCTTCCAGCGCGACGAAGGCCTCGAAGCAGGTGTGGTGCCAGAGCTCTGTGCCGATGCGCGGCAAAGCCGGCGAAGGGATCAGGATTCGGGGAATATCTCCGTCGAGGCGGAAGGTCATCTGGAGTTCTGCGCTTGGCGAGCGGCGTACGAACACCTGAACGGCGCGCACTGCCCAGGGGCGTGTCGACGGATGGCACGTGAGGTCGATCCAGTGTTCGGCGGAATGCATCTCAATTCAATTGATAAACGATCATCGTTGTTTGGTCTTTGTCGCGAACCAGATTGATGATGGCGGAGATTTCTTTCAATTTCTCCCGTCACGCTAACCACGATTATCATGGGCTGGCAAATTCGCTGTTCAGATCCTATTTTCGGTTGCGACCCGCCGAAGGGCGCTTCACAGGACGAATGATCAATTTCTTCCACCGCAACCGCCTCAGCGACCACCGCGGGGTTCTGCCGAGTTGAGTGAGCATCAAGAGCCTTCGGTCGGCGCCCCGCGACGGCAACTAGCCGGCCTGGGGTTGCTCATGGCGCTCGCGTTTGCGGCTCTGGGGTCAGGCCGAATCACAGACACCGGCAAACCAGTATCCGAGTTGAGCCGATGGTTTGAGTTGCTTCTGATGGCAGGCGTTTACTGGCGCGGCTACCTCGTGATGCGAGTGGCGGGTCCCAGGGCCCTGCCAACGGTCGTAATTTTCGGCGGAATCTTCGCCCTCCTCGGCCTGGTGCTGCCGCGATTCGACTCGCGCGACTTGTACCTCTACGTGAATATCGGCTGGATGCAGCATCATTACGGCTTGAATCCGTACACCCGTCTCATCTCGGCCGCACCCGGCTGGCAGCATGATCCAATGTTCGCAAAGGCCTGGGTGAAGATGCCTTCCTTGTATGGTTCTCTCTTCACGCTCTACACCCGGCTGGTCGTCGCGATCGGTGGAGGTCACCTGTTGCGCACGATCATGCTCTTCAAGCTGACGGCTGTGGCAGCATATGCAGCGGTAGCGATTCTGATCCGCGTAATCGGAATCAGAGTCGGCCTGGCGCGCGTCGATCTGGCGCTTTTTCTCTATCTTTGGAGCCCGGAGATCTTAATTCATGAGCTGGAACACGCTCACAACGACATGTTTGCAGCGGCCTTCGTCATGCTCGCCATCTGGTTTGCTGCGACGGATCTGCCTTTTCTGATACTGCCGATGATCGTAGCGGCGGTGCTGATAAAGCCCTTCGCCGAGGGAATCCTGCCGTTTGCTTTTTTCTACATGGTCAGGCGCCGGGGATTGTTCCCCGCGCTTTACAGCGCTGCGGCGGCGGCTGGACTTTTTGTTGTCTGCACTCTTCCATTTCGATGGGATTGGACGCCGCTGCCATGGCAAATGTTTGTAGGCACTCTGTTCAGTCCGAACTACTCACTGGCGTCGTCCGCATACTATGTGGTTGACGCTGTGAATCGATTGGCTCCGTTGGGAGCGGCGTACCGATGGGTGACGCACGGTGTGATCGCTGCGTATCTGCTCGCAGGTGCGATTCTGCTTGCCGCTGGTGTGGTCCGCTTTGCGGAAAACCCGCGGCCCTCGATTCAGAATTTCGCCCAGGGCGCCTTGCTGGCGCAGCTCATCGCGATTCTGATAGCGCTGAGCGATTTTTATCCGTGGCACCAGTCCACCCTTCTGCCGGCGGCGCTCGTTCTAGCGCCGGGCAATTGGTTGCGGCAGCTCGCGATCGCGTTGTCGCTTACATGGTTGTTGTATTTCACGAAGATCGGCGATTTGATCATTCTCAACGCGCTCATCATGACCGCTGTACCGATGGTTTGGATCGGTCTTGCCAAGTGGACAGACGTCAAGTCCACGTTCTTCGATGCCGCGTGGCTAAACGCCCGCAGAGAGCCCGTAGTCTCGCAAGGAACTGACAGGGGTTGAGCCTTCGCTTCGACGTGGTGAACAGTTTTTCGCTCTCCAACTTCTTCACTTACTGTTTTCAAGTGCCCCCTCGTAGTGAACCTGTGGAGCCGGCAGTCGGCCGGCAAATGTAGAGCACGTGGGGATAAGGCAGAAAATCCACCATGCTGTGGTGATGGACGCTGAAGCCGCTTGCGCGAAGCTGTGCCATCAGTTGGTCCGGAGCCCAGTAATGAACCGGGGTCCGATAGTCCATCAGCTTGTCCAGTACCCACGTGAACAGCCGCTTGTACCAGGGGCGGTCGGCGACGTCCTTAATAAGAAAAACGCCATCCGGCGACAGATGCTGACGTACCCAGTTGATGAGCGTCGGTACCGACTCGGGTGGAATGTAATGAACGATATCGAGCATGTAGGCGGCGTCGAACTTCTGCGCGGGCGGCAAGTGACGGGCGTCGCCATGCTGGAACTGCACATTGTTTGCGCCAAGCTTCGATGCGGCGGCGCGGGCCATTTCGATCCGTTCGTCGTTGAGGTCGAAGCCATGCACAACCCGGCCTTTCTCGGAGAGGGCGAAAAACAGCGCGAACAATCCGAACCCGCATCCGATATCAACGATCAGCCCCGTGGCCGGGAGATACTGACCGATCTCGGCAAGAAATCTTTGCCGCAAGATGTAGAACCGAACGGTAACGTAGGCACGCACGATTACTGAGTCGTAAGAGTCGATAATGTCGCGGATTTCGGACATGGATAACGTTGTCCCTAGCACAAATTCCAGCCAGTAGATCAGGACCTCGACCAGACGGACGCACAAATGTTACAAGCAAACCAATCGGGCAAGGAGGTGCAGGAGACTAATGTCGCATCAGGGATTCTCCCACATCGGGCTCTCGACGCTGGACCTCGACAAGACTCGCGAGTTCTACGAGGGTGTGCTTGGCTTCAAGCCGGTGCGCTGCGACACGATCGCGGTGAAAGAGGGCGGCAAGATTCGCCACATCTTTTTCGATACGGGACGCGATCAGTTGATCGCCTTCATGGAAGCGCGCGGGGTCCCCGGCGTTCCCGCCGAATACGACGCAGGCATCAACCGCGGGCTTGGAGTGCCGAGCGCGTTCTATCACTTCGCTTTCGAAACCGGCAGTGTGCCGGCGCTCGAACAGAAGCGCAGCGAGTTGCTTGACAAGGGCGTCAAGGTCAGCGAAATCGTTGACCATGACTGGGCGAAATCCATCTACTTCAAGGATCCCAACGGGATGCAGCTCGAGTATTGCTGCTACACGCGCGAGCTCAACGACGATGACGCGCGGATGCAGGATCGCTTCGAGGCATCGATTAAAGGGATGGGCCTCGACGAAGAAATCGATATCGCGCCGAAAAAGTAACGCGAGGGGTCGTTTCGCGCCCGCATGGAGCGGCGTCCTACGCAGCAGCAGGAGGTTTTGTCATCATGGCTACCGACTACAGCGATTACGAATTCCTCAAAGTCGAAGTGGCGGAGCGCGTCGCGACGATCACGATCAACCGGCCCGACTCGCTCAATGCGGTTAACAACGTAGTTCATCACGAATTGGAGCAGATCTGGATCGACGTGCGCGCCGATCGCGACGTCAACGCGATCATCCTGACCGGCGCTGGACGCGCTTTCTGCGCGGGCGGCGACGTGAAGGGAATGGCCGGCGGAAGTCTCGTGCAAGGTGGCAGCAAGGGGAAAGGCCGGGGACGCGGTCCGATTACGGCTTCCAACGGGCGCCGGTTGGTTGACAATTTTCTCGACGTTGAGCAACCCGTCATCGGCGCCATCAACGGCGACGCGATCGGCTTGGGCGCGACGCTCGCTTTGCTTTGCGATATCACCGTCGTCTCGGAAAAGGCGCGCTTTGCCGACACGCACGTCAAAGTCGGGATCGTCGCCGGCGACGGCGGCGCGGTCATCTGGCCGCTGCTAATCGGCCCGCATCGCGCCAAGGAATTCCTGATGCGCGGAAATTTCATTAGCGGCGCCGAGGCCGGCCGTATCGGTATGGTGAACTATGCGGTTGCGCCGGAGCAGGTGATGCCCAAGGCGCGCGAGCTCGCGCAGGAACTGGCAGATGGCCCGACGCTGGCGATTCGATGGAGCAAGCTGGCCGTCAACAAGTGGCTCAAGCAGCAGTCCAATTTGATCATGGACGCCTCGCTCGCTTACGAGATGATGACCTTCAACACCAAAGATCATCAGGAGGCTGTCAAGGCGTTCGTCGAGAAGCGCAAACCCGATTTCGTCGGGAACAAGGAATAAGTCGTAGCGAAAGCACGCACGCTGAACCGTGATTCCTCGAGGGAACTCACGACCCGAGAGCTATCGCGGGATAATAGATTCCTTCCGGCTGCCTCACCCACCACGCGCCCGTGGTTCTTTTTTCTTCAGGGCTGGAATAGCGATAGTCGTAAAGCAAGGCCCTCACATAGAGAGGCGGCTTATGAGGGAACGGGTTGACTCCGAGCAGCGCCGTCACCTCCGGCGAATTTTCCAGCAACCGCTGCAAGAACAGCGAGAACCAGGGACTTTCCGAGGCCGTCCCCAGGGCGGCAAACCACATCTGCCAGTCAAGGCGCGGCTGGTGCGGAAAGTTCCATCGCGGCCGCCGCATGACGTCACCCGGTTTGTATTTAAACCCGTACTCGCGCCAATGGACGCCATCATCCGAGCCCTCGACAATGATTTCCGGTAGGGTCGTGGTCATCACGGCGAACAGACCGTAGGTATTGACGAGACGCAGCGGCGCGATTTGTTCGTTGACCCACGCGGCCGGGGCTGAGATTCGGC
Organism: Binatus sp. (SeqCode); assembly: GCF_035272065.1. Taxonomy (GTDB): domain Bacteria; phylum Desulfobacterota; class Binatia; order Binatales; family Binataceae; genus Binatus. Next base: position 16,297 of record NZ_DATEQZ010000059.1, read on the forward strand.
CGCTGAACACCGCATCAAGCTGTGCAAGACCGATTAGCACAATCAACAGCGCGAACGCTGCGACGACATAAGAAACGATTTTCCCCGGGTTGACATCGCGGACTTGGTGTTGCACGAACCCGGTCACGCGAGCAGGAAGAACCTTGCGCAGCGCGGCATCGTCAAACAGCACCAGGCACAAGGCCATCGTAAGGAGATTGAAAAAAGCGTAATTGCCGGTGAGAAGGATCACCACCTGCAAGAACAAAGTGCCGCATGCCGCGATGAACCTCAGCCGCCGTGGAAAGAAAATCAAAAACGGCAGCGCCAGTTCTATGACAAACGTCGCCACCGTTGACGCTGTGAGCACAGCCTGCGGCAGGTGATGGGCGTACCAGGCCAGCGGTGTCGGCAGCGGCGCGGTCTGAAAATAGTAGGCGAGCGCGGAGAGGTTAGCCCACGTGGGATCGGCGCTCAGGAGCTTTACCGCACCCGAAAGAAACATGAAGCGGAACAGCAGCCATCGCAGCAGCCAGATCCCCGGCCTTGTCGCCATGCTCAGAACAAGCGCAAGAAAGCCAGATTCGAGCAAAAGCGCATCCCACTGAAAGCCCATGAAAGTCTGACCCGCGTAAAACAGCGAGAGATAGAGCGTATAGAGAAAGAATAGGCTTAAACGCGGCAGAACGTTGAAAATCAGGAGCAGCGACAGCGCCGCCCCCGCCCAGCAAGTGGCCCGAATGGCGAAATCGCTTTGGTCCAGCCAGAACACCATTGGGACTTGCCAGTAGCTTGCCAAGCCGAGCTGGCTCCGGGCGGCGCCGGCGAATTCGGATAGCGGCAGAATTCCGTGGCTGCCGATCAATCCCAACGCCTGCACGCCAAATGAAACGAAGGCAACAAGATAGATCAGTCCAATGGCTCGGAGAAACAACCAGGAAATCAGCTCGAAACGCGGTGGTTCATAGTCGCGCCCCCATAACCACAGGCTGGGGCGGTAAAGTGCGGAACGGTGCGAAGCGACAATCGGGTACATGCGCTCGGCAATCGCAGCAAAACTGGGAAGATGCCGATAAAGCGTCAGCCAGAAGCCTTTGCCGTTCGCGTGACTTAAGGTAAGGAAAGCGGCTTCGGCGCCGCTCGCGATTTTCCCGTCGGGCGCTATGTATTGGACGGCGCGCTGGAATGCGGCCAGAGGAATTTCCGGATATTGTGCGGCGACTTCCTGGTAAGGCGCATAGGTCACGCGGTCACCTGTGAGTCTCTGCCAATAGCGCACCCAGTAGACGCAGAACCCGCAATCGCCGTCGTAGATCAGGAGCGGCTGGCGGCGGAGGGCGTTTGTTGTTTGCATGACGCCCAAATTATGCCTGAAGAGTCAAAGAAGAAAAAATTCAATGTTCCAGGTTTAGGGAATTGTCTTGAGCCGGACCGGCGCAAGTTGTGCGGCGATACGTGTTTCACGGTGGCGCGAAACGAATCACGCGTGAGTCTTTCGGATACATTATCGATCCTTTGGGAGATATGCTCAGGACTCAATACCCTTCGGTGCACTGGTTTTTTTGACATCGATCTTTGGCAGAAACCTTGCTTAAAATTGCGGCAGCCTCCACGCGATCGCGAGGTAAAGGCAAATGCTCTACATGATTGGCGGCGCTCCGCGTTCGGGGAAAACCACGGTTGCGCGACGGATGCTCGCTGAGCATGGAGTCCCGTACTTTTCGATTGACACTCTAATCGCCAGTTTGGCGAGCGCGCAGCCTGAACTTGGAATGCGGGTGAGCGATCCTGCGCTGAAGCGGATGGAAATAGTTTGGCCGACGATTCGCAAGGTCGCCAGCGATGTAGTGCAGAGCGGCGACGATCTCCTGCTAGAAGGCGACGTGATTTTACCCAAGCATTTGATTGAATTCGGTCACAGTACTAACACCGGCATCAAGGCATGTTTCATCGGCTATGCGGACGTGGATCCGGTAAAGAAGCTGCGCGCGATTCGGGAGCATGCCGCGGGCGGAATAGACTGGACGGAGGAACTCGACGATGCTCGTCTGCTCAATCTGATCGGTGAGCTTCGCACCTTCAGCGAATACCTGCGGCGCGAATGTTGCCACTACAAGATTCGCTATTTCGACGGGTCGACGTGTTTCGCGAGCGCGATCCGCGACGCCAAAGCCTATCTGCATTCGGCCGCCCAGCTCGAGCACCTGCACGCCCCGCCATCTCGTCAATCCAGCTTGCGCTTGCCATCGTAGGCAGGGCAGTTTCGCGTCACCGCCGGGCTCTGCGGCTTCTTTCGCGGCGCGACATTGTCCTCCGGTCGCCGTTTTGAGAGCTATCAAAAGCCGAAGGCGCGCTTAATGCGGCACCAGGGCGTCATTCAAGGACTCAGGCTGCTCAATTTAGCGATTTCGCTTGTGATAATATTCTTCTCTTCTGCGATCTTTCTCTGCGCATCCTGCACAAAGGCAAAGTCGGTGGTCGCTTCATTCAGTGCCTTTTGAAAGATGCTGACAGTCTCGCGCGCTGAAGCCGTATCCAGAACTGCTTGCGCATTCGCATTGAAGAGGCCGGTCAATTTTTCCCGCATCGGCGGCGAACCATTGTCTGGAAGAGTATTCAGATAATTCAGGCAATCGATGTATGCCTGGCGTGTTTGTGCTTCATCGAAGATGGCCCGGTCCAGGCGCTCCTGGGCGGCCTTAGCCTCGGCCGCTGCTCTTTCGATCCGTATTCGGCATTGGGTCAAACGCCGGTCGCTTGCTGACACTTGTTCCGTCGCAACCCTCAGCATTTCGTTAAAGGTCAAGAGGCGCGTATCGCAAGGCATGGGATTTATATGCCTCCTTGACCGGATGACTCCTCCTACACGCGCGCGATCCGGATCGTCACTCTCCGATTGCCGATAGATCCGTTTTTCATTTTGCCCCGATTTCCGCCTTATTCTCTCATTTCAATTCGGGCATCCGGCGAATTGCGATTCGACCTTTGGCTATGCAGGTGACCTACTCTCGGAAATTGAGGTTGTGCCCCAGCTCTTGTAAATGAGCCATGCGTTTTATGCGGTGGGTTGCTGATCGAACGCTCGATCTTATCCAAGCGCACAATCATCTGCCGGCCTTGACGAATAAGCAGACGCTCACGCTCGAATGCGGCAATATGTTCGGTGACTCTTGGCCGTGTCGCACCCACCAGGCCGGCCAAGTCCTTGTGGCTGAAGGCGACTCGCAAGAGGGTGCCGCGTGACTCTGTGACTCCGAAGATCGAACACAATTGAAGAAGTGTAAGTAAAAGACGCTCGCGAAGGACGAGGCTCCCTCCGAAGAAGCGATACCATTGCATCAGATTGTTTTCGTGGAATTCTCTTAAATCAGATCTGGGCACATCCCTGGTGATGACGTCGAATTGGTCCCAGCTCACACTACCGACCCTGCAATCGCTATGAGCCTCGCATCGAAAATGCCACCGGTTGACGGAGAGAGAAACAAACTGAGGGATCGGACCGGGCGCAAGCAAGGCGATGGTTACGCGCTGGCCAGCCGGGTTCATGCAAGTGATCCTCGCCACCCCCTTCAGCAGGACATGGACACCAGCCGCGAGCGACTCTTCAGGGAGGATGAGAGCACCTCTTTTGAAATTTGCAGGGTTGAGGCGGCTCACGAGGTCGTTGAGTGCCAAGGGCGAAAGAAACGACAAAGATTCCAACCGATTCAGCAAGTCGAGGTCGGTGCAAGTCGCGGTTTTCCGTCTGTCCATTTTCCTTTCCTTTCCCCCCGACTAAAGCGCCCATCGGAGTAAGGCAAGGGCCATACCAATCAACAGCGGCTGCGAAATGACTGTTTGCGGAGCTTACGCAACCGGATTTTCCGACGGCATCATAAGCAGCTTCTTGCGTCTCAAAAAATGTCTCCAATGGAACCAGTCTTGAAATCCTTTGGAGACACTCTCTTCAATCCAGCTTGCGCTTGCCGTAGTAGGGCAGCGTAGTTTCTCCGCCGGCGTCGGGCTTGGGCTTTTCCTTCGCTGGTCCGGAAAGGCCGGCGCTGTACATCGCGAGAGTGCCCGGCTCGATCACGTCGCGGTCCGTGACGATGTTGAGGCAGGCGGGCCGTCCCGAATCGAGTGCCCGCTTGAGCGCCGGCGCGATATCCGCCGCGCGCTCGACCAGTTCGCCCTGGGCGCCTAGCCCCTCAGCCGCGCGTTCGTAATGAACCATCCCAAGCTCGGTCGCCATGGTGCGGCCTTTGCCCCACATCAGCTCCTGCCCATGCTTCGACATCCCCCATTGCTGGTCGTTGTTGATTACGACGGTGATCGGCAGGTTGTTCTTTGCGGAGGTATGGAATTCCGAGAAATTGAGGCCCGCCGATCCGTCGCCGACGATGCAGAAAACCTGTTTGTCAGGATGTGCGGCCTTGCACGCGAGTGCGAACGGGAGGCCGGTTCCCAGGCATCCGAGATAGCCGTGCGTCAGGAATCGTCCCGGGTGGCGCGCCGTCCACGCGTTCGACATCCAGGCGGCGGTCTCGCCGCCGTCGGCGACCACAATCGCGTCGGTGCTCAAGGTCTTGGCGATCTCGTGCACCATTCGCGCCGGATGAATCGGGCCGGGTCCGTCTTTGAGCACATCGTCGAAGCGATGGCGCATCCCGTTGCGAACCGCGCTCAACCGCTCGATCCATTCCTCGTGACGATCGAATTTTTCGTTCTTCGCCGTTTCGCAGACCTGGCGCAGGAATTCGCCACAATCGGAAACGATGCCGAGTTCAATATTCCGGTTGCGCCCGATCTCCTCGGGCTCGATATCCACCTGGACCACGCGTGCATCGGACGGAATCACCGAGTTGCGCCCGCCGGTGAACAGCCCAATCCGCGTGCCGAGCAGGATTACGAGATCGGCATTGCCGCCGCTCTTCGCATGGAGATGAATCGCGCCGAAGCCGCCGAAGCATAGCGGATGCTCCTCGGAAATCGAGCCGCGCGCCTTGGCGTTGGTCATCACGGGGGTGTTGGTAAGCTCGGCAAAGCGCGTCAACTCCGCCGCGGCCTGCGCGAACCATACTCCGCCGCCGGCGAGGATAGCCGGGCGCTTCGCCTCGCGCAGCCATTTGAGCGCCTGCGCGAGCGCGGCTCTGCCCGGACCGGCGGGGTCCTTGGGCCGATAATTTTTCGGAAACTCGACTCGCTCCTCATCAACGCGCGCGAACAGCACGTCAATCGGCAGCTCGAGGAAGACCGGCCCGGGGCGGCCTGAGGTCGCATGGCGGAATGCGGCGGCGAGGTATTCCGGAATCCGCTCAGTATGCGTGACGCTGCGCGCCCACTTGGTGATTGGCCGCAGGATGCCCATCTGATCGACCGCTTGCAGCGGCAACTTGTCATCGTCGGCGAGTGGGCTTCGGCCGCCGATCAGAATCATCGGGATCGAGTCCATGAACGCGTTGGCGACTCCAGTGACTGCGTCCGTGACACCCGGCCCCGCTGTCACGATGGCGACGCCCGGACGCCCGGTCGTGCGCGCCCATCCGTCAGCCATGTGGGCCGCCGCCTGCTCGTGACGAGTGTCGATCACGCGGAAGCCGTGTGCAGCGCAGGCGGCATAAATCGCATCGAGATGGCCGCCATGGAGCGTGAAAATCTCGCGTACGCCCTCGTGCTCAAGGGTCCGAACCAGCATCTCGCCGCCATCGATCTTTGCCATTAGAACCTCCTTGCCGTCCGCGCTATCACGCAAGTACCGTGCGCGATCCTTGTTCCAGCTTATAGACCCGCGATCCTTGTTCGCCTAGAGAGCGCCACCCCATTTTGAGTGTCCCGAAAGGAACCATTGAGGCGATCGGCTACACACCGATGAGTGAAACAAGGTTCACTGAACGATCGTTCATTTCAGGCACGAGGTATGCAAAGCATTTCGCACCCGTCAGAACAACAATCGGGGGTAGCGAAGAATGGACATCTACCGCGAGCTAAATGTCGAATTCCCTAAAGATATCGAGTCCGTCAAAGAGAGCGTTCATCGCTTCGCCAAGGACGTCGTTCGCCCGGCGGCCACAGTGCTCGACCGGATGACCGACCCGCGCGAGGTGATCGCGCTCGATTCGCCGCTAAGAAAGGTTTTCAGACAGGCATACCAGTTGGGTTACCACGTCGCCGGCCTTCCCGTGGAAATCGGCGGACTGGGACTGCGTGGGCTCGGAATGCACGTGCTGATCGAGGAGATGGCCTGGGGCGCGGGCGATCTGGCCATAAGCCTTCTGGCCACGAGCTTCCCGTTTTCTGCCGCCGCCGCGAGCGGCAATCCGGAGCTCTACGAAAACTTCGTCAAGCCCTTCATCGCCGATCGCGAGGGCGGCATGATTGGATGCTGGGCGATCACCGAGCCTCAGCACGGCTCCGATGAACTGGTGCCGGGTACGCCCCAATTCCACAATCCGCGCGTGACGGGTCAGGTCGTCGCCCGGGCCGAGGGCGACTCGTACATGATTAATGGACAGAAGGCGGCGTGGGTCTCGAACGGCACGATCGCAACTCATGCGGCGCTCTATCTGACGACCGAGCCCAAGGCCGGCATGGCGGGCGGCGGTATCGCGTTCGTCCCGCTCAATCTGCCGGGCGTGTCAAAGGGCAAGCCGCTCAACAAGCTCGGCCAGCGCGCGCTGAATCAAGGCGAAATTTATTTTGACAATGTGAGGATTCCCCGTAGCTGGATGCTGACAAAGAGCGCGGGCTACGAGCTCGAACTCGAACGGACTCTCACCTTTGCCAACTCTGCTATGGCGGCTGCGTTCACGGGCGTGGCACGCGCTGCCTACGAGGAAGCGCTCGAGTACTCGAAGCAGCGCGTGCAGGGCGGGCAGGCCATTTGCGAGCATCAACTTGTACAGAAGCATCTGTTCGAGATGTTTACGAAGGTCGAGGCATGCCGGGCGCTGTCACGCGCAGTGATGATCTACAACCAGACCTCGACGACGCCGTCGCTGGAGCATGCGATCGCGGCCAAGACGTTCTGCACGCAGGCATCGTTCGAAGTTGCGAGCGACGCACTCCAGGTATTCGGCGGCAATGGCCTCAGCAAGGAGTATGGAATCGAAAAACTTTTCCGCGACGCACGCGCTTCATTGATCGAGGACGGCACTACCGATGTCCTGAGCCTCGCGGGCGCACGCCAAATTCTGAGTCACAACGGCGTGACCGCACACGCGGCGGCGTAGCCGCGCCGGAATCGCGGAGGAATCAACATGGCGCGTCTTCAAGGACCGATCGAGCAACTGATCAGGCATCGCGTCGCGCAGCACCCGGGCGAGGTCTGGCTCAAGTTCAAGGACGAGCGTTTCACCTGGCAGCAGGTGCTCGACAATATCCAACGCGCCGCCAATGGCCTGCTCGAACTGGGTATCCATCCCGGCGAGCGCGTCGCGATCATGATGGGCAACCGGCCGGAATTTCTCTGGCTTCATTTTGCCATCGGATTTATCGGCGCCGTCAGCGTTCCCGTTAACACCTCGCAACGCGGCGCCACGCTGCATCACATTCTCGCGGATTCGGATTCAACCGCGGTCATTTTTGAAGAGCCGCTCAGGGAAGCGGTGATGGCGGTCAAGGCTACCGTGCCGAGTCTCCGGCGCACGGTGGTCGCGGACGGCAAAGCAGGAGACGGAGTCGATTGGACGCTGGAGCGATTGCTCGATCATCCCGCTCGCGAGCCGCAAGTAGAGGTCGGCCAACACGCGGGCGGCGGCGGCATGATGTACACGTCCGGGACAACCGGACCGCCGAAGGGCGTCGTCGCCAGTGGGTCAGATGGCTTCTCTCTTGCCGCCGTCCTTGCCGCCACGGGGGTCAAGCCGGGCGAGACGATGTACACGGCGCTGCCCCTGTTCCACGGCAACGCGCTGATGATCTCGGGGTTCGGCTCGATGACGCTCGACGCGAAATTCGCGCTGGGCGAGCGCTTCAGCGCGTCGCGGTTCTGGGACGACTGCCGCAAATTCGACGGGGTCGAATTCAACACGCTCGGCGGGATGCTCTCGATCCTGCTCAAGCAGCCGCCACGGTCCGACGATCGAAAGCATAACGTGCGCGGCGTGCTCTCGGCGGCCTGCCCGCCAAGCGCGTGGAAGGAATTCGAGGATCGGTTTGGCGTGAAGATCGTCGAGTTCTACGGCATGGTCGATTCGCCGGGACTCCTGCTCAACGACACCGGACGGGTCGGCTCGATGGGCAAGCCGGTGGGCGGCGTGGATTTCAAGGTGGTCGATGACGCCGACAATCCGCTCCCTGCAGGCAAGGTGGGCGAGTTGGTCTTCCGTCATCCGAAGGGGCAGCTCAGTCAATATCACAAGCTTCCCGACGCCACCGCCGAGGCGTATCGAGGCGGATGGTTTCATTCCGGCGATCTCGCCAGGACCGACGACGACGGGTTTTTCTATTTCAGCGGCCGCAAGAAGGCGTCGATTCGCCGGCGCGGGGAGAACATTTCCGCCTGGGAAATCGAAACCGTGGTCAACGAGCATCCCGCGGTGCTCGAATCGGCCGCGTACGCGGTGCCCTCCGAGCTCGGCGAGGATGAAGTCAAAGTCGCAGTCGTTGTGAGAGATGGTGTGCGCTTCGCGCCCGAAGAGCTGATCGAGTTCTGTCGCGGAAGAATGGCCTACTACGCCATCCCTCGATATGTCGAGGTCGTCGACGAGCTTCCCAAGACGGGAACGCAACGAATCCAGTACGCCGCACTCAAACAGCGCGGAATCGGCAACGCGTGGGATCGAGAAAAAGCGGGAATCAACGTCGCCCGCGCATGACAGGGAGAATCGATATGTCCAACAGGGAACGTGTAACAGTCGCCGGCGTCGGGATGACGCGCTTCGGCAAGTATTCCGAGCGCGGCGTGCGCTCATTGGCCGAAGAAGCGGTGGGCGACGCGCTCAAGGACGCCGGCGTCGCGCCGAAGGACGTCGAGGCGGTTTTCTTTTCCAATGCGATTGCCGGATTGATCACCGGTCAGGAAATGATCCGCGGGCAGGTTGCCCTTCGCAACACCGGAATCCTTGGCGTCCCGCTGTTCAACGTCGAGAACGCGTGCGCCTCGGCGTCGTCAGCGTTTCATCTCGCGTGGATGGCGACTCAATCGGGACTCTACGACGTCACGCTCGCTGTCGGCGCCGAGAAGATGACGCATCCCGATAAAGCTCTCACGTTCAGGGCGATCGGCACTGCCGTTGACCTGGAGCAGCTTCGCGAACTCAAGGCCCGAATGGAATCAGGCGACAAGAAACCGGGAATCGAGAGTGGCGGCGAAAAAAAATCGTTCTTCATGGACATCTACGCGGCTTCCACGCGCGAGTACATGAAGATAAGCGGTGCGACCGCGGAAACTTTTGCCGATATCGCCGTGAAGAGTCATGCCTTCGGCGCGCTGAATCCAAAGGCACAGTTCCACGAACGCGTCACACGTGAGCAGGTGCTTGCCGCGCGCGAGGTCTCGCCGCCGCTGACCGTGTTGATGTGTTCGCCGATCGGAGATGGTGCAGCCGCGGCAGTTCTCATGTCGGAGAAGTACGCACGGCGTATGGGTATCCCGACGCCGGTTGAGGTGCGCGCGTCTGTAATCTTTTCGGGGCGTGATCGCACCGCCGACGAACCCACCGCGCTCGAGCGCGTGACCAAGCGCGCTTACGAAATCGCTGGTGTAGCGCCGTCGGACGTCGACGTGCTCGAGGTCCACGATGCCGCCGCGCCTGCGGAACTCATCGCATGCGAGGAACTCGGGCTTTGCGGCAGGGGTGAGGGTCCCGAGTTTCTCGCGAGAGGAACGATGGAGCTTGGCGGCGCCCACGTCGTGAATCCCAGCGGTGGACTCCTCTCGAAGGGCCATCCGATCGGCGCCACCGGAATCGCGCAGATCGTGGAAATCGTCGATCAACTGCGCGGGCGATGCGGTGAGCGTCAGGCGGAGGGCGCGCGCGTTGGACTCACCGAAAACGGCGGCGGTTTCCTGGGACGCGACGCCGCGGCGATGTCGGTTCACATTTTCTCGAGGCAGACCTGAACCTCTGGAGTATCGATGATGACCGGGCAAACGATCGAAGCATACGAGTCAGTCAGGACCTGGCGGCGCGATCTGAGCGATCAGTGGGGCGGCGACCCGATCGCCGAAGAGCCGGACAAGCTGCAAGCGCTCGCGCGCTTCTGTGAATTCGTGGGCGAGGATCCCGATGCGATTATCGCGCGATGCTTTCGGGTTCGGAAGTCAGACGGCGAGCAGGTAATCAGCTTAAAATGGCGCGCCTATTATGCTCAAAAGATTCGCGAGTTTCGCGAACAGAACCCGGACCAGGAGTCACAACGCCTTGCCGCCAACGTGCTGAGTTTTCTGATCCACAACGGTGTGCTGGTCCAAGTCTAGGAGCAAGAGCCACCTTGCCGCGATCGCCGCAAATCGACGCGCGCATCGGCTCCAACGGATGCAGTGTGATTCGATCAGCAACACCGAGCGCTGTCCCGGCCGGCATCAAATATCGACCGAACGGTTGGTAGGCTCGGAATTTTCGCCGATTTTTTCGCCGCTTGCGGCGTCGTGAAGCTGGCACAGCTAGTGCTTGCCCATATCCAAGCCGTCCCATCGCTGCCGGAAAGATGTCCGGCGAGGAGAAATTCCCGATGTCACATGTCAGTGAGAGCGTCGAGCGCGCACTCGATACCTTGAGTGAAGTGCGCAAGGGCAAACTGGATCTGGGCTGGATGAACGCGAATCCAGCTGGATGGGGAGTACGAGCCACTCCGCGTGACGAACGCGGGCTCGGCCTGGAAGATATCAACCATGTCGGCTCTTACGGTAAGGTTCCCGACGAGGGCTCTCACTACGGGAGCATGGCGCCGCGCGGCTCCGAAATCCCCGACGATATGCCTTCGCTCGGCTGCTACGACATCAATGACAAGTCGCTCGTCTGGGCCGACAACGTTGCCCATCTGTATGACGAGGCGGTGGCGCGTCAATGGAGCTCGGCGCGCGATATCCCGTGGGATCAGCTCAAGCCGCAGCGCGAGGACCTGGAAAAGGCGATGTGCCAGGTATGCACCAATCTGGCCGAGGTGGAGTTCGTCGCGGGCGATATGCCGGCCAAATGGCTGTGGCACATCAACCACGACTTCCACGAGGTCAAATGCTTTCTCGCCTCGCAGATTTTCGACGAGGCGCGCCACATGGAGGTGTTCCGCAAGCGGGCGCTGGCCAATGGCGGCGGCCTGCTGCGCTCATCGCCGGACTCGGAGCAATTGCTGCGAGTGATCCTTGAGGCGCCCAACTTCACGACCGGCAGCGCGCTGATGCACATCCTGGGCGAGGGCTTCGTGCTGACCCTGTTCCGCAACGGCGAGATGTTCGCGTTGACGCCGGTCGAGAAGAAGATCTTCCGCCTTTGCATGCAGGATGAGGCGCGCCATGTCGCCTACGGCACGATGCACTTGAAGTATTTCCTCGAAAAACATCCCGAGCGCGAGGAAGAGATCCACGAGATCCTGAGCCGCGGCGAGGAAGCGACCTTCAGCCTCAATCAGACCCAGGACACCGTCGAGGCGCGCGCAATCCTGGCCGGCGGCGGGCTGGAGCATATCGAGGAGGGCTTCCAGAAACTCGGCTACCTCTTCAAGAAACAGATCAACGAATACCTGTACCGGCTCAAGATGGCGGGGATCGAGCGGCGTTCGCGGCTCGCGATCCCCTTCGAATTGCCGCTGTAAGCGCAGCGCGTGGAACTGACGAGCGTCCCAAGGAGGCAAGCACCATGAATCTGTTCCCATCTGTGGAGTTCTTCGAAGCGTTGCGCGAGCGAGCCAATAGCGATCCGGAGCGTTTGCGCCGCCTCGGCACGGTGGACATGACGCTGGTGGTGAAGATCGACTACCCCGATCGCGTCGAGTGCTACGAGATCGTCTTCGCCGGCTACCGATGCGTCCGCACGAGGCGCATAGCGAGTCCGAGCAATGCGGCAAGGGGTGCAATCGTGGTGGAGGGTCCGTATGCAGCCTGGCGCGAAATGATCAACAACATCGTCGCGAACGGGCACGCCGATCTCGAGCACACCCTCAATACGCTGACCTTGATGGATACTCCGTTACATGTGGATTCGGACAACCAGCTCGATACTGACCTGTTCTATCGCTACCAAGAGAACCTGCAAGAGTTCTTCGACGGCGCTGCCGCTATCGGCGCGCCTTTTTCCGCGAGTGCCGCTGCGCATCTCCAATGACGGGGCGCACAGTGAGCGCGTCGGCGCCCGTGCGGGCTAGCCCGCCGGGCTTCGACGGTCACTTCACGCCCATCCTGAGCCGGTAGCTCCAGAACCACGGCACGATCGAGTCGCCGAGAGCGTGGCGCGCCGCCTCGCGCAACGCTGTAATCCCGATCTCATCCTCGCCGATGCCGTGCTTGAGCAGCGTGGCGATCTCGCCCTGGCTAAGCGCGAGCCCGACCAGCCGCTCCGCGCCGCCATTCTCGACGTGATGAAGCCCGACCTCCTTCACGTAACGGAACCGCCCGCTCTGCTTCATCCTTTCCAGATGCCCGCCCTTGTTCCATTGATGAACCTCCGGCGCCAGGCGAATCGAGCGCTCGCGCGCCTCCGCTTTCGCTCGGCATGCGTTGTAAGCCTGCTCGGCTTCAGCGTTGAGCGTCGGCGGCCAGTCGCAGTCGTAGGCGGCGAACACGCCGCCGTCGCGCAAAATGCGCGCAACCTCGGCGAAGGTGCCGTTCGGTTCCATCCAATGCAGCGACTGCGAGCATGTAACGATGTCGGCGTAGCGGTCGGGGAGGCCGGTCGCGGTCGAGAGCCCCTCGATAAACCTGACGGCGCCCGCACTGGAGTCGGCCGCGCGACGCTCGGCCTGCGCGCGCATGTCGGCATTCGGCTCGACGCCGACGACCGCGGCGGCGCTTCGCGTCCACAGCAGGGTCGAAAGTCCGGTGCCGCTGCCGAGATCGACGACCACTGGCCGTTGCTTTGCGGCCAACTGCGTTAGGAGATCTACGATGATTTCGGGCGGCCTCGGCCGGTGCGTGTCGTAGAGTTCGGCGAAGCCGGAGAAGCGCTCGGTATTGGCGGCGACGCGGGCGCGATCGGAGCTCATGACGTGAACCCGCTCATGCGCCAAGTCTAGTTGCGCCGCGTTACCGAGGCGAGGGAGCGGCGGCGCTTTCGCGCATCGCGGCCGCGCTCACACCGTGAGTCGAAGCAATGATGCGGATAGCGGCGCGGGTCAGGGGCACCAGGCTCAGGCGGTGAATCTTGTCGAGCGTGTCCATCGCGTCGAAGAGATAAAAGGGGGCGGTGAGGAAGTTGACCAGCGGCACGCCAGCAAGATGAAAGGGGCCGCCGTCACTGGTTGGCATCGGGCCGAAGACGTCGGGCGGCAGGAGCAGCGAACACTCGAGCTGCTCGGCGACAATCGCCTCGCGCACGATTGCCTCGAGTGGTGCGAGCCTGCTGGTGAACCACCAGCGCGGCTCTGGATGTCCGGAAGCTACCAGGACACCGTCACGCTCGACGATCTCGTTCGCGGCGTGCTCGAGGTGGACTTCGAGCACGACGCCAGTAAGCTCCGTCCTGTGCCGGTCGATGAACGCGTGCACTCCGGCACCGCCGGCCATGTGTCCCGCGTTGAGAAGGAAGACCAAGCGATGCGGACGCTCCTCCGGCGCAAGGCGCGACCAGTAGCTGGCCTGCGCCAGGACGAGCGCCACGCCTGACGCGTCCTCGACGGCGGATGACCACGGGCCGTCGTGATGAGGGCCGACGATGACGCGGTCGTCGTCGGCCCCCGGCAGTTCGCCAACGACGTTGTAACTGATGATGTCGTGGCGGATCGCGCGGTTGACCAGCGTGCATTGCACATGACCTGCGTCGCACAATTGCCGCAGCCGTCCGCCGTCGCTGCCGTTGATCCAGACTCCGGGGATCGCACGTGCCACGCCATCATAGGGGACGTAGTACCGGTGCGAATTGCCGGGATAATCGTTCAAGACGCCTATGAATCCGAGCGCGCCCGCCGCCAGCGGTGCATCCATAACTGCCATGAAGTGAGAGTTGAACGGCAGCACCTGGTTAACCCCGGTAAGCGTGCTATCCGGATCGTAGCGGCGCCAGTTGGCATCGGCTTCGCCGGCGACGGCGCCTGCGAGCAGCACAGGAAAGTCCGCCGGGAAGCGCATGAGCGGCACATCGACTAGAGCGATCGCGCCGCGAACGGCATCGGGCGTTTCGTCGCGCCATGGAACAAGCCCGGCATCGAGACCGTCGGTCGCTGCCGAATGGGGCAGCGCGAAACAGGGAATGCGTAACTCGCGGTCATCCGCACGCACGATCAAAACTGACTCGAGCGGCTCCCAGTAGGGTAGCGTAACTGGCTCGAGCCGCACCTGCTCCAGTCCCAGTTGGCGGAACCGCTCCAGGCAGAAGTTCTCAGTCCAGCGATCTGCCGAATACCCGGGTCGCCGCACACCGCGGGCAAAGATGGTTTCGATCCAATCGAAGATGCTGCGCTCGTCCGGGACGAACGCGTCTTGCGGAACGTTCAATCCCAAACGGGCGGCCTTCGGCCGATCCATGGCTGTGCCTGTTCGAGCTGGCCCGCTAGCTGGATCAGCGTCGCTTCGTCGCCGTAGCGCCCACCGAACATCACTCCGATTGGCAAGCCTTCGCGATTCCAAAAGAGCGGCAACGAGATCGCCGGTTGTCCGGTGATGTTGTAAACGGGGCAGGCGACCGCAAAGTTCGTCATCGTTTCGTCGAGCAGCGTCGTGGCCGGACTCATGAAGTCGATAGCGCCGATCCGAAGCGGCGGCTGACCCAGCGTCGGCGTCAGGAACAGATCGTGTGATTCGAAGAATGCCGCAAACTGACGCGAGGCCTGTTGGAGCAGCGCTTGCGCAATCAGGTATTGCGGCGCCGATACGTTTCTCCCGCGCTCGTACATGTTCCAGGTGAAGGTCTCGAACTTGTCGGGCGCCGGCTCGGCGCCGGTCAGCATGCGCGTCGCCTCGATCGAGAGTGCCACCCCTGCCGCGTAGACCGTTTCGAAAAGCTGCGCGAGCATCTTGTAGTTGAGTTGCGGCGCCGCCTCTTCGACCTCGTGTCCAAGTTCCGCGCACAGCTTCGCCGCTCGCCGCGTCGCCTCGACGCAGTCCGGATGAATGGCGCCGCCCAGCGGATTCTCCGTCGAGAACGCGATTCGAAGCCGCTTCGGCGGCGTTGACGCCTCGTGCAGGTAAGGCCGGATAGGCGATGGCGGGAAGTATGGATCGCCGGGCATCGAACCCGCGGTCGCGTCGAGGGCGGCCGCGCTGTCGCGGACGGTTCTGCTCAACACGTGCTCGACCACAAAGCCGCCGAGGATGTCGCCGAGATTCGGCGCGAGCGAGATGCGGCCGCGCGTCGGCTTGAGTCCGACCAGCCCGCAGCACGCCGCGGGGATTCGAATCGAGCCGCCGCCGTCGTTGCCATGAGCGACCGGCACGATCCCCGCCGCGACCGCCGCGGCCGAGCCGCCGCTTGATCCGCCCGGCGTACGCTCGAGGTTCCACGGGTTGTGCGCCGGTCCGTAAAGACGCGACTCGGTCACGGGCGGGATTCCCAGTTCGGGCGCGTTGGTCTTGGCGAATGGGATGAAGCCCGCGCGCTTGTAGCGGGCCACCACCTCCGAGTCCGCCGGCATCGGCGCGGCAGGAACGAACGCGCACGCCGAGCGCGTCGGCATCCCGGCGCAGTCGCCCATGATGTCCTTGAGCAGAATCGGCACGCCCGCGAACGGCGCATCGCCGGCCTTGTGCGCGTGCGCCGTGGCGCGCGCGCGGTCGTAGTCCTTGAAAACGATCGCATTGAGCTTCGCGTTGTGTTTTTCCGCGCGCGAAATAGCCGCTTCCATCAGCTCAGCCGGTGTAACCTTGCGCTCGCGCACCATGCGGCCCAAGGCCAGGCCGTCGAAGGAAGCGTATTCGTTGAATGCCATTACAGGTCAGTGCGCTGTCGGCGCATCCGCCTGCGGGACGGTTGCCGGCTTGCCTTTCGGCCAAGTCGTTTCGATCTCGCGCGCGTAAACGTCGTAGATCACATTCACCAATTCGGCATGCCTGATCAGGACTCTCATGTCGCCGGTGATCTTGATGCTGCCCTTGAGTCCAGCGTCGATCAAATCGATAAGTCCCGCGGCGACTCCCTCGAACACCGACGCGGGCAACTCGAAAATGAAATCGAAATCCTTGCGCGGCGGTGCGACCTCCACCTGCCGGTATTCGATGCATTTGCCGTCGGACAACACCACTACGAAATTGCGCACCTCGCCATCCGTAAGATATGGCGAGTGCGCATCGCCGACAATCTTCGCGAGCACGTTGATAGTGCCGCGCGGCGCATTGCGATCAACTTCGGGATTTTCGTTGAGGAGCTTCTTCAGAGCGTCGTACCATTCCGTGGTGTAAATCGCAGGCATGATCGATCCTCCGCTAGTAGAGCCGTCCTTCCTCCTGCCAAATCTTCGGCAGATTGTGGTCGTGCGCGATCACCTTGTACGCGTTGTAGCCGCCGGCAGCGCTGACGCCGCCGCCGCTCGCCGACGAGCCGCACATGTAGAGTCCCTCGATCTCGGTGCGGTAGATGTGCTCGCGCGGCAGCCCGACATTCATCCTGCCCAGCCGGCCTTGCGAAAAATCACCCTCGGGCATCGCCATCCGCCGCTCCATGTCGAGCGTGACATACAGCTTGTCGGCGACCACGTTCTCGCGCGTCATGTTGGGGGCGTACGCGCGCCAGAGTTCGAGGAATTTTCCGTTGTAGCTGCGCCGCACTTCGTCCCACTCGTCCGGGCTCAGGCACGACGCGCGCGGAAAGAAGAACCATCCATTCATCGCATGGAGTCCTGGCGGCGCCTGGCTCGGATCCCACAGCGAGTTGACCCAGGTTCCTGCGCCGGGACGTTCCGGAATCTGCCCGCCGTAGGCCTCCAGGATGTAGTCGGATACCTGGTGAGCATCCTCGAATCCGACGATCGTGTAGAAGCACTTGTTGATGTCGGCGTTGTGCCGCGCGGACTTGTAATCGGGCGGATTGCGCAATGCGAACGACGGCGTCCCGAGCACGTGCTCCGGACCGAAGTGCCAGCTCGCCATGCGCTCTTTGCGGAAGTCGCTCAGGTTCTCCCATCCCATTAGATCGATGAAGGTGGTCTTCGGATCGGCATTGGAGGCGACCAGTTTGCGCGCCTCTACGGTGCGGCCGTCCTTGAGCCTGACTCCGATGGCCCGTCCGCCCGCGTTCAGAATCTCGACGACCGGGCTGTTGTAGCGGAGGTCCGCGCCTGCCGCGAGCGCCGCACTCGCCATCGCATGCGCGAAGGTATGGGTGCCGCCAATCGACATGTAATGATTGGCGCACAGCCAGATCACGCACATCACGAATCCCATGCCGTCGCCGGTGTGCAGGTTCGCGCCCCATTCGATGCACTGGCGATACAAGGTTGCCCGCAGCTCGCTCGACTCGAAAAGCTCATCGATGAGCACTTTGGGGCACTTGTTCATCTCTTGCGGCTTGAATCCGATGTCAATCCAAAGCTGCAGCAGCCGGCCCATGATGGTTTCGGTGCGGCCGCCCTCGGCCGGCGCCTCGGACGCCGGCGGGCTGTAAAGCATCGCCGAGATGTAATTGTTGGCGTCGAGCACTTTGCGCCGGATCGCGTTGAAAGTGTCGGCGTCGCGGCGTGAGTAGTAGGCGATACTCGCATGAGTCTTGTCCGCGAATTCGGGGCGGTAGATGATCAGCGGCGGCCTGCCATCGGCAAATGTGATCCCCACCTGCGCATCGGGCTTGATCATCCGTGCGCCGAAGCTGGGCAGGTCGAAGTCGCGATAGAAGGGCATCACCTCGATGAACTCCATGTACTGGGCATGGAGGTTGTGCCAGAAGCCGGGCACGGTAGCCTCGTCGGTATGCGCGCCGCCGCCTTCGTCGTGACGCCGCTCGAACATTCCGACTTTCAGGCCTGCGCGCGCTAGATAGGCGGCGAGGCAAAGCCCGTTGTGGCCGGCCCCGATAATCACCGCGTCGTAAGATGCGTCTGCCATATAAGTCTCCTCTAACGCGCGCCGTCGCGAGCGAGCTTCATCAGCCGGTGGACTCGCAAGGGAAGAAAAGGGTTGCGAAGCCGCGACTTAACTTTGAGACGTCCCCGAAGATGCTCGATTAGCGGATTGCTGCGACCCTGGAGCAACTCAGTCAGCGATCGGTACGGTCCCGCAATGCTGGCATCGAGCGGTTCCACACTGCCGTCGCACACCGCGATTTGACTGCCGAGAAAATCGACCGTGACGGACGCGCGATAGTCAGTCGCCGTCAGACCCAGGCGTCCGCGCAAACGCCCCGCGCGACGCCGGCGCGATGCTGAATCGGCCAGCTGCTGTTTGAGGAACTGCTGCACGATCGATGCGAGCCCGCTGGTCGAGCCGTCGGCGAGCAAAACCGGGATATCTGCGATAGCGGTCATTTCCACCAGCGTTCGACGTGCTGATCGTGGGCGATAATCTCGAGTGCGTTGTAAGCCGGCGCGAAAGTCACGAACCCGTGGGGATGCTGCGTGGCGCCGCACATGTACAGATTCCCGATCGGAGTCCGATACTCCGAAAGAATCGGGCCGGGGCGATGGTCCAGCATGTTGCCTAGATCGATCAGCCCGCCGATCCAGTCGGCCTGAACCATGTTCGGCATCCGCCGCGTGATGTCGAGCGGCGAATAGGTCGCCCAGTCGAGAAACGTGCTGTCGCTCAGGTTGGGGGCGGCCTCTTTCCACACGTCGATGCATCGCTGGCCGTATTCGCGGGAGATCTTGTCCCACGCGGCCGGACCGCCGGCGGCGAGATTGTATGGCGCCATCTGGCGGAGCAGGCCGGTGTAGAAGCCGTCGGGCGCGTCAGTCGGATCGTAGAGCGAATTGACCGCGGCGTTGGGCCGCGGATCCAGAAGTTTGCCGACGCGCAAATCGCGCCAATCGTCATTGAACTGCTTCTGATTTTCGTAGCCAAGGTTAACCACCCAGGCCTCGTTGACGTCGGGATCGAACGCGGCCGCGCGATACGCCGGCTTCGCCATCATCGCCAGATGGACGCTGAAGAACGTCGAATCCATGTGCGGAAAGTTCTTGACCTCGGCCGCTAGTGCAGCGGGCAGGTTCTCGGGCCCGACCATTTGCAAGAAAGTCTGCTCGAGGCTGATCGAACTCGCGACCAGATGCTTCGCGCGCACTTCGCTGCCATCTTCGAGGCGGACGCCGACGGCTTTTCCGTTCTCGACCAGGATCTTCTCGACGCCATGATTCAGGAAAACGCGTCCACCGGCTTGCGCGAGCGCTTCCCACAATGAATGGGCGAGCGCGTGCGAACCGCCAATGCAGATGTGCCAGTTGTCGATCTTGCTCAGCAGCAGTGGGAACGAAACCGCGAGCCCGCGGCGATCGGTCGCGTAGCCGGCGAGCGCCGCGTGAAATGAGAGATGAGCCTTGACGCGATCGTTTTCGAAATGGTGGTCGAGGAATTCATTGATCGTCTGATGGCGCAAATGGACGCTCAGGTACTTGCTCTTTTCTTCGACGCCCCAAGTCACCAGCGCCTTGGTGATGTCCTTGATCGAGGTCGGCGGCGAATACATCAGTGTGCGCAGGATCAGGTCGCGGTAGCCGCGCGCCTCTTCGTAAACGGCGTGGAAAGTGTCAGCGTCCTTGCGCGAAAAACGCGCAATCGATTCGCAGGTCTTGTTGAGATCGGTATGCACCACCAGAGCGGAGCCGTCCTTGAATACGCTCGCCATCTGGACCGGCGGCTGGACGTAACGCAATCCGTGCCGCGTGATGAGTTCAAGGTCATCGTAAACCGGGCAGATGCCGACCAAGGTGTGATAGTTCGCGTGAACGTTGTGCAGGAAGCCGGGCCGCGTCAGTTCCTCGGTGCAGAGGCCGCCGCCCTCTTCGGTGCGCTTCTCGAAGACCCCGACACTCATTCCCGCCTTGGCGAGATAAGCGGCGAGCGCCATACCGTTGTGGCCCGCACCGATGATGATGGCGTCAAAAGTTGCATCGGGCATCGAATGATACCTCCGGCGTTGGTCCAGCGCGTTTCATTGGCTAGCGGCTGCCTCGGGCTGATACCGACCAAACGGTTGATTCGCATAAGTTGTGCCCTGCGAAGGAAAACCGCCGCCGCAGACTGGAAGCGAGGCCATTTTTAACGGACTATCGCGTTTTCCCAAGGCAAAATACGCGCAACGCTCAGGGCAAGGGCCTAATGGCTGTCGGCAAGCCTGTATCCGTTCGCGCCCGTGACTGTTGCGATCGGCGACACTGCCGAGCGAGCGCGAAGGCAGCGAGTCGCAATTTTGCTCGCAAGTGCAGGCCGCATTACCCACGAGGCGTTGGCGCGCGAGTTGCTCATTGTCACCACTAGCTTAGTGTGATTTTCAAATTGCTACCGCTCGCTGGACTTAATCTTTGGCGCCGCAACCGACAGCGCACGCTTTTGACTGTGCTCGCGGTCATGACGGCCTCGATGGTGTTTTCGGCGGTAATGGTTATCCCGTTTGCTATGACCGCAATCGTCAATAGGGCGGATGCGGTTCCCCGCCTCGCCGTCACCAACCGCGCGGCGGTGAGGAGGGGACTGCCCGAGTCGTACTACGGGAGGATCGCGGGACTGCCCGGCGTGGTCGCTGTGAACCGGATGAATTGGTTCGGCGGGATTTATGATGATGTGAGGCATCAGTTCCCGAGCATGGGAATTGACGCCGACAATCCCGACGTAGTCTGGCCCGAGTACGCCCTCAACCATGACCTGGTGAATCAGTTCAAGATCAACAAGAACGGCGCGATCGTCGGCATCGCCACGCTGCAACGCTTTCGATGGCGCGTTGGCGACGAGGTCGCGCTCCATGAGCCTTCGATACCGCTAACCCTGACCTTCCGGATCCTCGGCACCATCAGCAGCGGTCCGGACCTGACCGTGTTCCTGTTCCGCCGCGACTACCTCGAGGACGCGATGCACAATCCCGGACTCACCAGCATGCTGTGGGTCCGCTGCGCGAGCATGGATGATGCGACGCGTTTGACCGCCACGATTGACGAGATGTTCCACAACTCTTCGGCCGAGACGCGCACGGAAACGGAGAAGGAGTTCATGTCGCAGATGGTCGCGAAATTCGCGCCGATTGCTCACGTCGTGCAGGGGATTGGCCTGAGCGCGGTGCTCGCGATCGCGCTGGCAGTGCTCAATGCCGCGTCGATGACGGTGCGGGAACGGACGCGCGAGATAGCGGTGGTCCAGAGTCTCGGATTCACGTCGGGCCAAATCCTGTGGGAAACGGCGGTCGAGAACGGGATGATGGCGCTGCTAGGAGGAAGCGTAGGCGTCGCGGTGGCGGCCACGGCGCTCGATCAAGCGCGTGGATTTGTTCCGAGCTTCGGTCCGCTGCTGTCATTTGGAATACCGCCGCCGGTCATGGCTGCTGGTCTGGCGGTAGCGGTCGCGGTCGGACTGGCCGCTGGGATATTGCCGGCAATCCGCGTGACTCACGCGACCGTGCTGGACGGACTGCAGCGAGTCGCGTGAAATGGTTTGCTACCGCCGATTTTCCGTGGGACATGTTCGATGCGGCCGGATACGAGGGATGCTATGAAAACCTGCAAATCTATCGGTGAATCGCCTGCAATGACGCAGGCGCGCGGACTTCGGGCCTGGTTCGTTGCCGTTGCGTTAGTGATGGCAGTGGCGCCTGGATTTCGGCTGAGCGCGTTTGCCGGCGGTCCCGGCGTTTTCGCCGGCGTTGTCCGCGATCAGAACGGGCGACCGGTTGAAGGCGCGACGATTACGATCACCAATCGCGAGCTCGAACGCAGTACCAGCGTGTTCGCAGCGAAAGACGGCAGCTTCCGAATGCCGGCGCTGGAACGCGGCCTTTACGATCAGCGGGTGCGCAGGGTCGGATACAAGGATATTTCGGAGAACGGGATCTCCCTGAAAGACCACGCCGGCGGCGTGACTCTTACGATGATCACAGAGACCGATCCCAATGAGCTTGCATGGCAACTGCCGGCGAACCGATGGACACCGCTGGTGCTCGAGCGGCTCTCCAGTGACACGCGGCGCGAAGAGTTCGTTCGCCAGTGCGCGTACTGCCATCAGCAGGGCAGTTGGGCCACCCGCGTGCAAAGAAGCGACGAGGACTGGCACGCGATCTTCATCAAGATGGGACGGATGGGCGGCACAATCTCGCCCGAGCTGCAAAAGGAACTTCCCGCCGCGCTGAACGCCGCCTACGACGACAAGAATTATCTGGGCAAGCTGACCGAGCCTGAGTTCATCGCGCCGCCTGCGCCTGAGGGCCGCGCCGCGACTGCCGTCATAACTGAATGGCAGGTCGGCACGCCGGCCTCGATGCTGCACGATATCGCAGTTCATCCCGACGGCGCGATCTGGGCGGTGGATACGGGAGGAGACCGGCTTTACCGGCTTGATCCAAGCACCAACCAACGCGAAGAGTTCCCGATTCCGACCGGCGACTCGCCGATCGGAGGCGTGTTCCACGGCTCGGGACTCCTGCAATCGCAGGGTGCGACCGCGCGCGTCGCGCCGCACAGCCTGCAAGTGGCCGCCGACGGTACGATTTGGGTGACGCTTTGCCTCGGCAACAAGGTGGCGCATCTGAATCCACGCACAAAAGGCTGGACGATATACGAGCAGAAGGACGGGCTGTATCCGCATACGATGCGAATCGATCGCAAGGGCAGGGTCTGGTACACGCTCGCGGTCAGCAACGGCGTCGGGATGATCGATCCATCGAGCGGCGAGCAGCGCGTCTACCAGTTGCCGGCGCCGAGCTTTGCGCAGGCGCTGGCGCTTCGCGCGATGCCGCTCGTAATGTGGGCGTCGGAGCATCTTGGTTTCTCTCCGCCGTCGACCGGCGAAGGCGCGACGCTGCCGGTGCCATACGGAATCGATATCGCCCCCGACGGCGGTGTATGGTTCAGCGAGCTCAACGCGCGCCGAATCGGACGGATAGATCCAGAGACAGGCGAAATCCGGGTGGTCGAGACTCCGTTCAGCGGCCCACGGCGCATGCGCTTCGACTCGAAGGGCAATCTCTGGATTCCGGGATTCAGTTCCGGTCTGATCGCGCGCTACAATCCGGATACGAGGCAGTTCAAGACCTGGAAGTTGCCCACCGGCGGAGTGGAAACTCCGTATGCGCTCAATGTGGACCGGCGCACCGATACGGTCTGGGTATGCGGCACCACCTCCGACACGCTGATGAGCTTCGATCCCGCGACCGAGCGTTTCACCGTGTATCCGCTCCCTACTCGCGTCACGTTCACGCGCGAAATCGACTTCGACAAGAGTGGTGCAATCTGGACATCGAACTCGGATTTCCCGGCCTGGCACATTGAGGCGCCCGCGCCGTCAGTAATCCGCATTCAGCCCGGCCCTGCGTCATGAGCTGCGAGGAGTTGCCTGAATGAAAACACCGATTTGCAAAATGCTCGGCATCGATTTTCCACTGCTGGCCTTCAGCCATTGCCGCGACGTAGTGGCCGCCGTGAGCCGGGCCGGCGGCTTCGGAGTGCTTGGAGCGACCGGTTTCACGCTCGATCAGCTCGAGCTCGAGCTGAAATGGATCGACGATCACATCGACGGCAAGCCCTACGGCATCGACGTGCTCATTCCGGAGAACCTCTCGATCAGGTACGACAAGAGCGTCACGACGCGCTCGCTCGTCGAACACATTCCGCAGCAACACAAGGATTTCGTGCGCGAGCTTCTTTCCAGGAGTGGAATAGAGCCCTCGCAAGCGATTGAAGAAGGGCGCGTCCGGTCTCCGGATGCGCCAGTCCCGTTTCAGCCGGAATACGCGCTGAAGCTCCTCGAGCTTGCGTTTCACCATCCGATCAAATTGATCGCCAACGCGCTCGGCGTGCCGCCGCAGGCCATGATCGACATGGGCCGTCAGCACGGGGTGCCGGTCGCGGCGCTGGTGGGAGCGCCGGAACACGCGGTGCGGCAGGTGAAGGCGGGAGTCGATATAATTGTCGCGCAAGGCGGGGAGGCCGGCGGCCATTGCGGCGAAGTCTCGACGATCGTGCTAATCCCCGAGGTTCTTCGCGCGATCAAGCCAATCCGCGACGTTCCCGTATTGGCCGCCGGCGGCATCATGACCGGCCGCCAGATGGCCGCGTGCATGGCGATGGGCGCGGCCGGGGCGTGGACCGGCTCAGTGTGGCTGGCGACGACAGAATCCGAGACCTCGGAAATCTTTCGCGAGAAAATGATCGAAGCGCGCTCGCGCGACACCATCCGTTCCAAGGGCCGAACGGGAAAACCGTCGCGCCAGTTGCGTTCGACATGGACCGACGCGTGGGAGGGACCGGGCAGTCCCGGCGCGCTGCCGATGCCGCTGCAGAGCCTCATCAGCGAACCCGCTCTCCACGCCGCCGATCTCGCGGCCGAGCGGGGCAACGCGAAGGCGCGCGAAATGGTCACCTATTTCGTCGGCCAGGGCGTCGGTCTGGTGGACAGCGTGAAATCAACTCGCGCGGTGGTAAAAGAATTCATGGAAGAATTCGTCGAGGCGGTCTCCGATCTGCAGGCGCTTATGGAAGACTAGGCGCTCACGCAAGCATCAGATAGTTACAAACCACGGGCGGAACTCATCGATGCCTTCCTCCACTCCGCTGAAATGCGTGCTCGCCATCGATATGGGCTCCGGCAGCACGAAGGCCGCCGTCGTTTCGAGCGCGGGCGAAGTCGTCGCGTCGGTAATCCGCCATACGACTACGAAGATGATGGAGGGGGGCGCGGTCGAGCAGGATCCCGAGGAATGGTGGCGCTCCGTTTGCGATGCGGCGAAGGAGGCGGTCGCGGCGTCGCGCGTGCCGGCGCAACAGATCATCGCCGTCGCGTGCACCACTCTATGGGCCGTCACCGTGCCCGTTGACGAGGGCGGCGCCGCAATCGGAAACGCGATCTCGTGGATGGACACGCGCGGCGCGAAATACAATCGCGCGATCTCGGGCGGATGGCCGCGCATCCAGGGCTACGGCCTGTTCAAGGTGCTGAAATGGCTGCGGTTCACGGGCGGCGCGCCAGTTCAATCGGGCGTCGACGGCCTCGGCCATATCCTCTTCATCAAGAATGAGCGCCCCGAGATATATGCTCGGACCTTCAAGTTTCTCGAGCCGATGGATTACCTCAACCTGCGGCTCACCGGACAATTCGCGGCTTCGTACGCGACGATGTTCACTTACTGGCTGACCGACATTCGCAATCCTAACAGGATCGACTACGTCCCCGAGTTGCTCGCGATGGCCGGCGTCGATCGCGCCAAGCTGCCGGACTTGCGGCCGGTCAACGCCGTGCTCGGCACGATCAAGCCCGAAGTCGCCGCGGAGCTGGGTCTGGCGCCTTTCACTCGCGTCGTGATGGGCTCCGCCGACGGCCATGCGGCGACCTTGGGCGCGGGCACAGTGCGCGACTACGAGGGCTACTTCTATATCGGCACCTCGTCGTGGATGAGCTGTCACGTGCCGGCGAAGAAGACCGACCCGCTGCACATGCTTACTGCGATGCCGGCCGCGCTGCCGGGCCGCTACATGGTCGGCGCGGAGCAGGGCGCGGCGGGACGCAGCATCGAGTTCCTGAAAGACCTCCTGTACCCGGCCGGCAACGCGAATTCTCCCAACGACGTTTACGCCGACATGAATCGGCTCGCCGCGGAGGTTGCGCCGGGGAGCGACGGATTGATCTTCACGCCATGGATCAACGGCGTGTTCGCGCCGCACGAGGACGCATCGACGAGGAGCGCCTTCTTCAATCAGAATGTGCGTACCGGCCGCGGTCATTACGTGCGCGCAGTGATGGAGGGCGTCGCGTACAACCTGCGATGGCTCAAGGGCCACGTCGAGAAGTTCATCGGGCGGCCGTTCGAGCAGCTCAATTTCATAGGCGGTGGCGCGAGCTCGGATCTGTGGTGTCAGATCCACGCCGACGTCCTCGGATGCACGGTGCGACAGGTCGCCAATCCGCGCAATGCCAACGCGGTGGGCGCTGCGATGGCGGCGTTTGCGGCGCTGGGTGAGATCGGGGTCGAGGAAATATCCGCAAAGGTGAAGATCGCCGCCGAGTATCGGCCGATCGAGACCAACCGGCGCCTGTACGATCGCCAGTTCCGCGAGTTCCTGGAGTTCTACAAGCGCAACCGCGTGATCTACCGTCGCCTCAACCCCGTCGCCCGCGCGTCGGATTGAACTTGGCGATGGACTAGTATTCAAATCGACGAGACATCTCCAAGGAGTCGTGCCATGCCCAAGGCAGCGAAGAAGCAGCAAGAGTCCACCGGACCTTTCGGCGATATGTTTCCCTATCGCGAAACCTTCGAGACCTATCGCGAGTTGCCCAGTAAGAGCCGCCGGCCCGAGGACGTCATGCGCGAGTTGCGCAGCATCGCGCGCGAGGAAAACGCGCGCTGGCAGACCGGTCAGATCTCGGGCACCTACTACCATGGCGGGATGGAGCACTACGCGTACCTCAACCGCGTGTTCTCGCTCTTCTCGCATGTCAACCTTCTCCAGCGCGACATGTGCCCGAGCGGCACCAAGTTCGAGGGCGAGGTAATCGCGATGACTGCGCGGATGCTCGGCGCGGAGTTGGCGCGCGAGAAGGATCCGCAGGCCGACGTTTGCGGCGCGATCACTTCGGGCGGCACCGAGAGCATCATTCTGCCGATGCTGGCGTATCGCGAGGGAGCCAAGGCCGAGCGCCAAATCACGGCGCCCGAGATGGTGGTGCCGGATACGATTCACCCGGCATTTTCCAAGGGTGCGCACTTTTTTGGTATCAAGCTGATCCGCGTTCCGGTCGGTCCCGATTACCTGGCCGACGTGGACGCGATGCGGAACGCCATCGGCCCCAACACCATCGCGATCGCCGGCTCGGCGGCGAATTATCCGCACGGGCTGATCGATCCGATCGAGAAGTTGTCCGACCTCGCGCTCGAAGCCGGAGTCGGTCTGCATGTCGATAGCTGCTTCGGCGGTTTCATCCTGCCGTGGATCGCAAAGCTCGGCTACGACATTCCGCCGTTCGACTTCCGCCTGCCGGGCGTCACCTCGATGTCCTGCGATACGCACAAGTGGGGCTATGGGCTGAAGGGCGCGTCCGTCGTGCTCTTTCGCAATCGCGCGTTGCGCCGGCGCATGTACTTTGCGATGACCGACTGGCAGGGCGGCTTGTATGCGTCGCCCACTGTTGCCGGCAGCCGCTCCGAGGGAATCAGCGCATCGACTTGGGCCGCGATGGTCACGCTCGGCGAGGAAGGATACCTGAAGGCGACCCGCCGCATCATGAAGGCAGCGGACACGATCAAGTCGGGGGCCGCAAAAATTCCGGAGCTCAAGATTATAGGCAAGCCGACGTATTGCATCGCATTCACGTCCGACAAGGTGGACATCTACCACGTCAACGATTTTCTCGCGGAGCGTGGATGGCGCCTTAACGGGCTTCAGAAGCCCGCGGGCTTTCATCTGTGCGTCACCTTGCCGCAGACGCTGCCGGGGGTGGCGACGCGTTTTGTCAGAGACATCGCGGCCGGTGTCGATTACGCGAAGAATCCGCCGGCGACGCCCGCGCGCAGCGGCGCGGTGTACGGCGGCGGCGCGGCCTCGCTCGATCCTTCGATGGTAAATGAACTGATGCTCGCATGGCTCGACGCGAGCACCGAAGTCCCGTAACCGCCGCCTTCCGGCGAGACCAGCCTATGACGATGATGGACGATCGCGCGATCGGAGAGTACACCGCCTTTGCCTGCCATCTGGCGGACCTCGCGGGGCGCACGATCCTGCCGTACTTTCGCGTGCGCCTCGCGGTCGAGAATAAGAGTGCTGGCGTTGGCTACGATCCGGTGACGCTCGCCGATCGTGCAGCGGAGCAAGCGATCCGTGACGAGATTCAGCGCGTCTATCCCGGCCACGGAATCCTCGGCGAGGAGCATGGCTTCGCGGCCGGTACCGACGGACTGACCTGGATCATCGATCCGATTGACGGCACGCGCGCCTTCATCATCGGGCAACTTCATTGGGGCGTTTTGCTCGCGCTCAACGACGGCGCACGGCCGGTGATCGGCGTGATGCATCAGCCTTACACGGGCGAGACGTTCGTCGGTTCACGCTTGGGCGCCGAACTGAGGCGCGGCGGCTCAAGCAACCCGCTTAAGGCGCGCGAATGTCGACGGCTCGAAGACGCGATCGTGTGCGCAACCGATCCCGCGATGTTCTCGGGGCCGGGCGAACGCGAGGCGTTTCGCGAGGTCGCCTCGAAGGCGCGGATGAGGCGCTACGGCGGCGATTGCTATTCGTACTGCCTGGTCGCCGCGGGCTTTATCGACCTGGTGATCGAATCGCGCCTGCAGCCCTACGATATCCAGCCGCTCATTCCGATTATCGAGGCCGCAGGTGGAATCGTGACGAGCTGGTCGGGCGGCTCGCCTTACGACGGCGGGCAGATCATCGCCGCCGGCGATCGCGAGCTGCACAAAATCGCGCTCGCGATACTCGCACCCGCCGCGCGATAACCGATCTTCCATATACAGCTTCGATCAAGCAGGCGCGATTGTGCTATGCGAAATCGATCCTCGGGAAGCGTGAAGGAGACCGCCATGGCAGCTTTGTCCGCGATCGTCGAGCAGCTTATCGATGGGCCGGGATTCGTGCTGATGCCGAATTTGATGGCCGCGTCCGAAGCGGCGCAGGCGCGCTCGCGCGTTGGAAATCGCGGAGTCGCCGTCCGCTTCCACGTTCGGCAGACGCAATGAGAGGACCGGCCAGCAACACATTCGCGGGCTGCTCGCGCATGGCGAGATTTTCGAGCGCATGGTGCAGCATCCGGCGCTTATCGAAATCGCCGAGGCGATGCTGGGTGACGACATGACGCTAGGCGCGTACTCCGCGCGGATTCTCTATCCCGGCGCGATAGAGATGGGGGTTCACGTTGACTATCCGTACTGGGCGATGCGTGGGCCGTTCGCTGTCCGGCCGCCCCTGATGGTCCAGGTCATCTGGATGCTGCAGGATTTCACCGAACAGAA
This sequence comes from Binatus sp. (SeqCode), assembly GCF_035272065.1. Lineage (GTDB taxonomy): Bacteria > Desulfobacterota > Binatia > Binatales > Binataceae > Binatus. Next base: position 45,426 of record NZ_DATEQZ010000059.1, read on the forward strand.
CGGCGCCACGCTGGTCGCGCCGCGGAGCCAGTTGCGATGCGCGCGGCCGAATCGCGAGGATTTCGCGCGCGAGGCGATCAAGATTACAGGCGCGGCCGGCGACGCGATCATTTCGCACGGACTGCTGTGGCACGACACTTCGCAAAATCACAGCGAGCAGCCGCGCGTGGCGCTTTTGATCAACTATGGCCTGAAGGTGATTCGGCCGCTCGATTCGGAGATAGCGAAAGTTCCGCCCGCCGTGCTGGAACGCGCGACGCCGAAACTTCGCCAGTTGCTCGGGCTGGAATTCGCCAACTCGCTCGCGCGCGACCTGTCGAGAGATGGGCTGTACTGACGCGAATCCAGCCCCATTCTTTGATTCCTCGTGAGAGGGTTTCTCAAACGACGGAATCGCCTTCGAGGCGGAATCCGATCCGCACTTCCACCTGGAACGTTGGATCGCCTTTCTTGTTCACTGAGCCGCGAATATTTTTGACCTCGAACCAGTCGACATTTCGTAGCGTCTGGCGCGCCTTGATGATTGCGTTGCGCACCGCCTGCTGGACGCTGTCCTCGGACACGCCGACCACCTCGATTATCTTGTACGTCTTATCTGGCATCGGACTCTCCTTTGCGTGAGATACGGATTTTCCCGCCTCAACGTAGTGTCTGGATCATTTCCCCGTGCCCCGCAATGGGATCGCCGGTCTTTTCTTGACGAGTGGGGAATTTGACGCGGAGACTAGTTTCGAAGCAGACTGCATCGTCCGGCAACTTAACTTGTTTCAGCGACGGCGAATTGGCCGGAATGGACCGGCGGAAATTCGCGGCAAACTCGAAGGGAGAACTATCTGATGAAGCGAACGAAGGTGGCAGGAGCTATGCTCGCGACAGCGGTCGCATTGGCATTCACCGGTAGCGTAGTCAACGCCGGAGACGCGCCAAGCCCTTCGACCCAAGCGGCGCAAGTCAAGTGCCTGGGCGCGAATGCATGCAAAGGGCAGAGCGCATGCAAGACTGCAACGAACGATTGCAAGGGCAAGAATTCGTGCAAGGGCAAAGGCTACGTCATCACCACCGACGCCAAATCCTGCGAGAGCCAGGGCGGTCACGTCGGCAAGAAAGCCCCGATGGCGATGTAGCATGACCAGAGCATGACCAGCAGTGCGCCGCGAGTTCTCCGGGACAGATAGACGCTCACCCGGCATTTTGGTACAAAGGAGGGCGCTGACTGGTGTTTGCCCCCCTTTCACCAGTTCGCGTCGGGCTGGCGTTTAAACGCGCTGGCCCGTCTCTTTTTCAAAAGGAAGAGGGCCGTTGATAAAGTGTTCCCGCAACTGGGAGCGGAAGTGCCTTAGGCGCGGCGCGACTTCGACGTGGACGATCGAACTTCGAAGGTCACGATCTGAAACGGGCGCAGCTCCATCTCGACGGAGCCGTCGCGTCGCCGCTTGAGCTTGACGCCCTTCAACGGCCGGCCCGCGAGATCGACCAGTCGAGCTTTGCGGCCGGCGCCGAAGCTGAATCGCGCGGTTTCCGGCGACTCGGAAGCGCTGAACGCGCGCACGATGTACGCGCGGGCGCGGTCCGTCGCGCGCGCGGTGGAAAACTCCACTCGCGGGTTGTCGCAGGCGCAAAGGCGATTCTCCGACACATCCATCGCGGAGCGAGCCTGGAACACGCGCGGCGGATATGCATACGCCTGGCTCAACTGCACCACGCCTGTGTCGGCATACGAACGGCGCCAGGTCGTGACGGCGAATTGAAAACGATGTGGGCCGATTTCCTGCGCGTCCGGCGTCTCGAACTCCGGGCCCGCGTCGCCGCGGCGCATCTTCAGGTCTTTGCGCGAAAGCCATCCCACGCATCTGAGCAGCGTCAACAGGATTGTCGTACCGCCGGCGTCTCGCCTAGCCTCGGTCTCGTAGATGCCGCGGCTCATCATCGCCGCCGATAACTCCGCCGATTGCACCGCGGTGAACGTCCGATGCGGCGCCGTCGGATAAATGTCTTCAGTCACGCCAGCCGGCTCGGTTGGATCGATCGAGCGGCGGACGATTCCGAAATTCGTGTCCGAGAGCGATTCTGACGCGGCAATAGGCGTCGACAGCGCGATGCGAATTCGATGATCGCGCGCGCGATTATCAATCTCTGCATCAAAATCCACGCGCTGCAGTCCCGCGTAGATGGTGGCCGTCAGTTGAATCGGAACCTCAACGGTCTCCGCCGCGCGCGCCGAGCGATCTTTGGTGAGCGCACTCGGAAGATTGAGAACCGACGAGAGGGCGATGCGGCTTTTCACCGTGCCGTGCTCGATCACGCGAGCGGCGAGCGACGCCGGCTTCGAGATTGCCGCCGAATCGGCAACCGGGTCGAAGTTGTATTCGTCACCGCGATCGCCATCATCCTCGAAATAAATCTCAAGCGCCTGGTTGTTCTTCAAATCGTCGATTTTCAATCCGCGCGATGATGGGCTGAGCCTGAAGTATTCGTTCTCGATCGATTCGCCTCCAGGCGCACTTGCCGGCGTACCAGCAGCGGGTTCGTCCGAGCGAACGAGCCGATAAAGACTGAAGCCGGCCTGCGTGAGCGCGTCGGCCACGAACGTGATCTGCGCCCGCGCGGCGGCGGTAGCACGGATTCGAACTATCGCTTCGTCGGGGACTTCAAGAATTCGGCGGCGAAAGTCATTCGGATCCAAATCGCCCGCCGCGCTCCGGCTGACGAACATGCGCAGATCGAATCGGTTGTCCCCATCGCGTTCGAGCTCGAACCGGTTCACATACTGGCCCATTACCTGGGCGCCGGCGATCAAGCCTTTGAAGTCCGCTCCCTTCAACTCGATTTCGAATGGCCGCGCCAGCCGAGCGATATCGATCGCGACGGGAATGCGGCACCCGTCGCTGTCCATCGCGACGTAGCTCGCGTGCGGATCCTCGACTTCTGTTTCACCGGTGACGAGCGCGCGGCGAGCGAACGTCGGGTTGAACACTGCGATTGCGGGGTCGCCACCGTTTCGCGTCGCAAGCACCGCGTTTGAGGCGCGGCGCGCAACGATCTCGCCGATCATCGCCGCCTGATCGAAGCGGTAGCGCATATCCTGATGGACTTGATCGATCGAGCATCCGCAGATCGAGTCGTGCGGATGATTCTGAATCTCCGTGCGCCACGCAACCTCGAGCAGCGCGGTCAAGTCGTCGGCGCGACTCGAAAGGGAAGCGAGCGCGGCCAGCGGATCGGCAATCCGCTCGAGCAGGTACGAGTTCTGGAAATCGCGCTGCTTTATCCACGCTCGCGACGAGCTGACGCCCGGCGTGAGATTCGAACGCGCAGGCGATCGCAATTCCCCGCGGACGCGAGGTGTGCCGTCGACGGGAAGCTCGGCAAGCCGCGCCATGTATTCGTCGAGTGTGCCGACCTCGGCCGTGAACAGCGCGCGCCCGGCCGCTTCCTTCAACCGCTCGAACACCGCGACGTCGGGTTCCGCGTGATCGTTGCCGTTCATCACCAGGATTGGAGCGCCGCCGGAGAACTCGCGTTCCCGTGCGGCGATTTCGTTCACTCGCGCGATCGTCGCATCAGCCGAATCTGTCGGGATGCTGGCGCCGTTGAAATAGCCGAACGGCAGGAAGACCGTGAACAGCGCGCTGCCGTCGAGCGCTTCCCAGATGAATCGATTGTGATTCACTTCGCGTCCCACTCCGCGGAAAGTGACCGCGGCCTTGAGCCCGAAGCCCGAAAGAATCTGCGGAAGCTGCGCGGCGTGACCGAATTGATCGGGCAGATAGCCGGTCTCGGCGCACTTGCCGAATCGCCGCGCGATACGCGTGCCGATCTCGAGATTGCGAATCAGCGCTTCGCCGCTCGCAAGGAAGCTGTCCGCGAGCAGGTACCACGGGCCGATTTGGAGCTTGCCGGCTTTCACCAGCTTTGCGATTCGGCGCGCGCTGTCGGGACGCACTTCGAGGTAATCCTCGAGCACGATCGTCTGGCCGTCGAAATGAAAGCAGGGCAGGGCGCCGCTCTCCAGTTGCGCGAGCATCTTATCCATCATCGTCAGCAGACGCGCGCGCATCCGCTGAAACGGCTGGTACCATTCGCGATCCCAGTGAGTGTGAACGACGAAATAAAGATGCTCCATGAACCGCGCCTTGCCGCTTAGAGTCCCACCGCGACGCACAGCGCTGCAACATCGCCGATACGCTCGCCCAACGCCGCCGGCACCACCCGGCAAGAGGCGGCAGACGTGGGCAACGCTTCGCGCGTCATCACCTCGCGTGCAGGTCCCAGAATCATGTCGCCCGTGCGCATCGCCAGCCCGCCGATCACAATTCGCTGTGGATTCAAAACATCCACCAGGATCGCGATAACCTGTCCGAGCCGCTCGCCGGTCGAGCGCACGATGCGCATCGCGACGACATCGCCATGCTTCGCCGCCGCGCAAACGTCGCGAGCCGTTAATAGGCTGCGACGCGCCGTCAGCGTCGTGCGATGCCCGCGCTTGCGCGCATCCGCGACGGCGCTCATCGCGACCTGCGCCATCCCGCCGCCGCTCGCCCATCCTTCGACTGAACCGCGCTTGTGATATCCGACAGGACCGCCGCGCGTGAGCCGCACATGCCCAATCTCGCCGGCGAGATCGTCAGTGCCGCGGTAGAGCCGCCCGTCGACGATAATTCCCGCGCCAAGTCCCGTGCCCATCGTCAGGAAAATCATGTTGTCGGTTCCGCGCCCCGCGCCGTAGCGATGCTCGGCGACCGCGCCGGCGTTCGCGTCGTTCTCGAGATTGCAGCGAACGCCGAATTGCCGCTCGAGGATCGTCTTGATTGGAACATCGATCCACGTGGCAAGGTTGGGCGGCGACTGGATAATCCCGCGTACTCGATCGAGCGGGCCGCCGCAACTTACGCCGATACCGCGGATCGCCGAGCGCGAGATCCCGCGCCTCTTCAGCATCGTGCTGATTCCCTTACCTATCTGATCGAGCGCGCGCTTCGGTCCTTTGGCGGAGATGGTGGCGAACTGGAGACGGTCGCTGACCTCCGGCAGCCGCTGTGAGACGACGATCGCCGTCTTCGTGCCGCCGATATCGACACCGATCCAGACTTTTGCCGGCACGTGCGCTCGCCCTCGACGCTTTAGTAGCGGGCAAGCAGTATCAAACGACCGGCGTTTTCACCAGTCATTGAAAAAGTCTGGAACTATTGTCGCACACTACGTGCGCGTTGAGCATAGCTTCTTTGCGAGGTCACCGCGTCGCGTCACCTTGATTCGTTCGAGGCCCAGCCACGGCGCCATCGTGACAAGCTCGCGCATCAGCGGCTCTACCACTGCGCTCGGTCGGACGCCGGGTTCGCAATGCGCTCCCTGAACGAGGAGCGTCCGGGTTGCGCGATCGGATTTCAAATCGACGCGGGCGACCAGCCGGTCTCCCAGCAGGAACGGCAACACGTAGTAACCGTACTTGCGCTTCGCCGACGGAGTATAAATCTCGATCCGATAGCGGAACCCGAAGATTCTTTCCGTGCGCGCGCGTTCCCAAACGAGCGAGTCGAACGGAGAGAGCAGGGCGTGCGCATCCAGCTTGCGCGGCGACTTGGCATCGCGCTCGAGGTACGCCGGCGCCGGCCATCCTTCGACGCTAACGGGCATCAGTTCTCCCGTCTCGACGAGTTCCCTGATGCGATGCCTGCCTGCGCCGATGCGGATGCGAAAGTAATCGCAGAGATCTTTCTCAGTACCCACACCGAGGGCGCGCGCGGCGATTCGCAATAGTGCGCGCTGTGCGTCTTCGATTGCAGGAGTCGGCATCGCGAGCACTCGCGCCGGGATAACTCTATCGGGAAGGTCGTACAGCCGCTCGAAGCCGCGTCGCCCCGCTGCCGCTACTTGCCCCGCTGCGAACAGCGCCTCGAGCGCGCGCTTGCCATCGCTCCATCCCCACCATCCGCCCTTGCTTGCGCCCGCGCCGCTGATCTCGCGAGCGCTCAGCGGGCCTCGCTCCGCGATCTCGTCGAGCGCCGCCCGCATGAAGCCCGGCCGCCGGCGCTCGAGAGTAGCAACCCTTGTGTCACTGTCCTTGTGATTCTCGGCCGCCTCGGCCATGCGCCAGCGGAGCAGCGGATGCAATTCGAACGGCATCAACGACGCCATGCGTCCCCAGTATTCGAACAGCTCTCGATCGGCAGGCGCACCGAGCCACGACGAGTCGAGCATTTCCGGCGCGTAAGAACCCAGGCGCGAAAACAGCGGCATGTAGTGAGATCGCACCAGTACGTTGACCGAGTCGATTTGCAGCAGCCCGATTTGCGCAATGACGCGTCGCAAATGCCGGCGGTCGGGACGCGCGGACGTCCGTGGACTCGCGAACCCCTGCGCCGCGAGCGCAATCCGTCGCGCTTCGTCCGCCGAGATTCCCGTTTTCACGTTTGTAGCCAATGCGGCGCGAAAAGATTACTTCTAATTTCCTATGGCTTTTGTAAATTCTGACAAGCTCGCAAGCGACCATACCGCCGCGGCCCTGGTCGCGCCCGATTGCCGCGGGATGAACTTTTACCGCATCGACCGCGGGCTGCGCGACCTGCTCGATCTCCACATGGAACCGCGGTTGCGCGCCGCGATGGAGCCTCATCTCGATCGCCTCGGGCAACTCGCAGGCGGCCGGCTCGACGAGCTTGCGGAAATCGCCGACAAGCACCCGCCCGTGCTCCATTCGCGCGATCGTTTCGGCCGCGACGAGGACTGGGTCGAGTTCCATCCCGCCTATCGCGAGATGGAGCGAATCGGTTTCGGCGAATTTGGTCTGCATGCGATGGCGCATCGGTCCGGGGTGCTCGGATGGCCCGAGCCTCTGCCCTACATCGCGAAGTACGCGTTCCAGTACCTGTTCGTGCAGGCCGAGTTTGGCCTGATGTGCCCGATCAGCGTGACCGACACCGGCGCCGTGCTGGTCGAGAACTATGGCAACGACGACCTCAAGTCGCGCTACCTCGGCCGCATGCTGTCGCAGAAAATGGACGAGATTTTCAAGGGCGCGCAATACATGACCGAGCGCGTCGGCGGCTCCGACCTCGGCAACAGCGCCGTGGTTGCGAAGCGCGAGGGCGATTTCTGGCGGCTCTACGGCGACAAATGGTTTTGCTCCGCGGTTGACGGCGACGTCGTGTTACTATTGGCGCGTCCTGACGGTGCGGCCGCAGGATCGCGCGGGCTCGGGCTCTTCCTTATGCCGCGGCGATTGGAAAACGGCGAGCGCAACAACTATCGAATCGCTCGCCTCAAGGACAAATTCGGCACGCGCTCGATGGCGAGCGGCGAGGTTGTGCTCGAAGGCGCGATCGCCTTCCAAATCGGTGCGCTCGACCGCGGCCTGCGCCAGATGATGGACATGGTGAATCTCAGCCGTATGTCGCATGGCGCGCGCGCCGCCGGCATGATGCGCCGATGTCTCAACGAGTCGCTCCAGGTCGCGCGTCATCGCTCCGCATTCGGCCGCCCGATCATCGAGCATCCGCTGCTGCGGCGCCAGTTGATGAAGCTGATGGTGCCGACCGAACAGGCACTTTCGGTTTTCACTTACGACACGACGATGATGGACCGGGCGCGCGCCGGCGACGCGGAAGCCGAGCGCGTGATGCGCATCCTGACCGCCGTGCTGAAGTTCCGCGCGTGCCGCGACAACATCCGCGTCGCGACGGGCGCAATGGAGGTGCGCGGCGGCAACGGCTACATCGAGGATTGGGTCAACTCGCGCCTCATCCGCGACGCGCACATCGGCGTGCTGTGGGAGGGCACCAGCAATATCAACGCGCTCGACGTGATCAATCGCGCAGTCGCCAAATCCGGCGGTCACGAGGCGCTCGGGCACGTGCTGAAAGCGAAGCTCCAGGCAGCGACCGCAGCGCCTGCCGCGTTTCGCGCGGAAATCGCGCAGCTAATCGATCGCGCGGTCGCATTCGCCGGCGAGGTCGCAGCCAAGCCGAAGCACGAACGATTAGCCCGTCTCGCGACCGACGCTCTTTATAATGTGGCGAGCGCCGCGCTGATGACCTGGGAAGGCGCGACCGCCGGCGCCAACGGCGGCGACGCGCGGCGCATGGTCCTCGCGCGCATGGTCGTCGAGCATCGCGTGCGTCCCGAAGATCCGCTGGCGGTCGCAGCGTCTGACTGGGAAGAGGACGCGATCACCGCGCTCCTCGACCCGGGCGCAGTATCGCTCGAACGAGCCGCGCGGCTTGTGAGTGCCTAGTTCCTCAGCCAGTCCACGATCTTCTGGTGGATGCCGACCGGGTCGGCCGCCTGAAATGCGTGGCCCGCGCCCGGGATTATGTACATCTCGGCCTGCGGGATCTTGCTCTTGATGATATTCGAGTTCTCCGCCGGCACCAGCACGTCCTTGTCGCCGTGCACGATCAGCACCGGGCACTTGATTTGCTCGAGTCGGTCGTACGCGTTGAACGTCTGGATTCCCGCCATCGCGCGGTCCGCGGTTTCCGGCGGCGTCGGCGGCATCATTTCATCCCCGCGATCATCATCTGTTTGATCTCGGGATGCTCGGCGACGAATTCCTGCTGCATGAGCACAGGCAGCAGAAGGTCGAAGGCCTTCTCGGCATCGGTCGGCATCATCTTCTGCGCAGTCATCAATTTTTCGATAATTTCCGGCGACGCCATCTTCACCGTCGGCCCTCCCGCCATCGTGCATCCAAGCACGACCTTGCTGACCTGCTCTGGATGCCTGAGCGTCAGCTCCTGCGCGATCATCCCGCCCATCGATACGCCGACACTTTTGCTTTTGCGATTCCGAGCGCGCGCAGCAGATTGCTCGCGTCATCGGCCATGCCCTCGACGGTGTAGATACAGTCAGGCTTGTCGCTGAGCCCGGTTCCGCGATTGTCGAAGTAGATAGACTTGAAGCCGCTGA
>NZ_DATEQZ010000060.1:0-88020 GCF_035272065.1 Binatus sp. (SeqCode)
TGGAGTCCTCCATGTCACACCTGAAACCTACAGCGCTATCCAACCTACCCTCTCAACCCCTTGATGAGGGTGGGTTGGATAGCGCGCCTATCTTGACTCCAACCACAGTCGCTCTCCCGTGAAAATAACGGGCGAGGTAAGAATCGGACGCCCTCGATCCGTTACCCAGTTCTAACAGGGACGAAGTCCCGCATCTTTTCTTTTAACTGGGTGCAGGGGTCACCCCTGCCCAAGGAGGTGCGGAACCCAAGGTGGGTTCCGCATTCAATCAAGTTATTTCCCCTTCCCCTATCCTTTGGGCAGGCCGAGCACGCGCTCGCCGATGATGTTGTGCTGGATCTGATTCGTGCCGGCGTAGATCGTCGGCCCGCGCGCCGCCAGCATTCTGAACGACCACTTGCCCTTGTCAACTGCGAACGGTGCGTTGAATTCGAGTTGGCTGTACGGCCCCAGTAGTTCCATCGCGTACAGCGCAATCTTGAGCGCGAGCTCGGTGCCGCACAGTTTCATCATCGAGCCTTCCGGCCCGGGCGGCAGTCCCTTCAACTGACGCGTCAACTGCCGATAGCCGGTGTATCGGAGCGCCAATGCCTCGGCCGCGAACTCCGCAACCCGTTGGCGCACGCTCGAATCGTCCCACGCGTTGCTACCGTTTCGCGGGATTCGCTTGGCGAGTCGCGCCAGTTCGTGGACCTCGCCCAAATATCCTTCGCCGCCGCCGCCACCGCGCTCGAACATCAGCGTGGTGATCGCGACCTGCCAGCCGTTATTGCGCTCGCCGACGATATTTTTTTTCGGCACGCGCACGTCCTCGAAGAAAACTTCGTTGAAGCCTTTGCCGCCAGTCATTTGCACCAGCGGACGCACGGTGATTCCCGGACTGTGCATGTCGACCAGCAGGTAGCTGATTCCCTTGTGCTTGGGCGCGTCGGGATCGGTGCGCACCAGCGCGAAGATCATGTCCGCATGCTGCGCCATCGAGGTCCACACTTTCTGCCCGTTGACGACGAAGTCGTCGCCGTCGTCAACTGCGCGCGTCTGCACCGACGCGAGGTCGGAACCCGACCCCGGCTCCGAGTATCCCTGGCACCAGATTTCCTCGCCTTTGAGAATTTTCGGAATGTGATTTCGCTTCTGCTCTTCTGTCCCCCAATGCATCAGCGTCGGACCGAGCAGACTAATTCCCATCCCGATAAACGGCTCGCTCAATCCGAGCCGGTTCAGTTCTTCCCGATAGATCAGCCGCTGCATGACGGTGGCGCCGCGCCCGCCGTACTCCTTGGGCCAGTTGACCGCGACCCAGCCGCCCTCATTGAGCTTCTTGTGCCATCTGACGCGCGCCTCCCAATCACCCGCGCCCTCCTCGGCCATCATATTGGCGGGCGGCGGCGCGTACTTCTTGTTGGCCTCGAGCCACGTGCGCACTTCAGTCCGAAAGGCCTGGTCTTCCGGTGTATAGTTGAAATCCATCGGTTGAATTCTTCTCCCCTGATTTACGAATCGCGCGCCGCTTAACCCTTGGGCAGTCCGAGCACACGCTCACCGATAATATTATGCTGAATCTGATTGCTGCCGGCGGCAATCGTGCCGCCGCGCGCCGCCAGCATTCGGAACGACCACTTGCCCTTGTCAATCGCGAACGGCGCTTTGTACTCCATCTGGCTGTAGGGCCCGAGCAGTTCCATCGCGAACAATTGGATTCGCATGTTCAGCTCGGTGCCGCACAACTTCATCATCGAGCCTTCGGGCCCCGGCGGCATCCCCTTCAGCCGCCGCGTGAGCTGCCGATATCCCGTGTAGCGCAGGGCGGTCGCCTCGCAGGCGAACTCCGCGATTTTCTGCCGCACGCTCGCGTCGTCCCACGCCGTCGCGCCGTTGCGCGGGATCGATTTCGCAAGCGCCGCCAGCTCGTGGACTTGCGACATCCCTCCGCGATCACCGCCGCCTCCCGAGCGCTCGAACATCAGCGTCGTGATCGCGACCTGCCAGCCCTGGTTTTTCTCACCGACCAGATTTTTCTTCGGGACGCGCACGTCTTCGAAAAAAACTTCGTTGAATCCCTTGTTGCCGGTGATCTGCACCAGCGGCCGCACCGTCACGCCGGGGCTATGCATATCGACCATCAAATAGCTGATTCCCTTATGCTTGGGTGCGTCGGGATCCGTCCGCACGAGCAAAAAAATCCAGTCGGCGTGCTGCGCGATCGACGTCCACACTTTCTGCCCGTTGACGACGAAGTAGTCGCCGTCCTCGACCGCGCGCGTTTGCAACGACGCCAGGTCGGAGCCCGAACCGGGCTCTGAATATCCCTGGCACCAGATTTCTTCAGCCTTCATGATCGGCGGGATAAAGCGCTGCTTCTGCTCCTCAGTCCCCCAATGCAACAGCGTCGGCCCGAACAGGCTGATACCCATCCCGATCATCGGCGCCGCGACGCCCGCGCGTGCAAGCTCCTCGTTGTAGACGATGTTCTGCAAGATTCCCGCGCCGCGGCCGCCGTATTGCTTGGGCCAGCTCGGCGCGAGCCATCTGCCCTCGGCCATCTTCTTCGCCCAGCGCTTCTGCTCTTCGAACGCGCCCCGACCTTCGGCCATTCCGATCGTGGTCTCGCCCATATGCGGCGCAAACTGCTTGTTGGCGTTGAGCCACTGGCGAAACTCCATCCGGAACGCTTCGTCTTCAGGATTGAAATTGAAATCCATCGCTCATTTCTCCTGGCACGGCTCGACGGCCTGTACCGGCTGTTGACGATCACCCCGCTGACCGCATCGTGCCTGAACTTAAAACATTCGCCACCCGCTCTGCAAAGGCTGGCCGATGGCTCGGCGGAGAGATAAAAGCATGGGCATGCCGCAGCCGAAGAATCTCGCTCCGAATCTATGGATCGTCGACCAACCCGACCTGGGCAGCGGCCCGGCAAGGGGAATCGGTACGCGGATGACGGTAATCAAGCTCGCCAGCGGTGGCCTGTTCCTCCATTCGCCGACCAAACTCGACGATGAAACCAGGCACGCGCTCGACTCGCTGGGAGAAGTGCGCGCGGTCGTGGCGCCTTCGCGCGCGCATCATCTTTTCGTCAGTGACTACGTCAAGACGTGGCCTGCGGCCAAGCTCTACGGAGCGCCCGGGCTGGTCGGCGACATCAAGGATTTCCGGGCGCGCGGCGGCGCGCGGCGCGACCTGAAACTCGATGCGGTTCTCAGCGACGAACCTCAATCTGAATGGGCCGGCGAGATCAATCAGCATCTGTTCAAGGGTGCAAGGTGGTTGAACGAAGTGGTATTTTTTCACCGGCCGAGCCGCACCGCGATCTTCACTGATCTCGTTTTCAACGTGCCTGCGGATTTTAAGGGCGCGCGAATCTTCTACACGATCGTAGGCGCGCGAGGGCGTTTCGGACCCCACCTCATCGTTCGGCTCGCCATTCGCGACCGCAAGGCCGCGCGCGAATCCGTCGCAAAGATTCTCGAATGGGACTTCGATCGCGTGATCGTAACGCACGGCGACGTGCTCGAATCCGGCGGCAAAGCAAAATTCGCCGCAGCGTTCTCGTATCTCTAACACCGGGTGCAGGGGTCACCCCTGCCGAAGGAAGTGTGAAACCCACCGTGGGTTTCACGTTTAATCAAGTGATTTGCCCTTCCCCCGTTTGACAACACTTTCGCTATTGCGGAAAGTCCTAGTCCGAGCATGATTGTGAATCTCAAACTCGACCTTCCCGACGATCTCTTTGACGCCCAGTTCACCGAGTCCGATTTCGCCGCGCGCGTCCGCGAGCTCGCCATCCTCGAACTCGTGCGCGTCAAGCGCATCCACGAGCATGAGGCCAAGGAGATGCTCGCACTGGAGCGCTACGAACTGGTCGAGCGGATGAAGGCCGCCGGCATCGCGCCGACCGAGGACGTCTTCGCCGAAATCAAGGGCGAGCTGACCAAGGCAATCGACGCCAGGCGCGGCCGGCCGCGACGGGAACCCGAAAAGCCAAGAGGATAACCGCATGCGCCTGCTGCACACGATGCTCCGGGTCAACAACCTCGACGAGTCGCTCAAGTTCTACTGCGACAAGCTCGGGATGAAACTCCTGCGCAAGCACGACTTCTCTGGCGGCGAGTTCACCCTCGCCTTCGTCGGTTACGGCGACGAGCGAGAGACGGCCGTCATCGAGTTGACCTGGAATTGGGGCACTTCGAAATACGAAATCGGCACCGCCTACGGACACGTCGCGCTCGGCGTCGACGACATTTACAAGACCTGCGCCGAGCTGAAGCAAAAGGGCGTCAACGTCGTGCGCGAGCCTGGCCCGATGAAGCACGGCACCACGCCGATTGCGTTCATCGAGGATCCCAACGGCTACAAGATCGAACTGGTTCAACAAAAGTAGGCGCTGGCCCATGCGCGTCGCGAAAAAGGTTGGATTGCGATGAAAGCAGCAGTGTTCAAGAAAAAAGACGAGATGGCCGTCATCGACGTGCCCAATCCCGTCGCCGGCGCCGGCGAAGTCGTGCTCAAGGTGCACAATTGCGGAATCTGCGGCTCCGATCTGCACGCCGTCCAGTACGGCATCGGGATGCCGGCCGACACCGTGATGGGCCATGAATTCTGCGGCGAGATCCATTCGCTGGGCCCCGGCGTCCGCGGCTACCAGCTCGGAGATCGCGTCACCTCGCTGCCGTACATTGCATGCGGCGAATGCGCATGGTGCAAGCGCGACGACGCGATGCATTGTTCCAAGCTCCGCAGCCTCGGCCTCGGCCAGCTCCCCGGCGCCTACGCGGAGTTCGTCGCGTGCAGCGCCGCGAGCCTGCTCAAACTCCCCGCCAACGTCAGCTCACGCGCCGGCGCGCTGGTTGAGCCGCTCTCGGTCGGATTGCACGGCGTAAATCACGCGTCGATCGAACCGGGGATGGGCGTAGTCGTGATGGGCGCGGGACCGATCGGCCTCTCAACCTTGATCTGGGCCAAGGCCAAGGGCGCAAGCGCGGTAGTAGTATCGGAACTCGCGCCCGGCCGCACCGAGCTTGCGATGAAACTAGGCGCCAGCGCCGTCGTGAATCCGACGGAAAGCGATCCCGCCGAAGCGGTGAAATCGATCACCGGCCGCCCGCCCGAGGTCGTCTTCGAATGTATCGGCGTCAAATCCACGCTCGGCGCCGCCATCGGGATGGTCGGGCGTCACGGTCAGGTGGTCGTCATCGGCGTCTGTATGGAAGCCGACAGCATCTTTCCGCTGAGCTGCGTGATGAAGGAAGTACAAATCAATTTTGCGCTCGCATACACCCGCGGCGAATTCCAGGAAACCATCGACGCGCTCTCGAACGGCACCATCGACGCCACGCCGATGATCACCGACGTCATCAACGTCGAGCAGGTCCCCGAGATGTTCACCGCGCTAAAGCGACCAGGTACGCGCGCCAAAGTGATGGTGGAATTTCCGCACTGATCTTTCTTATCATTGGGTGCAGGGATCACCTCTGCCAAAGGAAGTGTGAAACCCACCGCGGGTTTCACATTCAATAAAGTGATTTGCCCTTCCCCTAAACCCCGAAAAATTCCTTGATCGCCGCCAACGCCTCGACTTCCGTCAACGACGGGGCATGCCCCACGCCCGGCACCTCGACGGCTTTCGCCTGCTTGTGCACCTTGCACATCCTGCTCGCCGTCGCGCTCGCCAGGATATCGCTCTCCCCTCCGCGCACGATCAGGACCGGGCACGCGATCCGCGCGTACGGTACCCACAAATCAAATCGCTGCTGCGCGGTGCCGCCGCGAAGCGGGCGACGCACGCTAGGATCCATCTTCCATACCAGGCTGCCGTCGGCGCCCGGCTTGACCGACCATTTCACCTGCTCGCCGATCACATCGTCAGCGAGCTTCGCCATCGGCGGATAATTTTCCCTGTAGTACTTCACCACTTCGCCAAGGTCTTTGAAGCGTTCCGGCGCCTCACCGACGTAATTCGCGATTCGCGCCACGCCCGCGGGATCGATTTCGCAACCGATATCGTTGATCACCAGCCGCTCGACGCGCTCCGGCCACCCGCCCGCGTACGTCATCGAGATTATTCCGCCCATCGACGTGCCAATCAGACTCGCACGCGCTGCGCCCAGCTCCTCAAGCATTCGCCCGAGGTCCGTCATATAATTTTGCGGGAGATATTCCGTCGGCGGACCCCACTGGCTGTCGCCGCGCCCCCGCACGTCAACCGATATCACGTGATACTTAGCCGCCAGATGCGGCGCGAGCGCGTCAAAGTTGTGCGCGTTGCCACTCAGCCCATGCACGCATACGACCCACGGCGCGCCCTCATTGCCGTAATCCAAGTAGTGGAGCCGAAGACCGTTCGCGCTGATGAATTTATCGGATGCCATTATTTTTTTTCATCTCCGTCTCTCAATTCGGATGCGGCGTTTGCGCAAGCTGCCACAATCTCTCGGGCACGATTATCAATCGCCGTCCCTCGCGCGTGATAACGCCCTCGCGCTCGAAGTCGTTGAGCTGCTCGGTCGTGCGCTGCCGCGACGCTCCCACCAACTCCGCCAAATCCGCATGCGTCAGCTTGATCGTCAGCAGCGTCCCGCGCGAGTCGCGCACGCCGAATTTTTCCGCCAGCTCGAGCAGAGCACCCGCCAGCCGCTCGCGCAGTCCGAGCCCCACGAAGTTCGCGTACCGAACCAGCATCCCCCACCAGCGCCCGACCGTCGCGTCTAAAATAATGCTGAGCCGCTCGAGCGGAACGCCGAGCACAGTATCCACAAAAATTTCCGGCTTCACCACCGCGACGAGGCAATCGCTGTACGCTTCGCATCGAAACGGCCGCGTGGTCTGCGGCAGCAACGACGACAATCCGAACACCTCGCCCGGCCCCACGAATCCCACCAGCACGCGCTGCTCGCGGTTCACGTAACAGAGCTTCGCCACGCCCGACAGCAGAATATAGACGTGACTCGACGCCTCGCCCTCGCGGAAGATCGCGCCTTCGCGCCGCACCTTGAGCGGTGCCGACGCCGCCGCCAACTGACGTGCCTGCTCGTCACGCATCCACGAGAGCGACTTGAGCCGCGTGATCGATTTCAGATCTATTGCGAGATCCCCAGCCACGGACGCTACCTACCACAATCACCCCAATTGTCGCGAATGTGACACTGCGCGCGATTTTTCTCCCCGATTTGCTCCTTTTGTCACACCTGCGACAAACGTAAGTGTATCTAATCCTTGACCTAACTGTCATATTAACGGAACTTACTTAACCAACAATGAGGCACGTTCACAGAACCCGAGAGGAATCCGCCATGGCCACCAACGACGACAACCCAAGGAGCAAACTGAATTCCATCGACTCTACTTTTTCCGACGAAGTCCTGAAGCTCGCACAATGCCTGATGCCCGAGCCGCCTACCTCCAAGGTAAAGCGGATCGTTGCCAACATCACCGATAAGGGGATCGATCGCCAGCTGCATGAAATAGGCTGGAAGGCGTACGACACCGTTATCGGCGCTGCCAACAACGCCACCAATCGTGTCTTCACCAGTCCCGCCGTCGGCCAGGTCCTCGGCGGTGCAATCGACATCATCCTGCGCTACCAGCGCTTCAACGCCGCGGTCGCCGGCGCGTTCTTCTCGGCGCTGTGGCCCGCAGTCGGCCTGCCTTCCGCGACCGAAGTCGAAGCAATCCGCAGCGACGTGCGCGCGATGCGCGAGGAGCTGCGCGACGCCGTCGCCGAGCGCGACTCGAAAGACGACTTCGCAAGCGAACTCCATATCGCCGTCCGCGAGTCGATCGTCAGCCAGCAGGCCGACGAAAAAATCTCCGCGCGCAAAACCAACGGACATCCGGCAACTCACATCGATCCCGCGACCATGCCCGCGAAGAAGTCCAGCGTCTATCAATTCTCGGTCTGGTCGGGATGGCCCGGCGCGGATCCAATGGAGCCAGGTGAAGATGTCGGCAATTAACGAAATCGCTTCGCTCTGGATGGAAGGCACGATGCGCACGCTCGACGCGTTTCGCACCGGCTTCGGCGCCACGATGGACGATCCGCCGCCCGCGACGCGCTCGCGCGTGATCTACGAGTCGGGCCTCGTGCGACTCCGCCATTACGAGGCGCGCGGCGCCAACAAGAAGCGCGTGCCCCTGCTCCTCATCTACTCGCTCATCAAACGCCCGTTCATCCTCGACCTCCAGCCCGGCCGCAGCGTCGTCGAGTATCTCGTCAAACAAGGCTTCGACGTTTACCTGATCGATTGGATTCCGCCCCGCTCCGACGACCGGAATCACGGCTTCGACGAATACGTAAACACCGACATCGCCAACGCCGTCCGCGCCATCCAGATCTATACGGGCATCGAGCAGATCTCGATCCTTGGCTACTGTTTCGGTGCGTTGCTCGGCTTGATCTACAGCGCACTGCACAGCGGCAATGTGAAAAATCTCGTCACCTTGACGATCCCGCTCGACACCAGCCCGCGCCAGTTGCCTATCGAGCATCTTACCGCCGCGATGACTTCGCGCAGCGCGAAGGTGATCGTCGACATGTACGGGAACGCGCCGGCCTGGATGATGTACTCGTTCTTCAACACGCTCGCGCCCACGCATCACCTGCTCGACAAGTTTGTCGGTGCGTACCGCAGCTCCGCGCGCCCGGGCTACCTCGACACGTTTAAACTGTTCGAGCGATGGCTCCACAGCGACGTGCCGATGGCCGGTCGAATCTTTCTCGAGACCTCCGAGATGTGGCGCGAGAACTCGCTGATGAAGGGCACGATGAAGGTCGGCGAAACGATTGCGGACCTCACGCGCATCGCAATGCCACTGCTTAACGTCATCGGCGACCGCGACGACATCGTCAACCCGCTATCGAGCGAGCCGCTGCCCGAACTGGTGTCGAGCGGCGACAAACAGAATCTGCATTACCCAACCGGCCACATGGGCGCTGCGATCAGCGCCGACTCGCTTAAGCGGCTATGGCCACAAATCGCGACCTGGCTGAGCGCCCGCGATGACTGAGAACGTAAAACCGCCGGTTTCGTCGCGTTCGCGACAAAAGAGACGGGCAAAGCCGGAATCGACGACTAACGTTAGTAAACCAACCGGCGGGCTCGCGCCGCGCCGACAAGCAGGAGAAGAGGATATGGCAGAAAAAGAGAACGGTTCAGTGTTCGAGGGTCTGTTGAGCGTCGAGGGCGCAAAGAAGTTCGCCGCGTGGTATATCGACACCACCGAGAAAGTCGCCAAGCAGGCGATCGATTTCCAGGCCTCGGCCACCCAGTGGGCCAAGGAAACCCCACTCGCGGCGATCTTCGATGCGCAGATCGAATACGGCAAAAAGTTCGTCGAGCGTTCCGCCAGCGCCGCGCGTTCCCTCTGGCGCCTCGAATAAATCCTACCGCGACTTGATGAACCGATCGTAGGGGCGCCCCTATGTGGGCGCCTGCGGGCGGCCATAGTAGTGGCCGCCCCTACGGTCCGGACCGCGCCCGCGAACCGGCGTGATTGCTGGTTACACTTCGACTATCCTCTGAACTAGTCTTTCTCTGAGCACATGGCCTCCGAAGTCACCGCTGCCGCCGACTCATCCGACGCACCCGAGATCTCCCGCGAGGAGGTCCAGCGCCGGCTGCACGATTCTTCGCTCACAATCGTGGACGTCCTGCCCGAAGCGTCGTACGTAGAGGCGCACATTCCGGGCGCTATCAACATTCCTCTTGAGCAGCTTCGCACTCGCGCGCGTGAGCTGCTTCCCGACCATGCCGCCGACATCGCCGTCTACTGCGGGCAATTCACATGAACTCGCAGCGAGCAGGCGGTCGCCTTGCTGCATGAACTCGGCTACTCGAACGTTCGCGATTATCGCGCAGGACTCGCCGACTGGGTGGAATCTGGCGCACCAACCGAGAGCGTAGCTGAGGCTGCCTTGCAGCCGGACCAGGCAGGAGCCGTGTTCGCCGGGCCTCCGCTGTCGATTTCGCCGGACGGAGAAATCGGCCGCGGCCCCGCGCGCGTCTCCCGCATGCGCCGATTCGACAACTCCGTCCTGGATCTCGTCCAGCAACGCTCCACCCTCCAGCTGTTCCTCATCTGGATCGGAACGATCCTGCTGAGTGGCTTCGCCTACTGGCTTGGCGCGCGGATAGGCGCGCATGGCCTGGTCGAAGCAGGCCACCCGGTTGGCGCCGACCTCAACGGATTCGGAAGCGCGCTCTACTTCAGCTTCGTGACCGCGACTTCGATCGGCTACGGCGACATCGTGCCGGTCGGGGGCGCGCGTGTGATCGCGGTCGCCGAGGCGATCGCCGCACTACTTATTTTCGGCGCGGTCGTCGCCAAGTTCGTCTCTCATCGGCAGGAAGTGCTGGTAAGCGAAATCCACCGCGTCACTTTCGAAGAACGGCTCGACCGCGTTCAGACCAACCTGCACATGGTGATTTCGGAACTGCTCTCGATCGCTGCGATGTGCGAGTCGCCGCACGCGCCGCTGAATCGAATCCGCGCCCGCCTGGAGAGCGCCACGCTGCTCTTCCAGGGCGAGCTGCGTACGACCCACGATCTCCTCTATCAGCCGCGGCTGATGGTCGAGGAAGGGGTCCTCGCCTCGATTCTCGCGGCACTGTCCTCGGCCATGAGCGTATTGTCCGACCTGCTTGCAAATCTGCCGCCGGAATTTTCGCGCTCTCAGCCACTCGATATTTCGCTACAGAACATCGCGCGCCTCGCCGAGGACATTTGCGGCGAGTGCGTCCCCCATACCTACACGCCAAGGCTCGTATTCTGGATGGATCGCATACAGGCAACAGCGCGCTGCATAAAGTAAGTACGAAGGAAGGTCGAAGTCACGATTGTCCCCCTTTCCACTTGGGTCGGTCAGCCCTACCGCCCACGCATGCGTCCATCTCTAAGCACCGGCAACAGCATCGAAGGATAGTCGGGCGACCCTGCGAAAACCGTTGATCTTATCGGCGGCCGATACTCAAATGCGCGGGTGGTAACGAACGGCCTCCCGAATACGTCAGCGTGGCTAACAACGATGACGAATCGCAGCGACAGGTTGAACTGCCGGACCTCGTCCAGCGTCTGAAGTGGCAGTCGCAATCCTAAGCAAAAGCCTTCCGCCTTCTCTCCACCACCGATGACATTGGCGCGAACGTTCCCATCCGTCGTGCCGATGGCGGCAAGCTTCAGATCCGTATTTTTGAGCGCGCCCCTGCCCAGCAGCATCCGCACCCGGATTCGGCGGACTACGCTGATGCCTTTCCCGCGATTGCGCAACATGAACCTGAGCGTGACGTTGGCAATATTGCTGGAACCCGCGACTGCGTACCTCAATGGCTCAATCGCAATATTTTCCGCCATGCTTCGAGCGGCGAGCGTCGTCGGCATCGGCAACGACATCCCAATCTCCTGCTCTTCGACAAACAAGTACGGTCGTTCCGCGTTGAGCGCTAGGGTCGTTAGCTCGACGCTCTGGCGTGCGGTCGCCTGCGCCGCCGCCGCCATCTCCTGCTGATGACGACTGAAGTCTCCGAGCCAGCCCGCCGCGAGCGCCGCCATTTCGGCGTTCCGGCGCGCTGCCGTTTCCGCCGTCTCCGCCATCTCCTGTTGCCTGCGCCTGAAGTCTCCGAGCAAGTCCGCAACAAGAGCCGTCAGCTCGACGCTCTGGCGCGCGGTCACCTGGGCCGCCGCCGCCGTCTCCTGCTGATGACGACCGAGGTCTCCGAGCCAGCCCGCAGCGAGCGCCGCCAGTTCTTCGTTCCGGCGCGCGGCTGTTTCCGACGCCTCCGCCACCTCCAGTTGCCTGCGCCTGAAGTCTCCGAGCAAGTCCGCAACAAGAGCCGTCAGCTCGACGCTCTGGCGCGCAATCGTTTCAGCCGCCTCGACCATGTCGTTTCCGCGGCGGCCGAAATTTTGGAGCAACCCTGCGGTGAGAGTCGTCAGTTCGATGCTTTGGCGCGCGATCGTATCAACCGCCTCCGCCAGCTTCTGTTGTTTGCGCCCGAAATCCTCGAGTAAGCCGGTAGCGAGTGTCGGCAATTCGACGCTCTGCCGCGCGATTGTCTCAACCGCCTCAGCCGTCTTCTTTTGCTTGCGACCTAGGTACCAGAGGAGGCCCGTGAAGATGGCGAAAAAAATTGCGGAGCATACTGTCGCAATCTCTCCAACAATTTTCCATCGCCCTTCAGAGGAAGGCGGCGTCGTTGGAGCGGCGTAGTTGAAAGTCCCGTAGTAGTTGTAAGGTTTGTCAACCGTGAGCGTGTGTACCTCGCCTGCGGGGCGTTGCTGGGCGGGCGTCGCCGATGGACTGCCGCTCGGCTCACTGGCGATGCTTCCCCGCGCGGCGCAGAAAAGTGTGGCCAGAGTTATCCCGACCAACGCCCACAATGGCTTCGAGTGCTTCATTCAAGCTCGGCGGATAAACCGGAATCGGTCTGGCCTTTGGCACAAATAAAGACTCAGAGCAAGGAGAGCTCTAACTTAGCGCTTGGCCGTGCGCGCTCGTCCTGGCCAGCGGCGCTGCCCATCAGGTTGGCATTGCGTGAGGCGCAGGGCGCCATCTATGCCGCGATACAGGCTACCAGCTTCGGGTAACTCCGACGCGCGGCCGCGGCCGCCGTACTATGTGTCTGCGCGTCGCCTTGGCGGGATGCTTCCGATTTCACGCCACCGCTTCGTAGCACAGCAAGACCTTTCCATTGCCGAAGGTCCGCGTCTTTGTCAGCTTCAGGTTCAGCGCCTTTTTGATGCCGTCGAACATCGTCCTCCCCTGGCCAAGAACGACAGGGGTCAGAACGATTTGGAACTCATCGATCAGACCTTCCTGCGCCAGTTGCGCCACGATGCTGCCGCTTCCCAAAATCGCCATGTCTCTTCCGGGCTCTTGCTTCATCTTTCGTATTTCTGCGGCCAGCCCGCCATTCACCAACTTCGTATTGTTCCACGACGCTTTGTCCAGCGTTTTCGAAAACACAACCTTCGGCAGACTATTCATCCTTTCCGCCACGATAGGATCGTTTTTTGTCGCCAAGGGTGTCGGCCAGTAGCTAGCCATGAGCTCATAGGTAATCCTGCCGAACAACAGCTGGCCCCCGTTAATTGCATTATCCGCGACAAAGGCATTGAACTCCGCGTCGTTGTCATTCTTGGACCAACTGAAATCGCCGTTCACCCCGGTAAAGTAGCCATCGAGCGTCACGCTATTGGAAGCGACCAGTCTCCGCGTCTGAGCGTATTGCATATGAAATCTCCCTGATTGAGAGCTTTGCGCATCCCTCCACGCTCTGGCGCGAGGTCATCGCTTAAGAGCAATCCGTCGGATAAAAATGATCGGTGCTCTGCCTTCGTTCGTCACGATATTTTTTGACTGCCGCCACCAGTCTGCTCTGCTCGATTCTTGCCTCGTCGCCGACCCTCGCACAAATGGACTACGAAACGGGCAACGATACCGTCTTCGCGCATTCCGAGACTCTCCCGTGGTGGCTCTCGGCGCAAGGCAACTTCATCTTCCAATGGCATCCGCGCTTTCACGCCGACTACAGCGGCGCCAACAGCTTCGAGCATGCCTCCGAACAGGCCGCTTCCGAAGTCACCACGCTCTACACCGGTCTCGAGTTGTCGCCGACGCTTGAAGCCGTCGCGGATTTCGAAAGCGCCGGCGGCAGCGGGCTCAGCCAGACTCTCGGCCTGGCCGGTTTTCCCAATCTCGACGCGGTTCGCAACCCCGGCCTGAGCGCGACTCCTTACCTGGCCCGGCTCTGGTATCGCAAAGTGATCGCGCTAAGCGACGATACCTTCAGCGTCGAGCGCGACCCTCTCTCGATCCTCAGCACCCTGCCGGTCCGCCGCCTCGACATCCACGTCGGCAAGTTCGACATGGTGGACTTCTTCGACCTCAACAGCATCGCTAACGACAGTCACACGCAGTTCATGAACTGGACCGTCGTAAACAACGGCGCCTACGACTACGCCGCCGACACGCGCGGCTACACCTGGGGCGGCGTGATCGACTACGAAGATCGCGCGTGGGGCATTCGCTTCGCCGAGGCCCTCGTCTCCAAGCGCCCCAACGGCCTCAATCTTCAAAAGAACCTTCAGGATGCGCACTCGGAGAACTACGAAATTGAGTTTCGTCCGGAATTGATCGAAAAGCGCGACACCGCCGTTCGACTCCTCGCGTTCACCAACTTCGCGAACATGGGCGACTACCACCAGGGGATCGATCTGTTCGCGCAGGGAAAGACTCCGGTGCCCGAGATCACCGACCATCCACGGCAGACGGAACTGAAGTACGGAGTCGGCGTCAACGCCGAGCAGGAATTCACCGGCTATCTGAGAGGCTTCGTCCGCGCCGGATGGAACGAAGGCGAGCACGAATCCTTCAACTACACCGAAGTGAACGAGACGGTCGCGTTCGGAGGCGACCTCCGCGGGGTCCTATGGAATCGCCCCCAGGACAAGTTCGGCGTGGCGTTCGTCGGCAACGGCCTCTCCCAAAGACATCGCCAGTACCTGGCCGAGGGCGGCCTGGGCTTCCTCCTGGGTGACGGCGCGTTAAGCTACGGCCCCGAGAAAATCATGGAGTGCTACTACAACTTCCCAATCCCGGTGCACGCCGGCTTCTTCGGCGCCGTGGATCTCCAATACATCGACAACCCCGGCTACAACCGCGCCCGCGGCCCGGTGGTAGTCCCCGGAATGCGCCTCCACGTGGAACTCTGACCCTCGCGCCCGTCGCGCGACCACCCGTTCCGACTCCTCGCCGATCGTTACGACGGAGCCAGCAAATACCTCACGTGGATCGTCAGCCTCTGCTGGCCCCCTTTGTAACTGAACCGTGCATCGTCAAACTTGGGCGGTCCAAACTTGCCGACCGCGCCATTCGATGCGCCCACACCTTCCTTTGGCATTCCGATGAAATTGCGATCGAGTTTTCCGTTCCCGTTGTCGTCGTGAAACACTGCAACCGCATAGTTGCCGGGCGCGACGTCGCCGAAAACGCATACCGCCTGCCCGTTTTCGATCTTGCTCTTTGCCGTCTTGCCGGCTTTCGAGGAATCCCCCGCCACTGCGGGTCTGCTCTGCACAATTCTCGCCGTGTCGCCGGCCGTCGCCGACATCGACTACGACACCGGAAGCTACACCGTCTTCGCGGATTCGGAGACCCATAGTGGTTCTCCGCGCAAGGCAACTTCATCTTCCATTGGCATCCGCGATTTCATGCCGCATAAGCGGCGCAGGCATGATGACTCTAACTCTATGGCATGATAGCAAGGGCTCTAACACAGCCTTTGCTCGTTGCGCTCTACCTATGGTGACGAACCCCGATGGCCTGCACGCTCACTCACTTACTGATAGGTTTTCGCGCCTTAGAGTTCTGCGTTCTCTTTCCTTTCCCGACTACCAACCACTGTCATCAAAGCTTAACCGGTTCGATCACACCTACTGCTTGACCTAAGCGCGCACCGGTGCGATAAGCCGGATTGTAGCACTGGCTGATCGTTTTGTTTTCCTTTTGGTCGGGATTCAAGGGGGTGAGTTCACTTATGAGTACCTCCCTTTCTCGCTTTCCTTTTGCCGAAAGTCGCGCGCCATCCCGCATGAGTAAGACTCCGTAGGAATTGAGAGTCTTAGTCTGGGCGCTCAAATTTCTCTCGAGCAGCGCCACGCAACCCGCATCGTCCGGAGGTGAGCGGCGGCCCGGGAAGGAGAGAGTGAGATGAGAACATTAACGGCGGGCGCCTTGGCGCTCGGCTTTATGGCGATTGCGGCTTCGGCAGCTCACGCCGATACGTACGCCTGTGTAAACAACAGTTCAGGCGAAGTGAAGATTGTCGCGAGCTGCACCGTCGGGACGAATGCGAGCCCATGCCACCACAACGATACCTGCGACTTGATTTTCGCCTCTGGCACGATTCTACAGCGACTGGCCGCGGACTTCCAAAATGACACCTCTCTCGGCGGTGAAGAGGTTAGCACGACCGCAACTCCAGCTGCTGGCGGCTTATTGGTATATTCGAAAACGCTCCCGATCCCGTTTGGCGTGGCCTACATTACATTTTCCGCTCAAGGTGATGTGCACAATGGGTCGGCCATGCTGATGCAGGCCTCCGTCACCGATGCAGCAGGTAATGAAACGATCTGTCAGCCACTGGCAGGGCAAACCGGCATAGGCGGCGGCGGACCTCATGCTTCACCTGCCACAGCCGGGCACTGACACGGGCAACTGTAACGACGGTGGCGGGGGCACGGCAGACTGCCATGACAACAACATCATGTTCTCGTGCTGCTCTCAAATAACACCTGACACCGCGGCGACCACCCATACAGTCAAGATCAGGCTTGCTGACCTGCCCGGAGGTGTCCCCAACGTCGCCTTTTACGAAAGGTCGACCATCTACGTTGATGGGTCGCCGAATCCTGGCGGCAATCTTTGCACGGGAGTCGGGCTCCCCTGACGAGTTGCTCTGATTGAGGCAGGCTCGGCTGATCGGGAGCGAGCGCGCCGTGGCGGGAATTCCGCTACGGCGCGCCTTCTTCCACCGACTTGCAACCTCCGCAGGTGCGCACTCACATATGGTCATTCGCGCGCTCAAGTTCTGCGCCGAACTTTCCAAGCATCTTACGCGGACTGCGCGTGCGTGCGCGGGCGGATCGACTCGGCCAGGTCGGCGGCGAATTTGCGCGCGTCCTCGGACGGCAGGGTTGATATCGTCACGCGGATCCCCGGCGCGCTTTTGATTCGATAGCTCTCGCCGGCGCGAATCGCCCATCCCTTCGCCGCCATCGCGTTTGCCACCGCCGCTTCTTCCGCGACCGGAACCCACACGTTCAGCCCCGAGCGTCCGCGCGCCTCGATTCCGTGTTGCGCAAGCGCCTCGATCAGCGCGCGCCGCCGACTCGCGTATGTATCGGCTGCCTTATGGAGCACCGCGGGCGTCGCCCCGTCCGCCCACATCATCGCGACGAGATCCTGCAGGATATGACTGACCCATCGCGGACCGAGACTCTGCCGCCCCTGGACCCGCGCGACAGTCAACGCGTCGCCCGCCATCACGCTCACCCGCAAATCGGGTCCGAGCGACTTCGACACCGACCGCACCGTCGCCCAATACGCACGCCCGCCCGACAACGTGATCGCTGGCGCACCCGCCACCTGTCCCGCATGGTCGTCCTCGATCAACACGACCTCGGGAAACGCGGCGAGCACCTGCCTCAACTCGGCTGCGCGCTTGCGATCGAGCGCGCCGCCGCTGGGGTTCTGTGCGCGCGGCGTCAGTATGAATGCCTTAGCGCCAAGCTTGAGTGCGCGATTCAAATCCGCCGCCAGCGGCCCCGAATCATCGATCGCGACCGGCTCCGCCACCAGCGCCAGCGCCGCAACCAGATCCAGTACGCCGGTATAGCTCGGATCTTCGACCGCGACGATGTCGCCGGGCCGCAGATGCGCCTGCAGCACACGTTCGATACCGTCGAGCGCGCCGCTGACGATTGCAATCGAGTCGGCGGCGATCGCGTCGCCCTTGAATTGCCGCGCCGCGAGTTTCATGAGCGCGGCGCGATTCTCCGCGTCGCCGTACCTGCCCTGGATTCCCTCGAGCCGCGAGAGATACGGCTTCAGCTTCGGCAGCATCGCCGGGTCCGGACCGCCCTCCGCCAGATTGCGCAGCCCCGGCGCCGGCGGCGGGAAGACCGCGCGCGTCAGCAGCGGCGGCCGCCGATTGACGACCGTCCCGCGACGCCCGGAACCGTGCACCAGGCCGCGCACGCGCAGCGCGTTGTAGGCCGCCGCGACCGTGGTCGGACTAACGCACAGCTTCGTGGCCAGCGCGCGCACCGTCGGCAGCCGCTCGCCGGCACTCAACGTTCCACTGCGAATTCCATTTTCGATGCTCGCGGAGATCTGGTTGCTTGAGTCTCCACGAATTTGATATTGTACCGATACGTTCATAGTTACGTACTGTAACAAAAGGGATAGAGAGATGGAAGAGACGGCAGAGCACGTATCGCACGCGGTCAATCTCAACAACAACACGATCGCGCCGACGGCGCGCACCCGCGTCAAGCGCCTCCCCAAGCGCGCCTCGTATGACCGCGACGCCATCTACTCGATCCTCGATACCGCGCTGGTTTGCCACGTCGGCTTCGCCCTCGGCGGGCAACCCTACGTGATTCCCACGCTTCACGTCCGTATCGCGGACCGGCTCTACATTCACGGCTCGGCCGCGAGCCGGATGCTCGGGGCCGCGGCCGAGGGAACGCCGATAGCAGTTACGGTAACGCATATCGACGGCTTGGTGCTGGCCCGTTCTGCGTTCCATCATTCGGTCAACTACCGCTCAGTCGTGATTTTGGGCGCTGCAACTCTGGTCGCCGACCCGGTGGAAAAGTTCGCCGTGATGAAGGGATTGATCGATCACGTGACGCCCGGCCGCTGGGACCATATTCGGCATCCCAATGATAAGGAGCTGGCAGCCACATCAGTCCTATCGATTCCAATCGTCGAGGCGTCTTCGAAGCTCAGGAGCGGCGACCCGCTCGACGACGAGGCCGACTATGCGATGCCGGTTTGGGCGGGACAGATTCCTTTTACGACCAAATCGTTGACACCGGTCTTCGATGCGCGCCTCGATCCGTCGACCCCAGTGCCGGCCCACGTTGCAGAGTACCGTTTGCCTGCGAATCGAGGAGCGAGAGTAACATGACAGCGATGGTGGTGATGGAGACGGGCAGATTTCTGATCAGCACGGATCGATCGAAGCTCGACGTGGATGTTATTCACGGGTTTCTCGCGCGCTCATACTGGGCGGCGGGAATCCCGCGCGCAACGGTCGAGCGTGCGATTGAAAATTCGCTGTGCTTCGGCGTTTACGACGGTGCCGATCAAGTTGGTTTCGCACGCGTCATCTCCGACTTCGCGACGTACGCGTATATCGCCGACATCTTCATCCTCGAGCCGTATCGCGAACGCGGGCTCGGCAAGGAGTTGATGGCGTCGATCATGGCGCATCCCGATCTGCAGGGGCTGCCGCGATGGAGTCTCGGCACGCGCGACGCGCACGGGCTGTACGTGCAGTTCGGTTTCAAGCCGGTCGACAATCCGTCACCGATCATGATGGAAATAGTGAACCCCGAGATCTATTCGCGTTCTTGAATGGCCTGCGCGCGCGTTCTATATAACAAGTGTTAGGGACCGCGGCCGCCGGCTGACGCTCGTCTTGGGCGCGGCCAGGAGTGCGCATCGCGCGAGTCTCCATCGGAGGAATCAATGGATTTCAAGTTCAGCGCCGAAGACGAGGCGTTTCGCGCGGAGTTCAGCGGCTGGCTCAAGGCCAACCTGCCCAAGGCGGGCAAGAGCGAAGATGAAGGCGACTTCATGCGCGAAAGCAGCGCGGACGACTGGAAGCGGCGGGTCGAGTGGCACAAGAAGATGCACGCGGGCGGCTGGGTCGGAATCAGCTGGCCCAAGGAATACGGCGGACGCGGCGCGACGCTCACGCAGCAGATCATCTACAACGAGGAGCTCGCGAAAGTTAACTCGCCGATGCTGGTCAACGGACTCGGCATCATGCTCGTCGGCCCGACGATCATTCATTGGGGCACCGAGGAGCAGAAGAAGAAGCACATTCCGAAAATCCTTTCCGCGGACGAGCTCTGGTGCCAGGGATATTCCGAACCCGGCGCCGGCTCCGACGTGGCGGGTCTGCAGACGCGCGCGGTCGAGGAAGGCGACTACTTTATCGTCAACGGGCAGAAGGTTTGGACCTCGGACGCGCATCACGCGGACATGTGCATTCTGCTGGTGCGCACCGATCCCGACGCGCCCAAGCACAAGGGAATCAGCTACATCCTGGTCGATATGCACAGCCCCGGCGTGACCGTGCGCCCGCTCGTGCAGATCACGGGCGACGCGAATTTCAACGAAGTCTTCTTCGAGGACGTCAAGGTGCCGAAGAAAAATCTGATCGGCGAGAAGAACCAGGGATGGCAGGTCGCGATCACGACGCTGATGTTCGAGCGGTCGGGAATCGGCGGCGGCCGCGACATGATGGGCCAGGTCAGGGAGCTGGTCGAGCTGGCGAAGACCGTCCGCAGCAACGGGCACACGGCGTGGGAAGATACCAGCGTGCGCCAGCGGCTGGGAGGTTTTGCGTGCGAGGCGGCTGCTCTGCGCTACACGGGCTTTCGCCAACTGACGCGGCGGCTCAAGGGTCTGCCGCCGGGGCCGGAAGGTTCGGTGCTCAAGCTATGCACCAGCGAACTCAATTTGCGGATGAACAAGTTCGCGATGGAGATGCTGGGGCCATACAGCCAGATGGAATTCAAGGCGCCGCATGCGCTGGACAAGGGCAAGTGGTCGTACCGGATGCTGGCGTCGCGGGCGCTGACGATCGCGGGCGGCACCAGCGAAATCCAGCACAACATCATCGGCGAGCGCGTGCTCGGATTGCCCAAGGGCTAGTTACTTTTCAATTGAGTAATCGACGAAGGGCGGCCTGGCAGCGGGTCGCCTTTCTTGTTTTGGGCGAGTTATGAAACGGATATGGAAGGCAAACTGGTCAGGCTGAGAGCTTATGAGAAATCCGATCTGGACGCCGTGATGAAATGGGTCAACGACGAGGAAGTGACCGATTTGCTCGGCGGCGAGATGCTGGTCTATCCCGTCTCGTCGATTGCCGAGGCGAAGTTTATCGAGGCGGCCGCTGGTTCATCTGACAGGCAGAAGAACTTCGTGATCGAGACGCTCGCGGAGCGCAGATATATCGGTGCGATTTCGTTCAACGTAATCGAGTGGCACAATCGATGCGCTGGCTTGGGAATCGTGATCGGCGACAAGTCGTTGTGGGGCAAGGGCTACGGCACCGATGCGATGCGCGTGATGATGCGGCTCGGGTTCGACAAGATGAACCTGCATCGGCTGTGGCGGCATGTGCACAATTACAATCCGCGCGCGATCGCATCGTACGAAAGATGCGGATTCAAGCGCGAGGGAGTGCTCCGCCAGGAGCATTTCGCGCGCGGGCGGTATCACGACACGATCGTGATGGGGATTCTCGAGAGCGAGTATCGCGCTGTCACCTAGCGCGCGCGGTTATTGGCCGGTTCCTGACAGGTTCACTGTTCGCGGGCCGCTCGAGCCGTTGTTGTTGATGGTTAGGAGGCCAGCGCGCGGTCCGATCGCGGTCGGAGCGAAGACGACAGCGTACTTGCAATTCTTTTTTGGCTTCAGCGTCGTGCCGCAGACCTTCGACAGCGCGAAGTCGCCGGTCACCCGCGCACCTATCACCGAGATCGAGACTTTGCCGCCGTTGTGCGCGGTTATTTTCTTGGGCTTGCTCCGCGTGCCCAACTTCGCGGTGAAACTCGCAGAGCTTGGCGAGACGAGCAGTGGCGCCGCAACGGTCGGCATCGGCGTCGGCGTGAACGTTGCGGTCGCGGTCGGTGTAGCGGTTGCAGTGGGCGTCGCGGTCACGGTCGCGGTGGGAGTGGAGGTCGGCGTCGCTGACACTGTCGCCGTCGTAGATGGTGTGGCGGTAAGCGTGGAAGTCGCGGTAGCCGTGGCAGTTGGCGTGGCAGTGGCAGTAGCCGTGGTCGTAGCTGTCGCAGTAGCGGTCGCGGTGGCCGTCGAAGTCAAAGTTGGCGTGATCGTGGGCGTCTTAGTAGCTGTCGCGGACGCTGTCGCCGTTGCAGTCGCGGTGGAGGTCAAGGTTGCGGTCGCGGACGCCGTGGCGGTCGCAGTTGCCGTGGTAGTCGCCGTGGAAGTCGCGGTCGCGGTCCGCGTGGAAGTCGCGGTCGCGGTGCGCGTGGAAGTCGCGGTCGCCGTCGGCGTCGCGGTCGGCGTTGCGGATCAAGTAGTCGTCGCGGTCGGCGACGGTGTGCCGGTGCTCGTGGCGGTCGCCGTGATCGAAGGCGTTGGCGTCGGGGTCGGGGTTGCGGAACCGGCGGAGGTAGGCGTTGACGTCGGCGTCGTGCCGGGCGAGCCCTCGCCGGACAGCTCGAATATCCCGCGGCCGTGAGTTGCGGCGAAGACCACGCCGCTCAGGTTCTGCTCGATATCGAAAACCGCTACGGCCGGAATCACCCCGAGGTTAAACGGCGCCCAGGTCGTTCCGCCGTCGGTCGTTCTGAAAACGCCGATGTCGGTCGCGGCCAGCACCGTCTGGGCCGTAGGGTCGTTGCGATCGACCAGCAAGCGCAACACTGGAACGTCTGGCAGCGCATTTGCGGGCGGCGGACTCTGCATGGTCGGATTGCCGTCGGCCTGCGTCCAGGTGCCGCCGAAATCGCTCGTCACGAAAACGTGGCCTATGCCTGTCGCCGACGTGAAGCCCGAAAGGCTCAGCCAGGCGACGCTGGAATCGAACGGGTCGATCGCGATTCCGGTCGCCTGCGTGGAATCGGGAAACACGATTGGCGGCAGTTGCGCGGTCTTGTCGATCCACTCGGCGCCGTTCGGCTGACCGG
The DNA here is from genome assembly GCF_035272065.1 of Binatus sp. (SeqCode). Taxonomy (GTDB): domain Bacteria; phylum Desulfobacterota; class Binatia; order Binatales; family Binataceae; genus Binatus. The sequence goes on from NZ_DATEQZ010000060.1 coordinate 22,450, forward strand.
CGGTGACCTGGAGGTTGGCTTGGTCGGTGGTGAAGATCTTAAACCGCGTTGGACGAAAGGTCGTGTTGGTTTGCATCGCGAGTGCGTAAGCTTTGGTGTCGTCCGACGGCGCGATCTCGAGGTCCTCGAGCGCACACGCGCCGCTGTTGCATCCGCCTGTCAAATCCTGGGTCGTTTGCTGCGACCACGTCGAAATCCCGTCATTGGACACGTAAACCGAATGCGCGCCGAACAGCACGCGCTGGGCGACGGCCGGATCGCTCGCGAGCGGCGGAAAGTAGGCGGCGCCGTAGTCGCCCGCCGTCGCCATCGCGGTCTGCAGCGCTGCGCTCGAAGCGGCGGAAGTGAATGTGGTTCCGCCGTTGGTCGAGCGCGAGACCCATGCTCCGGCCGTAGTGGTCGCGAAGGAATGATAGGCGAACAGCGGGTTCACCGTGTCGAAGAGCGCGAATCCGCCGTCGAGGTTATCAACCTGTGTCCAGCTCGACGCCGGCGGCTGCGCGGCGTTGTAGAGCGCGGTGCCGTTGTCGATAAATCCCGCCAGCACAACAGTGCTGTCAGTCGGATGAGGACCGACTGATTGCGCTTGCGCGACGCTGAGGCTCGTGTTGAGCGCCGTCCAGTTAAGGGTGCCGACGTCGAAGCGATAAATGCCGCCGTCGTTGCCCAGATAAAAGCTGTGCGCGCTCGCGGGATCGAATGCGATCGCGTGCTGATCCGAATGCGTTCCGCCACTCGGTGCGAGCGAAGTCCAATTGGTGCCGCCGTTAGTTGAGCGGTAGATTCCCACGCTGCCGAAGACGACGGTGGCGCCGGTTGCGTCGGCGGGATCGACCGCAATCGTCTGGTCGAAGAACGACTGCGAAAAGTCGCTTGAGTTGGACCCGTCGATCATCGTGCCGCCGACCGTTGCGCTCGGCACCGACGCCTGGGTCCATGTAACGCCATCATTGGCTGATTTGTAGAATCCCGCGAACTCGATACCGTCGGCCGCGCCTACTATCGCATACGCAACACCGTTCGTGGCGGCGACGCTTGCGCGGCCGACGCCGCCGGTCAAGTTGGGCAAGCTGGCTTGCGTCCAGCTGAATCCGGAATTCGACGAGCGGAACACGCCGACGCCAAGAATCGAAACGAGCACGGCCGCCGGCGACGCGGGATCGATCACGACTGACTCCGCGGGACATGGATCGTTGGTGAAGTACGGGCACGCGCCGAACGTTCCCGCGGGATATGGAATCCAGGACTCGCCGCCGTCGCTCGAGCGCCACAGCCCATTCTGGCTGAAATCACCCTCGACCCACGACGCGTCCGCCCGGTTCGCGCTCGAGCTGTAGGTCACCGCCGCGTAGATCGTTCGCGGCGTCTGCGTGGTATCAACCGCGAGCGAGGCGATCGACGCGTGCGCGAAGTTGCTTGCGCCGAGTTGCGTCCAGCTGACGCCGAGATCGCTCGAGACGAACACTCCCTCGCCATAGTATGAGTCGGCCGATCCGTTGCCTTCGCCACTGCCGACGTAGAGCGTCGGATTCGGGCTGGTGGTCGTGTCGAGTGCGAGCGCGCCCACCGACAACGTGGGTTCGAGGTCGAATATCGGCACGAATGCGGCGGCCGCGTTGGCGCGCATCCACACTCCCCCGTCGCCGGTGCCGGCGAACATGCGCCCGCTCACGGTCGGATCTGTGACAACGGCGGTAACCCGTCCCGTCACGCCGGCTAGAGCGGTCCCCAGCGCGACGCCGCCGAAGGTCGGAATCTCATTCAGCAACGGCAGAGGACCGAGCGCACTCCATCCCAGGGAAACCCCCGCTTGCGCCGAGCCTGCGGTTTCCAGCGTCGAGCTTGCAGCCGCATCGCGCTCTTGTCGGCGCATCTGAGCGACCGCCTTGCGATATGCGTCGCGCGGCACTCCAAAGTTCAGTCCGCGCTTGCTGATGAAGAATCCCTCGCGCGCCACGCGATCGCGCGCGCGCAACGACCCGGTCGAGTTGCGATCGTCGCGCGTCGATCGCGGCGTCGCGCGCATCGGAAGAAACAGAATTACCCCGAGACCGGCTCCGAGCATCAAACTGGCCGCAGCGAACAGCCTTGGCGAAAAACCTCTGGACAAAGCGAAGACCCCCCTTCGACCCGCGTCCAGTAGTCACTCTACTATCATTATATATACGAACTAACTACTCAGTGAGTACTAAGTCGATTACCTATTTGCTATTTCTGCGGTCTATCTGAATAGTCCTTTGGCTACGATAGGCAGCACTGTGCCCTGCCGCTGTACGCGGAAGAACAAGAGTGCTCGACGAAAGATCGCGGGCTACGGCGGTCAGGCTGCGGCGATTCGGAAGCCAATCTTCGGGAAGTGATTCACGATCCTGCCCAATTCCGGCACAGCGCGCTCGATTGCGATCTCGTGAATCGTACTGACGACTACTCTGCCGGTCACCGGATCGAAGGCGTAGTCGTCCGGCGTCACCGACACGCGGGTGCCGGCCTTGAGTCCGTTCGGATCGCTCGCGTCTACGTTCTCCGCCGTGGCGGGAGTGCTGTCCTTCGCCGCCTTCAGAGCCTCATCGGGATCCATCGGGCGCACGTCGCCGTAACCCATCGCGTCGACGCGCTCGAACCAGCGCATGAGGTGCGTGAACTTTTGCGCGAGGCCGAATGAGGTCGGCTCGATGCGCAGGAACCACACCGGCTGGAAGCAGGCGGCATCGGCAAGGCTGAACGACTCACCAAGCAGAAACGACGAGATCGTCAGTTGCCGATCGAGGATCTCTAGAAACGCGCGCAACTGGTTGCGCGAATCGGGCGCGCTGCGTGCGATATCGGCCACGTTCGCGCCCGGCATCATCTTCGAACGGTCCTCGATGAATTCCCTGGGCATCACAAGCTTCTCGAAAATCACGGGCGTCGTGGACCAGAACAGACGCCGGTCAGCCCATTGATTCATCGTGTCGGCGGCTGCGGTGAGCCCGCCGGGATAAAGCGTAGGCTCGGGTTTCAGCTCGTCGATTTTCCTGATGATTATTCCCGTGTCGCACCATACGTCGGCTCCGATTTGGAGCGCGGGAATGCGCCGGTAGCCCCCTGTCAGCGGCACCAGCTTGGGCTTGGGCATGATCACCGGCTGCTCGACCGAGCGCCAGGTAATTTTCTTGTGCGCGAAGATTTTGCGGATTTTCTCGGAGAACGGCGAGGTCGCATATTGATGCAGAATTATCTCGGGCACGATTTCCTCCGGCAGACCAATTTACGGGACACTTCTTTCTTAGCGCATAGCTGACTTTTGCGTAACTGCCGAGAAGCGAGGACCTTCATTTCTTTTTAACATTGGGTGCAGGGGTCACCCCTGCAATTTCCGCTCGCCACCTGAAAACTGATACCTTCGCGAACATGCATGGCCATCACGAATTCGATTTGTACGAAGCGATCTACACAACGCGCTCGATGCGCCGGCTGAAGCCTGATCCAGTGGCGCCAAATCTTATCGTCAAGGTGGTCGAAGCGGCCACGATGGGACCGAGCGGGCATAATCGGCAGCCGTGGTTTTTCATCGTCGTCACGGAACGCGAGGCGAAAAATTTTGTCGCGGAACGTTATCGCAAAGCGTGGGAAGTCGTGTTCACACCGGCAGAGCGCGAGGTTGTTGCCAACGATCCTCAAAGCCAGCGCGGCCGAAACTTGCGCTCGGCAAAATATCTCGCTGAGCATATCGCCGACGTGCCCGTGATGATCTTCGCGTGTGTGAAAAAATACACCGATTGCGCGCGCGCCGGACAGCCGATGTGGGGCGCGATTTACCCGGCGATTCAGAATCTGTGCCTGGCCGCGCGCGGCTACGGACTCGGCACCTCGATCACCGGGATGCATACGATGTTCGCGAAGGAAATCGACGCGATGCTCGGCGTGCCGCCTGAGTACGCCAACGTCATCCTGATTCCGATGGGCTATCCGAAGGGCCGCTGGGCGCGCCCCGATCGCAAGCCGGCCCTGCAGGTGACGTTCTGGGAAAAATGGGGAATCCGGCGCGAGAGCGTGCCAGATTGAATCACACGTCGATGACAGCAAGCACGAAGTTGCGCTGAATCTGATCGCCCGCCTTGACGCGAAACTCCGCGAGGCGCCCGCTGGCCGGCGCCTTGACCGGTATCTCGACCTTCATCGACTCGATCACCATCACTTCGTCGCCGCGCACGACCTGCGCACCGGCCTCGACCGACAGTCGCAGCACCTTGCCCACGGCGGGGCTCTTTATATCCATTCGCTCAGCGGTCCTTTGATCGAGTCTTGTCGAGCGTGATAGCAGGCACGGCTCACATGTACCAGCGCTGAAAAAACGCCTTGTGTTTTCGGGGCGCTTGGTTGTAGAGAAACTAAATCAGCGCACTGGTCCGGCTAATGGGGAAACGGCATGAATAGTTTTGTCGCGGCTCGAACGCTCACTGAATATCCGCGCGGCAGCCATCGATGGTCGCTGCTCATCCTGACGGTGCTCGCGTCGATTCTTGGCGCGTACGACTTCCAGCTCGCCCCGCTGCTGCCAATCCTGCTGCCGTACCTGCACATGAGCCACACCGCGTATGGCGCGTTCATCACGTTCACCGTGCTGATTTCCGGCGTCTCAGCATTCTTCGGCGGCCCGCTGGCGGATCGCTACGGCCGCGTCCTCATCATCGACGTATGTCTTGGCTTCGTCACCGTCCTGTTGTTCTTGAATGTACTCATCACCAACATCGCGACGTTTGTGACCCTGCGCCTGTTGATGGGAATCGTGGCTGGCCTGACTGCCGGCGCCGGCGCCGCCTTGATTCGCGACATGTCGCCGCGGCTCAGCCGCGCGCTCGCATTCGGATTGCTGACGATCGGTCCGGTCGGCGCAAACTTCCTCGCCAACTTCGTCGCGGGCGCGACGCTGCCGATCTATCACACCTGGCAATCGCAGATTTGGATCATGGGATTCTTCGCGATCGCGATGTACATCCCGATTGTGTTGTGGCTGTGCGATTTAAGCCCCCAACTGCGCATGCAGATTATGAAGACCGAAATCCAGGCGCTCGCCGCCGAGGGACGCCTGCCCTCCGCCTCTGAACTTCCGTCCAGCACCAGCGACGCCTTCCGGCGTCTGCTCGGCCACATGGAAGTCTGGCTGCTGGTAATCGGGATCACAGCGAATCTGACGTTGTACTTCGCGATCCAGGGTTTCGGCCCGTTGATGTTCACCGAGGCGTTTCACTACACACCTGCCGAAGCGGCAAAGATGAACGAATACTTCTGGCTGGCGAACCTCGGCGCCCTGGTGTTAACAGGGCTGGTCTCCGATCGCTTGCAAACACGCAAACCGATCGCAATCTTCGGTGGGGTACTCGCCTGCATCCTCATGGCCTGGTGGATTCCAACCTTTGGCCGCGAGCTTCCACGCGCCACCATGACAATGGTCGCGTCGCTGATGGGATGCTTCCTCGCTATCGCTTACGTGCCGTGGGCCGCCCAGTTCTCGGAGACTCTCGAGGACGTGTCCCCCGCTCTGCAAGCGACCGGATGGGCCTTCTTCGGGTTGATTGCGCGCGGATGGGTCGCAATCTCGGCGCCGCTGTCGCTCTACGTTGCGGTCCATTACGGATGGGGCCAGTGGGTAAAGGTCGCGCTCGGCGGAATGATTATCTACATCGTAGCGATGGCGTTCTCGCGCGGCCACGCCGCCGTCGAAGAACACGCGCACGCCGCACCAGCGCCCGATCGCGTAACCGCGGGCTAGTCGCCCGCACTACGGGCGCATCGTCCGCGTGCGAATCCCCAGCTGCGTCGGAACTATCTCGTACGCCTGATGCACCCAGTCGACGAGTAGCGGCCGCGTGTCGCGCGGATCGATTATCTCCTCGATGCCGAACGCTTCCGCGGTGCGCAGCGGCGACCGTATTGCGTTGAATTTATCCTCGAGCTCCTTGCGCAACTTCTCTGGATCGCTCGACGCCGCCAGGTCGCGCTTGTACGCCGCCTCGATTCCGCCCTCGATCGGCAACGATCCCCAATCCGCCGACGGCCACGCGTAGCGCAGATTCAACCCGGTCGTGATTCCGTGCCCCGCGCCCGCGACGCCGAACGCCTTGCGCACCATGATCGCGACCAGCGGCGTCGTCGTCTGGAACATCGCATACAGCGCGCGCACGCCGCGCCGAATCGTCCCCGCCATCTCGGCCTCGCGCCCAATCAGGAATCCCGGCTGATCGACGAAGTTCACCACCGGCAGATGGAACGTGTCGCAAAGGTCGACGAACTTGACCATCTTGTCCGAGGCCGGCCCGTCAAGCGACCCGCCAATCGAAAACGGATCGTTCGCCATCACGCCAACCGGAAATCCGTCGAGCCGCGCGAATCCAGTCACCAGCGACGGCCCGAAGTACGGCGTCATCTCGAAAAATGAATCGCGATCCATCACAAGCTCGACGATTCGCCGCACGTCATAGCCGTGGCGTCGATTGCGCGGCACGATACTGATCAACTCCTCTTCGCGACGAGCAGGGTCGTCGTCAGGCGTGATTCGCGGCGGCGCATTCCACACGCTCTGCGGCAAATACGACAGGAAGCGGCGAATCTGCGCGAACGCGTCGTCCTCGCTCTCGGCCTCATTGTCCACCGCGCCGCTCATGTGCGCGTGGATTTCGGAGCCGCCGAGTTCTTCCTTGGTCAGGTCCTCGCCCACGCCCCATTTGACGACGGGAGGTCCCGCGACGAACAACTGACTCGTCCCGCGGATCATCACCGAGAAATGAGACGCCGCCACGCGCGCCGCACCGATCCCCGCGACCGATCCCATGCATCCCGCGACGACCGGCACCTCGCCCATCAACTTTACCAGCACGTCGAAATCCGGATTGGCCGGGACGTAGGTCCGCTTGATCGTTTCGAACGAGCGCACGCTGCCACCGCCGCCGGTTCCGTCCACCAGCCGGATTATCGGGATATGCAGTTCATGCGCGATCAGTTCCGCGTAGCTCCGCTTGTTACCGATATTTGCGTCCGCCGCACCGCCGCGCACCGTGAAGTCGTCGCCGCCGACCACCACGCGCCGCCCGTTGATCCGCCCGGTGCCGCCGACGAAGTTCGCCGGCATGATCGTCGCAAGCGTCTCGCCCTCGTACTTAGGCGCTCCCGCCAGCGCGCCGTACTCGTGGAACGTCCCAGCGTCGAGCAGCCGCTCGATCCGCTCGCGCACGGTGAGCTTGCCGCCGTCATGCTGCCGCTTGATGTTCTCAGCCCCGCCCATCTGCTTGGCAAGCTCGACGCGGCGGCGAATTTCCTCGACCTCTTTCTCCCACGACATACGATTCTCCTGACGAGTGCGATTCCCGATCCTATAGACCACGACAAGATTGAATGTGAAACCCACCGTGGGTTTCACGCTTCCTTGGGCAGGGGTGACCTCCTTCGGCTGCGCTCAGGAGAGGCTCTGCACGCGGTCCTCTCGTGTCATTCAGAGCGAAGCGAAGAATCCCGGCTTCTTGTGTTATTTCGTTCGGCCGTCGCGGCCTCCGATACCTCGCCCGTTGCTCTACGGGAGAGGTGGCCGGCGGGCGCAGCCGCCGGTAGGTGAGGGTTGCGCGATTCAAGCTGCACACGTGCACGTCACTGTCCGCTCCGCGTGTTATCTCTTTGAGCGAAGCGAAAAATCCTGGATCCGCCGCGCGCAATGGCCGCCAATTTTTTAAGAAGTCGTCAGAAATGGCGCTGCCCGGTTGGAGTTTTCACGAAAACGTTTCACGTGAAACGTTTTTTAGTTCAGGAGAACAAACCGCGAATAAAGCTTTATGTGAACGCTCCGCGATTTTCAAAACCGGTACCAGCTTCGCTGGCACGAATCTGTCCGAGATCCTGTCCCTGCGCTCGCGTTGCTCGCTTCGCTAAGGATGACAGATGAGCGCAGGATGCAAGCAATGCCGCGGAGTTACGCGTTGCGGGCGTTTCTCGTTCGCGCTCTTCCTGTTAGCTTCGATGGAGCTGCGTTTTTTCGCTATGACGACGACTACTAGCTCTGTGCCGAATCCGCGGCGCGCCGTACTCACCGGATGGGGGCGGTATCCGCTTTCTGAGAGCGATGTCTATCGGCCTGATCGAATCTCCGAGCTGCGGGCGGTAGTTACCGGCAACTCATCCTCGCTGATTGCGCGGGGGGCGGGGCGGGCTTATGGGGATGCTGCGCTTAATGATCAGAATCGGGTGGTCGATTTGACGCGGTTGAATCGGATGCTCTCGTTCGACCCCACCTCGGGCCTTTTGCGATGCGAGGCTGGAGTTACGATTGCGGAATTGATCGACGTGTTTTTGCCGCGCGGGTTTTTTCCGCCGGTCACGCCGGGGACTCGCTTCGTGACGCTGGGCGGATCGGTCGCCGCGGACGTGCATGGGAAGAATCACCATCGCGATTCATCGTTGGCCGCGCACGTGACCAGTTTCGACCTGATGGTCGCGTCGGGCGAGGTGCTTCGATGCTCGCGCGAGGAAAACTCGTCGCTGTTCTGGGCGACCGTCGGCGGGATGGGGCTCACGGGCGTGATCCTCGAGCTTGAACTGCGGATGCGGCGGGTTGAGAGCGCTTATCTCGAAGGAGAGTTGATCCGCGTCGGAAATGTTGACGCGGCGATCGAGGCGTTCGAGCGGACCGAGGCGCAGTACGGATATTCGGTCGCGTGGATCGACTGCAACAGCGGCAAGTCCAAGCTCGGCCGCTCCGTACTCAACCTCGGCAACTTTGCGACGCTCGACGCGCTACCGCAAAATCTCGCGCAGAATCCGCTGAGCACGATGCCGAAGCTCAGCCCGATCGTGCCGTTCGATTTTCCCGGCTTCGCACAGAACTCTCTGAGCGTCCGTGCATTCAACGCGGCGATCTATGCGACCCATCGCGAGAAGCCGCACACGATCTTCGACTGGGAGAGTTTTTTCTATCCGCTCGACTCGATTCGCCACTGGAACCGGATCTACGGCAAGCGCGGCTTCGTGCAGTACCAATGCGTGTGGCCGCTCGACGAGAGCCGCACGGGGCTGGTCGAAGTGCTGGAAGCGATCGCGCGCAGCCGGCGCGGATCGTTTCTCACCGTGCTGAAGAAGTTCGGCGCGCAGGACGGCATGCTCTCCTTTCCGATGCCGGGTTACACGCTCGCGCTCGACTTTCCAGTCGCGGACGGTTTGCTTGAATTTCTCGACACGCTGGACGCGATGGTGCTGAAGCGCGGCGGCCGCGTGTACCTGGCCAAGGACGCACGCATGGCGCCCGAGACCTTCCGCGCGATGTACCCGAACCTCAAGAATTGGCAGGCGGCGAAGGCCGTCGCCGATCCGGACAACCGATTTTCGTCGAGCCTGTCGCGCAGGCTCGGGATGTGCCCGGCGTGAAGAGCGGCGCCCACGTTTCCACATCGATGAACCCGTTGCAAAACTTCCACGCACGCGTTCCGGGCAGAGGCGGAATCTTGAATCGCGCGCAAAAAAAACGCGCGCTGTATAAGGACCCTCACCTTCGATCCTCTCCTTGGCAGGGAGAGGGGAAGAGCTGCGAGCCGGGTTTACGCGACGGTCTCCTTGCAGGGAGACATAAGCCGATCAGGTTAATTAAAGCCATCCACGATGACTAAAGTTCTGATTCTTGGCGCCACCAGCCCGATCGCGCGCGCACTCGCGCTTCGGTTCGCATCGGATGGAGCGCGGTTGTATCTCGCGGCCCGCAACGCCGACGAGGCTCGGCGCGTGGCCGAGGATGTCAGCGTGCGCGCGGGAGTGGCCGCTCTTTCCGGTACCTTCGACGCATCGGACTTTGCCTCGCATGACGAGTTCGTCCGTCATGCCGCGGGCCAGCTGGGCGGACTCGACGGCGTCGTCGTGTGCTTCGGCACCCTCGGCGACGAAGAAGTAGCGCAAACAGATCCAGATGCCGCGCTCGCCACGATTCATCAGAACTTCACCGGCGCCGCGTCTTTGATCACGCTCGCCGCGCGCCATCTCGAGCAGCAGCGCTCCGGGTTTATCATCGTGATCGGATCGGTGGCCGGCGAGCGCGGCCGCAAGAAAAATTACGTGTACGGCTCGGCCAAGGGCGCGCTCGCCACTTTTGCGCAAGGCCTGCGCGGACGCATGACCGCCAGCGGCGTGCATGTGATGACGGTGAAGCTCGGCACGGTGGATACACGAATGACCTGGGGACGCGAGGGCGCCCTGCTCACGATTACACCCTCCAGGGCCGCCGACCTGATCTACGCGGCGTATCGCAAGCGCGCCGAAGTCGTATATTTGCCGTGGTACTGGCGCTTGATCATGGGCGCGATCCGGCTGATTCCCGAGAGCCGCTTCAAACGCATCAGCTTCTAGGCAGGGGTGACCCCTGCACCCGGTGTTAAGAGAGCTGGCTCTGGTGTTTTTGCGCAAGCAATCGACAAAAATACTCGACGGTGGAAAATTTCTCGGGCGAAGTCGAAAACATAAAATGAAAGTAAAGCTTGAAGTTGCTGTGCTGGTTGCGCTGGCGGTTCTGTCGATCACCGAATCACCGCGCGCGGCCGTGAGTCCCGGCGATACGATCACGAAGGATCAGGCCGACAGGGTCGCCGAGCTCGTGAGTCCGGGGAATCTGATCCTGGTTAAGCAGGGCATGTCGATGAAGATCGTGCCGACTGAGCGGCTCGAGTGGCCGCCGCCGTACAAGTCCGCGACTGAGAAGTATTCGGCGCAAGTGAGTCTCGCCCCTAACGGTACACTGAAGAATTACCTGGCCGGGCTCCCATTCCCGCTGGTCGATGCGAACGATCCGCAGGCCGCGCTGAAGGTGATGTGGAATTTCAGCTACCGGCCGCTCTACACCGACGACGCGATATCCAAGAACGTCGAGATTGCGAGCTTCAGGCCGGGCTCGACGCCGGCCGACCCGGTCGAGCATTTCACGATCGGCAACGTGGGATTTTACAACAACACCGGGCGCACCGAGGTGAATCCGATCCCAACCGATCCGGAGGCGACGAGGGCGGGAATCCGGTATCGCTTCGGCGCGTACCCGTTTCTGGAGCCGTCGGAGATGCGGGGCTTCGGATTTATCCGTTACCGCAGCCTCGATCCGAAGATCGAGGATAACAGCTGGATGATGAATCCGCGTACGCGGCATACGATCCGCGCTTCGGCCAGTGAACTCTCGGATGTCCTCGGCATTTACCAACCGGGCGCGGGAGCCGGTGCGGGAGCCGCCACCTACGCGAGCAATCTCGATCCGGATTCGTTCTTTGGCTTCGCCGCGAAGATCGAAGATTTCAATTACAGGTTCCTCGGCGAGAAGCCGATGCTCGCGGTCGTGCATGCGGAGAATTCTCCGGCCAAGGCGTGCCCGACCGACGGCGGACGGACGATTTGCCCGGAGAATTGGGAAATGCGCCAGCTCTACGTAATCGAAGCGGATGCGAAGCAGGCCTCAGCGATCAGCAGTGGCGTTTCGATTCCGAAGCGGATTTTCTGTATCGACTCCGAGGGATGGTTCATCACAGCGTCGGATCAATACGACCGCGAGGGCAAGCTGTGGAAGACCATCGCGACGTTCAATGCGTATCGCGACAGGCCAATTCCGGACGCGCGGGTGGCGATCTGGCCGTTCAAGCGGATGTTCCAGACGGCTTTGGTCGATGAAGACGTCGGGACCGGCTTCTCGACCGTCGTGCGCTCGCCCGGAGTTGAGACCGACGAGCATGAGAGCTGGTACATCAACATGGGAATCGCGACGGAGAATGTTTTCAATCCCACGACGATGTCCAACGCGGCGCATTAGGAATCGTAAGTGAAACCCACCGTGGGTTTCACGCTTCCTTGGGCAGGGGTGACCCCTGCACCCAGTGTTAAGAAAGATGCGGGGCCTCGCCCCTGCTAGAACTTGAGTTTAACAGGACGCTTGAGTCTCTCCATGCGGCTCGCGGGCACGCACCTTTGGCTTTGCGCGCATCGCCGCGTGAACTATAAATGACGAATCTCGTGAGGATGCGGAGTCATCATCAATGTCGAAGGCTGTCGAAGGAATCCAGAAGCTGACCTTTACCGGCGCCGTCGATGCCGACGGGCATATCCTCGAGGACGCCGGTCTCTGGGACCGTTATATCGAGGCGAAGTACAAGGACCGCGCGGTCAGAGTGCGCAAGGACGCCAAGGGTCTCGAATACCTCGAGGTCGCGGGGCGGCCGTCAAAGATTTTCAATGGCGGGCGGCTCGCCGGACTGTCCGCGATGGGCACGACGCGTGACGACAAGTGGGAAGGTCCGCCGACCTACGGCGGCCTCGCCCCGTTCGGTGCGATGGACGCGAAGGAGCGGCTGAAGCGAATCGAGGCTGAAGGCCTCGCCGCCGCGTTCCTCTATCCCACGATGAGCCTGCTGTGGGAGACCGAGACCGAGGATCCCGAACTCGCGCAGGCATGCACGCGCGCCTACAACCGGTACATCGTGGACTTCTGCTCTGATAGCGGCGGCAAGCTGATTCCGATCGCGCACCTGTCGCTCGGCGATCCGGCCGCGGCCGCGGTCGAGCTCGAACGCGCGGTCAAAGGCGGATGCAAAGGCGGATGGGTCGCGCAATTCGTCATGACGCGCAAGCCGCACGCGCATCCCGATCACGACGTGCTGTTCGCCAAGGCGCAGGAACTCGACGTGCCGATCGGGATTCATCCGTCGCTCGAGCCGCTGTGGGCGGCGCCGGGGCGTTACGATCGCAAATTCATGCGCGGGAATTATTACTTCCTGAACATCGTCGCGGCCGATGCGATTCGTCACGCGTTCACCAGCTTCTTCCAGTACGGCACCTTCGACAAATTTCCGAAGATGCGGCTGGTGCTGCTCGAGGCAGGCGCGGGATGGATCGATTACTGGCTCGGGCGGCTCGACGCCGTCTATGCCAGCGCGATGGGCCGCACGGCATCGCTCAAGGAGAAGCCGAGCTTCTACTTCAATCGCAACTGCTGGATCTCGGCGGACCCGGACGAGCGCTCGCTGCCGGCGATGGTCGAGCTGTGCGGCGCCGACAAATTTTTCTGGGCGTCGGATTTTCCACATCCCGATCACGTCGGTAACTATATCGAGGAAGTCGAGGAGCTAGCGCACAAGCTGCCGCCCGCCGCGCGCGCGAAGGTGATGGGCGAGAACGTGATGAAGGTGTACAAGTGCGCGCTGCCGAAATGAACTCATAGCGGGTGCCTTGTGGCGGCGCAGATCCGGAGGCGCGCTGTGAAACGAGTGGTCATCGTCGCCGCAATCGTGGTCGGCGTCTGCGTCTCCTATGTCCTCGCGCACCTGGCCTTGATCGAAGTTGGACGAGAAGTCGTAGTCATTTATGAGCCGACTCCAACAGGCGGGGTGCGCAAGGCGCGGCTCTGGATCGTCGACGAAGGACCCTACTCCTGGATTCACCCCGGCAACGCCAACGCTCGGTGGTGGGTTCAGCACATGGACGCGAACCCGATTGTCGAGATCTACCGACACGGCGAGACCCAGCGGTACCGCGCAACACCTGACCCGCAGGCGCACGCGAAGGTCCATCGGCTACTGCGGGAGAAATACGGCGTGGCCGACAGGTGGGTGCGTTTCCTCGAAGGCAGCGACACTCGAGCCGGTATTATCAACGGCGAAAAGTGCAAAACGGTCCCAATCCGACTCGAACTCGTAGCGAATGCGCCGTAGGGATGTCTCGGTCGATATCGAAACGCTGCGGCAAATCGCGTTCAGTTTTCAGGCGTCGAGGAAGGAACTTCGTACGGCACGTGGCGCCGCTTCGCATCGAAACGGACCATCGAATCGTTGGAACGCTAGCAGGAGCAGAATCTTGAATCGCGCGCGAGAAGAATCGCGCGCTGTAAAATGACCCTCACCTTCATCCTCTCCCCAGCAGGGAGAGGAAACAGAAAAGGCCCGCGAGATTGCGCTCGCGGGCCTTTGTGCATTCGCTACAAATATTCGCCGCTCAGCTCACCGTCCAAGTGTCGCCCTTGCCTAGCAGCGTCTTCAGGTCGCCGGGGCCCTGCTTTGCCTTCGCGTCTTCGAGCTGCTTGTTGACTGCGCCGTCGTAGGTCGGGCGCGACACCGCGAAGAACACGCCGACGGGAGTCGGCAGCGGCGGCTCGAAGTTGCCCAGCATGAAGGCCAGCGAGAGATTGGTCTCGTCGTGCACGACGAGGTCTTTTTCAGTGACACCGCCCCCGAGCTGTACTGCCTCTGGACGCATCCCGCTCATCCTGATTCCCATGTCGCGATTCTTGCCGAAGATGAGCGGCTTGCCATGCTCGAGAACGAGCTGGTGGTCCGCTTTCAGGGCCTTGTCGCTGACGTCGTTGAACGCACCGTCGTTGAAGATGTTGCAGTTCTGCAGAATCTCCACGAACGACGCACCGCGATGCGCATGCGCGCGCTTGAGCATCTCGCCGAGATGCTTCTGCTCGACATCGATGGTGCGCGCGACAAAAGTCGCGTGTGTGCCGAGCGCGACCGTGATCGGATTGAACGGAAAATCAACCGACCCCATCGGCGTGGACTTCGTGATCTTGCCCACTTCCGAGGTCGGCGAGTACTGGCCCTTGGTGAGTCCGTAGATTCGGTTGTTGAAGAGCAGAATCTTCATGTCGACGTTGCGCCGCAGCACGTGGATCAGGTGATTGCCGCCGATCGACAGACCGTCGCCGTCACCGGTGACCACCCATACGTCGAGGTCAGGGCGCGAAATCTTGAGCCCCGTCGCGAAGGCCGGCGCGCGGCCGTGGATCGTGTGGAAGCCGTACGTGTTCATGTAGTACGGGAACCGGCTCGAGCATCCGATGCCCGAGATGAAGACCGTGTTCTCCGGCGCGATGCCGAACTCGGGCATCGTCTTTTGCACCGCGGCCAGGATCGCGTAGTCGCCGCATCCGGGGCACCAGCGCACTTCCTGGTCGGAGACGAAATCCTTGCGGCTAAGAGCGGTTGCCATTTTCGATCAGCCCTCCAGGGCCCGGTTGATGCGGTTTTCGATCTCGCTGACTTTGAACGGACGGCCCTGGATCTTGTTGAACCCGAAGGCGTCGATCAGGTAGTCGGCGCGGATCATCTTGAGCAGTTGTCCCATGTTCATTTCGGGGATCATCACTTGCTTGAAACGCTTGAGTGTCTCTTCGAGGTCGCGCGGAAGCGGATTCAGATAGCGCAGATGCACCTGCGAAACTTTCTTGCCCTTCGCGCGCACGTGCTTGACGGCCTCGCGAATCGGACCGTAGGTCGAGCCCCATCCGAGCACGACGAGGTCGCCGCCGGCGGCATCGCCGAAGACTTCGGTCGGCGGAATCTCGCGCGCGATGCCCGCAATCTTGCGCGCCCGCGTGCGCACCATCAGCTCGTTGTTGGCCGGCGAGTAGCTGACGTTGCCGGTCAGGTTCTCGCTCGACAGACCGCCGACACGATGCTCGAGTCCCTTGGTCCCCGGCACGGCCCACGGCCGCGACAGCGTTTCCGCATCGCGACTGTAGGGCATGAAGCCCTCGGGATTTGTCGCGAACTCGACTTTGATTTCGGGGAGCTTGTCGGCGTCGGGCAGCAGCCACGGCTCGGCGCCGTTAGCGAGCTGGCCGTCGGTGAGCAGGATCACCGGCGTCATGTACTTGACCGCGATTCGCACCGCCTCGTACGCGCAATCGAAACAGTCGGCCGGCGTCGACGCCGCGATAATCGGGATCGGCGACTCGCCATGTCGTCCGTACATCGACTGAAGCAAATCGGCCTGCTCGGGCTTGGTCGGCATGCCCGTCGAAGGACCCGCGCGCTGGATGTCGGTGATAACCAGCGGCAACTCGACCTTCACTGCCAGCCCGACAGCCTCGGCCTTCAAGTTCATGCCGGGTCCCGAGGTCGTGGTGATCGCGATGGACCCGCCGAATGACGCGCCGATCGCCGCGCACACGCCCGCAATCTCGTCCTCGGCCTGGAATGTATAGACCGGGAAATTCTTGTAGCCCGAGAGTTCGTGCAGGACATCGCTGGCGGGCGTGATCGGATACGAGCCGAGGAACAACGGACGTCCGGATTTTACCGCAGCCGCCACGAATCCCAGCGCGGTCGCACTGTTGCCCGTGATATTGCGATAGAGTCCCGGCGCGATTCGGGCCGCCGGCACTTCGTACGAGCTCGCGAACATCTCGGTCGTCTCGCCGTAGTTGTACCCGGCCTTCAGCACGCGAATATTCGCCTCGAGAATCTCGGGCGTCTTCTTGAAGCGGCTCTCGAGGTAGCTGAGCGTGCTCTCAATCGGCCGCTGATACAGCCACGAGAGCATCCCGAGCACGAACATGTTGCGGCATCGGAACACCGCGCGATTGTTCAACCCCATCCCATGAACAGCCAGCGACGTGAGCTTGGTCACATCGACTTCGATGACCTGGAATTTGTCGAGCGAATGGTCGGTGAGCGGATTACTCGTGTAGCCGGCGCGCTTGATGTTGGCGTCGGTGAACGCTTCACGGTCCACGATTATCACGGCGTTGGGCGGGACATCTTCGATGTTCGCCTTCAGCGCCGCGGGATTCATCGCGACCAGCACGTTGGGCTCGTCGCCGGCGGTGAAAATTTCGCTGCTGGAAAAATTAAGCTGAAAGCCGCTGACTCCGGCCAGCGTGCCCTGCGGCGCGCGGATTTCAGCGGGAAAGTCGGGCAGTGTCGCGATATCATTGCCGGCCAGCGCCGATTCGGCCGTGAACTGCATCCCCGTCAACTGCATCCCATCGCCCGAGTCGCCCGCAAACCGGATAACGACGTGGTCGCGCTTCAGATGCGGCTTGAGCGCGGGCGCGGCGGAACCATGCGACTCGGCAGCTTGTCCAGCCGCCTCAGGTGGTACAGCCATCTCAGTCCAATCTCCTTGTGGTTAGAGCCTGATTGAAAAATTACTCCGATCTTCCGAAGCCCTGCAAATACTCCAACACGCGGATTTGAAGCATAGCTAATCCAAGAGAGCCATTAAAGGCCCGCCTTTGGGGGGTCGGATCATCGAATCCGAAACTCGGTAAATTCGCCAGTAAAATCGAGCCAGTCCTCGCGTACCGCAGTTACGTGCGCTGACGGTGGGCCCAGATGTGCCCACGCCGCCAGCATCTGCAAGTTCTCACGCTTGCCTTCTGCCACAATTTCGACCCCGCCGCTGGCGACATTGCGCACCCATCCGGCAAGCGCCAGATCTTTCGCCTCGTCGTACGCCGAGAATCGAAAGCCAACCCCCTGCACCCGCCCGCTGACGATCAGATGCAACCTCGCGCGCCCCGCTTTGTTTTGAGCAGTCAACCCTCTCCCGCAAGAACCGACTCGAGACACTTCTCATCAAGCACCCTGACTCCCAAATCCTGGGCCTTCTTCAGCTTCGAGCCCGGTTCCGCGCCCGCGACCACGAAGTCCGTCTTGCGACTCACGGACGAGGTGACGCGGCCGCCCGCCGCCATTATCTTGCGCTCGGCCTCCTCGCGCGTCATCGATTCGAGCGTCCCGGTCAGCACGAACGTCTTGTCGCGCAATGCGCCACGGCCTTCGACTTCGGCCGGAGTTTCGACGTCGAGGATTTTGATCAGCCGCTTGACGGTCTTCAGATTTCGCGGCTCGTCGAAGTACTCGCAGATACTGTGCGCAACTTCCATCCCGATATCGCGCACGCCCAGCAAATCGTCCTCCGACGCTGCCGCGAGCGCGTCCATCGTCTTGAACTTCAACGCCAGTTGCCGCGCCGTATGCTCGCCGACGTGCCGTATCCCCAGTCCGTTGATGAACCTGTCGAGGGAAGTCTTGCGCGCTTTCTGGATCGCGTCGAGCACGTTCTGCGCGCTCTTGTCGGCCATCCGCTCCAGCCCCGTGAGCTGTTCTTTCGTCAGATGGAACAGATCGTCCAGCTCCTTCACCAGCCCCTTCTCGACCAGCTGTCCGACCAGCTTGTCGCCCAACCCTTCGATATCGAGGCATCCCTTCGACGCGAAATGCCGGATAGATTCGCGCATCCGCGCCGGGCAATTCGCGTTGACGCAGAAGTAACCGACTTCGCCTTCTTCGTGGACGATCGCTGCGCCGCATTCCGGGCAATGCTGGGGCATCTCGAACGGCTTCGCGCGCGGATGGCCCTGCCTGGTGACGCGAATGACGTATGGAATCACGTCGCCGGCGCGCTCGATGAGCACGGTGTCGCGCTCGCGGATGTCCTTGCGCCGGATCTCGTCGAGGTTGTGCAGCGAAGTATTCGAAATCGTCACGCCCGCGAGCTGTACTGGGCGAAGCTTGCCGACCGGCGTCAACGATCCGATTCTGCCGACCTGCACGTCGATCTTCTCGACCACCGTCTCCGCCTGCTGTGCCTTGAACTTGTATGCTATCGCCCAGCGCGGCGAGCGCGAGACCTCGCCGAGCTGCTCCTGGAGCGCGTACGAGTTCACTTTGGCGACCACGCCATCGGCCTCGTAGTCCAGCTCGTGCCGCTTTTCGGTGATCTCGTTCCAGTATTCGAGGATCGCATCGATACCGCTGCATAAGCGCGACAGCGGATTCACGCGCAGCCCCAGCGCCTTGATCCCTTGCAGAAACTCCCACTGCGACTTGAACGTGGCGCCCTCGATCACGCCCGGCGCATACAAGAAAACGTCGAGCGGCCGCGACGCGGTGATCTTCGGATCGAGCTGGCGCAGAGCCCCCGCCGCTGCGTTGCGCGGATTCGCGAACACCGGCTCGCCGGCCTCGTCGCGCTCCTGGTTCATCTTGGCAAATGCCTTTCGCGGAATGATCACCTCGCCGCGCACCTCGAGGACGCGCGGGATTTTGCCGTGCTCCGGATTCAGCAATCTGAGAGGCACGCTCTTAACCGTGCGGATATTCTGCGTGACGTTTTCGCCGTTGATTCCGTCGCCGCGCGTCGAGCCGACGATCAGCCGGCCGTTGTCGTAAACCAGCTCGATCCCGAGTCCGTCGAGCTTTACTTCGGCGACGTATTCAATTTCGGCGTCGGATTTCAGCAATCGCTTGATGCGCTTGTCGAACTCGCGCATCTCCTCGGCGTCCATCGCGTTGCCGAGCGACATCATCGGCCGCCGATGCACCACCACGCCGAATTTTTCGCTCGGCGCCGCGCCCACCCGCTGCGTGGGCGAATCGGGAGTGGCGAGCCCCGGATGTTCCCGCTCGAGCGCCTCGAGCCGGCGCATCAGCTTGTCGTATTCGGCGTCGGAAATTTCCGGTTCGTCGAGAACGTAGTAGCAGTAGTTGGCGCGGTTGATCTCCTCGCGCAGCTTTTCGGCTTGCGCGGCGAGCTTGTGCGAATCCTCACGCATCGCGGTCAATTCGTTTTCGGCAAAATGCCATAGCGCCTGAGCGTGGTTGGATCGGCCTTGGCGGCCTGATCGCGCACGGGCTTCAACTGCGCGCGAAGCATTGTGGTGAACGCCTTGCTGCTCGGATCGACCGGTGGCGGATCGCCGGCGAGTCCACGACTTACCCAATCGCTCACCGCGCGTTCATCGGCCGCCGGCTCCGCAGACGCCGCGCGCTGTTCAGCCACAATCGAACCGAGCCACGCGAATGCGTCCCGGATTCTCGGCACGAACGTCGGCCCGCCGTGATCGGCGCCGCGAATCAGGCGGTACTCGTGAGAAATATCCAGGTCCCACAGCACGCGATGCAGAAATTCGGCGCCGTCGTGCGCGTTGAGGAAATCCTCGTCGCCAACTTCGAGGTAAATCGCGAGCCCGGAGCCTCGGATCGCAAGCGCATTGGCGCGAGCCCGGTTGGCCGGATTGTTGGACTCGAACAGCGCCACGTCGCGACGCTCCCCGAGCAACTCGCGTGGGCCACCGACACCATGATGGAGCCGATTGCGTGCACCAATCTCGGTGTCGCGGAAGCCGGGCTCGAGCAGCGGCTGGATCGCAGCCACCGCGGCGAACTGATCGGGACGCGCGAACGCAATCTTCAGAGCGCCGTAACCGCCCATCGAGATCCCCGCGATGAACGTCGCGGCGCGATTGCGCCCGGCGTTGTACTTTTCGCGAAGATATTCGGGAAAGTTTTCCGCGATGAAAGTCTCCCAGCGCGCGCTTCCGTCAGGATGGTCGAGGTAGTAACTCATCGCGTCGGTGCTGGCCGACGCGATCACCATCGGCGGCATGAGACCGGCGGCCCACCACTCGTCATACAGCGGCTTGAGAGACGCGAGATTCTCGCGGCTGCCACCGCCGCCGTGCAGCAACAGGCACAGCGGGTACGACGCTCCATCGTCGTAGCCGGACGGGACAAGAACGGCATACGGCACGCCGTCGGGCGCGAAGTCCGCAGGAAGAACCGCCAACTCGACGCGTGAGTTGCTCTTTTCGCTCATAGATCGGAGGTCAAAAATTGCTAGCGGCGCGGATAGCCCATCGCGTCGAGGAAATCGTCGAGCGTCGGAAATCGCATGTACATATTGTGACGCTTCTGGTCGCCGATCGTCGTGCTCGATTCCGACGAATACGCATGCCCCGGATACACCACCGTCGCGTCGTCGAGACTTCGCAGCGTGTCGTTCAGGCTGTGATACATCGCCTCGGGATCCGAGCCCGGCAGGTCAACGCGTCCGCACGAGTTCACAAACAGCGTGTCGCCGGAAATCAGGTTGCCCTCGACCAGGAAGCATTGCGAGCCCGGCGTATGCCCGGGGGTGTGCAGGAACTTCACCTCGAGTTCGCCGACGCGCAACGTGTCGCCCGCATCGACTTTGACCATGTCGGAGTCCGACAATCCCGCGACCTGTTTGACGCCCTCGGCCTCGTGCTTGTTCACGTTGACCTTGGCCTTCACGTGTTCGAGCATCTTGGCGGCGCCCTCGATATTCTGGCCCATCATGTGGCCGCCCAGGTGATCCGGGTGATAGTGCGTAATCAGGATTTTGTCGATCTCGTAACCTTCCGACTCCGCGAATTTGCGAATCGCCTCGACGTCCCACGCCGGATCGACGACCGCCAGCTTGCGCGTAACGGGATCGCCGACCAGGTACACGAAATTCGCCATCGGGCCGATCTGCGCCTGTCGAAGATAGATTTTCCCAGTTTCAGCCATCGCTAATTTCTCCGACGCTCAGGATTTCGCGCCGCGACTCGTCTTATTCTTTGCAGCGCGAGCCGTCTTCTCTTCCTCTTCGATCCGAAGCGCGCGGTCCCAAAGAAATTCGGGTTCGCCGAGCCGCTTCGCAACCCATCGCGACTGCACGAACAGATGGTCGCTGAGGCGGTTTACATAGATGATGAGGCTGTCGTTGATGTCCTCCTCGCGCTTCAGGCGCCAGCACACGCGCTCCGCGCGCCGGCATACCGTGCGCGCCTGATGCAGGAACGCGTTTAGCACGCCACCGCCCGGCAGCGTGAAGGATTTCAGCGGCTCGAGCTCCTTCTCCATCGCGTCCATCTCTTCTTCGAGCTTCTTAACTTTGCCTGCGCCCATCTTATGCATCTGCGGATACTCGCCGTCGGGCGGCGTCGCGAGTTCGCTGCCCACGTCGAAGAGTTCGTTCTGAATCCGCCGCAGCGTTTCGGAATACGGCTCGAAGTCGGCGCCGAACCCGTCGCGATAATCCGGCAGGTAGGTGCGCACGATTCCTACGATCGAATTCAGCTCGTCGATCGTGCCGTACGCCTCCAGCCGCGCGCTCTCCTTGGGCACGCGCTTGCCCCCGACGAGGGCAGTCTGCCCCTTGTCTCCGGTGCGCGTGTAGATCCGAGTGAGGCGTATCGCCATCAGACTCCCGCCTTCGCTTTCTGCGCCGCGTAGGCCGCGTCGCCGAGGTCGGTAGTCACCGGAAGACCGGCGTCCCTCCATCCGGCGACGACGACCTTGCCCGACGCGTCGCGCTGGCCTCCAAAGCCGCCGACCATGTTCGTCAGGTCGGTGAAGCCCGCCTCTTCGAGCATCTCGCACGCGCGCTGCGAACGTCTGCCAGACAAGCATCCGACGACGAGTTTTCTGCCCTTCGGAATTACTTTCTCGGCGACTTCGACAAAATCCAGATTCAGCTGCATCTGCCCCGGACCCTTCGCCACCATCACCGGAATATTGATCGCGCGGCCTGCGTGTCCGGCCGCAAATTCTCCTTCGGTGCGAACATCAAGGTAGAGCGCGTCGCGATTATTCTTGAGCGTCTCGTGCGCTTCTGGTGGAACCTGCTGTTTTATCGCCATTGCAAAAACTTCCTTTTTTCAGTGTCGAGACTCTATCAGATCTTTACGGCTTGGGATTTCCTACGCGCTCATAATGCACTATCTCGCCGCGCGGTTTGAGCGGCTTCGACTGCGGTGGATTCTTGGGATCGGCGTAGCCGAACGGCAGAATCGTGAAAATTGCCCATCCGTCCTTGACGCCGAGCATCGCGCCAATCTTCGGCGCGTCGAAATTGCCGACCCAGCAGGTGCCGAGGCCGAGTGCCCATCCCGCATTCGCCATGTTCTGCACGGCCTGCCCACAATCCACGTCGGCCCATCGCGCATTGGCGACGTCCTTAAGCACGACGATCGCCGACGGCGAGTCAGTGACGAACCGGCCGGTCGAGCATAGCGCGCCAATCTCCTTCAACGTGCCGCGATTTTGAATCACGACGAACTGCCACGGCTGCAGGTTGCGCGCGCTCATCGCATGGCGCCCGGCCTCGACGATCTTCGCGAGTTTTTCGCGCTCCACCGGTTTGTCCGCGAACACGCGCTGCACCCGGCGTGAGAGAATCGCTTCAAGAGCGTCCATCGAATCCGCCTCCATCTGAAATTTCGTTCGTCAAGCCACAAAAACTTGTAGTATCAACCGGCCGTTGAATCCAGTTCGATTCGGGGGAGCGCTTTGCGGTATCGGTTCGTGGCGGAATCCATATCCGTTAAACATCTTGCGCGGACCCTGGCCGCGCTTCTTATCGCGATTCTCATTCCCGCTCTCACGCACGCGGGCGAGTCCCAATTCAACATCTACTATTCCGGCTCCGAAGACCTCGTACTCATGCGCCTGCTGCTCGATCCGAGTACGCATCGCGTCGTGAATCTCGACGACGCCGCTACT
The DNA here is from genome assembly GCF_035272065.1 of Binatus sp. (SeqCode). Lineage (GTDB taxonomy): Bacteria > Desulfobacterota > Binatia > Binatales > Binataceae > Binatus. The sequence continues at coordinate 45,507 of NZ_DATEQZ010000060.1, forward strand.
GCCGTCTATCAGGACAATCTACCTCCTGCCGGCCCCGGGCTTGAAGCGCTCAAAGCGCGGGTCGCATCGGGGATGGGCGTCGTGCTGATTCTCGGAAGGCATACCGACCCCGCCGCGCTCGCGTCGTTAACCAACGGCGCGATCAAACAGACCGGCACCGTGGATGTCGCGCGCGGAGCGGCTCACGGCCAGGGTCTCGAACATATTGCGGCGGTCGTCAACTGGGCCGGGCCGAAAGCCGACCCGCTCGCGCGCAACATCAGTTGGTTGTCCGCGGTGCGGGTGCACGAGCGCTCGCTCCTGGACGTGAAAGGGGCAGAAGTTCTCGTCAAGACAAATCCGCGCGACCCGGTCGCGCCCGCGACTCCCATCCTGGTTCGCATGCACTCCGGCAAGGGCACCATCTACGTGCTCAACGAATGGCTCCGCAACGGCGACCAGAGCGCGCGAATCGCGAGCATGCTGACGATGCTCGAGGGAATCGAGGGCGCGGAGAATTACGACTTCCAGCGCTGGCCGTACTTCAACTGGCTGCTGTACGGGATGTCACGCGCGGCGGCGGGCGTCCCGTTAGTCGCGTACGGCGACTGGATCGCGTCGCCGGTGCCCAATCGCGCGCAGGTCAGGATCCTCGCCGCGATCGTTCTCGCGATGTTCACGCTGTTCGTCATCGCGTACGTGTTCGTGCGGCGTTACAGCCTGCGCCATCCCGAGTTGCTCGAGCACTTTTACCGCTCAACGCTGTCCGCAAAGCCTCAGCCGGCGTCGCTCGGCGCCGCCGCTGCCGCACCCGCAACGCAGACCAAGGCAGGAATGGACACCGCGCGCGGTGATCCGCGATGGGAGATCGTCGGATTCCATCGGCCGCTCAGCGGCTTCTTCTACAACTACCTGCTCTCGCTGATCATCATGATCCCGCTGAACTTCGCGGTCACGTTTTATATCGAGCGCAACTTCGTCAATCCGTTTCTCGAAGCGCGCGGCGCGTGGGCGGCCGTCGTTCAGTTCATGCTGATTTTTTTCACGCTGCTCGACCTCGGCACGAGCCAGGCGATGGTGAAATACTTCGCCGAGTATCGCCTGACCGACCCCGCCCGCGCGATCACCTTCGCCCAGTTCTTCATCTGGTTCCACGCAATCGCCGGAATGTTCCAAATCGCCGCGCTGGGATTGGCCGCCGCCGCGTGGCTACCGCATACGCCGGTCGCCTACCTGGCATGGTTCGTCGTGTTGCACACGCTGATCCAGTTCCCCGGCTTCATCTCGATTTTCTTCTCGCTGTTCCGCGCGCTGCAGCGGTTCGACTACGCGCAACTGCTGATCGTCCTGACCTACGTGCTGAATCCCGTCGTGCAGATGATTTGCGGCGTTTACATGCGCCAGTGGGGCCTGATGCATCCGGTGTTCGGCGAAGGGATGGGCGTAGTTTTCGGTTTCGCGATCGGCGGTGTGATCGCCAACCTGCTGATGGGCCTGTTCTGTTCAATCTTCTACGAAAAGATGGGCTTCAACCTGGTGACGATTTTCCTCGCGCACTTCGACCGCGCGACGATCAAGAAATCGATCGTGTACGGCGCGAAGCTCACCGGCGGACAGCTTGCAGTCGCCATCAGTTGGGGATTGGTGCCGGTGTTGATGGCGATGCTGCTGCCCGACTTTCTCGAGCTCAACGAAATTTTCCTGCTCACCTTCGCTTTCTCGTTCGGCTATCTGGAAACCGGCGCGTACATTTTCACGACCTTGATGCCGTCGATATCCGAGAGCTACTCGCAGGCTAAAATGGCGTTGACGCGACGCTACCTCGACCAGGGCCTGCGCTGGGGAATCATGGTGAGCTCGATGCTCGGCGGGACGTTCATCGCGTTCTCCGACGTTTTCATCAAGGGCCTGCTGCCGCCGCAGTTTGTGCGCGCGGCAACCGTCATGTGGCTGATGCATCTGTGGCGGCTGGCTGACTTCAGCACGCGCCTACCCGACCAGGTATTCCAGGGTGTGGGCCGCACGGGCACCTTCACATGGACCGCGCTGCTGGAGCACGTCAGCCGCGTCGTGCTGACCTGGTACATGCTGCAATGGTACGGGTTCGAGGGAGTCTTCTTCGCCTTTCTCATCTCGTCGATACTGCGATCGATCGTCGCGTGGCCGCTGATGGGTATGCTGGTCGCGTGGCCTTCCCTCAGCATCTGGCAGACGCTGGTCAACCCGGCGCTCGCGGCGCTCGGCAATTACGTGATCCTGCGCAGCTTCGCGCTCGCGGTGTGGCAGGGACCGGGCCATGCGGGCAGCGGATGGCTGGTTGTGCTGCTCAGCCTGATCGGATCGCTGCCTATCTACATGTTCCTGAGCGGCCTGCTTGGATGGGACGACGCGAGCCTGGCCGAGTTCCGCGACGCCGCCGAGCTGGTGCCCGCGCCGTTCGGCGCCGTCGCGCGCATGGCGCATCGCGTCGTGCAGTTGGGATCGAGCGTGAGCCCGCTACATGATCGCTTCCCGGGCAACCTGGTCAAAGAGGCGGCCACTGACGCCGCAGCACTAACCGCACTGAAAGCCGAACTGCACTAATCAGAAGTCGGCGAGCAAGGTATTGATGTCGGGGCTGCCGAGTCCGGTGCCCAAATCGTAGCCGGGACCAACCTGATAGCCGGGAAATCTATCGCACTGCGAGTACGGGCAATTCTCGCCCACCTCCGACACGTCAACCAGCGCAGCACTGCCCTTGGCGACCATTTCATATAGCCGCGGATTGATATTGCCCAGCCGGGTTGTGTTCAGAGTCTCCGCCAGCAGCCGTGAGACTCCGGCCCAGATTGGCGAGCCCGCGCTGGTGCCACCCTCGCCTGTGAAGCAGTAGGGCGCACCGCAGCCTTTCCCGTTTTGTTTCTGAATCGCATTGGTGGTGACGATCCATAGTCCCGGCTCGTCCGTGTTCGCCACCGCGGAGACGTCTGGCGCACCACGCATGGTGAGAACGCCTCCCTTGGGAAACCCATATGGCACAATGCCGTCCTGCCAGGTCGGCACGGGGAAGACCATGCTGACCCCTCCGGTGCTGGCGCCCTTCTGAGGCGGACGCGGGATTGGATCGGTCGGATTCTTCCACTTGTTCCAGACGTGCTCCACGCCGGCGCCGATAGTGGAAGTGACACGGCCCTTTGCGTCGTAGCTCGGATCGAACTGCGTGCCGCCGACCTCGGTCACGTCTTCGCTCGCCGCGCTCTCATCGATACTCGGCTGGACGTCCGTGTTGCCCGGCATCGCAGTGGGCTGGCCGCAGTCGAAATATGAGCCAAAATCACCCGACGCGTGAAAGTAGGTCTGCCCCTGCATTACGGCTTGCGCCTCGACGTCGGCGTAGGCCGAGATCTGCGCAAAGTCGGGACACATCGGGAAATCGTGAATGCTAGAGCTGATCGCGCCACACGCGTTTTGGTAAACCGCAAGTGCGAGCGCTTCGAATTGGCTTGGAGCAGTGTCGTTAGTGACGTAGAGCACGATCGGCGTGTTGGGAGCGACCGCATGCGCCCAGTCCACATCCAGGTAAGGCTCATTGGCAGTAGCCAACGGCACCTCGTTAGCCGGGTTGGTGGGCGTCACCGTCAGATTCACCGGCGGCAAGTGAAATCGCTTGGTGAACTGCTTGAGTGCTCGTGGATCGACAGATTGCGATTCCAGCAGTCCAATACAATCGCCCGGCCCGGTACCGCCGATATTTTTCGCATTCGTCGGCGTATGCTCATCGTAAAAGGTCCAGAAATCCTGCGGCGAGAGATGCTTCGTTCCGTCGATGCGAAATTCGGGCGCGGCCACGTCCGCGTCGCCGATCGCGCGCGTGCCTGGCCGGAGCGGGCCGCTCAAACCGAGAATGGCGACGATCGTGCCGCTCAGAGAAGCGGGAACTTGCGGGTCGGAGACGTTAGCGTAGGCGGTGTCATTGCTTACAATTCGCGTGGAAAACACGTGCGCGACATCCGCCACGCTCCCGCTGAAGCGGACGCTGCGCGTGCCGATGCTGGTCTCCCTTACGGTGAAGCCGCTTGCCCCTAGCCAGGTCACAACGTTGTCCATCTGACTCTGCGTTGGACCGAAGCGGCGCATGAACTCCGCCGTGCTGAGCCATTTGTGGTAGTTCGCGGAACCGGGCTTTTGCAGTTCGTGCTTGAGTTCCCGCAACTCACTTTGATTGCGCAGCGCGAGCACCGCGTTCATTTGCAACTGCCTGCCGGCATCTGCACCACGCCACCGCGAGGTTATCGCGATATTCGGATGATTGCCCGGGACGGTCGTCGCTTTCTCGGTCATCGCGCGCGACGTTCGGAACGAAAACAGCAAACTCACGGACACATAGACTGCTGCGATAACCAGCACTAGTTTTTTCTTATGATTCATCGACGCCAAGGACACCAATCTCGCGAGCCGTTTGCAGGCGCTGGATGTGATTTGTTCGGATGATCTTGTGAGTCAGACGCTTGAGCATCCACCAAAGCGGCTGCACATCTTGATTGATGGCGGGCGGTCGCGCAAGCCGCGTCGCGGAAGGGTCAGCTGCGCTTGTAGACCGAAAATACCTGCTCGAGCTTCGCCACTCGCTCCTGGATTGACGACAGGCGCTGCACGCCTAGAAAAAACTGCACCAGTTCGTCATGACCGGCCTGCCCGCCGGGGCTCATCACCTCGACCAGCTCCTCGATGAGGCTCGGGAACTTTTCGCTCGGGATGTAGTAGTTCGCCCATCCGAAGTTGCAATGGCGATGCAGAATCTTCGCGATCGTCTTTTCGAGAAGTTCGCGGCGGCCGCCTGCATGCTGTCGTGCGTTTTCGTTGTTCACTGGATGCTCCCCTGGTGCCGATGTTTCGCCACTACGCGCCTTTCTTTACGGGCGCGGGCGGTGCGTCGTCGGCCCACAAAATCTTGTGATAGTCGAAGCGCATGTTCTCGATAATATTGAATTTGATGATCTCGAAATAGGGCGACAAGTCGAAATCGCGCGGCGTGATCAGCGTCGGCGAGACCATCCTGAGAGCACCATATTGCAGCGCACCCGTCGTCCTCGTGCCGATCGGCCACAGCTTGCGCCTAGGGACTTCCGGCACCACATCGGGCGGCAACTGCTCGTAGCTCGGCACGATCGGAAACTTCACGCGATGAAACGACGACGCGATCACGCTCGAACAGATCACCCGCGTCGGCTCGCCGCTGCCGAACTGCAGCGCCTGGCGGCGAAAGCGCGGGGGCACGAGGCTCACCGGCAGGAAGTAGCGCGCGAGATCGATCACGTTGCGCAAATCGTAGGTGTCGCCGACGCTGCGAATCGCCTCGTCCATCACCTCGGCCAGGTCCGCCGCCGACAGGTTGAACGGCCGGCACACGCGCATGTTGAAATCGCGATATTTGCTGAGTGGCGAGAGCACCACGCCCGCCTCGACGATCGCCTCGACTATCAGGAAGTTCGCGTCTTCGCCGAACTTCGCGACCAGCGGCGCCTTCAACTCGGGGTTGCGCCGAATCGGTTCGTCACCGACATATAGCGCCGAATGCGACCACGAGCTTTGCGTCAGGTACTTGATGCATTCGCTGATTCGCTCGTTGCCTTCGACTAAAATCACGTCGCCCTTGCGGATGTGACGCTTGAGCGCGGCGATGTCGTTCGGGATCTGAAGCGCGTACCTCTTGAGAGGCTTGGTGAGCAGACCGACGGCCCACTCGCTCATCCGGTCCAGCAACCAGGAAATGATCCCCGATTTCTTGCGCCGAGCCACTATTCGCGTCGAACCTCAGGTCTTGTACTGCCCCACAATTGCGTAGAAGGGTACGTTCAGCGTTGCTTGATCCGGGTCGTCGGTCTTTATCGTCAGATTCCCGCGCAGTTGCCCGTCGGGAGTGCCATGCCTCAGCGTGACGGTCACTTTGTATTCCTTGCCCGGCGTGACCGGCTCCGCGACCGCGCCGACGGCCGGACTGCTGCTCGCTACGTCGAGCACCTTCACGGGATGCGACCCCTGGTTGCTCAGCTTGAAAATTCTCACGATGTCCTGACCGCGCGGCACGATGCCGAACGAAACCTGCGCGGGATCGATATTCAAATCACCCGTCACGGTTCCGAACACGTCGACCTGCAGCGGCACGCGATTGGTCGTGATCTTGATCGTGTCGTCGAACGGCCCGACCGGCATCGTCTTGAGCAGCGACACTTTGAGCAGCGCGCCGGGCTTGCCGTCGGGACGCTTTTCCTGCACCACTTTGATCGCAGAATTCGAGTTGCTCACCGGACCGACCGAGAACGCCCCGCGCCCCGGATTGAGATCGTTGACGAGCAACTCTTTGGTGTCTTCGGTTCCCCTCTTCACGGTGCCAAATGAAACCTCGCCCGGCACCGCCTCGACCTGCTTCTTGACGATCCCCTGCATCGTCATCGCGACCTGCGGATTGTCGGGATCGTTGGTGAACGCCGTGATAGTGCGCACCTGGTGGCCTTTTTGGAAATGCGTATCGAACGACACCGCTATATCGCTCGTGTCGCCGGGCGCGACGTGCATCTTCGAGGGCTGACCCGTCGTGCATCCGCACGAGGTCTTCACGCCGCTAATATCCAGATAGCCCTGGCCGTTGTTCTTGATCGTGAACGTATGCGTGACCATCGTGCCCTCGAGCGCGCTGCCGAAATCGTACAGCGGATCGGAGACCACTGCCTTCGGCGCATGCCCGGGAGGCGCGCTGTTACCGCCGGGAATCAGCGGATTCATGCTGCTGTCTTGCGCGAATGCCGGCGCGCTGGCGAGCAACCCGACTATCAGTGCAAGAAGTGTCAGTTTATTTTTTTTCAAGTTAGTCATGTGACTCGAAGGCCCGGCCATGCCACCTCTCCACTAGACTCTATCAATCATGGCGCGGAGCGCGGCGGTCAAGAGGCTTTGCTTACCGGTGCTTGATTCGCGGTTTCTGGATGGGCCGGCTCATAACGGCTTAGAAAGTCGGTCGAGAATTCGCCGCGGTTGAAATCCGGATCTTGCAGAATCTTCAGATGCAATGGGATGTTAGTCTTGATGCCGTCGATTACGTACTCGCGCAGCGCCGCCTTGGCCCGCGCGATCACTTCGGCGCGCGTCGCGGCGTGCACGATCAGCTTTGCGATGAGCGGATCGTATTGCACCGGCACGCGGTAGCCGTCGTACAGCGCCGTCTCTACGCGCACGCCAAGTCCGCCGGGAGTGTGATGATTGGTAACGACGCCCGGCGACGGAATGTGCCGCTCGGGATCTTCGGCGTAGATGCGAAATTCCATCGACGCGCCGCTGAAGGTCACCTGCCGCTGCTTCAGCGCCAGCTTCTCGCCCATCGCCATCCGGATACTTTCTTTCACGAGGTCGACGCCGGTGACCATCTCGGTCACGCCGTGCTCGACCTGGATCCGGGTGTTCATCTCGATAAAGTAAAACTCGCCGTTGCCCGCGAGCAGAAACTCGACTGTGCCGACGTTCGAGTAGCCGACGACTTCGGCCGCGCGTACCGCCGCCTTGCCCATCTTCTCGCGCAGCCGCGGAGTCAGGATCGGACACGGCGATTCCTCGATCACCTTCTGATGCCGCCGCTGAATCGAGCAGTCGCGCTCGCCGAGGTGAATCGCGTTGCGCTGCAAGTCGGCAAGAATCTGAAACTCGACGTGACGCGCGCGCTCGAGAAATTTCTCGAGGTACATCTTCTTCGAGCTGAACGACGCCTCCGATTCGCCCTGCGCCAGTGGAAACAGCCGCGTCAGCTCGGTAAGGTCGCGAGCGATTCGCATCCCCTTGCCGCCGCCTCCCGCCGCCGCCTTGATCAGCACGGGGTAGCCGAGCCGCTTTGCGTCTGCCTGCGCCTCGCGCAACTCGCTGACCCCCGTGCCCTCGCTGCCTGGCAGCACGGGGACGCCCGCTCGCTTCATGATTCGACGCGCGCGCGGCTTGTCGCCCATCAACCGAATGTGACGCGCGCGAGGACCGACGAAGTTCAACCCCGAGCGCTGGCATGCCTCGGCGAAGTCGCCATTCTCGGACAAAAATCCGTACCCCGGATGTACCGCGTCGGCGCCGAAGGTCGTCGCGGCGCTGAGAATCGCCGGGATATTCAAGTAGCTGTCTTCAGCCGCCGGCGGCCCGATACATACCGACTCGTCGGCCATCCGCACGTGCAGCGCGTTCTTGTCGGCGGTCGAGTAAACCGCGACGGTCGAAATCCCCAGCTCGCGGCACGCGCGGATTATCCGGATTGCGATTGTCCCGCGATTTGCTACCAGCAGTTTTTTGAACATCGGCGAACGCTCCGCCCCGTCAGATCACTTCGATGATCATCAAGGGTTGACCGTACTCTATGGGATTCCCGTTCTCCGCGAGGATTCTTATCACGCGCCCAGCGGCTGGCGATTCGATCTCGTTCATCATCTTCATCGCCTCAATGATGCACAGCGGCTGGCCCTTGCGCACCGACGATCCCTCTTCGACGAACGGCGCCGCGTCCGGCGACGCTGCCCGGTAGAACGTGCCGACCATTGGGCTTTCGATCAGCTTCTGATTCGGTGCGAGATCTATTTTACCCGCCGCCTTCGAGCCTTCTTCCGCCGTCGCCTCGACGTGTCTCATCGCCATCTTGATCGGCGAAGCCGCACGCGCCGCGATATGCGCGTCCGCGCCCGACTCGGTCACGTCCACCGACGCGCGACCGCCGCCGCGCACCAAGCGCACCTTGCCCTTCTTATCTTCGATTTCGAGTTCGACCAGCCCGTAGTCCCGCATCAGGACCAGCAGGGTTTTCAGCTCGCGTACTTCCATCCCGTCTCCGTGTCTTCCCGCAATCGCGGCTCGCCTGCGTGCTGGTTCGTTGCCCGCCATGGCGTCACCCGCTCCGTCGGCGCGACTCCTCGGCAATAGTGCGCGCCGCTCTAAGCGCCAGGCTATAGCTCTCGGCGCCAAATCCCATGATTCGGCCACGCGCGATATCAGCAATCGTCGAATGATGCCGAAACGGCTCGCGCCGATACACATTCGACAGATGCACTTCGATCACGGGAATATTCACGGCGGCGATCGCGTCGCGAATCGCAACGCTGGTGTGCGTGTATGCGCCGGGATTTATCAACAGTACGTCGCACTTGCCGCGCGCCTTCTGGATTCGATCCACGATCCCGCCTTCGCTGTTCGACTGAAACGTCTCGACCTTCATTTCAAGTTCGCGTCCCAGCCGCTTCAGTTCCTTGTCGATATCGGCAAGCCGGGTCCTGCCGTAAACCTCGGGCTCGCGTTCGCCGAGCAGATTAAGGTTGGGTCCATGGACGACCAGCACCGCGATTTGGCCATCCGGCGAAGCTGCGCCGGCCGTATCTCGCGCTTTAGCCCTCGTCGCCATCCCCGCACCACTCCTGAGGTTCATTGAACCGCACCCTCAAAGCGACTGCAAGCGCGGTTTTCATCCACTGTCCACCGGTCAGTCATCACTGGAGTCATCATCGCGCGACTTGAGCGCATCCTGGTACACTTCGCGACGCCCCTTGCCAGTCAGTCGCGCGACTACCGCACTCGCCTGCTTGAGTCCAAGTCCCGCTTCACGCAGAACTTCGAGCGCTTCATGCACATCGATCGCTATGCTCTCCACATCCGACCGCGGCGGAGCACCGGCAACAATGATAGCGATCTCGCCCAATGCCGGCGTCGCGCGAAAATGCCGTTCCAGCTCGCCGAGCGTCCCGCGGATCGTCCGCTCGTACGTCTTGGTTATTTCGCAGACCACCGCCGCGTCCCGCGAATCTCCGAATGCCCCCGCCATCGCGCCGAGCGTATCCGCGAGCCTGCGCGCAGCCTCGTAAAAGACCATAGTGCGCTGCTCGCGACGCAGTTCATCCAGCGCCTTACTCCGCGCCGTGTCGCGCGACGCGATAAATCCCTCGAAGGTGAACCTGTCAGTCGGGATTCCGGCAATCGACAACGCCGCGATTACCGCCGACGCTCCCGGCACCGCCATCACGCGCACACCTGCTTCTAACGCAGCGCGCACCAGCCGAAAGCCGGGATCGGAAATAGCAGGCGTGCCCGCGTCGGTCACAAGCGCGATTTTTTCTCCTGCCTTCAGCCGCGCGATCAATTCGGGCACTCGACGGTCCTCGTTATGCTCGAAATGGCTGATCGTCGGCGTGCGAATCTGATGAAGCGCGAGCATCTGCCCCGCGCGCCGCGTGTCCTCGCAAGCAATCAGGCTGACCTCCGCTAACGTGCGGATCGCTCGCGCCGAAAGGTCGTCCGGATTGCCGATTGGCGTCGCGACTACGTACAAAATCCCGCCGGTATCGGTTTGTTTGTTTGCGCGAGTGGACACTACAATCCTAAGTTACTATTCGTCCTGGGAGTCATCCGCGGTGGCCGAAGGCAAAGCTACTCTACTCATTTCATGCATCGACCGACCCGGCATCATAGCCCGCGTCGCCACGCACCTGTTCACTCTCGGCTGCAATATTATCACCTCCGACCAGTACTCCGACGACGAGGACGGCCACTTCTTCTGGCGCATCCACTTCGAAAGCCTGCGGCAGCCGGTCAGCGAGCTGTCCAAAGAACTCGACGCCTCGATGCCTTCCCTGCTGCCGTGGGAGCGCCTCAAGTGGGCTCTCTTCGACGCCGCCAAACGCGACCGCATCATCGTCATGGTCTCGCGCCTGCCGCATTGCATGATGGATCTGCTGAGCCGCCATCATGTCGGCGAGCTCGACGGCGACGTGGTCGGGGTCGTCAGCAATCATCCCGACCTCGAATCGCTCGTGCGCCCATTCGAAGTTCCATTCACGGTGATTCCGGTTCTGAAGGATCGCAAGGCGGAGTCTGAAGCCGCCCTGCTGAAGTATCTTGGCGAGATGCGCGCGGACAACGTCGTCCTCGCGCGCTACATGCAGGTGCTATCCGGCGAATTTCTGCGCGCATGGAACCAGCCGATCGTCAACATTCACCACAGCTTCCTGCCTGCGTTCGCCGGCCAGCGACCGCACAAGCAGGCGCACGATCGTGGCGTCAAACTAATCGGCGCAACCGCGCACTACGTGACTGAAGAGCTGGACGCGGGACCAATAATCGCGCAAGCCACCGCCCCGATGACCCATCGCGACACCGTCGCCGACTTAGCCCGCAAGGGCAAGGATCTGGAAGTGATGGTCCTCGCCAAAGCGGTCCGCGCGCACCTGAAGAAACAGGTGCTACTCCATCACAACCGAACAATAGTTTTCGAGTAACTTCTCTTCTGGCGATTGTTCCGCTTCTGAGATTACCTCGCCCGTTATTTTACGGGGAGGGGCGGCCGGCCGCATCGCGGCCGGTAAGTGAGGGTTCTGCGGCTGATGCGCCAGCCTCTCGCGGAAAGATCGTGCATGAATCGCAGAACCCTCACCTAACCTCTCCCGTGAAATAACGGGCGAGCGATCAGACAACCGGCAAAGTAATTTAGGTCGGCCCGGTGAAAAAACTCAACGACCTATTCGCGAACGAAATGATCGGCGACCAGTACAGCCCGAACACTATCGTCGCGCTGGCCAGCACTCCCATCAGCCCGTAATTCCATGCCTCGAACCGCACCGTACCCTCGTCGCCCCGCGGTTGCTCGAGGAACATCATCCGAATCGGCTTCAAGTAGTAATACAAAGACACTACTGAATTGAGTATTCCAACAATAGCCAGTATGTAGAACTGACCCTTGATCACAGCCGCAAACAAATAGAACTTTCCGATGAACCCAACGGTCAGTGGAATCCCTGTCAGTGAGAAAAGGAATATAGTCAGTGCGACCGCTGGAACGATCCCGCCGCGCCACGCCAGCCCGCGGTATGCTTCCACGTCCTCGCGCCCAGTCGAGTTCGCCACGATCATCACCACCAGGAACGCGCCCGCGTCCATTACATAGTAGGCAAACAGGTAGAACAGCATCGCGCGAATGCCGTCGTTCGACAGCACCACGAATCCCATCAGCGCGTATCCCGCCTGCGCGATACTCGAGTACGCCAGCAGCCGCTTCATGTTGGTCTGCTGCAGCGCCGCAAGGTTGCCGAGCGTCATGGTGATTATGCAAACGAACAGCAACAACTGCGGCCAATCGACGCCCGCCAGCGCCGTCCAGCTCCCGCCCGCCGCCAGATGCGAAATGGCAGGAAAGAAAAACCGCGTTAGCAGCGCAAAGCCCGCCGCCTTCGATCCGATCGCCAGGAAAGTCGTGATCGGAATCGGCGCACCGGTGTAAACGTCGGGCGCCCACATGTGAAACGGCACCGACGCCACCTTGTAGCCCATCCCGGTCAGGATCAGCACCAGCGCGATAAACACCGCCAGCACCGGCAGATGCGCCGGCGTCGAGAGCGCCCTGTTGATCACGCTGAAGTCGAGCGATCCCGTGATTCCGAAAATCCAGCTCATCCCGTAAATCATCGTGCCCGACGCGACGCCTCCGTAAATCAAATATTTCAGCGCGGCTTCGAGCGAGCGCCGGTTATGCCGCAAGAAACCTGTCAGGATGTACGAGGTCAGGCTGACGAACTCGAGCGCCAGGTATGCCATCAGCAGGTTCGCCGACTCCGCCATCAGGAACATCGCGAACGTGCTCGCGAGCAAAATCGCGTAGTACTCGCCCTGGTCGCAGCCTCTCACTTCCTCCGAACCAATCGACATCCAGATAGCCACGACCGCGGCCAGCGCGATCAGCGCGCGGAAATAAATCGCAAACGAATCGAATACCAGCATCCGATGAAACAGCCATGCGCCCGACGACGCCGGCTCCAGGCCGATCGCTACCAATGACCCCGCAGCCGCTATCAGAGCCAACGCGCCGAGTCGCGACTTGTCGCTCACCGCCAGGTCGATGATCACAATGGCCAGAATTCCGGCCACCAGGATCATCTCCGGGATGAAATGTCTAAGGCTCGCGAGATTTCCGAGATCCATCTAACTCCCGCCGGCCCTCAGTGAAGCATCGCGACGGCCGCGCCCGAAGTCGAGAGCACAACCTGGTTGAGATGAACCAGCGAGGTATTGAGCAGGCCGAGAATCGCGTGTGGATAAACGCCGAGTATCAGCACGATGATCCCGAGCGGTACCAGCGTGAACGCCTCGCGAAACGATAGATCGGGGAAGTCCTTGTACTTCTCATTCAGGGGCCCAAGATAGATTCGCTGGAACGTCCACAGCAGATAGCCCGCGGTCAGTATCGCGGTCGCCGCACCGAACGCGACCATCAGCGGATGCGTCTGCCACGCGCCGAGCAGCACCAGCACTTCTGAAATAAATGCGGACATCCCCGGCAATCCCATTCCCGCGAAAAACGCGAAGCCCGTTACCGCCGTGTATATCGGCATCTGCTGCGCGAGGCCGCCGAAGCCGTTAATCTCGCGATGGTGCGCGCGATCGTAAATTACGCCGACCAGGATAAAGAGCATCGCCGTGATCGTCCCGTGATTGAACATCTGCAGCACGGCGCCGTTGATTCCCGCCGCTGTAAACGCCGCCAGCCCGAGCATCACGTAACCCATGTGGCTAATCGACGAATATGCAATCAGCTTCTTATAGTCAGTCTGCGCCATCGCGCACATCGCGCCATACACTATATTGATAGTGCCGATCACGCCGAGGAACAGCCACGCAAGCTGGTAGCTGGCGGCAGGCAGTACCGCGAAATTGACGCGCAGAATTCCGTAAGTGCCCATTTTCAGCAGCACGCCCGCCAGAATCACCGAGATCGCCGTTGGCGCTTCAACGTGCGCGTCCGGCAGCCAGGTATGGAATGGGAACGCCGGTATCTTGATTGCGAACCCGATAAACAGCGCGATCCATACTATTCGCTGAAATCCAATTGAGTAATGACTCGAATTCGCCGCCAGCTCAGTCAAATCAAACGTCGGAGTCGCGCTGTAGTAGTACAGGCCGAGCATCGCCAGCAGGATGAGTACCGAACCGAGTAGTGTGTACAGGAAGAATTTGATGGCTGCGTACTCGCGCCGCGGACCGCCCCAGATACCGATGAGAAAGTACATCGGCAGCAGCATCACTTCCCAGAAAATATAGAACAGGAAGAAATCCAGCGACACGAACACGCCCATCATGCCCGTATCGAGCATCAGCAGCATGGCGTAGTAGCCCTTCTCCGCGCGATTGATGCCGAAGCTCGCAAACACCGAGATGAACATGATGAGCGCCGTCAGCAGGATCATCGAAATGCTAATCCCGTCCGCGCCGATGAAGTAGCTAATGTGGTACGATGGCATCCACGACGTCTTCTCGGCGAACTGCACCGCGCTGGTCGTCGTGTCGAAGTTCTCATAAAGGTAAATCGCGATCAGGAGCTGCGGTATCGTCGCCGCCACCGCGATCCACTTCGATGCGTTCTTCATCGAGTCGGGCAGCGCGAGAATCAGCAGCATCCCGGCGATCGGAATAAAGGTTATCAGCGTAAGCGCGTGATTCATTTCAGTTTCGCTCTTCCAGTTTGCCTTGATATCGCGTCATGCGCGTGCGACCGCGCGCGCCAGCAGTATCAGCATCACCGCGGCCAGAATTCCATACAGGTATCCGTTGATTGATCCGGTCTGCAGCCGCCGCAGCCTGCCGCCGACGTTGTAGGTCATGTTCGAGGCGAAGTTCACCAGCCAATCGACTACGTAATGGTCGAATAGTCCCGACAGCCACGACAGGAATACTATTACGCGTGCCGCGAGATTAACTACTCCGTCGATAATGTTCGAGTCGAACCATGCCAGCGCCCGCGTCGCGAATAGGTAGGGCTGTATCACCACTCGATCGTAAAATTCATCGACGTAGTATTTGTTGTATACCCATTCGTAAGGTATTCCGTCGAACATCTGGCTAAAGCGCGCGGGATCTATTTTCTGCTGCCGATACATCAGATCCGCCACTAGCCATCCGATTACCACCATCGTGAAAGTGATAAATCCGAATGCAGCTTCGGTCGCGTGACTATGTATTCCCGCTTCGGTTATCCGGCGCGTAACCTCAGAGCTGAATACAGGATCGAGAAAGGTCTCGAACGGTTTGAACGTCGCAATGAACTCCGGAATCTTCACGAGGCCGCCGACTACCGACAGCCCGCCCAGCACGACCAGCACGTACGCCATCGACGGCGGCGATTCGTGCAAGTGATGCTCCTGTTCGTGTGTCCCTCGGAATTCGCCGAAGAACGTCATGTACACCTGGCGGAACATGTAGAAGACCGTGATCCCCGCGCCGATCAGCAGCAGCGCCCACACCACAGTGTGCCCGTGCGAAAACGCCTGCCAGATGATCTCGTCCTTCGACATGAATCCCGCGAACGGCGGCACGCCCGAAATCGCCAGCGTCGCCGCCATGAACGTGACGAACGTGATCGGCATCTTGTGCCGCAGCCCGCCCATCTTGCGCATGTCCTGCTCGCCGCCCATCGCGTGAATCACCGAGCCCGATCCCAGGAACAGGCACGCTTTGAAGAACGCATGCGTCATCAGATGGAACACGCCGGCCGCGTATGCGCCGACACCAACCGCCGCGAACATGTATCCGAGCTGGCTCACGGTCGAGTACGCGAGCACCTTCTTGATGTCGGTTTGCGCGACGCCGATCGTCGCCGCGAACAGCGCGGTCAGCCCGCCCACCAGCGCGATCACGCCCATCGTGAACGGCGACATCGAAAATAAGAAGTTGAGCCGCGCCACCATGTACACGCCCGCCGTCACCATCGTCGCCGCATGAATCAGCGCGCTCACGGGAGTCGGACCCGCCATCGCGTCCGGTAGCCACACGTACAGCGGAATCTGCGCTGACTTTCCCGTCGCGCCAATGAACATCAGCAGCGTGACGAAGCCCACCAGTTGATGCCCCGATAGAAACCCCGCGAAACCGATCGGGACGCCCGCCAGCAGCGGCGCGTACTGCGCGACCTCGCGCGTCACCAGGGTAGGATGCCCAAGCGCCTGCAGCCCCGCGAACAAACTGTAGAGCGCGATCACGAACGCCAGGTCGCCGATGCGGTTCACGATGAACGCTTTGTTGCCGGCGGTCGTGTTCGCCTGCACCTTGTACCAGAACCCGATCAGCGCGAACGAGCACAGCCCGACGCCTTCCCAGCCAACGAACATCAGCCACAGGTTGTCGCCCAACACCAGCACCAGCATCGCGAACGTGAACAGGTTAAGCCATCCGAAAAATCGCCAGTACCCGTCGTCGTCATGCATGTAGCCGATCGAATAAATGTGGATGAGCCCGCCGACGCCGGTAACTATCAGCGTCATGATCATAGACAACGGATCGAGCCAGAACGCGATGTCGAGATTCAGTCCGCCGACGTCGAACCACTTCCACAAGTCGTCGAGCATGAAGCGGTTTTCCGGCGGCAGCGCGAGCATCGCGAGAAACGCGCGGGCCCCGAGGATGAACGCCGCGATCACGACGCCGCATCCAACCAGGCTGATCGCATGCTTGCCGAATGTCTTCTGCAGCCACGCGCCGGCAAGAAAATTGATCGCGGCCCCGATCAGCGGCAACACCACGATCAATCGGATGAACGTAACCGGAATCGGATGATCCATCGCTCAGCTATCCACGAAGCGTCTCAGTCGCATCGACGTCGATCGTCTTGAAGTTCTGATAAATCGCCAGTACCACGGCCAATCCGATGACCGCCTCGGCGGCCGCCAGCATGATTACGAAGATCGCAAAAATCTGCCCGTCGTACTTGCCGCCGCCGTAAAACGCGAACGCCAGGTAATTGATATTGGCGGAGTTGAGGATCAGCTCGACGCCCATCAGGATTCCGATCGCGTTGCGCCGCGTCAGAACCGTGAACAGCCCGAGCGAAAATACGATCAGGCTCAGAACCAGGAAGTGGTTCAGCGTTATTCCCCCGCCCATCCCGATAATCCCGCTCCCCTAATCCCGCGCTTCGTGGCGCGAAATGACTATCGCGCCGATAAGAGCCGCCAGCAGCACCAGGGATGCGACTTCGAACGGCAACACGTATTCACCCAAGAACGCGTTTCCGATCGCGTAGGTCGTCGGCGCAGGCGTGACTGCTGCCACCTGATGCCATTGCGTCCGCGCAATTGCGTACAACATCACCAGCCCGGCGATACCCACTGTGAAGATTGCCGGTCCCGTCCCGACCGCGCGATTCGATACCGTGACGTCCCCGATTCCCGCGGTCAGCATCACCGCGAAGATAGTCAGTACCAATATTCCGCCGACGTAAACGAGTAGCTGCACCATCGCGACGAAGTCAGCCGCGAGCAAAATGTAAATACCCACTACGCCCATGAACGCGCCGAGCAGCGCGAAAGTCGAATAAACTATGTTGCGCGAGAACGCTACTAACATCGCCGACCCCACCGTCAACGCGGCCAGCGCATAGAATATTACCTGTGCGAGCATCGATTTGCCCTTCCCCGGTTCGCGTGAGCCGCGCGCGCTACGCCGGCTCTTCTTCGGCGGGCTTCTCGCCGCCAGGTTGCGCCCATTGATCGAGGTAGGTCATGCCGCGATTCAGGATCGGCGCGATTCTCGAGTCCGTCTCCGGCCCCTTCTTCGGCTTGTACGCCATCACCGGATCCTTGACGAAGCGCCGAATCAGGCTCTCCAGCGAATAGTCAGCGCCCTCGAATTCCGTCGTATGATGGATCGATCCGGTCGGGCACAGCTCGCTGCAAAGCCCGCAATACATGCACTTTGCGATGTCGATATCGAATTGCGACAGCAGCAACTGCCGCGTCTGCGGATCCTTCTCGGCGACGATCACGATGCAATCGATCGGACACGCACGCTCGCACGCGAGGCACCCTGTGCAGATTTCGAGATCGACTTCCAGTATCCCGCGGTAACGGAACGGCAAGGTATCCTGTACGCGCACCGGCATCCGGTCCGGATATTGCACTGTGTACGGCTTGCGCATGAAGTGCGACGCCGTCACCGCCATGCCCTCGAATATACTCGTGACAGCGTCCTTAATGTTTCCTACGTATTCCGAAACCGCGCTCATCAATAGCCTCTATATAGTCGGATTGAAGTAAACTTCCATCCGCGAACGCCGGAGATAGTATATAACCCGCTGAGTAAACACCGCCGCCAGCGCGAGCGCGCCTGCGAACATGATATACCCCATCGCCGCGTTGCCGTCGGGCCAAATGGCTACCCACACTGCGGTTCCGATCATATTCACAAATGAAATCGGCACGAAGTATTTCCAGCAAAGTGTCATTAGCTGATCGATACGCACTCGCGGCAGCGTCGCGCGTATCCACATCGACACGAAAACAAGAAATAGTACTTTGACGTTGAACGTGATCACCTGAAGTATATTCATGACGACCACACTTTTCGTCACATGCGGGAACTGCCAGCCGCCGAGGAACAGCGTCGCGATGATCGCGCCGATGATGAACAGGTTTCCCCATTCCGCCATGAAGAAGAACAGGTAGCGCATCCCGCTATACTCAGTCGCGAAACCCGCCACCAGTTCCGACTCGGCTTCGGGCAAATCGAACGGTGTCCGGTTACCCTCGGCCAGCGCGGATATATAGAGGATGTTGGCCGCGACGAACGTGAACGGATTCGCGAACAAAAACCAATGCTGCGGTGCCCAGCCCTGCGCGCGGATGATACCCTGCATCGATAGTGTGCCCGTCATCAGCACGACCGGGAAAATCGACAGCCCCGCCGGTATTTCGTAACTGACTATTTGCGCCGCCGATCGAATTCCTCCGATCAGCGACCACTTGTCATTCGACGCCCATCCCGCCATCAGCACGCCGACCACCGTGAGAGCAGTCACCGACGTCATATAGAGGATGCCCACGTTGAGGTCCGCCAGTATCAGCGACGACGAGAACGGCATCACCGCCCACGGCAACGTGAACGCCAGCATCACCAGATATGGCGCCATCTTGAACAATGGAGCGTCGGATTCGTCGGGAATGATGTCTTCCTTGCAGACGTGTTTCACGCCGTCCGCCAGCCATTGCAGGAAACCCTGCGGCCCGACGCGGTTTGGACCCACCCGCGACTGGATTCGCGCCCACACCCGCCGCTCGGCCCAGCTCACGATTCCCGCAAACGGAAACGCGACGCCCAGGAACACCACCGCGCTCATCACGAACACGACGATCGTTGCGACCATGTCCGGCGACGCGTTCTTGCCGAACGCGCCCGACGCGATCAGATGCTGTACCAGCGTCTCCATCGAGGATTAGCGATCGATCTCCGGCGCGATCACGTCCAGACTCGCTATCAGCGTGACCAGGTCCGCGATCATCAAACCCGCACTCAGCTTCTGTATGATCCCCATCGCCGCGAACGACCCCGTGCGGACGTGCACCCGCCAGGGATACCCGGTGCCGTCGCTCACGACGTACCATCCCATGTCGCCGCGTCCGCTCTCGAGCCGAATCTGGCATTCGCCCTTCGGCGGCTTGAAATTGCGCGCGACCTTCGCGAGCACTGGCCCGCCGGGAATCTTCTGCAGTGCCTGGCGCAAGATCTTCGACGACTCAGCCATCTCGCGAATCCGCACGACGTAGCGATCCATCGAGTCGCCGAGCTTGCCCCAATGCCCGTCGCCAACCGGCACGTCGAACTCGAACTCGGGATACACCGAATATGGGATGTCCTTGCGGATGTCCCACTTGATTCCGCACGCCCGCAGATTCGGCCCGACTAGGTTGTAGTTGATCGCTTCCACGGGCGTGATCACCCCGACGTTCGCGAGCCGCTCGACGTAGATTTTGTTCCACGAGATGAGCGCGTTGTATTCCTCGAGGATCGGGTCGAAATGATCGAGGTACGCAAGCGCCTTCTCGCGCCATCCGGGCGGCAGGTCCCATGCCACGCCGCCGATTCGCATGTAGTTGAACGTGAGCCGCGCGCCGCACAGCTCTTCGATCAAGTCGTTGATCATCTCGCGCTCGCGAATCGCATGCGTGAACGGCGTCACCGCGCCGATATCCATCGCCATCGCGCCGACCGACAGCAGATGCGACGCGATTCGATTAAACTCCGCCGCGATCACGCGACAGTATTCGCCGCGATGCGGCACTTCGATTCCGGCGAGCTTCTCGCACGCCATGCCCCAACCCTGGTTGGTGAACATCGCGCATACGTAATCGACGCGATCGGTGTACGGCATGAAGCCGTGGTAGCCGACCTTCTCCGCAATCTTTTCGATCGAACGATGCAAGTAGCCGACGTCCGGGATTGCCTCGCGCATCACCTCGCCGTCGGCGCGCACCACGAAGCGCAGCACGCCGTGGGTTGACGGATGCTGCGGGCCCATGTTGAGCGTCATTTCTTCGGTGTGCAGCGTGCTCATTTCTTTTTCGTGTCGAGCCGGATTATCGGGCTCTCCCTGACTGTTGAGATTCCGTGGTACTCGGCCGGCTCGACGAAATCCTTGCGCAGCGGATGACCGATCCAGTCCTCCGGCATCAGGATTCGCCGCATGTCGCTATGCCCTTCGAAGTTCACGCCCATCAGGTCGAATATTTCGCGTTCCATCCAGTTCGCCGACTTCCACACGCCCTCGAGCGTCGCCACGCTCGGGTTCTCGCGCGGCAGCTTCACCTTCAACACCGCGCCGTGCCGATGCTTGTACGAAAACAGGTGGTACACCACCTCGACCCGGTCCTTGTAATCGACGCCGCTCTCGTTGGACAGGCAGTCCATCGCGAGCTCGGGATCCTCGTTCATGAAGCGCCCGACCTCGACGATCGCCTTCGGGTCAATCACCGCAAACGGATCCGGCTTCTTATCGGAGATTTCCAGCACGCGGTCGCCGAACTTGTTCTTGACCCGTTCGAGTATTTGAAGCGACTCCATCTACTCAGGCAGCCGCGACCTGCTTGCCATTGCCGTTGGGCGAGCGCACCAGCCAGCGCTCGGTCATTATCTTTTCTTGCAATTTGAGCAGGCCTTCGGTCAGCGCCTCGGGCCGCGGCGGACAGCCGGGAACGTACACGTCGACCGGCAGGATTTTATCGACCCCGTCGCAAACCGAGTAGGCGAGCTGGAACAGTCCGCCGCAGCTCGCGCACGAACCCATCGAGATGACGTACTTCGGGTCGGGCATCTGATCGTAAAGCAACCGCGTCCTGAGCGCCATTTTCAGCGTCAGCGTGCCCGCTACGATCATCAGATCCGACTGGCGTGCCGACGCGCGCGGCGTCGCGCCGAAACGATCGATGTCCGCGCGCGGGCCGCCCGTATGCATCAACTCGATAGCGCAGCAAGCCAGGCCGAACAGCATGTACCAAATGCTCGATTTGCGCATCCAGTTCAGCAGCTCGTCCGTCTTGGTGGTCAAAATGTAATCGGGGAGCGTGTTCAACAAGGGCATAAGACAAACCTCAATCTTCGACCGGCACCTTCTTAATCCATTCCAGGTCGTGCTTGACCCAAACGTAAACCAGGCCGACGAACAGGATCAGCAGAAAAATTAGAATCTCGCTGAGCGCGTACAGGCGGCGTCCCGAGCGCACCCAGTCCAGGTAAACCGCCGCAATCGGATAAACGAACGCGACTTCGACCTCGAACACCACGAAAATCAGCGCGATCAGGTAAAAGCGGACGTTGAAATTGATCCATGCGCGGCCGGTTGGTGGCTCGCCGCATTCGTACGGAATCAGCTTTCGATCATACGGATTTTGCGGCGCCAGCAGCTTCTGCAGGCCGAACATCAGCGCCACGAAACCGATCCCGATGATCGTAAGGGCCAGCGGCACGCCAAAATTGAGATACATGTGATGTTACCGAGTCCTCATTAGTTGGACTGGACTAACCTGTCAAGAAGGATCGCTTCACCGGTGGCCGCTTTCGCTTAAGCAGGACTTAATTCAAATTGACGCGATATCAACCTAGTTGCGCTCCTTGAGCGCCGCCTTCAATGCAGCCGCATCGAGCCACGCGCCATGCCCGCTCGGGCACGCATGCATCGAGACTCCGTGCTCGGTTTTCGCCACGAGGAACTGCTTGCAATGCGGACAGGCGGTCTGGTGCAAGCGCTTGCGCATCTTCTCGATCAGCTCGTCGTCATGCTGCCGCGCCCACTGATCTTCGCGCGCCTTCTCGGCGTCATGCAGCTTGCTGCCCAACCGGTCTTTCTCGTCCGCCATAGTCCCGCCTCAGGTCATCTCCTTGATCAGCTTGCCGCTGCGTGCTTTTTCGACCGTCGCCTCGAACTTCGAGCCGAGGTCGACGCCCATTTCCTTGGCCCGCTTCTTCGCCCACAATCCGACGTTGCGCGAGTCGCGATAGAACGAATCGTCGCGCGGTTTCGACGCGTCGAAGCTCGCCAGGCGCGACGCCTCGCTCTCGACCACCGCGAACGACGACATCACGCGCCGGAGCCGCGCCGATTTGCATTGCGGACAGCCTAAGCGCTCTCTGCGCCGCGATGAACCCATCGCCACGTGCGAGCTGACCAGCCCGCACCGCGCGCATTCGTACTCGAAAATCGGCATCGGAACTAAAGAATATCCTGCCGTGACACCGCCCGCAAATCAGGCTAATGATGCGTGGCTTCGGAAGGATTTTTGTCAGCGTCAGGCTTGGGCGTCGAGACGGGACGCCAGCTTTCGCGGATGTCGAGCACTGGGCCCGCCAACGGGTTGCCAACCAGCAGCAGCAGCCCAACCGCGCCGACAGCAAGCCCGCATCCCAACCACCAAATCGAGCGGTATTCGACCCCAAGCCCGAGCATCGCGAGCGCCCAGATCGGAATGATGAGCGAGACGACGAAGCGCATCAGCGCGCTCATCGCATGCTCAGCCTGTTCAGCGCGGTCAGCCATCGCCTTCTATCTAGCGGCTTCGGGCAAAATTTCAAATAGCGCCGGCGGTCCGCCGCCACCGATCAAATTGGACTGCGCGATGAGCTTGAGCCGCGACCTATACTCAGGCGTCATAGCGTCTATCTCGCGCGGCGTCGCAATCAGATAGGCGCATCGAGGATTGCTGAGATCGGGAACCGCGGCGCCGTAGTAGTATGACAGCTCGTAATTTATGCCGCTCGGAACGCACAACTGATCGCCTTTAACGCGATCGGCAACGATCGGCGTGAAACTCTTGAGGCTACGCATATTGGCAACGCCGGTGCGCAGCGTCCCCGTCCAAAGCAGACTCCCGGCAACCGCGAAAACACAAAACGCGACGCCGCTTACAATCGCGCTTCGCCGTACGAGGGCGAACAACGCGATGGCGACTGCGAGCAACCATTCCAGGACGGAAAAGACAACTCCTCTCGCCATCGTTTTGGCGTGGAGACGGATCACTGAGTAGTAAGCAGCGTCGCTCGATTGGAGATTTAGATGCCGCCCGAGGCCCGGATAGAGAGGGAAAAAAAGAAACCCCAATACCGGGCTCAGAACGAATGCCGCGACGACTACGTCGCGCAACTTTGCCGCTGCGCCGCGCACGTTCAGTCGGAACACTGACCCGCACAGGATCGCGATTCCCGGGATCGCGGGCAGGATGTAGTCGTCGCGTTTCACGCTTGCGATCGAGAAAAACAGCAGCACTGCGAGCGACATGCTGACCTGGTAGAGCACTGCGCGCCGCTTCTCCGTCGAAATCTCACCGGTGTAGAAGGCTAGTGCGGCCGGCACGATCAGAAGCGTCATCGGGAAAGCGCCGCCGAGCAATCGCGCGGCGATAAAGTAGAAGGGCCGATAACTTTCGCCCGTGCCGCCGAGCTTGGCCGGCATGAAATGCCCGAAGTTCTCGGCGAAGATGATCCTCACTATCTTGTGTCCGCCGACGAGCGCCGCCGGCACGTACCAGATCGCGCCGATCGCGACCGCGATCGCGACCACCTGCCACGGCCATCGCTCGCCCAGCAGCGCGATTGGATTGCGCCGCTCGATCAACAGGTAGATTGACGCGGCCAGCGCGCAGAGCACAATCGCGACCGGGCCCTTGGTCAAAACCCCAAGACCGAGCACTACGCCCAGAAATATTTTTCTCCGTGCAGAACCGGGTGATGCGTCCGTCGGCGCCTCGAGGAGCGGATAAATCGCCGAGTACGTGGCGAACAGCATGAACGTCAGCAGCATGTCGGTCAGCGCTTCGGTCGCGCGCGATGCGAATCCGTAAGTGCCGAGCATCAGCAGAAACGCGAGCCATCCTTCGGATGCGCCGACGTTGGCTGCCGTCCACGCGAGCACTGCGGTCGCAAGCGCGGTCCCTGCCACGACAGACGCTGCGCGCGCGCGAACCTCGTCGACGATGCCGCCGGTGGATTTCGCGACCAGCGCTGAGAGCCAGTAGAACAGCGGCGGCTTGCGATCGGTGTAACCGTAAGCGTCGGCAGGTATCAGCCAGTGACCGTCGCGCACGATGCTCTGAATCCACTCGGCCGACTGGGGCTCCGCGTCTTTCTGAAACGGCGCGCTGATTCCCTGTACCAGAATGACGAACGCAAACATCGCGGCGAACGCGAGTGTCGCGGGTTGTATTACGGCGCGACCTGGGGGCGCGGGAGTTTCGGGATGCTCGATAGTCACGGATGGCGGGCCGTCGCGATCGGCGCGAGCCACAGATGCTGCAGGCCGCCGGCGGGATCGTATCTCGCCACCTGCATCGAAGTGGCGTTGTGCGCGTAGCCGATTCGGCCGCGCCGGTCGACGATTATCACCCCGGCCTCCGCTCCCGTCGCGTCGATCATTTCGAGGATCGCCTCGCGCGCAACGGCTTGCGGCGAGCCGTCGCCTAACGCCAGTACAGCCTCGCGGCACAGCGCCGTCAGGATGATCGCCTCGCCCTGTCCCGTCGCCGACGCGGCGCCGAATGCGTGCGCGAAAGTGCCCGCTCCTATCAGCGCGGAATCTCCCACGCGTCCGAAAAGTTTGCCGGGCACGCCGCCAGTAGAGGTCGCAGCCGCGATCCCGCCGTGCACATCGACGGCGACCGCCCCGACCGTGCCGTGCCCCATCGCGGCGCGCGCGGCGGCTTCGGCCCCGAGTATCCCAGCCTGCTGCTTTCGCGCGCGCCATCGTTCGCGCGCGCGTTCGGTGACCATTTCCTCGGGCCGCTCGAGCCGGATGCCGACCTTGCGCGCGAAATTTTCTGCGCCTGCTCCCGCCATCAGGATGTGCGGCGAATGTTCCATGACGGCGCGCGCGAGCATGATTGGATTTCGCACACGGCTGACCGCGGCTACCGCACCGGCAGAAACGGTGTAGTCGGATTCGTCTGAACGAACGCGTTTGCCTCGTGCAGATGGTCCTGGTGCGACAGGCTCGGCGAACATCACCGATGCGTCCATCTCGACGTTGCCCTCGGAGTTGAGCAACGAGCCGTAGCCGGCATTGAAGAGCGGATGATCTTCGAGGGCGGCGACCGTCGCGACCACCGCTTCGAGTGCGCTGCCATTGGCGCGCAGAATACCCGCGCCTTGGCGCATCGCCGCCATCATCCCGCGCCGGCGCTCCGGGCGCTCGACGCCGGGGCCGGCATTACCGGCGCCGCCGTGCGCGACGAGCGCGGGACGATTGCGCGCGCGAGCCATCCTAAGGTCCGGGGCGGCGGCCCCAGATAAACAGCCGCTTGAAGTCGAACGTCATTGGGCCGGAAGTGCCGTAAGCCGCGTTGAGCCGCGCCGTCAACTGAGACAGAAATTCGTCGTGACGCTCTTTCGGTAGCGCGTCGAGGAAAGGCCGCAGCCCGGTCGAGCGGTACCATTGAACGACATCGACGGGCCGATCCATCGGATGATGAAAGGTCAGGTGATAGCAGTCGATGCGATCGTAGCCGAGCTGCGCGAGCATCGCAGCGTAGAACTCCGGCGGCTCTTCGTGGAAAGCGTGGTCGCGCCCGCCCAGCATCCTGTTCCACGGCACCTCGCGCGCGAGCCGGCCGATTTCCATCTTCGCGGTCTCGGTCTCGTTGGCCGGCATCTGCACGACGATCGTTCCGCCCGGGCGCAGCGCGTCGAAGCACGCGGCGAACCGCGCGCGATGGTCGGGGATCCACTGAAACGTGGCGTTCGAGAAGATCAACGTGTACGCACGATCGGCGCGAAACTCGGCAACGTTCAGTAGTTCGAATGAGACACGGCGCTTCAGCTCCGCCGGTTCGCCGTCGAGCACCTTGCGCGCCGCCTCGACCATCGCCGGCGACCCGTCAACTCCCAGCGCCGTTCCGCGCGGGCTGCGCCGCGCCAGCTCGAGCGTGTTCTCGCCGGACCCGCATCCAAGGTCGATGATTTTCTCGCCGTCGCTGAGTTTCAGCCGCGACAGAATATGCTTGACAGGTTCCGCGCGATAGCGCCGAAACCGGTTGTAGAGTTCAGGATCCCAATCAGCCATGAGCGCCGCCTCCCTGCAACGCAGCATAAGTGTCGAACGAAACGCTCACAAGCACGCTTGCGGCGGCGTCTGCAATCGTGCACAAGCATAGCCGATGAGCGATCCTTCCGAATCCCAGCCGGCCGCGGGCAAGCGCAAGCCGCGGCGCATCTTTGGCATCGGCGCAATCCTGCTCGGCGTCCCAATCCTTCTCTGGATGGGGGCAGCCTTCTTCGTCGCTCGATCATTGATGTACCCGGAGTTCCTGCGGCGCGGCGGGCAGGACGTTTTCGGACAGCATGTTCCGGCGTTCAAGCGGGGCTCGGTGAGCGACGTCGGCGCGGCGCTCGGAATCGAGCCGGAGCGCCTGGATTGCGGCGTGGTCGAAGAAGACGGTATCCGCCATCACCAGGTCAGCGTGGTCGGCTGGTATTTCCCGGGCAAGCGGCGCGAGGTGGTAGTGATCGTACCGGCCGCAGGGGCGCCCGAAGCAGCGATGATTCCGTACGCCAAGTTTCTGCTTGGCGCCGGCTACACAGTGGTTGCGGCATACAGCGCCAACAATCCGAGCTACGGCATCAACTGGGGAATGCTCAAGCGCAAATTCGCGCTGGCGACCGCGCGCACGCTTAAAGACGACGGCTTCAATAAAATCGCAGCACTCGGAATCGGGGAAGGCGCCGCCGGTGCGATCATGGCGCAAGCCGAGCAGCCGGTCTTCACCGCGATCGTCGCCGACAGTTCCTACGCGAATCTCGAACAGCTCTTCCTGCGCAGCCCGTCGATGTCGCGGCTGAATCCGGCGTTCATCAAAACGGTAATGTGGGAAGCCCAGCTATGGTTCGGCCGTCCGCTGGACAAAATCTCGCCGGCAACGGCCGCGGGCAACCTGGGCGGCTGCTCGTTGCTCATCATTCAGAATCGCGACGACCAAATGACGCCGCTCGCGGACGGCAAGGCGATTCTCGCCTCGGCTGGCTTCAACGCACAGATGTGGACGGTGCCGTCGGGCGGTCACGGCGACGCGATCTATGAGGATCCCGCCGGTTATGCCGCGCGAGTGATTAAATTCCTCGACGCGAGTTTCGAGATCGAAACGCCCGCCGCCAAGCCGCAAGGGCATTAGCGGCGGGCGCTACGTTCTGACCTACATGCGCGGCTGGCTCAGATCTGTCAGCAGCGTGTTCTTCAGCCGCTCGAACAGTTCGTCAATATTCCACGGGCCGTTGTTGTACAGGACCTTGTCGGCAATGATGTGCCGATAGCGCATGATGCGGAAGCCCGATGCGCCGAAGCATTGCCCGGTGACGTTCGCAGCGTCGTCGCTGGCGAGAAAAACCACGATCGGCGCGACGTTGGCGGGATCGCGCGGCGTGCCCTCGACCTTGTCCGACTGCGGGATTCCCGTCGCGCCCGGCATCCGGCCTGCGGGAATCGTGTCGGTCATACGCGTCGACGCGCCCGGCATGATCGCGTTCACCGTGATTCCATATTTCTGCAGCGAGTTCGCGCTCGAGTACGTCAGCCCCAGGATTCCCGCCTTGGCCGCGGCGTAGTTGGGCTGGCCGGGACTGCCGAGCGCCGAGTTCGACGAGAAGTTGATGATCCTGCCGTACTTGCGCTCGCGCATGTGCGCCGACGCCGGCTTGATCGTGCAGTAGTGCCCCTTCAGGTGCACCCGGATCACGTCGTCCCATTCCTGTTCCGACATGTTGAAGATCATGCGGTCGCGCAGGATGCCGGCCACGTTCACCAAAATGTCGAGCTTGCCGAATTCCTTGATCGCCTGGTTGACGAGACCCTCGCCGCCTTCGACGGTGCCGATGTCCATGTGATTGGAAACCGCGTTGCCGCCCGCGGCCTTGAGTTCTTTAACGACGTCGTCGGCGGGCGATTGAGTTTCCTTCTGGCCCGCGACCGTGACGCCAAGATCGTTGACTACCACTGCGCATCCCTGCGCGGCGAATGCCCTCGCGATGCCGCGGCCGATACCGCGACCGCCGCCGGTGATGGCGGCTACCTTTCCGTCGAGCTTGCCCATCGCTCAATTCTCCCTTGCGGCATAATGCCGGAATCCAAACGCGCCCAGCGTTTTGGTTCGTGTGATACAGCGCTTATACCGCAAAACTTGGCAAGCGGAACAGCCGCGCGAGAGCCTGCGACGCGGGCGTCACCCCTGTGCTCATTTCCCTGCGTGCTCACTGTATGGATTCGAGAAGACGAATTCCGTGACATCGCCCGACGTCGTCAGGCGGCCCACCTTGCCGTTGGGCTCGGTGAACCACAGCGAGCCGCCGGGACCCGCGGTGATGAAAGTCGCCATCGACTTTGCGGGCATCGGGAACGGCGTGAAATCGCCCCTCGGGGTCATGCGATAAATCAGTTGCGCGCGAATCACCGTGACCCAGAGATTTTTGTCAGTGCCCGCCGCGATTCCGAGCGGCACACCGGGGTTGGGCAACGCGTACTCCGTGATATAACCGTCAGGCGTGACCCGGCCAATTTTGTTGACCTGCGGCTGAGTGAACCACACGTTGCCGTCTGCCCCGAGCGCCATCATCGCCGGGCGGCTGTCTGGCGTCAGGATTGCGAATTCCTTGACGTTGCCGGCGGCGGTGACGCGCGCGATGCGATTCGCCTTATCTTCCGCGAACCACAGGTTGCCGTCGCTCCCGCCGACGATTTCGGCGGGACCCGCGCCCTTGGGCAGTTCGATCTCGGTCAGGGTGCCTGTCGTGCTGAGCCGCCCGATGCGATTGCCCGAATGCTCGGTGAACCACAGATTGCCGTCGGACCCCGCCGTGATTCCCGCTGGACCGCTGTCCGAGTGAGGCAATTTGACGTACGCGATTTTGCCGTCGGGTGCGACGCGCCCGATCCGATTGCCGACCGTGTCGGTAAACCAGACCGCGCCGTCGGGGCCGGCGGCGATTCGTTCGGCGAAACCGTCGGGATCGATGTGAAAGCGCTTGGTGGCGCCGTAGGGAGTCATCCTGCCTATACCGTCGCCCTGGTATTCGGTGAACCACAGATTGCCGTCGAGGCCCTCAGTGATCGCGTACGGCGCATGCGTACCGAGCGGCGCTCCCGTCGGCGTTGGCTTCGCGCTTGGAGTGGCGGCGGCAACTGCGGACCCGGGCTTCGACGGTTGTTGCGTCGAGCATCCCTGCACGATCGCGATTGCGGCGAAAATTGCGCCGAGAGTTGCGAATGCCAGCGCGCGGGTGATCGAGCGGCGGCTCAATTGACGATCCGATTCGCTCTCAGCTCGGAAATCTCACCGGCGCCGAATCCGAACTCGCCGAGAATTTCGTCGGTGTGCTGCCCGAGGTCGGGTGCATGACGCCATAGCTCGGGCTCGGTGCGCGAGAAGCGCGCAGGCGATCGCACAGCGCGCACGCGTCCCGCCTTGGGATGCTCATATTCGAAAAATGTTTCGTTCGCGACGAACTGCGGATCCTCCCATATCGAGTCGTAGTCGTTGACCGGCCCGCATGGAACGTCGGCCGCTTCGATCCGCTCGAGCCAATACGCCGACGGCTGCTTCTGGAACAGTGCTATCAGGCTCTTGATCGATCGCCTCACTCGATCGGGCCGCGGCTCATCGCCCTCGAACCATTCCGGATGCCCGACCGCTTTGAGAATCGCCGTCCAATGCTTGTCGGTCAGCGGCGCAATCGTGATAAAGCCGTCGGCCGTCTGAAACGGCTCGAGCGTGTTCATCGACGGCGCGACTCCCGCATCGTGCGGCAGATAGGTATGGCGCGACGCCGTGTCGGGCATCAGGTAGTAGGCGACGGCGTCGATCATCGCGATCTGCAGATGCTGCCCTTTGCCGCTGCGCTGCGCCTCGGTCAGTGCCGCGAGGATCGAAATCGCCGCTGTCATCGCAGTGACCTTGTCGCCAAGAATATTCTTGACCGCGCGCGGCCGCCCCTGCGTCCGCTGCGACGTCATCACTCCCGCCATCCCTTGGATAATCGGATCATACGCAGGCTTGTTCACTGAAGGGCCAGAGAACCCGTAGCCGGCGATCGAGCAATAGACAATTTTCGGATTGCGCGCCGCGACCGCGTCGTAACCGATGCCCAGCCGATCGACCACTCCCGGACGCACGTTCTGCACGACGACGTCCGCCCGCTCCGCCATCTTGAGAAACACTTCCGCGGCGCCTGGCTGCTTGAGGTCGAGCATCATCGCCCGCTTGTTGCGATTCCAGTTTAGGATGCCGACGGTAACGCCGCCACGCTCCTTGCCGGTCAACATGCGCGACACATCGCCGTCAGGCGGCTCGATTTTGATTACGTCCGCGCCAAGGTCGCCAAGCATCATGGTGCAGAACGGCCCCGACACCACCATGCTCAAATCGAGTACGCGAATTCCTTCCAATGGTCCCATACGAAGCCTCCGGGAAACGTTCCCCGAGTATTGCCAAACAGATCGCGCGGCCAAGTGATGCTTATAGTTCAACCCCCATCCGCCCCACAACTTGAGCTTCTGATCCCTCGCCCGTTATTTCACTGGAGAGGTGAGGTGAGGATTCTGCGATTCATGCACAGAAGTTGGTGCATACGCTGCAGAATCCTCACCTACCGGCCGCGATGCGGCCTGTATCAAATTGGGTGCAGGGGTCACCCCTGCCGAAGGAAGCGTGAAACCCACCGCGGGCTTCACATTCAATCGACCGATTCGGAAAAAGTACCGGAATCGAGCTTTTATTTGTTCTTATCGTAACAAGAATATCAACAACTTGTTGCTATAGAATAGTCAAGAAGTCAGCTTAGCGCTAAGAGATTGTTGGGAGAGATGGAAAACTGTTACGCCTCAGACATAGCGCGGCTGCACTCTGCTACGGCTTTGCGTGGCTGTCGATGGTCGCGTTGATTGCGATGGTCGCGATCGCCGAGCTGCTTCAGGGCGACACCGGTATCAGCGGCGACTCGCGCGATGCCGAGACTTTCGCGCGTCTGAACGTCGTCCGGCGAACGCCCCGCTAGCGCTGTCCAATCCAATCGGCGGGCGCGACCGAGCGCCATCGCGCGCGAATCGCTTCGTACTCCGCGGGCGGCAACGGTCCCGCGCCGGCGTGCGCGATGTTCCGCGCAACGCGCTCGGCCCGCGTCGTGCCGACGATCGCGGTCGTTACGCCCGCCGTGCCGAGCGTGAAGCGAAGGGCGACCTCGACCACGTCTTCGACGCCGCGATGAAGAAATTCGTAGTCGAGCTTCTGTAGCCGATCCCAATACGGCCGCGTGTACCAATCGCTCGGGGGCTGCTGGCCGTGGCGCCATGCCGCATTCGCGATCGGCCGCTTGACGATCACGCCCATCCCGCGCGCGGCCGCCTTCGGCAGCACGCGCTCGATCGCTTCCTGGTCCGCAATACTCACCGAAATCTGCAACGTGTCGAACGCGCCGCTCTCGACCGCGTACACCACCTCATCCGAGTCGCAGCTGCACCCCACGAACCGCGCCTGCCCGCGCTCGCGCGTCTTGTGCAGCACCTCGATCACGCGGCCGTCCTTTAGCGTCGCCAGCGGCGGGCTATGGAACTGCATCACATCGACGTGGTCGGTGCGCAGATTCTTCAGGCTGCGCTCGATACTCTTCGCGAGCATCGTGGGCTCCCAATCTGCCTGCGCATAACCCGCAGCGCGCTCGTCCGCTGACCCCAGCCGCGCATGCCCGCACTTCGTCATCAGCACAACTTCCGCCCGCCGCTTCTCGATCGCCTTGCCAATCAGCGCCTCGCCATCGGCATAGCACTCGGCGGTATCGATCAGGTTGATCCCGGCATCGAGCGCCGTGTTCAAAATCTTATCGACAGTTTTCTGCGCAACCGCCTGGTAGCCGATTTCAGACCCGCCAAACGCAAGCGCGCTAACCCGAAGCCCGGTCTTCCCCAACACGCGATATTCGATAGCCACAAGTTCCGAAGACTATGGGTACTCGCAAAACGACGCAAAGAATTTTCGCGGATTTTCTTTCTTGCTTTGCCTCTCCCAAAGAATTGCCTCTCCCGTTAGTGGGGAGAGGCCGATGCGCGTCCGCGCGGCGGGTGAGGGATAAAATTTTTCCGGATTCCGAATCCCCGATTATTCGCAACCGAAAGGTTGCATTTGATTGCAAGTAAGCGTTAATCTAATCGCAACCCGGAGGTTGCGTATGCCCACCAACACCGACCGCATCGAAAAACGCGTCCTGCTCCGCGCTCCGCGCGATCGCGTGTGGCGCGCGATCAGCGAATCATCCCAGTTCGGCGCCTGGTTCGGCGTCAAGTTCGACGGCCCCTTCGTACCCGGCGCCAGCATAATCGGCAGCATCGTGCCGACCACCGTCGACCCGGAAGTCGCCAAAAGCCAGAAACCCTACGAGGGCTACCGCTTCGAGTTCTCGGTCGATCGCATCGAACCGATGCGCTTCTTCTCCTTCCGCTGGCACCCGTTCGCCGTCGATCCAGCCGTCGACTACTCGAAAGAGCCCAGCACTCTCGTCGCGTTCGAGCTCGAAGAAGTCTCAGGCGGCACGATGCTGACGGTAACCGAGTCCGGCTTCGACCAGATCCCGCTTGAGCGCCGCGCCAAAGCGTTCGCCGCCAACGAACAGGGATGGGCCGCGCAGATGACGCTCATCGAAAAGTACCTCGCGCAGCAGGCGCAAGGCTGAGCCGCCCGCCATGCCACGAATGTCCATCGCCGCCGCCGCGAAACGGGCTGATGCCGCGGTCGTCTTCGCGGCACTGGGCGACGAAACCCGTTTGCGCATCGTCGCTCGGCTATGCGAGGAGGGACCGTTGTCGATCATCCACCTCGCAGCCGGCGCGACCGTCTCGCGCCAGGCGATCACGAAGCACCTGCACGCGCTCGAGGCGGCCGGCCTCGCCCGCGGCTCCCGGGCTGGCCGCGAATCCGTCTGGGAACTCCGCCCAGACCGGCTCGCCGATGTACAGCGATACCTCGATCAGATTTCGCAAGATTGGGACGCAGCGTTGGGCCGGCTCCGTGCGTTCGTGGAGTCGGACTAGCGATCACGAAAAAGGGCCGGACGTTTTTACGTCCGGCCCTTCGACCATTGCTAGCTGTGAAACGCGCTCAGGCGGCCTGCTTGGTCTCGATTGCCAGGCTCTCTTCTGCGATCGATCCGCGCTTCGAGAAGGTCACCGCGATCGCCAGCGCGATAATCGCCAACACTACAACCGCGACGCGCAGCGCCGTCACTCCCCCGAGGGCCACCGTCGTGAACGGCGCCGCCAAAATCGCTACCAGGTTCATCACCTTGATCATCGGGTTCAGCGCCGGGCCCGCCGTATCCTTGAATGGGTCGCCGACCGTGTCGCCAACGACCGACGCTTTGTGCACGTCGGTGCCCTTGCCGCCCAGGAATCCGTCCTCGACTTTTTTCTTGGCGTTGTCCCAGTTGGCGCCCGCGTTCGACATGAAGACCGCCATCAACTGACCCGTCAGAATAGTGCCGCCGAGGAACCCGCCGAGCGCGCCCGCGCCGAGACCGAAGCCGACCAGCAGTGGCGAGAAGATCGCCAGGATTCCGGGTCCGAGCAGTTCTTTCTGCGACGCTGCCGTGACGATATCGACGCACGCGCCGTAGTCGGGCAGCTCCTTGCCCTCCATAATCCCCGGATGCTCGCGGAGCTGGCGCCGGACCTCGAACACGATCTGGTACGCCGCGCGGCTCACCGCCTTAATCGCGAACGAGCTGAACAGGAACGGCACCGCGCCGCCGATCATCAACCCGACGAACACAGTGGGCATGTTGATCTGCACGCCAATCGCGCCGAGATGCGCCTCGTCGATAAACGACCGGAACAGCGATACCGCCGCGAGCACCGCGGTCGCAATCGCGAGGCCCTTGGTCAGCGCCTTGGTCGTGTTGCCGATCGCGTCCATCCACGACAGCGTCTTCGACGCCTCCTCCTGATGGATTCCACCCATCTCGAAGATGCCGTGGGCGTTGTCAGTGATCGGCCCGTAGGTGTCCATCGCGAGGATGAAGCCGGTGGTGGTGAGCAGGCCGAGTCCGGTCAGCGCGATTCCGTAAAACTGCAGCGCGAGCGACTCGTGGAAAATCGCCATCGCGCCGATAATCGCGGCCGCGATCACCAGCAGCGCCCATACCGACGACTCGAGTCCCTCGGCCATGCCCGACAGGATCAGCGTAGCCGGGCCGGTGCGCGCCGCCATCGCGGTTTCGGTGACCGGGCCTTTATCGGGATGCGTGAAATAGTTGGTGAGCCACAGGGTCACGACCGCGAGAATGATTCCGAGCGACGCGCAGCAGGCGAAGCGCCAATCGGTCGCGCCCGTGCGCGGGTCGTCGAGGTAGAGATAGTTCACGACGAAGAATCCGATCACTGACGCGACCGCCGAGGTCATGTACCCGATGTTGATCGGGCGCATCGGATCGAGCATTTTGCCCGCCGGCACGCGCACCGCGATGATCCCGATGATCGACGAAAACACGCCGACGCCGCGCAGTATCAGCGCGAACATGATCAGCTTGACGGCGAACATGCCCGCGTATTGCCCATACGCCGCGATAAAGTCCGACTCCTGCAGCGCGTAGGCGGCCAGGATGATCGCGGCGACCAGCGTCACCTCGTAGGACTCGAAGACGTCGGCCGCCATGCCGGCGCAGTCGCCGACGTTGTCGCCAACGTTGTCGGCAATCGTGGCGGGATTGCGCGGATCATCTTCAGGTAGATCCTGCTCGATCTTGCCGACCAGGTCGCCGCCGACGTCCGCCGCCTTGGTGTAGATTCCGCCGCCGACGCGCATGAACAATGCCGCCAGCGATCCGCCGAAACCGAAGCCGACCAGCACCTTCATCGCGTTTTCGCGGAACACCAAAAAGATGATCGTCGCGCCGAGCAATCCAAGCCCGACCGTGAACATCCCCGACACTCCGCCCGCCTTGAACGCGAGTTCCATCGCGTCCTTGAAGCTGGTCAGCGCCGCGTTGGCGCTGCGGACGTTGCCCTTGACCGCCAGCCACATCCCGACGTAACCGGCGCCGTACGATGCGGCGACGCCCATCAGGAACGCGATCGAGATGCCCAGCGGGAGCGTCAGGCCCTCATACACGTTGCGGTACATAAGGAACAACGCGACGAAGATGACGGCGACGAACCAGACCATGGTTCTGACTTGCCGTCCGAGGTACGCCATCGCGCCGAGTTCGATAGCGTCGGACACGTCGGTCATTGATTTGGGTCCGGGGTCGGCGGCCAGCACTACGCGTATCAGCACGACTCCGTAGGCCAGCGCGACCAGCGCTGAGACCAGCACCAGC
Source organism: Binatus sp. (SeqCode) (assembly GCF_035272065.1). Taxonomy (GTDB): domain Bacteria; phylum Desulfobacterota; class Binatia; order Binatales; family Binataceae; genus Binatus. Next base: position 81,114 of record NZ_DATEQZ010000060.1, read on the forward strand.
CACAGGATCATTACCTGTCCGCTGGTTAAAGTGGGCAGAACGATATTCGATTCGCTCATCGGTTAATCCGGGTCTCCTGAAAAATTCGAGGTTTGACTAAGGGCGGCGCCCGCTGCGCAAATCAATCGCCGTTAATAGCCGGGCGATCACCCTCTGGGTATCTGGCGCAGTCTAGGTTTTCCTGAAACCGAAGTCCATATCGGCAGGTATCCCCCTTTGTCATCCTGACCGCAGCGAGCAACGCTCTTCTGTCATCCTGCCCGAAGCAAGCAACGCTCACTGTCATCCTGACCTAAGCGAGCAATGCGAGCGGATGGAAGGATGACGCGGAGCGCTCGCGCGCAATTTCGCGCTCTTCGGTTGATTCCTCTAATCGCGGTATGTTTATCTATAGAGTTCAACTGCCATGAATGTAAATATCGAAGAACCCAACAGTCTCCGGCGCAAACTTACGATTGAAGTCGAGCCCGACGAAATCAAGCATGAGCTGGATCGCGCCTACAACGAACTCAAACGCGGCGCGGTGCTCAAGGGCTTTCGCCCCGGCCATGCGCCGCGCAACCTGCTCGAGCGATTTTTCGGCGAACAAGTCCGCGGCGAGGTAGTTCAGAAGCTCGTCGAGGAATACACGAAGAAAGCGCTCGAGGAACACGACCTCAAGCCCGTGGTCGCGCCCGAAATCGTCACCGAACAGACCGACCTGCAAAAGGACCTCGCGCTCAAGTTCAGCGCGACCTTCGACCTGCGTCCCAAGATCGAGGTCAAGGACTACGAGGGGCTCAAGGTGCCCGAATCCAGGGTCGAAGTCACCGACGAGCAGGTCGAAGAGGCGATCGAGCGATTTCGCTTGCGACAGGCGACGCTCAAGAAGGTCGAGGATCGCACGATCGTCGAGGAAGGCGACTATGCGCTCGCGTCGGTCGAGGCATTCGAAAACGGCAAGCCGATGTCGCACACGAAGCCCGACGATCGGCTGGTCGAGGTCTCAGAGCGCGCGCTTGCACACGGCGTTCACGAAGCACTCATCGGCGCTGAGCTGAACAAAGAGATGAAGGCCTCGAAGACGTACCCGCCGGAGTACAGCCAGAAAGAGCTGGCCGGCAAGACGATCGAATGGCGCGCGACGCCCAAGGAAATCTACCGGCGCGAGCTGCCGACCGTCGATGACGACTTCGCCAAGGACCTCGGCGACGAGAATCTCGAGGCTTTCCGCACCCGCGTTCGCAGCGAGCTGCTCGCACATGCGAAGCAGGAGGCCGACGCGCGCGTCCGCCAGGGGCTGCTCGATCTCGTGATCGAGCGCAACCCAGTCGAGCTGCCCGAGTCGCTGGTCGCGCGCGAGGTGAGCGCGATGGAAGCCGAGCTGCATCAGACGCTCGAATCCGGCGGCCTGTCGCATGAGGACGCCACCGAGCGGGTCAAGCAGAGTGCTGACGATCTGAAGACGCGGGCCGAGAAGCGCGCGCGCACAGCGCTGATTGTGGACGCGCTCGCGGAGCAGGAGAAAATCGAAGTCAACGACGAAGAGCTTGGCGACCGTGTGGCTCAGATCGTCACGCAGAGCGGACGCAATCGCGACCGCGCCGCCGAATTTTATCGCAAGGAAGAAAATCGCGAGGCGCTGCGTCAATCGATGCGCCGCGAGAAGGCGCTCGACTTTATTTTGAGCCGCGCCAAGCGTGAAGATGCTTCGTCCGAACCGCGTGAAGAAGGTTCATCTGAGCCGAGGTAGCATCATTGCTACGCTCTTCGGAGGCAGGCACGGTTGCTCCCCCATTTCCGAGTGGTTACAATTTGAAGGCGTCAGCGGCCTTCTCTTAATCGTTGTCGGAACCGGGCTGTGGCGCGGGTTGGAGGTATGAGCAACCTGGTACCGATGGTCGTCGAACAGACTGGGCGCGGAGAGCGGGCCTACGACATCTACTCTCGCCTGCTCAAGGACCGCATCGTCTTTCTCGGCACCGAGATCAACGACGATGTGGCCAACCTGATAACGGCGCAGTTCCTGTTCCTCGAGTCCGAAGATCCCGAAAAAGAAATCAACTTTTACATCAACTCACCCGGTGGGTCGGTGACGGCCGGGATGGCAATTTACGACACGATGGAGTTCATTCGGCCGCCGGTCTCGACGCTATGCCTGGGCCAGGCTGCCAGCATGGCGGCGATCATGCTGCTGGCGGGTGCGAAGGGACGACGCTACGCTCTGCCGCATTCGCGCATCATCCTGCATCAGCCGCTGGGCGGGATGCAGGGTCAGGCGAGCGATCTGGAAATACACGCGAAGGAAATTTTGCACGCGCGGGAGGAAATCAACAACATCATAATGAAGCATACGGGACAGAACCTGCGTAAGATCGAAAAAGACACCGATCGCGATTACTTCATGGCGCCGAATCAGGCGGTTGAATACGGACTGATTGATGAGGTAATCGTTAGCCGAAGGGCGTCCAAGTGAGCCGCGGGAGGCAGTATGGCCAAGCATGACGACCGCTCGGGCAACCTGGTTTGCTCGTTTTGCGGCAAGAGCCAGGACGAAGTTCGAAAGCTGATTGCCGGCCCAACGGTTTATATTTGCGACGAATGCATCGACCTCTGTAACGATATAATCGCCGAGGAGACTGACAGCGAGGAAGCGTTCAGCCAAAGTTCCGCGGTGCCCAAGCCCGCCGAAATCAAGCGGGTGCTCGACCAGTACGTGATCGGACAGGAGCGCGCCAAGAAAATTCTCTCGGTCGCGGTCCACAATCACTACAAGCGAATCGACTCGCAGATGGTGACCGGCGACGTCGAGCTGCAGAAATCCAACATCCTGCTGATCGGACCGACCGGCGTCGGCAAGACTCTCCTGGCGCAAACCCTCGCGCGCTTTTTACAGGTTCCGTTTACCATCGCCGATGCCACCTCGCTGACCGAGGCCGGCTATGTCGGCGAGGACGTCGAGAACATCATACTATCGCTGCTGCAGAACGCCGATTACGACATCGAGCGATGCCAGCGCGGCATCGTGTACATCGATGAGATCGACAAGATCGCGCGCAAGGGCGACAACCCGTCGATCACGCGCGACGTGTCGGGCGAAGGCGTCCAGCAGGCTCTCCTGAAAATCATCGAGGGCACGATGGCCTCGGTGCCGCCCAAGGGCGGCCGCAAGCATCCGCAGCAGGAGTTCCTGCAGGTTGATACGACCAACATCCTGTTCATTTGCGGCGGCGCGTTCGTCGGACTCGACGACATTATCCGGCGGCGCATCTCGGGCAAGACGATGGGCTTCCGCGCCGATTTGACCCATCGCGATCCCAAGACGGTCTCCGAGCTTCTATACGAAGTGCAGCCGGAGGACTTGCTCAAGTTCGGATTGATTCCGGAGTTCGTCGGCCGCCTGCCCGTCATCGCGACGCTGGGCGAGCTGGACGAGGAAGCTCTGGTCCGAATCCTCACGGAGCCGAAGAACGCGCTGGTGCGCCAGTATCAGAAGTTGTTCGACATGGAGAACGTTCACCTGAAATTCACCCAGGGTGCGCTGCGCGCAATCTCGCGCGAGGCGCTCAAGCGCAAGTCGGGCGCCCGCGGACTGCGCGCCATCATGGAAGCGATCATGGTGGACCTGATGTACGAAATCCCCTCACAACCCAACATCAAGGAGGTGCTGATATCGGAGGAAGTGGTTACTCAGAAGGAGCAGCCGCTGTTAGTCTATCAAAAGACCGCCGAAACCGCATAGCTCGGGAGACTCGAAGTACAAGATGCTTTTTCGCAACGACAAAAAAGATAATCGCGATGCAACGTCGAACATCGTTCCCTTGTTCCCGTTGCGCGAACTGATCGTATTCCCGCATGAAGTCTATCCAATCTTCGTCGGCCGCCAGAAGTCGATTAAGGCTCTGGAAGCCGCCGAGGCGAAGAAGACTCCCATCCTGCTGGTGACGCAGAAGGACCCCAAGGTTGCAGAGCCTGCGCCCGGCGACCTCTACACCGTCGGCACGCTCGGCGTGGTCGTGCAGTTGCTGCGATTGCCCGACGGCACCGTCAAGGCGCTGGTCGAAGGCAAGAAGCGCGCGCGCGTGCTCCGCTACGTCGCCGACGAGGAATATTTCCAGGTCGAGGCCGAAGAGATCGAGGAGGTCAGCGACCGCAGCACCGAAGTTGAGGCGTTGATGCGCTCGGTGGTCTCGACCTTCGACAACTATGCCCGGCTCAACAAGAAGATCCCTCCCGAGATGGTGACCTCGATCGCGGCTGTGGACGACCCCGCGTTCCTGGCCGACAAGCTGGTCGGACATCTTGGGATCAAGCTCGAAGACAAGCAGGCGTTGCTCGAATCGACCAACCCGGCCGAGCGGCTCGAGAAGATCCTCGGCTACATGCGCTCGGAGCTGGAAATTCTCGAGGTCGAAAAACGCATCCGCTCGCGCGTCAAAAAGCAGATGGAGAAGACGTCCAAAGAGTATTACCTCAACGAGCAGATGCGCGCGATCCAGAAGGAGCTCGGCGAGAAGGACGAATTCAAAAACGAGATTCAGGAGTTGGAAGAAAAACTGCGGCAGAAGAAGATGCCGGCCGAGGCGCGCGAGAAGTGCGAGCGCGAGATCAAGAAGCTCAAGATGATGTCGCCGATGTCGGCCGAGGCCACCGTCGTGCGCAACTACCTCGACTGGTTTCTCGCGCTGCCGTGGTTCGAGTACACCGAGGACAAGCTCGACATCAAGGAAGCCGAGCGCGTGCTCGAGGAAGATCATTACGGGCTCGAGAAGGTCAAACAGCGCATCCTCGAGTACCTGGCTGTTGAAACGTTAGTGGGTCAGATGAAGGGACCGATCCTGTGCCTGGTCGGACCTCCGGGCGTCGGCAAGACCTCGCTCGGCAAGTCGGTAGCGCGCGCGACCGGACGTAAATTCGTGCGCGTGTCGCTCGGCGGCGTGCGCGACGAAGCTGAAATCCGCGGGCATCGGCGCACCTACATCGGCGCTCTGCCGGGCAAGGTGATCCAGTCGGTGCGCAAGGCGGGCTCGTCAAATCCCGTGCTGCTGTTCGACGAAGTGGACAAGATGTCGACCGACTTCCGCGGCGACCCGTCGTCGGCGTTGCTCGAAGTTCTCGATCCGGAGCAGAACTGTACGTTCAACGATCACTATCTCGACTGCGATTACGATTTGTCGAAAGTGATGTTCATCACGACGGCGAATACGCTCGACCGGATTCCGCGGCCGCTGCAGGACAGAATGGAAGTCATCCGGATCCCCGGCTACACGGAAACGGAGAAGCTCAACATCGCGAAAAAGTACCTGCTGAAGAAGCAGCAGGAGGCCAACGGGCTGCGGCCGGAGAACATCGAGGTGTCCGACGGCGCAATCCAGGGCATCATCCGCCATTACACGCGCGAAGCGGGCGTCAGAAATCTCGAGCGCGAGCTCGCGTCGATCTGCCGCAAGGTTGCGGTCGAGGTCGTCAAGACGGATCGCAACGCGCACGTCAAGGTTTCGAGCTCGAGCCTGGGCAAGTACCTGGGCGTTCCAAAGTTCCGCTACGGCACGGCGGAGACGGTACCGCAGGTGGGTGTTGCAACTGGGCTGGCGTGGACGGAACTTGGCGGCGAGTTGCTCAGCGTCGAAGTAACGATCGTGCCAGGACGCGGCAAACTGACTATTACCGGACAGCTCGGCGACGTGATGCAGGAGTCGGCGCAGGCGGCGCTCTCCTATGTGCGTTCGCGGGCCGAGGTGCTCGGCCTCGATCGCGGCTTCTACCATCGCATCGACATTCACATTCACATTCCCGAAGGCGCGATCCCCAAGGACGGGCCGTCGGCGGGGATCACGCTGGCGACCGCACTGGTGTCGGCGCTCACTCGCTCGCCGATTCGCAACGACCTTGCGATGACGGGCGAGATCACGCTGCGCGGACGGGTGCTGCCGATCGGCGGACTGAAGGAGAAGGTGCTCGCGGCGCATCGCGGCGGTATCAAGACGATCCTGATACCCAGGGACAACGCCAAGGACATCGAGGAGATTCCGCCGCAGATCATGAAGGGCATCACGTTGATCCAGGTCGAGCACATGGACGAAGTGCTAAAGCACGCGCTGGTGCTGACCAACCCGGATACGTTCTTCAAGCCGGGCAAGGGTGACAGCGACCTGGCGTTCCTGCGCGAGCCGGAACCGAAGGTCCCGATGACACCGGGGGACGAAGACGATACAAGTGCATCGACGAACCTGTCGTAGGTTCTGAGCGGGGGATACCGCGAATTCCGGTGGGACCGGAAGCGCGCGGCTCAAATTTGCGGTCGCGGATTTTCGGAAGGCCGCCGAAGGTTACATATGACCAAGGCTGAACTCATAGAGGCGTTGTCAAACAAACTTCCCCTCAACAAGGCCGACGCCGAACGCGCAATTAACATCGTGCTCGACGACGTGATCGCCGCGCTGCGGCAGGGGGAGCGCGTCAACATATCGGGCTTTGGGACGTTTTCGGTATCGGAACGGCAGGCGCGTACCGGACGCAATCCAAAGACCGGAGAGTCGATCGAGATAGCCGCGAGCAGGTCGGCGAAGTTCAAGCCCGGCAAGCAGTTGAAGGACTCGCTCAACGAAGGCGTCGGCGCGGCGCCGGCGTCGTCGTCGCCGTCGACTGGTTCGTGACGGGCGCTATCGCAGCGATCGATCCAATTCACTGAAAAAGAAAAAACGGCCCGCGTGTCGATGACACACGTGGCCGTCTTTTTTGCTAACATTTCGGGCGCGGGCGGTTAGCTCAGTGGTAGAGCATCGGCCTTACAAGCCGGGGGTCGCAGGTTCGAAACCTGCACCGCCCACCAATAAGATCAAGCAAGAATCTCAACCAGTACGCTTCGACGCGCTTGTAGAAGCTCGTCGTTTTTTCTCTCGCGGCATACGCGTTCTCTTTTGTTTGC
>NZ_DATEQZ010000061.1:0-33126 GCF_035272065.1 Binatus sp. (SeqCode)
ATTCATCACGTCTTCGAGCGAGACTTCGTTGCGATACTGCGAGAACGGATTCTTGGTCGCATGCTTGTGCGACTTCACCGAGATTTTGGCGAAGTGCTCCGGCTTGGTGCCGTACTTGCGCATGTGCTCGATTCCCGCCTGGCCGAACACGGCAGGCATCAGGCCCGAGCCGACCTTGCCCTCGGTCGAGTAAGCGGGATCGCCGCCGCCGGCTCCGCCGAGCAGGCCCTGCTTGCCCATTTGCTCGACGCCAACCGCCATCGAGACGTCGTACATACCGGCCGCGACCGACATGTACGCCTCGCGAAAGGCGGTCGAGCCGGTGGCGCATGCGTTGGCGACGTTGATGACGGGGATTCCGGTCTGGCCGATCTGCTGCAGGATTCGCTGCCCGACCATCGCGTTGGACTGGTAGAGATTTCCGCAGGCAAACATCTCGACGTCCTTGATTCCGATTCCGGCGTCCTTGAGCGCGAGGATCGCCGCCTGGCCGCCGAGTTCCGGAACAGTCTTGTCGGGATAGCGTCCAAATTTGATCATCCCGGTTCCGAGAACATAAACATTTCGCATCTTGATTCCTCCTGGCGGCCCGGCCCAAAGCTCAGGTCCGTCGTAAAGTTGTTCGCCGTGCGCGCCTGCTGGGCGTCCTAATTTTTACTCGGCTGGAACGAAAAAGCCACTACGTCGTGCCCTTCGCGATCCTTGGCCGCCACGCCGGTCACCAACTCGACCGGCAGGTTGAACATCTTGTTGGGTTCTTTCTGCGCCTGCTCAGGATCGACGCCGGTCAGATTCGCGCGGACGCTGATACCCTCGGGCAGATCGACAATCGCCGTCACGTACGGCGTCTTGATTCCCGGGAACGACTGGTGCACGACCGAAAACACGTACACCTTGCCCTTGTCGGACAACACCAGCGGTTTGAACTTGTCAGTCTCGCCGCACTTCGAGCACGCGACGCGTTTCGGATCGAGATAAATTGCGCCGCACGCGCACTTGATACCTTCGAGATGGGGCTTGGGCGTCAATTTCAGCCATGGAACGATCGGGCGCGGTCCCGTGTCAGTAGCTTGAGCCTGCTCAGCCATACAGATCCTCCGAACGATTCAATTCGATTGATGAATGCTATCAGAATGACTAACGCCGCCCACGCGGCGGCGCCGTCTTCTTCTTTGGCCGGAGTTTCCCACAGGGGCTGGAAGTCGTCAACCCTCGCGCCCGCACCGCAAATCGCGCCGCTGGAAGGGGAAGTCACTCCATTAGATGTGAAACCCCACCGTGGGTTTCAGCCCGGGCCTCCCTCCCCATCCCGTTCTAACAGGGACCCTACGAGTACCCAGGCTAAACTCGGCCCGCGTCTTTTCTTGATACTGGGTGCAGGGGTCACCCCTGCTACTTGTGCTGCCACTTGGGCGGGCGCTTCTCGACGAAGGCGCTCGTACCCTCGACGCGATCGGCGCTGCCGAAGGTCACGCCGAACGCCTCCTGCTCGAAGCGCAGGCCGGCGTCCTCTTCCATCGTGAACGCGGCTCTCAGCGCGGCCTTCGCCTGGCGGAGCGCGACGGCGGATTTGCCCGCGATTTTCTCGGCCAGCTTGCGCGCGGTCTCGATCAGCGCGTCCGGCGCGATGACCTGGTTGACGAGGCCCAGTTCGAGCGCCGTCTTCGCATCGAACATGTCGCCGGTCATGATCAGCTCGCGCGCTTTGTTGTGCCCGATTCGATGCGGCAAGCGCTGCGTTCCGCCGAAGCCGGGGATGAGTCCGAGATTTATCTCGGGCTGCCCGAATCGCGCCTTGTCGCTGGCGACGATCAGGTCGCATGCGAGCGCCAGCTCGAGCCCACCGCCGAGCGCGAAGCCGTTGACCGCCGCGATGACGGGGATCGGCAGGTCCTCGAAACTTTCCATCACGCGATGGCCCAGGCGCGAAAAATCGAGCCCGTCGACCGCCGACATTTTTGCCATCGCCGCGATATCCGCCCCCGCGACGAACGCCTTGTCGCCGGCGCCCGTGACGATCAGCACGCGCACCGACGCGTCGTGACGCACCTCGCGAATCACGCGCGCCATCTCCTCGAGCACCTCGCGATTTAACGCGTTGAGCGCTGTCGGCCGGTTGACGGTGAGCGTCGCAATCGCGGCTTTTTCGAAAATTATATTTTTAAAGTCCACGCTTCTAATTCCGCCCCCCGCGCTTGCGGTGTCAACCCCTGCCCGCTTGCGCGAGACTCACCGTGCGCGAAACAATGCGCACGTGCCCGCGAGATCCAGAACGCATGCCGGCTTGTTCGCGCTCGCGATCACTTTAGTCCTTGCCGGTTGCACTGATCCGGCGACGGAATTTGTCAACAAGATTCAGGCTGAGGCAACTCAGAAATGTAGTGAAGGCAACCAGGCCGCGTGTCGTACAATCGTGCAACAGGTGAGCGACACGAAGGTTCTGATCGAATCGACTGCGCCGCTCGAGACGCAAACGCCCGCCTGCAACGCCGGCAAACAGGACGCGTGCCAGCAGCTCGCGGTGCTGCACAGCGAATTGAGCGCGTGGTGCTCGACGGGCAACAATCAGGCGTGCGCCGCGGTCAACGTCGGTCCGTGGCCCGTTAAATGGGACGAGCCTGCGCTGATCGACGCGGCCAAGCTCGCGTGTCTCAGCGGCCAGTTCAAGCCGGACTCGCGCACCTGCCAAGCCTTGGAGATGATGTAGCGATTACTGCCGCTCTTCGAAGCCGAGCGAAATCATCATCTCGTGCAGCGATTGGTCGACTTCCAGGAACTCGGTGAGCGAGAGATACACGTGACATCCGCGGTGCCCCTCCTTGCCGCCCGGAATCTCCACGATTTTCAACACCTGATCGCCGTTAATCATCAACGGCCTGTCCTTCATAGTCACGCGCAGCCACATGTCCCACCACCTTCCCGCAAGCTGATTTTTAGTACTCGGGTTTGAAATCGAAATGATGAATCGCTTCGATGAAGCGAATGGTGCGAGTCTTCGAGCGCATCACGACGCTGTTGGTGGTCGCACCGCCGGAGAAAAATCGCACGCCGCGCAGATAGTCGCCGGTGGTCACGCCCGTCGCCGCAAACATCACGTTGTCTCCAGCCAGCTCCTCCAGCGTATAACGATGCTTGAGATCCATGATGCCCATCGCGAGGCACGCCTCGGCTTCCTCGCCGTTGCGCGGCACGAACCGGCACTGCATCTCGCCACCGGCGGAACGAATCGCGGCGCCGGCCAGCACGCCTTGATGCGCTCCGCCGATTCCAATCAGCATGTCTATTTCGCTTTCCGGGCGTGTAGTCGCAATCGCCGCTGACAAGTCACCGGCCGAGATCATCTTGATCCCGGCGCCCGCGCGTCGGACTTCATTGATGAGCTTCTCATGACGCGGGCGATCGAGGATCGCGATCCGTAGATCCTCGACGTAAACTTTTTTCGCCTCGGCCAGCGCCTTGAGATTGTCGGTCGGCGACCGATCGATATCGATCACGCCGCGCCCCGCCGGCCCGCATGCGACCTTGTCCATGTAGGTGTCGGGGCAGCGCAGGATTCGCCCGCGTTCGGCCAGCGCGACGCACGACAGCGCGTTGGGCCCGCCGGTCGCGCAGATGATTGGACCTTCGATCGCGTCGAGCGCGACGTCGATTTCGGTGCCCGCGCCGGTGCCGACGATTTCGCCCTCGTACAGAAACTCGGCGTCGCCCTCTTTGCCCTCGCCGATCACGATTTTGCCGTCCATCGCGACCGAGTTCAGCGTCTTGCGCATCGCATCGCACGCCGCTCGATCCGCCATCCGCTCGTCGCCCTTGCCGATGAAACGCGCCGCCGCCAGCGCCGCGGCTTCCGTCGCGCGTACCACTTCGAGGGCAAGATTCCGCTCCATCCAGGGGCCTCCGAGTCAGTTCGATACGGTCTTCAAGGCGCGTCCGAACAACGACTCTATCAGGAGATAGCCGTCGCCGACGAGCAACCCCGTCGCGGTGCCGTCGCCTTCGGTGTAGCGACGCGGCGGGCCGCCGCCCGACCTGAATTGCGCCGACGTCATCAGCGCGAACGGCACCGGCTCCGGCGAATGAGTCTTGAGCTGGCTCGGCGTCGCGTGATCGGGCATCAGCAGGATCGCGAAATCGCCCAGCGCTCCAAGCCCCGCGAGCATCGGCCCGATGATCAACTCGTCGATACGCTCGATCGCTTCCTTCTTCAGATCGGCGCGGCCCATGTGGGCGGCCTCGTCTGGCGCCTCGATATGCAGCAGTAGAAAGTCGCGCGACTTGAGCGACTCGAGACCGTAACGCGCCTTAGCGGCGTAATCGGTATCGAGAAATCCGGTCGCGCCGGGAACCTTAATCAGGTTCAGTCCGGCGAGCCGTCCCAGCCCGTTGACCAGATCGACCGCTGATATCACCGAGCCCTCGACTCCGAAGCGCTCCTTCAATGTCGGCACCGACGGTCGCGTCCCCTGCCCCCAGAACCACACCGACGTTGCCTCGGCCTTGCCTGCGGCGCGGCGCGCCTTGTTCACCGGATGCTCGCGCAAAATCGCCGCCGAGCGTCGCATCAGGTCACGCAGCAAATCGGCGCCCGCGCCCTTGGGCAGATGCTCCTCGACGGGCTTGCCCGTGATGTCGTGCGGGGGCGTGAGATGCGTCGTCGCGATACCGCCGCGCCACATCATCAGATGCCGGTAGCTGACGCCGTTGAAAAATTCGATACCGTCACCGGCCAGTTCCTTGCGCAGGTCCGCGACGAGCTGCGCGGCCTCCTCGCTCGTGATATGGCCCGATGTGAAATCGTTCATGATCATCGCGCCGCCATCGTCCGGCGTCAGCGACACGAGGTTCATGCGGAACACCACGTCGCGCGGCCCCATCTCGATTCCCATGCTCGCCGCTTCGATCGGCGCGCGCCCGGTGTGATACCGCGCCGGGTCGTAGCCAAGCATCGTCATCGTGCCGACGTCGCTGCCCGACGGCATGCCCTTCGGAATCGTCGCGACCATCCCGAGCGTCCCGCGCGTCGCGAGCAAGTCCATGTTGGGCTTGTGCGCGGCCGCCAGCGGCGTCATCCCGCCGAGTTCCTCACACGCCCAATCGGCCATCCCGTCGCCGTGTATGATGACGTACTTCATCTAGCTGGCTATTCGCGCTCCAGGATTTTCAGCACTTTCGCGATGTCCGGCTTTACCACGATCGTGTTGCTCAAGTTTTTCAGCGCGGTGTCCGGATCCTTCAGGCCGTGGCCCGTGAGCGTACACACGACGATCGCGCCCGGCTTGAGCATCCCGGCGCCCGCATATTTCAGCAGCCCCGCGACGGACGCTGCAGATGCCGGCTCCGCGAAAATGCCACCCGCCGCGATCAGCCGATACGCCGCGAGAATCTCCGAATCGGTGACAACGTCGATAATCCCGCCCGATTTGTCGCGTGCGCTGGTTGCGCCTTTCCAGCTCGCGGGATTGCCGATCTTGATCGCAGTCGCGACAGTATGCGGATCGTCGATCGGATGCCCGACTACGATCGGTGCCGACTCGGCCGCCTGATAGCCCATCATCTTCGGGAGGCGCTCGCTAAGCCCTACCGACTTGTATTCCTGGTAGCCGGCCCAGTAGGCCGTGATATTCCCGGCGTTGCCGACCGGCAGAAAATGATGCGTCGGCGCATCGCCGAGTTGATCGCAAATCTCAAACGCCGCCGTCTTCTGCCCCGCGATTCGATCGGGGTTCACGCTGTTGACCAGCCGAATCCCCAACGGGTCGCGCTCGGCGAGATCGCGCACCACCTTCAGGCAGATGTCGAAGTTGCCGATCACTTCGAGCACGCGCGCGCCATGCATCACGCTTTGCGACAGCTTCCCCAGCGCGACCGCGCCTTTGGGAATCAGCACGAATGCCTTCAGCCCCGCGCGACCCGCGTATGCGGCCGCGGACGCCGCGGTGTTGCCGGTCGAGGCGCAGATTACGGCGCGAGCGCCCTCGCCCAGCGCCTTCGATATGGCCAGCGTCATGCCGCGATCCTTAAACGAGCCGGTCGGGTTGGCGCCTTCGAACTTAAAGTAAACTTTGATGTTTAGTCCGAGCCGCTCCGCGATCGAGGGCACCTCAATCAGCGGCGTGTTGCCTTCGTTGAGCGTGACGACCGGCGTTGAGTCCGTCACCGGCAGGAAGCGCCGGTAGTGCTCGATAAGCCCGGGCCAGTAAGACAGCCGCTGTTGTTTTGATCCGCTCTTCGAGTCCGACGCCATCGCTTAAAGCTTCTCCTCGATTCGGATAAACGCGGGTGCCGACTGCGCGATTTTCTTCTTTCGAATCTCCGCCAGTGCGCGTTTCAGGCTGCGCTCGGGTGCGTCATGCGTCCGCATGATAACCGGCACCGTCCGCGCCGTCCTGCGGTCCTTCTGGATCACCGACGCGATCGACAGCCCGTGCTTGCCGAGCACCGACGCGATTGCGCCGAGCACGCCCGGCTTATCCTGCGCCGCGAAGCGCAGGTAATACTCGCATACCACGTCGTCCATCGGCTTGACACTGGCGCTCTTCATCAGCTGAATCGGGAATCCAAATGCGTGCGTGCGCGCCGATCCTTCGGCCAATCGATGCCGCGCGATTTCCAGTATATCGGCCATCACCGCGGTCGCCGATGGCATCTCGCCCGCGCCGAGCCCTGAATACATTGTCGCGCCAAGCGCGTCGCCATGGATATAGATCGCGTTGAACGCGCCGCCGACCCCCGCCAGCAGATGACGTTGCGGGATCATCGTGGGATGCACCCGCGCCTCGATCGCGCCGTCGTCATCCTTGCCGATCGCGAGTAATTTGATCGTGTAGCCCAGCTCGCGCGCATACACGATATCCGCCTGCGTGATTCGCGTAATCCCTTCCGTGTAAATCTGCGCCGGTTTCACCAGCACCCCAAACGCGAGCGTCACCAGCAGGCACAGCTTGTGCGCCGAGTCGTGCCCTTCGACATCAACCGCTGGATTCGCCTCGGCCAGGCCCTTGGCCTGCGCGTCGGCCAGCGCTGTGCTGAACTCGACGCCGTTCTCCGTCATCGTAGTGAGGATGGAGTTGCAGGTGCCGTTCACGATTCCATAAACGGCGCGCTGCCGATCTCCCGCCAGCGCCTCGCGCAGCGTGCGGATAATCGGCACACCGCCGCCGACGCTCGCCTCGAAACCGACGGCCAGGCCGCGCTTGCCGGCCTCGCGAAAAATCTCACCCCCGTGCTCCGCGAGCAATGCCTTGTTGCCGGTCACGACGTCCTTGCCGGCAGCCAGCGCCTTCATGATGAGTGCGCGGGCTGGTTCGTGACCTCCGAACAACTCGACCACAATATCGATATCGGGCCGCGTCACCGCCGCCGCCGCGTCACGCGTGATCAGCTTCGCCGGCAGTCCGGGCACGTCGTCGGGCTTGAGGCTTCGGTCCGCGACGACGGCAAGTTCGAGCGGCGCTCCCAGGATGCGCTCGTACTTGTCGGGATTGCGCAGCAGCAGTTTCACCACTCCGCCGCCCACGGTTCCGCATCCGAGCAGGGCTATCCGTACCGGTTTCAATTGTTCCCCGATGCTTTTGCGATTGCGCTCAGGAGGCGCTGGCCGCACGGATCGGAATTGCGGCATTACCTGCGCGCAGCGCGTGACGAATTCCGCGAAGGGCCTGGCGCGTTCGATGCTCGTTCTCGATCAGCGCGAAGCGCACGAAGCCGTCCCCGTCCTGGCCGAAGCCGACTCCCGGCGAGACAGCGACCTTGGCCTCGGCGAGCAGGAACTTGGCAAACTCCAGCGAGCCCATCGCCCGGAACGGCTCCGGAATCGGCGCCCACACGAACATCGTCGCCTTGGGCTTCTCCACCGGCCATCCTGCCCGGTTGAGCCCCTCGACCAGCACGTCGCGCCGATTCTTGTACGTCGCATTAATCTCGGCGACGCATTCCTGCGGCCCGTTGAGCGCCGCGATAGCCGCGACCTGCACCGGCGCGAACATCCCGTAGTCGAAGTACGACTTGAGCCGCGCCAGCGCCGCGATCATCTCGCGATTGCCGACCGCGAATCCGACGCGCCAACCCGGCATGTTGTAGCTCTTCGACAGCGTGAAGAACTCGACGCCGATATCCTTCGCGCCCGCCACCTGCATCATCGACGGCGCCTTGTAGCCGTCGAAGCACAGGTCCGCGTATGCGAAATCCTGCGCCACCATGATGTCGTTTTCGCGCGCGAACTCGACCACCCGCTGCATGAAATGCAAATCGACCGTCGCCGTGGTCGGGTTATGCGGAAAGTTCATGATTAAGAACTTCGGCCGCGGCCAGCATCGATTCACCGTCGCCATCAGCTCGTCGAAAAATTCCTCGCCGCGCCGAATCGGCACACCCTGTACCTGCGCGCCCGCAATGATGCATCCGTACTGATGAATCGGATATGTCGGCGTCGGCGCCAGCACCACGTCGCCCTGGTCGAGAATCGCCAGCGCCAGGTGCGCGATGCCCTCTTTCGATCCAATCGTGACGATCGCTTCCGAATCGGGATCGAGCTCGACGCCGTAGCGCCGCTTGTACCAGTCGCAAATCGCCAGCCGCAGCTTGTACACGCCGCGCGAGACCGAGTAGCGATGGTTCGCGTTCTTGGAGGCTGCCTCGATCAGCTTCGCCACGATATGCGGGGGGGTCGGCTCGTCGGGATTTCCCATCCCGAAATCGATTATGTCCTCACCGGCTCGCCGCGCCTTCAGGCACAACTCTCCGATGGCGTTGAATACGTAAGGTGGCAGCCGCTTGATTCGTGGAAAATCCATTTTGCCTTGCGCCCGGCGACTGTAAGCGTCCGCCAAAATGCGCGAGCTATAAGTTCTAACGGACCCCCGCCAACGCCGCTAGTAGGGAAGCGGCCAAAAGGCACGTATTGAATGTGAAACCCCCGGTGGGTTTCACGCTTCCTTCGGCAGGGGTGACCCCTGCACCCAGTGATAAGAAAAGATGCGGGACTGCGTCCCTGTTAGGAACGGGTTTGGGGGGCGGAAGCGTCCGACTCTTACCTCGCCCGTTATTTTTACGGGAGAGGCGGCTGGCCGCAACGCGGCCGGTAGGTGAGGGTTCTGGGCCGATCGCGAGCTCGCCTTCGAAGTACAACTCGTGCGTTTGGGGCGGATAGACTATCGCGTCATTGGGTCCGATCACCGCAGTCGACGGTTTGAGGAATATCAGCGGTTCCTTCGGCGGCTCGACTTTCTGCTCTCGTACGAATTCGCCGTAGTTCAATCCCGCGGCGACAATCTTGCTCGGTGTTAATGGCGCGAGCAGCCGAACCGCATCGAGCGGAATCGATTTGGCCCCCGCCGTTCTTACAAGCGCGTCGAGCTCACCTTCCATCGGCTCGATCTTGTCGCCTTCGAGCGCCCCGAATTGTTCGCCGCCATCGTGGCGATATCGGACAATTTTCAAGCGATGTGTCTCTACTTCGCGGTGCCTGCAAGCGCGACTTCTGCGACCTCGCGACGGCGCATTGCCCAATACACCGGCGCCGCGCACAGCGAAATCAGCCCCGCGATCTGCCATTCGAACGGGATGCCGGCCGTGTCCGCGATGTGTCCGGCGAACAGGAGACCGAGCGAGCCACCCCCCGTCTCGAACGTCGTGCGGAAGGACAGCAGCGTCGCGCGATTGCCAGATTCGAGCTGCTCGTTAAACCAGCTCTGGACGAGCGGCATCATCGCGCCCGTGAACAGATTCATTACGAACAATATCGCGAGTGAGACCGCCGGCCGCCCGCCGAACAGTCCCGCAAGGAAGAGCATCGCGCTCGCAGCGATGACCAGCATGCTCACTCGCGCCGCGCGCTGCGTTTCATTGACCATAAACCGCGCGCTGACCTCCGCCCCGATAAGCCGCGCTGAGGATAGGCCGCAATAGATCCAGCCGATGATCCACACACCAACCGCCAGGCTCTGATTGAACATTATCGGCCATGAAACCCAATACGGTACCCACGCCGCAACCGTGATTGCGCTCGCAACGCTCAGCATGAGCACAGTATTCGCGCCCATTCCGGCGCGGATGCCATCGCCGACGTTTTCCGCGACTCGCCGCGGGATCGACGCGATTCGCACATTCGTCGCGCTCGGACGCTCGTCGTGCATCAGCAATGCCCCGACCACGCCGGCGATTACGTAGCCGCCTGCGCCGAGCAGCCACGGCCACGCGATGTTCATGTCGGCCACGTACGCGCCGATCATCGCCGAGCTTATGAAGCCAATCGTCGTCAGTTGCGAGATTCGCGAGAAGAGCCGGTCCTTCAGCCCGTCGTAGCCGGCGTCGTCGAGCGCGTCGACACCCCACGCGTCAATCGCGCCGTTGCCGAAGGTCGTGCCGATACCGTCGATGCTCTCGGCGATCAGGAACACATAGTAATGATGCGCGACGAAATACAGCAGGAACGCGGCGACCCGCAGAGTGGCGCCCAGTACGTACGAGCGGCGCCGCCCGAGCAGGTCGGCGAACGCGCCGGTCGGCACATCGGTCAGGAACAGTACGACGAAGTACGTCGCGAGGACGCTGTTTATCTGGAACTGGTTGAGCCCGCGCGAACGCAGGAAAATGGGATAGACGCCGAACAGGAATCCGCCGGCGAACGAGTACAATCCCCATACCGTGTAGTAGCGGCGGGTGATATCGCGAATCGTCGGAGCATGCGGTCGTACGCTTTCCACCGAAATTTCCCCACCCAGTCTGCAGGGCCAAAAGCAAAAGCCCCGGGGCTCGCAAGCGCCCGGGGCTTTTTAGAGCCAAGTATCAATGTCCGTCTCAATTCAGGAGGACCTTTATTGAATTGGGGACTCGACGCACATCACCACTCGGCTTCATGGCAAAGAGGATATTCAAGTAGCTGACGATCAGTCAAGGGCCGTGAATCGGGTCCAAAACAGGCACCTGGTTCTCAGAATCGCCTGCATAACATAGGATCTAACCATCTTCGTATGATCAACCCCAACCTCGACTACACCCTCGACTTCCTTGCCGACGTGCCCGAACCCGGTCTCGCCACCCGCGCGTGGCGCTTTTCCAACGTGGTATGGCTAGCGGCTTACGCGTACGCGGGCTACAAAGGCACCCAGCTCTGGACGCGCTTCATCGACGATCGCAACAAGGCCGAGCTCTACCGCCGCCAGGATCTGCGCGCCGCGCAAGCGCTCAACCGCACAGCGCTTCGGCTCGAAGGCTTGCTCATCAAGGCATGCCAGTTCATCGCGACTCGCGCCGACGTGCTGCCCGACGAATGGGTATCCACGGTCTCCGGCCTGCACGATCGCGTCCCGCCGCGCCCGTTTGCGATGATTCGCGAGCAGATCGAGCGCGAACTCCGCCGCCCGCTCGAGGCTGTTTACGCCGAGTTCGATCCCGTGCCGTTGGCGTCGGCGTCGCTCGCGCAGGTGCATCAGGCACGCCTGCACGACGGCCGCCGATGCGCCGTCAAGGTGCAGTATCCCGGAATCGACGGCATCGTGCGCGCCGATCTCCGCAACATGACGACGGTGCTGCGATGGCTGGCGATGATCGAGCGCGACTTCGACTATCGCGTCCTGATGCGCGAGGCCCTAAAGTACATTCCGATGGAGCTGGACTTCATTCACGAGGCCGACAACTCCGCCACGATGCGCGCTAACTTCGCCGCGGATTCTTTCGTGCTCGTGCCCGAGGTCTATCGCGAATTCACGACGCGGCGCGTGCTCACGATGGAACTGGCCGACGGCGTCAAGGTGACCGATATCGACGGGCTTGAGCGGGCGGGCATCGACAAGCATCTCGTCGCGCAGAAGCTGATCGAGATTTTCTGCGACCAGGTCCTGCGCGACGGCTTTTTCCACGCCGATCCGCATCCCGGCAACATCCTCGTTCAGCCCGGCCCCAAAATAGTGCTGCTCGATTTCGGCCTGGCAAAGGATTTCCCGCCCACATTTCGCGACGGCATCGTGCGACTGACGTTTTCGATCCTCACGTCGAATCGCGACGGAATCATCGCCGCGTTCCGGGAATTGGGCTTTCGGACGCGCAACGGCAATCCCGACACGCTGCTGGCGTTTGCCGATTTGTTTCTCGGCAACACCATCAAGTCGAAGAAGGCTTATGCGGACAAGGACCTCATTGAGCAGTTCAACGAGGAACTGCCGCGTGCGATTCGCGCCAATCCCATCGTCGAGGTTCCCGCCGACGTACTGCTGGTTGGCCGCATGATGGGTCTGCTGAGCGGGCTGGGCAAGTCGCTCGACTCGCAAGTCGATCTGTTCACCACGATCATGCCCTACGCGCAACGCCTGATGATGGCGCAGCAGTCCCCAGCGCCCGCCGTCTCGTCCGACGCTCCAGCAAACACTCCTGCCGGCAAGTAGTTCCGGTTTCTTCGCGCGCCGCTTTCATGGCACTGTTTGCCGGTGCGATTTTCCTGATGTGGAGTCCAACTGATGTCTGATCGACGAAATAAACTTGTGGCTCTTGCGGCGGAGCTCGCGGAAGATTTTGCCACTCGCGCTGGAGAACACGATCGCGCCAATTCATTCCCGGTCGAGAACGTCGACAAGATGAAGGCCGCCGGATACACCGCGCTCGTCATTCCCGAAAAACACGGCGGACTCGGCGCCGACCTCGAAGATTTTGCGCTATGCCAGGAGCAGCTCGGCCAGGGATGCGCCGCGACCACGATCGCAATCAACATGCACCTGTTCGGCATCGGCAGCATGGTCGAGCGCGCCACCGGCCGCCCGCAGGAGCAATTGTTCTTCGACGCTGTCGCGCGCGGCCACCAAATCCTCGGCGGCGGCATCAGCGAGCCCGAGACCGGCGGCGATTGGGGCTACTTCGCGACCCGAGCGCGCCGCGACGGCGAGACCTACGTTCTCAACGGCCGCAAAACCTTCACCAGCCTCTCGCCCGTGATCGATCTGTTCATGGTGATGGCGACGATCGAAGGCTCGAATCCCCCCGCGTCAGCCACCTTCGTCGTGCCGCGCGGCACTCCCGGCTTCGAGCTGATCGAAACCTGGGACGCTATGGGGATGCGGGCGACGGCCAGCCACGACCTGGTGATCAAGGACGTGCGCGTGCCCGCGATCGCGATGGCGGAATCGCGGCCCATCGGGCCCGTCAACGACCAGGCGATTTCGCTGTTCGCATGGTTCGGGATTTCCGTCGCCGCGACTTACACCGGCGTCGCGATTGCCGCATTGAAGTTCGCCAAGGAATCTGCCGGCCGCCTGAAACCGCTCACGCAGCCACGCACGATCAAATATCTCCCCGGCATCCAGTTCGCCGTCGCCGAGGCCGAAGCCCTGATCGCGCAGTCGCGTGCGCTGTATCTCGGCGTCGCGTGCGCTGTATCTCGGCGTCGCGCGCGATTACGTTCACGATCGTGATTCCTTCAAGGGCGAGTCGGGATTGGCGCGCGTGGTAATGCCCAAGTATGTCGCGACCAATAACGCCGTCCGCGCCGTCGATTACTGCATGGAGGTCGTCGGCGCGCATGGGATGTTGAAAAAATTCCCGATGGAGCGCCACTACCGCGACGTTCGCGCCGGCGTAAACCATCCGCTGTCCAACGCCCGCGCGCGCGAGTTGCTCGGCAAAGTCGCGCTCGGCATCGGCCTGGCCGAAACCCCGCGCTGGTAGCCTCTCTGCCTCCTCTCCCTGCCAGGAAATCTTTGCCTGACTAGTCACGGGTATCTTCCCTCTCCCTGTTAGGGAGAGGATCAAGGTGAGGGTCCTGATACAGCGCCATGCGCGATTCAGGATTCTGCCTCCGCATTTGAAACGCCCGCGACGGGTGCCAGTCGGCGCATTGTCGATTGATCTGCGCGCCGCGCTGGACGCCTCACCCCGCGAGTAATACTTTCCTTTACCGTGATCAATGAAATCGAACAGGTTGCGCTCCGCGCCGCGCGTGCCGCCGGCAGAATTCATCTCAAGCGCCTCAGCAGAATAACCATCAATCGCAAGTCGAACTCGATCGATCTGGTCACCGAAGCCGATCGCGAATCGGAAGCCGCGATCATCGAAGTGATCCATCGCGCATTTCCGACCCACGCGATCCTTGCCGAGGAAAGCGGCGCCAGCGCGCATCAGAGCGACCATCGATGGATCATCGACCCGCTCGACGGCACCACCAACTTCGCGCACGGCTATCCGCAGTTCTGCGTGTCGATCGCGTACGAACGGCGCGGCCGCGTGCAGTTCGGCGTGGTCTTCGACGCGCTCAAGAAAGAATGCTTCGTGGCCCATCGCGGACAGGGCGCGCGCCTCAACGGCAAGCCGATTCGCGTCAGCGCGACGCCAAATCTGTGCTCCGCCCTGCTCTGCACCGGATTCGCATACGACCGCCGCGAGCGCCGGCGCTTCTACCTGGCCTTTTGGGAAGAACTGATGACGCGGACACAGGGCGTGCGCCGCACCGGCTCGGCCGCGCTCGATCTCGCCTACGTCGCGGCCGGACGCACCGATGGATTCTGGGAGTTCGGACTCCGTCCCTGGGACGTTGCGGCGGGCGCATTGATTGTCGAAGAAGCACGCGGACGCGTGACAAACATGGACGGTACCGAGCTCGATCTCACCGGCGCAAACATCGTCGCGACCAACGGCCGGCTCCACGACGAGCTGATCGAAGCAATCGCACAGACACGGCCCGAGGCCGACCGCCGCCAAGCCGAGATGCTCCGCGAGACCAAGGCGTCGGCATAAGATGCCTCCATCGAACACCCATATTCGACGCGCGACTCGCGAGGATATCGACGTCCTCGGTGACATTTGTTACCGCGCATTTTGCGCGATCGCCGACGAGCACAATTTTCCCCACGAGTTTCCGGCGCGGGAGGCTGCCGACGGCGTCGTCCGCAACATGATTTCCACTCGCGGCCACTACGGTATCGTCGCCGAGGTGAACGGGCGCATCGCCGGCAGCAACTTCATGGATGAGCGCTCGACGATTGCGGGAATCGGCCCGATCAGCGTCGATCCTGAAGTGCAGAACAGCGGTGCCGGCCGCGCGATGATGCAACACATGCTCGATCGCGTCGCTACCAATCGATTGCCCGGCGTCAGGCTCGTGCAGACCGCCTATCACAATCGCTCGCTCAGCCTGTACGCGAAGCTTGGCTTTGAAATCCGCGAGCCGCTGTCTGTGATGATCGGTGCGCCGATCAAAGAGTCAGTCCCCGGCTACAAGGTCCGCGCCGCAATCGACGCCGACCTCGACGCATGCAACCGGCTATGTTCCGTTGTGCACGGGCACGACCGCAGCGGCGAATTGCGCGATGCTATCCAGGGCGGAACGGCGACGATCGTTGAGCATCTCGGCCGCATCAGCGGCTACGCAACCGCAATCGGATACGCCGGTCACGGGGTCGGCGAATCCAACAAGGAACTGAAAGCGCTGATTTCAGCGGCGCCAGAATTTCTCGGATGCGGCCCCCTGATACCGTCGCGCAACGGCGAGCTGCTCCGATGGTGTTACAGCAAGGGCCTGCGCCTGATGCAGCAGATGACGCTGATGACCGTCGGCCTCTATAATGAGCCGCGCTTCCCGTTCATTCCGTCGATTTTGTACTGATTAGCGTCGCGCGATAAAAGGACCGGAGTCCTTCGTCATCTGAATTTCGCCGTGCGGCGCGATTTCATTCTCGACGTGCGCGCGCAGGGCCGCGATCTGTTTGTCAGTGACTCGGCTTCGCACGCGCATCGAGCAGATGTAATCCATCAGCGGCGCGGCTTCGGTTCACCAGCGAGTCGGGGTAGCGCTCGAGCCTCACCTCGCTGAAGGCGCTGCGCATGTAAGCCTCGCCACTCTCGAGGCCGAAGCGAGCGGTGGAATCAGTCATTCGTGGAATCGAAAAGAAGCGCGCCGCAAGTTCGTTCATCTCTTTCATGTTCGCGAGTCCCATCGTCGCCGCGTAGCAGAAGCCCGACGGCTTGAGCACGCGCCGAACCTCGCCGAGCGCCAGCGAAATGTCGGGCACGTGATAGAGCATGTCATTCGCGATCACCGCATCGAACGATTCGTCGCGAAACGGGATCGCCTGCGTGTCGGCCTGCGAATAAGTGAACGAGCGGTCAAATAGCGCGAGGCTGCTGCGCGCCTCGCGCAGCATTCCGTCTGACATGTCGGTTAGAATCGCGCGCCAGCCGCGCGGAACCTTAACCGAGCCGCGCCACAATGCGCCAGTGCCGCAACCAAGCTCGAGCACCCGCGCGTTTTCGGGAATCTGAATCCGATCGAACATCCAGAGGAAGAATCCGTAGCGATTGGTGCTGAAGCGCTGATGCGGCCGGATGCGCGCCGACAGGTTCGAGCCGTCCTTGTATTGCTCGCGCAGGATTCGTGCTGAATCGATGCCTGCGTCGGTCCCCCCGCAGTTATGTTGTCGCCCGCTCGCCGCGCCGATCAACCGCTGCCCGCCTTGTCCGCCGCGCATTGCTGGTATAGTTCTGTCTCTTGCCGCGCCTTTCGCCCCGGTAGTGAAAAGGACATCACAGAGGTCTCCGGAACCTCAGGTCCGGGTTCGATTCCCGGCCGGGGCATTCAGTTCGGGGGCGGATCTTCTTTCCAGATCAGGGCGTCGAGGGACCAT
This sequence comes from Binatus sp. (SeqCode), assembly GCF_035272065.1. Lineage (GTDB taxonomy): Bacteria > Desulfobacterota > Binatia > Binatales > Binataceae > Binatus. The sequence goes on from NZ_DATEQZ010000061.1 coordinate 16,605, forward strand.
GACCCGCCGCCGACGCTGATCAGGAAAAGCAAGCTCAACGTCATCGCAAAGTCCGTCCGCGCGTCACTCACCATGAACCAGAAGCCCTGGTTGAGATGGAACAGCTCCGGGATTTTGGTCGTCGCGATCGCCGTCAGGATCACAAGCAACAGCGGTATGCTCGCGAGCCTGGTGACCAGTCCGACGAGAACCAGAAATCCACAGATCATCTCGAACGCCCCGACGAAGCGAGCTGTAAAAGCCGGCATCGGGAACCCGATGCGCGTGAACCGCAGCACACCCAGCTGCGGATCGATGTACTTCAGAATCCCCTGGGTGAAGAAAATCAACCCGACGGCTATGCGAATGAATGCAATGCTGCGACCATTCGACGAACGTCCCGGAAGTGATCTCAGGCTCTGCATGGATATTACGCAGACGACTCAGATGCACATCGAAGTCCGACTTTCATTTTCCTATATCGACTCCGTCGACAGAAATTTTACCAGGAACCGCGACCGCCCTGCTCTGAACTCGAAGTAGAGTTTCGTTACTCGTTCGCTTTCAAAACATACAGTAGGCTAATAAATCGTACTGTAGGCTTTATCTATTGGATTCTAACGAGTTTCTTATTGGTGTTATAACACTCTATACATCTCATGTCATCTTTAGTCTTGCTTTAGGCCGTGTTCGGCGTCAGAATCCACGTCTATGAAAGGCGAACTACAAGACCAGTTGATCCTGGCGCCGCGGACAGAGCGCGCAATCCTCGATGAAATCCGCAATGACCGCGAACTTATCGCGCGCCTGAGGGTAACCCCCCAGGAGCTTGAGGCGCTGTCGAAATGCGCGCTGCTGGGCACCCTGACCTGCAAGCAGGATATGCTTTTCATCCTGCGCCAGATTCGAGAGGCCACCAGTCCCGATATCGATCATGCGACCATCTTCCCCCAGCCGGCCGTGCCCGAGGAGCAGGACGAAGAGGATCCTATCCCGGATTTCCGCCGTATGCCGTCACGCGCGGCTTCCGCGGTCATTCCCGAGCCAGGTTCGCTCGACGGTATCGTTCGTACCCGCCGGTCCGAGCAGTTCGGAATTCTTTTCTGGGTCGTGGTCCTGGTGGTGGGCTTGATCTGGAATGGCGTCATCGTGATATCGCGCTGGCGCGAAAACTTCGTCACCAGCATAGGGTCGCCTGTCAACCAGCCGACCACTTCAGCCGCATGGTACAGCAGTCTCGACCGCTTCAACGTTCTGTTGACGTGGGAGACTCTGTTCATCGTCGGTGTAGCGGTTATCGTGTATCTCAGAAACCGCGATTCCCGCCGGATCAGGATCAGATCCAGCCGGCGTTACAACTAGACTTTCCGCCCCCGATTCGCGATTTCGCACCAGCCGCGACCGCGCGCGTGATGCGGTCGTGCGCGTTACCTTAGGATTTGCCCGTCGTACCTATCTTCGAGGTAAGGGCGCGTTCGATGGGGGACGTTAACAAGGCCGGGCTGCGGCAGCTGAAGCCGAGCGTTTTCAATGGTATCGCGACTGCGATCGCCGCTGCCGCCGGCTTGATCGGCCTGCTCCATCAAACCGGTTATCTCGGAAACCATCCGCGCCTAAGAGCCGGGGTCGAAGCGCGGGCTCGATTGCATCCGCTGATTGTCGATCAGCCCGGACCGCTGGCTGCGGCGGACGCTCCCGCCGCGCCGAACTTTGCCGCCCGCCGCGAAGTCGGCGAGAACGTCGCGCAACTGCTCTCAGGCCGGCGCATCGACAAATCAAAGGGCCAGTCGTAGAACTGCACCAACACGCGCGCGGAGAATTGCGATGGAATATCGAATCACGCCTTGCAGACTGGAGATCGGCGAGTTCTCGCTCTACTACGAGCGCGCTGGCGCCGGCGCGCCGCTCGTTTTCCTGCACGGCCTCGGCGGCAACCATCTGTCGTGGTGGCAGCAGGTCCCCTACTTCATGCGGTCGTTCGAGTGCGTCACGGTTGACCAGCGCGGCTTCGGTCTCTCACCCGATCCCGACGGCCTCTTCAATCGCGCGCACTCGAGCGATCTCGGCGCCCTGCTTGACCATCTGCGGATCGACAAGGCCGTGCTCGTCGGGCAATCGATGGGCGGATGGACAATCGTTGGCTATGCGCTCGACCATCCCGAACGCATTGCCGCGATGGTGATGGCGGACACGCCGGGCGGAATCTTCACACCCGAGATGAAGTTCGCGCCGCCGCGGGCGCCCCTACCCGTCGATGCGACGCCGCCGATCGGATCGTTGCCGACCTATGCCGCGGATTATTTCGCCAAGCATCCCGAGATGGCTTTTCTGTACGACGAAATCCGGATTCACGGCGCGCGGCCTCCGGCCGACGCGGGCGCGCGGCTCGTCGGCCTGCGCCACGATCTCGCGGCGGTTAAGCAACGCCTGACGATGCCAATACTGTGCATGGTCGGCGAAGAGGATACGCTGATCACGCCCGACATCGTCAAAGCGCTTGCTGCAGCGCTGCCCAATTCGCGCCTGCGAACGGTCCCCGGCAGCGGCCACTCGATCTATTTCGAGAACGCCGCGGTGTTCAACCAACTGGTGCGCGATTTCCTGATAGAGATCGGCTACGCGAGTTAGTCCTTCCTGCGTCGCCCGTTTGTCGGGAGAGGCCGACGCTCATCTTCGAGCGGCGGGTGCGCGACCGAACTTGCCTGGATTCCGAGAGAATAGAACAGCCACTTCACGCGCCCGCGCGGCTCGATTCCCCGAACAAGCTCCGCTGAATCATCGGAAACAAATCGCGCTCTTCGCCGTCGATCAGATCGTCAAGGCAAACCGCGAACGCCGTCAGCGCGGTTCCCGCTTTCGTGACCTCTTCGTTCGACCCCGTGATAAACGATACGGCGTCGACTGTTCGACCAAGGTTGCGCAGACGCAGATGCTGTTCGCAGGTGCGCAAGATCAGATCCGGCGGGAAATCTTTCCGCGACTTCATCCACGGGAGGACGACGTCCTCTTCGCTGTTAAGATGATGCGCGATCACCATCCTGATCGAGTTCCAGGCCTCGGCCGCTTCCGCCCGCAGGATCGTATCCGCCGGCTGGCGCGCGGCCACCGCCCCGGCCACCGCCGCATTGAGCAGGCGTTCGCCCAGTTTCGAATCCTCGAGCCTCAAGCGCTTGAGCGCCGCTTCGATCCGCTCGGCAGCTACGCAGTTTTCGGTTCGAGCCTGATTTGGCTTATTCATTGGCATCGCAATCAATAGTGCATCGACCGTGCCATCGAAAAGCGTAGATTCGATGCCAGCCCCTCTCGCACAATGAGTAACGCATTCTCGCAACGCGAAGCGCTCCTCGTGAAATGAAGCGAAAATGTCCGGGATTCGTCGAATTGTTAGGTGAGACGCATCGGACTATAGTCGAATTTATGAGTCGCATCGCAAATGCCCTTATTGCCTTGGGGCTGGCAGTGGCTCTGACGGGATTATCCGCCTGCATGACGCCCGTGCAGAACCCGTACGGAACTACCGGCGCGACGAACGCGGCGCCGCTCGGGACTTCGAGCAGTTTCGGTTCCACTTCGAGTTTGCCGCCGCCCTCTGCCGCCGGCACCGTGGCAGGCGGAACGATTGATTCGCCCCAGAGCCAGGGCCTCACAGATTATCTGAAGCATCACTCGCTGCCGCTGGTTGGCGCGCAAGTCGTGACGAGTCCGAGCGGTGGCGAGCAGGTTATACTGTTCGGTTTTGTTGCGAGCGACTTCGGCAAGACTGACGCCGAGCAGAAGGCTCGCCACTATCTGAAGGACCCGTCGCTGGTGGTGGACAACCGGATCAAGATCAGGGCCGATCTGGCTGGCGGCCAAGGCAACTCGGGCTCGACGGTCAACGGGGTCCCGTCCGCCAATGCGATGCCGTCCGGCGGCTTCGATCCATACGCCTCGTCCGGCTCGATCCAGGATTATCAGAACAACGAACCGTCCGGCGCGCAGGCCTACCAGGCGTATGGACAGCAGCAATATCAGCAATACAACAGCGCCCCGCCGAGCATGCTTGGTACCCTACTGCCGATGCTGCTCGGCGGAGGCATGACTATCGGCAGCGGAGGCTACGGTGGATTCGGTTCCGGCTACGCGCCCGGCTATGGCGCTTACGGCTATCCGACTTATCCGCCGCCGATGCCCAATTCCGGATTCAGTGCGTCTGGGGTTCCTTACTGATTCTGCCGCACGTTCCGAACGCTTCCGCTATCGCGCCAGCTTGAACCGCTCGCCCAGGAAGACCTGCCGTACCGCGTCGCTGGCGACGATGTCGCGCGGCTTGCCCTCGAACAAAATCTTGCCCGAGTGAATGATGTACGCGCGATCGATAATCGAAAGCGTGGCGTGTACGTTGTGATCCGACATGAGCACGCCGATGCCGCGCTCCTTGAGATACGATACCACGCGCTGAATCTCGACGACGGTGATGGGATCGATTCCGGCGAACGGCTCGTCGAGGCACAGATACACCGGATCGAGCACCAGCGCCCGCGTGATTTCCACGCGCCGGCGCTCGCCGCCGGACAGCACTCCCGCCTTGGACTTCGCCAGTTTCGAGATACCCAGTTCGTCGAGCAGCGTTTGCAAGCGCGCGTAACGCTCCTCCTCGGTCAGCGGCAGCGTTTCGAGCACCGCCAGCAGATTTTGTTCGACGGTCAGCTTGCGGAAGACACTCGGCTCCTGCGGCAGGTAGGAAATTCCTCGGCGCGCGCGCTGGTAGAGCGGCAGCGTCGTTATGTCCTCGCCGCTGAACGTGACTCGCCCCTGGTCGGGCTTGAGCAGTCCCACCAGCATGTAGAAGGTGGTGGTCTTGCCCGCGCCGTTGGGTCCCAGGAAGCCAACGACCTCGCCCGGCTTGACGACTACGTTGACGTTATCGACTACCGCGCGGCCGCCGTAAACTTTGGTCAGGCCTTCGCCGCGAAGCGCCAGCCGTTCGGCCTTGCCGGCCGCCTCGGTGATTTCACCGGATTTAATGCTTTCGACTCTCGCCATTCTCAAATGCGGTCCGCGCGACTCATGAATTAACCGCTATCCCCTCAACTCATCGAGCAAGGCCTTCGCAACTTTCAGGTCGGCGGTGTCGAAAGCCCTCGGTGAACCAGTTGTAGATCTCCGCGAGCATCGCGCGCGCTTCATCGCGCTTGCCCTGCTTGGCGAGCAATCGCGCCAGGCTCGTCGTGGCGCGCAGTTCCCACGACTTCGCTTTCTGTCGGCTCGCAATGTCGATGGCGGTGCGGAAGGATTGCTCGGCTTGCGCGGCATTCGAGGCGTCCTGCTTCAGGAGCAATTCTCCGCGGAGGCGATTCAGCTCGGCTTCGTAGTATCGCTCCTCGGTCTGCGCGAACGGAAGTGTCTCATCCAGCACGCTCAGGGCTTCATCGATTTGGCCGACGGATGCGCATGCTTCCGCCAGCATCGATCCGAACAGCGATCGGGCCAGGCCGAAGCGGGTCGAAGCTATCCCCGCCATCCCGTCGCGGATCATCGCTATCCCGTGGGGCTGGCCTTCCTTGGCCAGCAACCAGCCGCGAGCGAGGTCTGCTCGAGCCGGGAAGATGGAGGCTATTTCCGCCAGCCAGGGAGCCTCCAGCAGGGTCTGCGCGTTCTGCCGAACGGACGTTAGATCGTTGCACCAGATATGAACTTCCTCTGGCCGAAAAGCGAACCCCTTCGCAATCGGATTGGAGCTGCGATGACCAATGACTTCAGCTTCTCGTATCTGCTTAAGCGCCTGGTCCGGGAAGCCAAGCAGCCAAAGCGTGCGACCGAGCACAGAAAGCAGCGCTACCCGGCGAGATTGCAGGTTCGAAAGATCCGGGAGAGATCCCAACTGCGCGAGCGCTTCTTCGCTCATCTCACGTGCTTGAGCCAGTTCGGCGAGAGTACTCAGAGACATGGCCAGGGCGCTGAGCGCGAGCGCAAGCTGGGTTGGATCGTTGATTCTGCGAGCTATCTCCAGGTTCTCTTGAGCCACTTCCCACGCTTTGTGCACCGCTCCCCTGGTGTTGTGCACATTTCTAATCCCGTTCAATGCTCGCAGGAGGTCTAGACTCTCGCCGCTGCGACGGCAAAGCTCATAGGCTCGCGAAAAGGCCGCTTCGGGTTGGTCGGAAGCCGGACCATACACGGTCGTAGAGGCCGTGCCCAGTTCCAACTGCAACTGCAACTCCTGTGCGTCGCGGGCCGGACTCTGGGGCAGAGTCTTGAGAAATTCCAGTCCGGCGGTCAGATGTGCGAACGCTTCGTTGAAGGCCGAACGCGCAAGCGCCTGTACGCCCGCAAGATAAAGGTAGTGCGCCGCCTTGGCGGCGTCGCCCGCACGGCCATAGTGATGAGCCAACTCAGAATAGCGGTCTTCCAGCCGATCGGCGTAGAGAGATTCGATCGCCGCTGCGGTGCGTCGATGCAGCTCCTTGCGCCGCTCGGTCAGCACCGATCCGAATGCGACCTCCTGCGTCAGGCCGTGTTTGAAGGTGTACTCGACGTCGCCCACCGCCGGCTGCTCATAGATGAACTCACCCAACTGCAGGTCGTTGAGCAGGCGGTTGAGTTCGTCATCGGATTTCGGGACCACCGCGCGAATCAGCGACAGCGGAAATTCGCGCCCGATTACGGCGAGTGCTTGCAGCAGGTCCTTGGACTCCGCGGGCAACCGGTCGATGCGCGACGCGAGAATGCCCTGGACAGTCGGCGGGATCTTGAGTTCGCCCAGCGGCCTGGTCAGCCGCGCCGCGTTACCGTCGCGGACCAGCGCGCCCTCGTCGAGCAAGACTTGCACGGTCTCTTCCATGAAGAAGGGATTGCCTTCCGTTTTTTCGATGATGAGTTTCTTCAGCGCTGCCAGTTGCGCGCCATCGCCGAGCAGCGCGGAGAGCATCTCGTCGGCCGATTCCTTGCCGAGCGGGTCGAGCCGTAACTGCGTGTAGTAAGTCCTGCTGTTCCACTGATGCGAGTACTCGGGCCGGTAATTCACCAGCAGCAGGATTTTCCCGGTGCCGATCGAGTCGGCGAGCAGGTTCAGAAACGCCTGGGTCTCGTCATCGATCCAGTGCAAGTCCTCGAAAATGACCATCAGCGGCTGGTTCATCGATTCGCGCGATAATATCCGCTTGATCGCTTCGAGCGTGCGCCGCTTCTTCACCTGCCCGTCCATCTGCGCAATCGGATCGTCTCCCTCGACGATGCCCAGCAAGCCGAACAAGTACGGCAGCGCGTCCTCCAGTGATCGATCGAGGATAGCGATCTTGCCGGCGACCTTTTCGCGCCGTGCGCGCGCGTCGTCATCCGAGGCGATGCGGAAATAGCCGTGCAGCAGGTCTATTACCGGGAAATACGCGGAGGCCTTGCCGTGCGAGACCGAGAACGTCTCCAACACCATCCAGCCCGACTGGTTCTTGGCCTTGAACTCGAAGAACAGCCGCGACTTGCCGGTGCCCGCTTCGGCCATCGCGGCGACGATCTGCCCGCGGCCCGCGCGCGCCTGCTCCGACGAGCGTTTGAGCGCCTCCATCTCACGCTCGCGGCCGACGAACTTCGACAGCCCGCGGCCCGCCGAGCGCTGAAGGCGCGTGCGCAGAGGACCGAGGCCGGTCACTTCGTAAACGTTGACCGCTTCGCTGACTCCCTTGACCCTGGTCGGACCCACCGGCTTCAGCGCGAAATAGCCCTCGCATAACTTGCGCGTGGGTTCTGCGACTGCGATCGAGCCTACCGGCGCCACTGCCTGCATTCGTGAGGCAAGGTTCGTGGTATGCCCGATTGGCGTGTACTCGACATGCCCGCCACCGGTCGAGATCGATCGCACGACAACTTCACCGGTGTTGACGCCGACTCGACATTGGAGCGGATTGCCGCCGTCGGCGACGAGCTTCGTCGAGTATCGGCGCAACTCTTCCTGCATCCGGATGGCAGCGTAGAGCGTGCGCTGCGGATGGTCCTCGTGCGCAACGGGCGCGCCGAACAGCGCGAAAATCCCATCGCCGGTGCTTTGCACGACGTAGCCGTCGTAACGACGTACCGCGTCGATCATCAGCTTCAGTGCAGGGTCAACGATCGCGCGCGCTTCTTCGGGGTCGAGGTCCTGCTCCAGCTCGGTCGAGCCCTTGATATCCGCAAACAGCGCGGTGACGATCTTGCGCTCGCCCTCGGCGACGGTCGCCGCCGCTTCCTCCAGCAATACGCGAACCGATGGCATCGATTCAGGCTGAGCAATTGATTTCGGGCCGGCGGCCGTAAGAGGCGCCGCGCATTCGTTACAAAACTTGGCTCCGGGCTTGTTGCTTGCGCCGCATCGCGGACACTTTGCCACCATCGGTGAAGCGCATTCGCTGCAGAATTTCGCTCCCTCGGGGTTTTCGGCTGAGCATTGCGGACAGTGCATTTGGCTTAAGAACTTATCGGCTTTGAGCGAGATATGGAACGCTCCTCCGGTATTCGCGATGCGCCGCAACGCCGGCTGTGGTAGATTGCGGCGCGATGGCTGACGGGGTCCGAAACATGTAGATCGTCATTCCCCTGAAAGGAGTGCTTCAATGGTCAAAGGAATATATTTCGCGAGCGGTTTCATCTTCGGAGTCCTGCTCGCCTGTGCCGCCTGCTCACAGACTCCCGCCTACAGCACCAGTCCTTACGGTCCGGTAGAGGGAGGCCCTGGGTATTACGGTGGACCTCCGCCCGCCGGCCATCCTGAAATCTCTCAAGCAATGAGCGCACTGCAGCACGCGCGGTACGTGCTACAGGCAAAAGCCGCTAATGACTATCACGGGCATAAGGCCAACGCGATTGGATACATCGACAACGCTATCAACGAATTGCAAATCTGCCTGTCGATGCCGTAGCTACTGACTATTGAGGCAAAAGCTCTCCGATCAGCAGCGTAACGGCAACGCCCGAGCTGCCAACAGCTGCTCGATTCCAGAGGACGCTGCTCGCCGGTAGCATCACGCCTTCGCCGGGCTCGAGGACGACGCGAATCCGCGCCGACCCCGCGTCGAGAGCAATCGCGGCGTTCTCGTCGCCGAGGTTAATACACGCGAACAGCGTCCCAACTCCGTTGGCGAAGCGCATCGGGTGACTCGGTACCAACGCTCGATCGCGCCGACCGTCAGAACCCACCACCTCCATCAATGGAGTGGCCGGCAAGATCCAGTTCTTGTACTCGAAATACTCGGCGATCTCGCGAGCATAGCCTTCAAACCCAGTAGTTATACGGTCCGATTCAGCCAGACTCCACCATCGCTTCAACAAATGCCGGGGTATCGCGACTACCGACACGTCGCCGTCGTCGGCGCACATCGCCGCCACCTCGTCCGCGCTGGCGGGCCGCCATTCGGCAGAGTCGAAGACCTGCACACGTTCGGCCAGCGTCAGCCGACTCTGGTACCGCGGCGCGTGACGAATTTTCACTGCGTCTGCGTCAGGCGCCGTCGGTCGCGACGCCAATCGGATGTTGCAGCTTCGCGACAATCACATCGACTATTACCTTGCGATTCAAGCGGCAGAACATGGTCTCGGTCGAGTCGAACGAGCCATTCTCGAAATACTTATTCACCGGCGCGCCGCCTCCGCACAAACTATAGTATTCACATGTGTTGCGGCACTTACTCAGTCCGCGCGCGATATCATTACTCATACGCTGGAATTTTTCGCCATTCATCGCGGACGAGAGAGTATCGTTAGTCACATTGCCTATGGCGAAATCGCCGTAATGACTACTTTTAAGGCCGAGCAGTTCCGGCGAGTAGGTAGTGAAGTTACCTTCGCAGTCCACACTCAATATCGCGCACGGCGCATTCTCCTGGGTCAGTGGAACGTCGTCGCGGTCGCTGCCAAGGATGAGCGGAACCATTGAGTCGAACTCGCGCACGCTGATGGCCAATTCGTCGCGCGCGACGAGGTCGAAAAATCGCCCGATGAAACGCCGGAATCGCCTCTCGACTTCGGCGCCGCCGAGCGTGGACGCTGCGTGCGGTCCTTCGATCTCCTCGATATTGAACGCGACCTCCCGGATCTCGTTCTCGAGGTAGAAATCGTATAGCTCGTCGGCGTAATCGAGTGATTCGCCGGTGAGCACTGAGATCACGTGGAACGGCACCTCGTTGCTCTGCAGTCTTCGGATACCTTCCATGACTCGACGCTGAGTCCCGGCCCCGTTGTGCGTTTTTCTATTGCGATCGTGAAGAAAAGCCGGCCCGTCAACGCTGACGCCGACGTTGACGTGATGCCGTTTGAAAAAATCGCACCACGCGTCATCGATCAGTACGCCATTGGTCTGGAACGAATGGCCAACCTGTAAGCCTGCCGGATTATGCGCGGCCACAATTTCAATCGCACGTTCGTAGTAACCGACCGGCAGGACCATCGGCTCGCCCGCGTGCCACACCACGGTGAACCCCTGCTCAACGATTCCACTTGAGAAGACGAATTGGAAGACGCGATTCAGCGTCGCGTCGGACATCCTATGCTTGGAGTCGCGATCGGGAAGATAGCAGTATGTACAATCGAGGTTGCAGAATGGAGTCGGCTGCAGGACGAGAAGCTCGAGCGGTCCGGCTATTCGCCATCCATTGCCCGCAGCCATTTTGAGTATTGCTCGATACCGCGCGACGCACCTGGAATCGCCGCTCGAGTCGCAGCTTACAGATTACCAATTGCGCCAGTTGCGCCAGTTGTGCCAGTTCGGCCAGCCCCATCCGCGCCATCCGCCGTTGCGCCAATTGCGCCACCATGCGAGCTGGATTTTCGAATCACCCTGCTGCTGCATGTTGGCGTTCGCATCTTGAGCCTGGGGGCGCACTTTCTCGACGCGCTGCTGGAGAGTTCCTGCGGGATTGTTGTCCGCGACGTTGGCGTCAGCGGGGAGCGCACTAAGTATAGTCGTCGCGAGCACAACAGTACTGGCGCCTGTAGTGACGATCGTTCGAAGCCGTTCCTTAAGCCTGTTCCGGATGGCTGGTTTGTCGGATTCCACCGGTTTCTCTCCTCCCGGATAACTCATTCCCGGTTGTATAAGCTGTCGTCGAAATCCCAGTAAGTATTTCGATCTAACGATTACTCAAGTCCAATGTCAACCTGAAGTAGATTATGCTCTCCGACTTCCGCGGGTTACGGTTGACATCGAGGATTTTCTTTCAGTAGGATCTCGCGCAGTCCTAGTATCCAGTTCTTCGACGACTACCCAAGTCACTCAGGAGGTCTCGCCATGAGATTCCGCCCGACGCTATCCGCGGCAATCCTGGGCTCTACTCTTTTCGGCGCAAGTCTCTTCCTCATGGCTGCCGACGATTCGCATCCACCGCCGCCCAATCCGGAATACCAGCAATGGTCTCACTTCAAACCGGGCACGTACGTTACCCTTGAGCGGAAGATACTCGAACATCAGGAGAACAATATCGGCGTCGTGGAAGCCATGGCTCATCCGCCGGGCGGCGCCGTCATGCGTATCAACACCAAGCTGGTCGACCTCGACAAGGACAAAGCCACACTCGAGGAGACCAGGATTGATCTCGGAGAAGGCAGCGAAACCGAGATGCCCGCCGACAAGGTGACCCTCTTCGCCAACGGTGAAATCAGCCACGCAGACGAGTCACTGCTGGAAAAGCCGTCGCAACAGCCGGTCGTCAAGGAAACCGAGGGCGACGAGGACGTGACCGTACTCGGCAACAAGATCAAAACTCATTGGGTCGAGACCTCGGTCAAGACCGGCCGGGAGCTGTCCACCTCGAAAGACTGGCTGTCGGACGACGTCCCGGGCGGCCTCGTCAGGGAAGAGGTCAAGAAGTCGGTCAACGGAAAGCTGCTGGTCGAATCGGTCACCAAGGTGATCGACTACAAGCTGGGTTCCTGAAGGTTTCTTCGCGCGGATTTGAAGAGTGGAGCTTTTCCGCGGCGCTCCGGGATGCTACTCGATAGGTGGTGGCTGACGAATACGACGGCGAGCGTTTTCCGGGAAATTTCTACCAGGGGATGATTCTCAAGCTTGACCGCGCGCGCGGCTGTGGCGTAGTGCGCTCGCATAGCGGCAAGGAGATCCCATTCGAGTTTCCGTTCGTGGCGGTCGCCGGCGCGCGAATCGGCGGCACGATGCCGGGGATCGATCTGATTCGCGAAGGCGACATCGTCGGCTTCGACGTCGGCTGGACCTCCAAAGGACTGCGCATCACCACCATCCATCCGCGCGACGCGGCGCGGTAACCAATTTGCCATCCTGACCGGAGCGAGCAACGCGAGCGGCCGGAAGAGCCTGCCCTGAGCTTAGTCAAAGGGATCTCGGACAGCTTCGCGCCAGCGAAGCCAGTACCGGTTTCTGAGATGCTGCATCCAATGAGAGGGCCGGAAGCTTGCGCGACAGCATCGGCACAGGACCGCTTCGCGACCTCAAAACCGGAACCGGCGGCGCTTACGCGCCACTGTCCGAGATCCTTCCTTCCACTCGCGTTGCTCGTTTCGCCAGGATGACAAAAAAACAAGCGCCACTGCCCGAGATCCTTCCACCCGCTCGCCGCCGTCTCCTAATACTGGGTGCAGGGGTCACCCCTGCCGCTTGCGCTGGTACATCCGCCATGTCCTGACGCCCAGCGGATACAGCTCGCCCAAGATCTTGTAGCCCTTCGAACTGTAGAACGCGACGTTTGCCTCGGTCGCCGTCTCGAGGTACACGCCGGCTATCTCGGGCCGCGCCTTGGCCTCGAGCGCAAGCCTGTCGAGCAGCGCCTTGCCATATCCTTTGCCCTGAAAAGGCGGATCGCAGCCGAGCACTTGCAAGTACAGATGCGGCTCCTTGGGATGGTTGTCTGCCAGTATGCTGAAGAGAGTCAGCGCGCGGTAAAGGCCGCCCCACCCTATCGCCCCAATCAGCCGCGGCATCTGTCCGAGCCCGGTTGCAAGCAAACCAAGCGTGCCGGGATGCCCGACCCCTTCGGTCATAGCAGCGGCAACCACGCGTCCATTGTCGTCGATCACGCCGAACACTGGCTGCCCGTTGCGACGCTCTATCGCCAGCATCGCGCGGAACAAGTCCGGAAGGCGCTTGGCGCGCTCCGCCGGATCGGTGATATCCGGAACTATCGACTTGAAGGTTGGATCGTTGATGAACGCGCGGCCGAGCGAGTCGGCGGCCTGGTCGTGCTGCTCAGGGTACAGGGCGGTGACGTACGGTTTTCCATTCTCCGGCATTTGTGGTGATACCTCGATTCTCTACGATCGCTTCGTGAGCGTGCGCGAGACCGCGTCGTGCCATCCGGCAAGCAGTCGCTCACGCTCGGCGGTTTGCATTTTCGGCTTGAAGACGTCGGCTCCTTTGACGAGCGCGTGCATTTCATCCGGTGACTTCCAGACTCCTATGGCCAGGCCTGCCAGCATCGCGGCACCCATCGCGGTGGTCTCAGCTATCTTCGCGCGCCGGACCAGCTTGCCAAGGATATCGGCCTGGAACTGCATCAGGTAGCGGTTCGCGGTGGCGCCGCCGTCGGCGCGCAACTCGCTCATCGGATTGCCGGTGTCGGATTCCATCGCAACAATTACGTCGCGCACCTGGTAGGCGATACTGTCAAGCGTGGCGCGGACGATATCGGCGCGAGTGGTGCCGGGGGTGATTCCCATGATCGCGCCGCGCGCGTTTGCGTCCCAATGCGGCGCACCGAGCCCGACGAACGCAGGCACTACGTAAGGATGCGTGCGATCCTTATTCCTCGCGAGACTGGCGCGCGCCTCGGCGTAGGTGTCCGCGGCCGTGCACACCAGCTTGAGGCCGTCGCGAAGCCATTGCACGGCCGCGCCCGCGATAAACACGGAGCCCTCGAGCGCATAAACGGGCTCACCGGCAGGACCGAGCGCCGCCGTCGTGAGCAACCGATTTTTCGACGGCACCATCTTGTCGCCGGTGTTCATCAGCAGGAACGCGCCCGTGCCGTAAGTCGCCTTCGAGTCGCCCGCCGCGACCGCGCCCTGCCCGTACAGCGCAGATTGCTGATCGCCGATCACCGCCGCGATCGGAATCGCGTGCGGCGCGATCGTGCCGGGCGCCGTCTCTGCCAGCGGGCCGCGCGAGCTCGCGGCCCGCGGCAGCATCTCGCGCGGAATCCCGAGCATCGCGAGCATCTCGTCGTCCCATTCGCGGCGCGCGAGGTTGAACAGCATCGTGCGCGAGGCGTTGGTGTAGTCGGTCACGAACTCCGCACCGCGCGACAACTTGTATACGAGCCAGGTGTCGATGGTGCCGAAGCACAGCTCGCCGCGCGCACCGCGCTCGCGCAATTCGGGCTTCGCGTCGAGCAGCCACTTGAGCTTGGTGCCCGAGAAGTACGGATCGACGAGCAGGCCCGTACGCTGCGCGACCTCAGGCTCGCGCTCGCGCAGGGCGTCGCAGATCGCCGCGCTGCGGCGGCATTGCCACACGATCGCGCGATAGACGGGGCGGCCACTGCGCCGTTCCCATACCACGAACGTCTCGCGTTGATTGGTGATGCCGATGCCGCCGACCGCGGAGGTCGGCACCTTCGCGGCGGCGATCGCTTTTTTCGAGAGGGTCACGACCGAGCGGTAGATTTCTTCGGGGTCATGCTCGACCCATCCGGGCTTCGGATAGAACTGCCGAATCTCCGCGTAAGCGCGGCCGCGAATCCGCCCGCGCGCATCGACGACAAATACCGTCGTGCCGGTAGTTCCCTGGTCGATGGCAAGTATGACCTGAGGCATCGCGGAATTTCTCCCGCGCCAGTGTCGCACGTTTTTGCGTCGTCCCGAAGTCGAAGGGACGGATCCGAAACTCACTTGATCTAATGTGAAACCCGCCGTGGGTTTCACGCTTCCCTGGGCAGGGGTGACCCCTCCACCCAGTGATAAGAGAATTTTGTCTCTTCTGAGCGCAGCGAAGGAACCGGGTGCTTCGCTCGATGCGCGAACGATTTCTCGCAATTGCGGCACACATTCCGCATCGGGTTTCGCCTGATCCAAGGAAAACGCCGCTCAGTTATTGCGGTTTAAAGCGAAAATGTTTCACGTGAAACGGTACTTTTGTTCAGGAGAACAAAGCACGAATATCGTGACGACTTACCAACCTTCGAGGATGTTTCCCTTTACCAGTTTGGGGATGACTGGGGTGATTGCGAACTGGAGGTTCCATTTCTGGCCGAAAACGTCGGGATGGAGTGGCATGTATTGGGGCTGGACCGCCAGCTTCACTGGCAAGGGGCCAATCTTAATCACTTTGCTGATATTCAGACTGATAGGAAACGTAACCATGTTGCCGCTCTTGTTTGCGTACAGTTCACGAGCATGTTCGGCGACGTACCGATACCCCACCCGTGGCCGGGCAAGTAGACGAAGAAGTATTGGATGTTCATCTGGCTTACGGTGTTTGAGCCGTTACCGCCGACCGAGAACCATTGCTGGGGAAATACTCCTGCAAGCCACTTATCACCCAGGTAGCCGAAGACGCCGGCGGGTCCTAGCTGCCATTTGTTCTGACCTAGACGAGAGTTAGTCGCCGTTGGAAAAATGAAGCTAGGGCCTGCGGCGAGCAGCCATGGACCGGCAACCTTCGGGCTGGGCGAGAGCATCATAGCGAGGATCGTGTCGCCGAAGCCGGTGACGCGATGTAAATGGCCGGTCTCATTGACGTAGGGAGTGGAGTTCATGACCTGGAAGACTGGCCGGGTGATTAGGTTCCAATCGTCGGTTAAAGCCAGCGGAAGTACGGGCTGGAATTGCAGGTTGACGACGTTGCGATCGGGCTTGTTGAGCCAGTAAGTGTTTTCCTGAAGCTGAAGCGCCCAGATGCTTGAAATCGGGTTAGAGAGTTCCTTGTTGACCTCGTCGAGCGATTTGTTTTCGTCCGTCTGCGCGGCGGCAGGACCGACGACCAGGAAGCATAGGATTCCCAGCAGGGCAATCGCTCTTACGCACAGGTGTCTCAAAGTTGCGCCTCCCACCTGTGCTAGAAGCCTCGCGCGGGGCCGATCTGCGGCGAGCGGACCGGTTTGGCCATGCCGTAGAAGACAGTCATTCCCTGGCCTCCACAACAGGTTGAAACGCTCTCATCCGGTTGGCCGTAGCAAGAAGAAGGATCCTGCCAGTTGTTCGACACCCAAACGTTGCCTGCCGGATCGATGGAAGCATCGACCAGCATCTGCATACCACCGCCCTTGTACCCTCCGGGCGGAGAAATCGCATCGCCAGTCTTCATTCCGGGTGGACAGGTCTCAGTACGTGCACCGCACAACTCACTGACGCCGCCGCCGGGCGCAAAGTTGGAAACCCAGACGTGGTCGTTGCCATCG
The DNA here is from genome assembly GCF_035272065.1 of Binatus sp. (SeqCode). Lineage (GTDB taxonomy): Bacteria > Desulfobacterota > Binatia > Binatales > Binataceae > Binatus. The sequence continues at coordinate 32,894 of NZ_DATEQZ010000061.1, forward strand.
ATCGACACCGCCCAGGCGCCCCAGATGCTACCGGTGGGATTGAACGGTGACCCGGGAGCCTGGCTGCCGTCTGGTCGCAGCATTGAGACGCTACCTAGCAGGGTGTTGAGGAAAGGGTTTGATTACTCAAGTTTCATATCTCGTTAGGGACGCGGGACTGGGATTGCAGGTTCTACCCGCGACCTACTTCAGTCGCGGCACGGTGTGGAAGAGTGGTGTGGGCTGATGATTCA
>NZ_DATEQZ010000062.1:0-5856 GCF_035272065.1 Binatus sp. (SeqCode)
TTCTAAGGCGCGAGAGCCGCGTCGAAGAGCCCGTATGGCTGACGGCGCAAATCGCCGCCGGCGATGCGTCAGCCGTGGTTAGCGAGGCGGCACTGGCGGGGCGCGACCCCGTTTGCGTTCGCGCGCTCACCATGTTTTGCGATATTTACGGTTCGGAGGCCGCCAACCTCGCGCTAAAAGTCCTGGCGCTGGGCGGTGTCTTTCTCGGTGGAGGCATCGCGCCGAAAATTTTGCCGATGCTGACCGGTGGTGCGTTCATGCGGGGATTCTTGGCCAAGGGCAGGCTCAACGAGATCCTGAAGCGGATCGAAGTCCGCGTATCGCTGAATCCAGCCGCCGGACTGCTGGGCGCGGCTCACTGCGCGGCGGCGATGTTGTGATATAGGAGTGCAAACTGCGCAGGGGACACTCCCGACGGGAGGCGGAGGCATATGACCAAGCGCGTTCGTGAGATTCTCAGCTACTACGATTCCGATAACGGCAGCGTGCGCAACAACCTGTCGCGGATGCTCAACAACGGCAAACTCGCCGGCACCGGCAAATTCGTCATTCTGCCCGTGGACCAAGGCTTCGAGCATGGGCCCGCGCGAAGCTTCGCGATCAATCCACCTGCGTACGACCCGCGCTATCACTTTCAGCTCGCCATCGACGCGGGATGCAACGCGTTCGCGGCGCCGCTCGGACTCCTCGAAGCGGGAGTCGCCGAGTATGCTGGCGAGATTCCGCTCATCCTGAAAGTTAATAACCACGACGTTCTCAACGACGAAAAAGATCCCGCGCCCTCGATGACCGCCAGCGTCAAGGACGCTCTGAGGCTCGGCGCCGCCGCGGTTGGTCTGACGATCTACCCAGGCTCGACGCAGGAAAAGTCGATGTACCAGGAGGCGCGCGCGATTGGCGAAGAAGCCAAGGCCAACGGCCTGCCGCTCGTCATCTGGTCTTACCCGCGCGGCTCCGGCATCAGCAAGCAGGGCGAGACCGCGCTCGACGTGGTCGCGTACGCAGCGCAAATCGCGTCGCAACTCGGCGCCAATATCATCAAGGTCAAGCCGCCGACCGCGTTCATCGAACAAGCCGATGCGAAGAAAGTTTACGACTCCCAAAAAATTCCGCTCGAACCGCTCTCGGCGCGCATTCAGCACGTGATGCAGGCCGCATTCGCCGGCCGGCGAATCGTCATTTTCTCGGGCGGCGCGAAGGAGACCGACGAATCGCTGCTGAACACCGTCCGCGGGATTCAGGCGGGCGGCGGCTACGGCTCGATTATCGGCCGCAATAGTTTTCAGCGCCCGAAACCCGAAGCAATCGCACTGCTCGGCAAGGTCATCGACATTTACAAAGGCTAAGCGGCAATCCGCCCAGGCGTACCGCTGTGCGGGTGGACGGTGAAACGATGAAGTATAGCGAGTACCAGCATCTCCTGTTCGAGCGTGAGGGCGACGGTATTCTGCTCATCACGATCAACCGTCCCGAGGTGCTCAACGCCACCAACAACCGCCTGCATTGGGAGTTGAGCCGCGTGTGGCTTGACATCGCCGACGACGTCGAAACCAACGTCATCGTGGTGACCGGCGCCGGGCGTGCGTTCTCTGCCGGTGGCGACCTCGAGATGATCCAGGCGATGGCGTCGAGCGCGTTCGACGTCGGCAAGGCGTGGAAGGAAGCCGGCGACATCGTCTACAACATGATCAATCTCGACAAGCCGATCATCTCGGCGATCAACGGCGTCGCTGTCGGCGCGGGCCTGGCGGTCGCGTTCATGGCGGACATCAGCATCGCGTCCGAGTCGATGCGCATCACGGACGGACACTTGCGGCTCGGCGTCGCGGCCGGCGATCACGCGGTGATCGTATGGCCATTGCTATGCGGCATGGCCAAGGCCAAGTACTACCTGATGACCGCGGATTTCATCGACGGCAAAGAGGCCGAGCGCATCGGGCTGGTGAGCCTGTGCGTCCCCGCCGACAAGCTGATGGGCAAGGCGATGGAAGTCGCGCGCAAGCTCGCGCGCGGCCCGCAGCAGGCAGTGCGATTCACCAAACGCTCGCTCAACAACTGGCTGCGCGTGGCGGGCCCGGCCTTCGACGCATCGCTAGCGATGGAGATGATGGGATTTTTCAGCGACGATCTTAAAGAGGGCGTCGCCGCCTTGCAGGAGAAACGCCAACCGTCCTTTCCAGGCTTTGCCAAGCCGAAGCCATAAGCTTCTGGGAGAGCTTTGCGCGCCTCTTTTGATGACGCGTGTATTTTGAAATACTGTGCATCGCTCCAAACAACCCTAACTTGAACGGGGAAGAAAATGTCGATGAAGAAATTTGCGCTTGCGGCGGCCTCGGCCATGCTACTGACAACCGTCGCGTTCACGGCCACCGCCCGGCCCGCCTATGCCGCCAAGGTCGATTGCGACGCCGTGATGAACGAGGTCAACAGCGGCAAGCATGCCAAGGAAATCGCCAAGGACCTGAACATCTCGACCTCCAGCGTCTATCGCTGTAAGCGGCACGCGAAGGAAGCCGCCAAGGCCGCGACCAAGTCGTCGCCGTATGCCAAGAGCGGCAAAGAAGCCCCGATGGCGCCCGCAATGGCTGCGCCTTCGTCCGCGATGGGTGCTCCTTCGCCCGCGATGGCAGCGCCCGCGGCGGCCGCGTCTCCGAAGTAGGAATTTGAGCCTCGACGTATCGCGAGCCGTCCATGGCTCGCGATGCGTCCGGTTGCGCGCAAATCCGGGGTGGCTTAGTCGCGATGCCGAAATGCGAACTGTGCGAGCTGCGTGATTACACCCAGCGCTACGCCGACTTCGTTCATCCGTTCAAATTTTCAATCCTGGATTGCGATTCCTGCGACACTCCCATGGCCGTGCTGGGAGACCATCGCACGCTGCCCACCGACGATGAGCGCGCATTCATGATCGAGGCGCTTTCGCTGATCGCGCGCGCGAAGTACGGTGCCGACAAATTCGGCATCGACGACGTAATGCGCCAGATTCCCGACCACTGCCACATACACGCCCGTCCAATTCGGCGCTGGCAATATTAGCCGCTGCATCGCCTCCTTCTCGATCGCCAAACATATTACGGCGCGGTTTCGCGAGTTTTACCCATTTGGTAAGCGCCTCGTCTTGTGCTATATGCCCGCCGTTACGCGCGCTGCTTGGGGAAGCGGCGTCGCCGGCGGGAGCAGGCCGCGAGTGGGTGCTCCGGCCGGGTTCCCTTCAGGAGGTATGGGGGAAAATGGCTAACGGGACGGTCAAGTGGTTCAGCCCGAAAAAGGGCTACGGCTTCATCACGATGGAGGACGGGCAGGAAGTGTTCGTCCACTACAGCGCCATCGATGGGGCGGGTTTCCGCTCGCTCGAACAGGGCGAGCGCGTTGAGTTCGAGGTTGCGCAAGGCCCCAAGGGCTTGCAAGCCTCAAACGTCAACAAGGGCTAGGGCGCGCGGGGATTTCCGGGGAAAGGGGGGTCACTTTCGACTGCCGATGACACGGCGCACGACTGTGTGCGAACAGTCGTGCCGTGCATCCTCGCTCGTGATAGTGACGGCGAGATGAGTGACGCTGTTCCGTCCGTGACCGACGCAGGCCTCTGATCCCTCGCCCGTTATTTCAGGGGAGAGGTTTAGGTGAGGGTTCTGCGAATCAACCTCGCCCCACAAGGGCTCATGCTGCGCGTCGCGGCTTCGGATCGAAAGAATTTCAGAAGACTTGGTCCCACCCGCCGCTCGAAGACGAACGTCGGCCTCTCCCGACGAACGGGTGAGGCGAAGAAGGATCAACCGCCTCGCGCCCACGCACGATCCCAGCGGCCGTCATGAATTCTCGGGAACACCGGCTTGCGCAGCGGACGCTTGAAACCGTCGGCCGGATATCCCATCGGCACCAACGCGATTAGCTGATACTCCTCCGGCACACCAAGAAGCGCCTTGGTCTCAGACTCTTTGCTTGTGAGCATCGTGGTCATCGCGGTGCCGATTCCAAGCGCGCGCGCCGCGAGCATCAGCAGTTCGATTGCGGGGAAGATCGATCCGTACGTCGCGCCGAAATTGAAAAGGTCAGCTGGTGTGCCGCGCTCGACGCGCATCTTGGGCCGATCGAGAAAAACCACGACATGGACCGGCACGATCGCGAGCTGCGCGGCGAACTCGTCGCCGGTCTTGATCGCCTTGACCGCGCGCGGCGACAACGACGTGCGGCCGCGGATGATCGCGCTGTCCTTGTACGGCCCCCATACCGCCTCGTACAGCTTCTGGATTTCGCGGCGCGCGTTCGAATTGCGCACGACGACGAACTCCCACGGCTGCGCGTTGGAGCCCGACGGCGCCATGTTCGCGGTCTCGAATATTTTCACCAGCTCCGCCTCCGGGATCGGGCGGCCAACGAAACGGCGCATCGTGGGCGTTGAGGTGACGACTTCGAAGAAATCCATTGGGGCCTCCGGGAGTAGTGGACTCAGACCAATTCGATCGGGTGTTCGCGACGAGCGACGACACGGCCGACGATCGCGGCCTCGCGATGCCCGCTGCTCTGAAGCTCCGCAAGCAGCTCGAGCGATTGCTTGTCGGGAATCGCGATCAGCAATCCGCCCGAGGTCTGGGGGTCGAAGGCAATCGTCGCGATCTCTTCGGAAACTTCGTCGGAGATGCGGACGCTCGGCGCGTAGTACTCGCGATTGCGCTCGCCGCCGCCGGGAATCATTCGGGCGCGGCATTGCTCGAGCACTCCCGGCAGGAGCGGCAGGTCGGATTCCTCGAACACGAACGTAACGCCGCTGCCCTCGGCCATCTTGAGCGCATGACCGACGAGGCCAAAGCCCGTGACGTCGGTGGCGGCGTGAACGTCGTACTTCAGCATCGCGGATGCGGCCACGGCGTTGAGCTGCGTCATCGAGCGGACGGCGGCCTGGTAAGCGTCGTCGCCGAGTGCGTCGCGCTTGAACGCGGTCATCAGGATTCCCGTGCCGAGCGCCTTGGTCAGCACCAGCGTGTCGCCGACCTGCGCGCCGACGTTCCGCACGATTCGCCGCGGATCGATCACACCAGTAATAGCCATTCCGAATTTCACTTCCTCGTCGGCGACAGTGTGGCCGCCGACGATTACGACGCCGGCCTCGCGCGCCTTGTCTGCCGCCCCGCGCAGAATTTCGGCGAGCATCTCGCCGGGCAATCCGGTTTGCGGCCAGCACACGATGTTGAGCGCGGTACGCGGCACTCCGCCCATCGCATAGACGTCGGACAGCGCGTTGGCGGCGGAGATTTGTCCGTAGGTGAAAGGATCGTCCACCACCGGCGTGAAAAAATCGACGGTGTTGACGATCGCGAGGTCGTCGGACAGACGGAACACTCCGGCGTCGTCGCCCGTGGAGATTCCGACGAGCAAATCAGGATGGCTCGGCAAATCGAGCCGCGCGAGGACTGCGGAAAGGTCCGCCGGACCGAGCTTACCGGCTCAACCCGCAGCCTTGCACCGCGCCGTCAGGCGAACGAGCTCGCCCCGCGAGGGATTGTTGTCCTTCTTTTTGGACATCGCGGCTATTGTCGCGCATCGCGCCGCCGAAGTCAGCCGCGCGTGCGCAATTACGGCTAACTTCCGAGAATGGGAGAGAAACGAGGCTACTCGCTGGGGTTTGAGCGAAAACGTTTCACGTGAAACGTTTTTTTGTTCAGGAGAAAGGAACGCGAATGACTGATGGCAGCTTGTTTGAACTGGCGATTTACCGGGAAGCCTTGGTGAGGCTTTCGGCATCTAGGCCCGTGTGACTGATTGGGTAGTCACCGACCCGGCCCCGGAAGGGCTGCGACAGCATCCGGTCCAGACGCAGTTCGTGCAGGTCGCGGAACTGCTCGATACCGATAGTCATAG
>NZ_DATEQZ010000063.1:0-5360 GCF_035272065.1 Binatus sp. (SeqCode)
AATGAAGAGTTCGTCGTCTATGGTACGAAGGGCGACGCGAAGTTCAACATCAACAAGGTCGTTACGAGCTTCGACGCGCCGATTCCGAAGGTCGGCAAGCCTGACAGGTTCTACGGCATGATTGTAGGCGCTACGAAGGGCGCGCGGCTCGACGCCTATTCGACGTGCAAGCGTGAAGGCTTCGAGCGGTGGAGCAAGTAGCGTGAAGGAATGAGATAAAGAGGAACCACTAAAACAATAACCGCGTGGTCTGCTCCCCACGCCTAAACTCTGTGTGGGGAGAACTGCGCAATGGCAAAACATGAAAGGAAACCAAAACTCATCGACGGCGCTTACCTCCATGCGTTCGGCCTGTGCGCGCCGGGCGATGAGAAATGCGATCGAACGCCGCCTGACCGTCGCGAGGTGGCGGTCTGCAAGCGCTGGCTGCGGCGTAATGCCGCGCCGAGGAAAACCGTGAACCGGTTCAGTCATTCCTACTCGCTGAAGCACGTCGTGGAGCGCACGTCCGGCGAGCACATCCATTATGTGACGAACGGCGCGCTTATCTTGGCTGCGATCGAACTTGGCTATCGCTGCAAGCGCATCGGTGACAGCCCGAATGCATTGTTCAACATGAAATTAGCAAAATCGTGAGTGTGACGATGATTAGCAACGTTCTACCAGCCTCCGCCCCCGCCGTGAGTTTCACGGATGGCTTTCAGGGTCGGAAACCTGCACCGAGGTTTCTTCTCGGAGAGCAGTGTTGCAACGCGGATTCTGTCCGCCTCTTGCAAACGCGTGGCGACTTTGTGCCGGCGCCCCGGACCGAGGGCGTCCGGTGGCGAACAAAGTTGCAATACCAAGGATCGATCCTGAATTTGAGAAGCTGATTCCGCCGCTCTCAGCGGCGGAGTTGGCGGGGCTTGAGAACAGTTTACTGGCGCACGGCTGCCGCGACGCGCTGATTACGTGGCGCGAAATTTTACTCGACGGCCACAACCGGCTCCGCCTCTGCACCAAGCACGGGCTGCGCTATCACGTCCAGGCCATCAACCTTCCCTCGCGCGAAGCGGCCAAGGCCTGGATAATCCAGAACCAATTCGCGCGCCGCAACCTGACACCATTTCAGCGCGTCGAGCTAGCCTTGCGGCTTGAGCCGCTACTGGCCGGTCAGGCGAAGCGCCGGATGCTGCGCGGTAAGGCGGACCCTGCGCAGAACTCTGCGGAGGGTGAGACGCGCGATCAACTCGCCGCGATCGCCTCGGTCTCGCACGACACCGTCGACAAGGTCCGACTGATCATCGAGCGGGCGCCTGAGGCGGATAAAGAGAAACTGCGCCGCGGCGAAACCACGATCAATCATGAATATTGGGTTGTTGCTGGGCGGAAAAAACTTGGAGAAGTCTCACAGGACGCGATTCCCGAGCCGCCGGGCAAGCCTGTAACAAAGCTGGGCGACCTTTGGCTTTTGGGTAAGCACCGGCTGCTGTGCGGCGATTCTACGCGCCCGGAAAGCGTTCAGCGGCTTATGGGCGATGAGCGGGCGGTCCTATTCGCGACCGACCCGCCCTACGCCGTGAACTATAGTGGCGGCTCGCATCCGGCGACCCGGGCAAACCGCGGAAAGGCGAACAAGGACAAAGACTGGTCGAAGGTTTATCGCGAGGCCGGGTCTACGACATTCGAGAATGAAAGCGGTGGAGCGGACGAAGGACGATCCTTCTACCTTTCATTCTGCCGGGTCGCAGTGAGCCACGCGATCGCACCCAACGCAGCCTGGTATTGCTGGCACGCGAGCAAGCGACAGGCGATGCTCGAGGCGGTTTGGAACGAGGTCGGCGCGTTCGTTCATCAGCAGATCATCTGGTTCAAGAGTCGGCCCGTCCTGACTTACTCGGTTTATATGTGGGCGCACGAGCCGTGCATGTTCGGCTGGATAAAAGGGCAGAAACCGGAGGTCGGGCGCAAAGAGGAAGGTGGCTACCCGAGCACGGTCTGGCAGGTTCCGAACGCCGAGATTGAAACCAGCGAGCATCCGACCTCGAAGCCGAATCGGCTTTTCGCGATCCCGATGGAACTGCACACGAGTCCGAATGACCTCTGTTACGAACCTTTCAGCGGTTCTGGGTCCCAGCTAATCGCTGCCGAGCAGCTCGGGCGCCGTTGCTATGCGATCGAGCTAGAGCCGCGCTTCGTCGATGTGGCGGTCGCGCGCTGGGAAAAGCTGACGGGCAAGAAAGCTGAGTTGGAGTCGCGCGGGCGCGTTACGGCGCGTCGGGCGAAGGAGGAATCGTGATGAGTGACTTACACGCGATTCCGACCCTTGACGAACTCGCTGCCGATCCGAAACGCGCGACGGGGCTCCCCAGGGCTGCGCTGTCGGCGTTGCTGCGGCGCAGCGCGGTCGCGCAGAGCGTTCTGGTCGCAGAGCTTGAATGCGCCCAGGATCAACCGGCCGCCGAACCGGCAAAGCAGGACGAATGGATCAAGGTCGATGAGGCGGCGGCGATTCTTCGACACGGACGTCAGTGGATCTACCGGAACGCGAAGCATCTTCCGTTCGTGAAGCGGATTTCCCGCAAGAGTCTGCTTTGTTCGAGGAACGGAATCCTCCGGTGGCTGGAGCGGAGGACGGCCTAAAGGCAGCTTGACGGCAAAGCGGCGTCGAGCCATGGTCCACAGTGGAGGTTTGGACACATGCATAAACTGACGATTCGATTGCCCGAGGCGATGGTCGAGCGGGCAAAAATCCGGGCGGTGAGGGAAAAGACTTCGCTGCAGAAAATGGTGACGGCCGCTCTTGAAGCCTATTTGCGGACCCCGCTCAAACGCCAGCAGGAGGACGTCCAATGAGAATCACACGAGGAATTGGCTCGGTCTATCGGCCGAGGTACAGGAACGAGAAAACCGGCGAGCTTCAGGAATCGGCCGTGTGGTGGATTCGGTACAGTCACCGTGGCGTCAAGCACCGCGAGAACTCGCATTCCGAGGTTCACGCAGTCGCGGCGGACTTGCTGAAGCTGCGCATCGGGCAGGCGGGAATCGGCAAGCCGGTAACCGCCGCAGTTCGCCGCACCACCCTCGACGATCTCGCCAAGCTGGTCTTTGCTGATTACGCGGACAACGGGTTTGATTCGCTCGCGCGGCAGGAAGACGCCTTTAACCACCTGCAGGCGTTTTTCGGCGGCGATTGCCTTGTGGACGATATCACCGTGCGGATTCCTGATTACAAAAAATGGCGCCCGGAGCAGCCCGACCGCCGCGCCGAGAAACGAAAAGGCGGTGTCGAATACAAAAAGGCGCCGCGAATCGGATGCGCGGTCGCGACCGTCAATCGGGAGTTGGCGTCGCTGCGGCATGCGTTCGTGTTAGCGTCTCATCAGACGCCGCCGATGGTTGCCGCGGTACCGTACATCAAGTTGAGCAAAGAGCGGAACCGGCGCACCGGCTTTTTCGAGTGGGATCAGTTCGCCGAGGTTCGCAAGCACCTCCCCGACTATTTAAAGCCCGTCATGACTGTTGCGTACTATACGGGCTGGCGCGCTCCGTCGGAAATTTGTACCCGGCAGCCAAAACACATCATTGACGATATGCTGGTGCTCGAAGCTTACGAGGCGAAGAACGAGCAGCCCCGAAAGTTTCCGCTCGATGTGATTCCCGAACTCCGCGAGACCATCGATGCGCAACTTGTGGCGAGGCGAAAGATCGAGATTGAAACCGGGCGGGTCATTCCTTGGCTGTTTCCCGGCCGTTACGGCAACCAGATAGTCGACTACCTGCCGGCGTGGCGCGAGGCGTGTAAGGTGGCCGGGTGCGCTGGACGAATCCCGCATGATTTTCGGCGAACCGCAGCCCGCAACCTGATCAACGCCGGAGTCGATCCACTGGTGACGATGGACCTGGTCGGATGGAAGGATATCTGCATGTTAAAACGGTACAACATCATCAACGACGAAACCCTGAGACGCGCCGTGGGCAAGCTCAACGCGCACGTGAACGAGCAGAAGGCGGCGCGCGCTGCGAAAAAAGTGGTCGCCATCCGTGGATAATAAGAAAAGGGCACGGTCGGGGCACGGTCAGGGCGTTCTGCTCGCGCGTCCGCAAAAATTACCCTTATCTTATAGGCGGTTTTTAATGCCCCGGCCGGGAATCGAACCCGGACTTGAGGTTCCGGAGACCTCCGTGATGTCCTTTTCACTACCGGGGCGAACGGTGCGGCACAGCCAAGCACTATATCAAGGAATCGCCGCGAACAAGAAAGTGCGACGCGTTGACGGAAAAGGATTAGTGCGCCAACATCGCGGCGATGGCGACAAACACCGAAATCGACTCCGCGCGGCGCCTGCGCGAGCAATACAAGGACGGCTCCAACCTGTCGGCGCGGATTCGGCTGCATCAGCGCTTCAGCACCAATCGCTACGGGCTGATGCGCTGGATGTTCGATCATTTTCGGATTCCTGAAAACGCCAGCGTGCTCGAGCTCGGCTGCGGCACCGGCATCTTGTGGCGCAGCCCGGTGCAGGTGCCTGCGGGATGGCGCGTGATTCTAACCGACATGTCCGACGGAATGATCCGCGAAACGCGCGCCAATCTCGCGCGGCTGGGCCATCGGTTTACCTTCGCGCAGGCCGACGCGCAGGCGCTCCCGTTTCGCGACGCATCGTTCGGCGCGGTGATCGCCAATCACATGCTCTATCATGTGCCCGACATTCCACGCGCGCTCGGCGAGGTTCGGCGCGTGCTCAAGCCGTCGGGGTTCTGCTATGCGGCCACGATGGGAGTCGCGAACATGCGAGAGATCGACGAACTTGCGGCGCGTTTTTTTTCGGTTCCGCGAATGACGGAGTCGACGGTGCGATTTGGCCTCGAGAGTGGCGAGGCTTACATGCGCCGGGCTTTCGGCGAGGTGAAGCTCGAACGCTATCCCGACTCGCTGGTGGTAACCGAAGCCGCGCCGTTGATGGACTATATCTGTTCGATGCGCGTGCGCAGCAGAGTCAGCGACGAACAGGTTGCCGGCCTGCGCCGGCATCTCGAAAATGAAATCGCCGCCCGCGGCGAAATTCGAATCAGCAAGGATACCGGGATGTTCGTCGCGCAGCGCTAGTCGCGGCTTGCGCGGCGAATCTGCGCGCTCATCTGAGGCGTGCTGCGAAAATCAAGCAAGTATTTCTACGCCGAGGCCTTGGTCTCACGAAGCATCTCGGCGTGGCGGCGGTCGGCTTCCGGCCGCGCCTGAGCAATCGCTTCGATGAGCTGTTCGTGCAGCCGGTCGTTGGTCGCCACGATATTCGCGCCGGCCAGCTCAAGCTCGGAGCCGTCCATGTTGCTGACGCGGCCGCGTGCTTCCTCGACGAGGATTGCGCCGGCCGCCACGT